>NZ_CP121660.1:0-697836 GCF_029714365.1 Sinorhizobium terangae
ATGTTGCAGCAGAAAATCCAGAGTCTTGAGGAGCAGGAGCATTTGCCATCCCTCCTGTCTGCCGACGCTCAGGAGCTTGCTCATCAGTTGCAGGAACATCAGAAAAAGATCTTCTCCCCGACGGCGCAAAAAACAATGCGGCTGTTCACTCCGGCCGAGGCCGCGGCCTTCATCGGAATCGGTGAAGGTTACCTGCGCCAGATCGCGTCAGAAGGCCACGGGCCGCAGCCGCTGTCAAACGGCCGGCGCATGTATGCCGTCGAGGATATCGATCGCATCCGTCGTGTGCTCGACGAAGGCGCGAAGACCGGAAAATACATCCCTCACCGCCGGCCGGGCGAAAAGCTCCAGGTCATATCGGTGATGAATTTCAAGGGCGGCTCGGGCAAGACGACGACGTCCGCCCATCTCTCCCAATATCTCGCGCTGCGCGGCTATCGCGTGCTGGCGATCGACCTCGATCCGCAGGCTTCGCTTTCTGCCCTCTTCGGCCACCAGCCGGAGCTCGACGTCGGCGAGGCGGAAACACTTTATGGCGCCATCCGCTACGACAACCCGCGCCCGATCGCCGACGTTGTCCGCTCCACCTACACCGCCAATCTCCACCTGATCCCCGGCAATCTCGAGCTGATGGAGTTCGAACACGAAACGCCGAAGGCCATGATCGGCGGATCGGCCGAAACCTTGTTCTTCGCGCGAATTGGCGAGACGCTTTCGGAGATCGAGGGTTTCTACGATATCGTCGTCATCGACTGCCCGCCGCAGCTCGGCTTTCTGACCATGTCGGCGCTCTGCGCCGCGACGTCGGTGCTCATCACCGTGCATCCGCAGATGCTCGACGTGATGTCGATGTCGCAGTTCCTGTCCATGACGAGCGACCTCATGACCGTGGTGGAAAAGGCCGGTGGGCGCACAAGCTACGACTGGATGCGCTATCTCGTCACCCGTTTCGAGCCGAACGATGGGCCGCAAAGCCAGATGACCGGCTTCATGCGCGCGATCTTCGGCAACCGCATGCTCCACAATGCCATGGTGAAGTCGACCGCCATCTCGGACGCCGGCGTCACCAAGCAGACGCTCTACGAGGTGGAGCGCTCGCAATTCATTCGCGGCACCTATGACCGGGCGATGGAGTCGCTCTCGCTCGTCAATGCGGAGATCGAAGAGATGATCCGCAAGGTCTGGGGAAGGAAGTAATCGATGGCGCGCAAGAACCTGATCGGCATTTCCGACAGTCCGACGGCTTCGCTCGACGGAGAGCGGCCAGCCGTCGAGCGTCCGATTGCCGGCCTTGCAGCGGGCCACCGCCCAAGCGGCCTCGTCGGCGGGATTACGAGATCGCTCTCGAACATCACGCAGAAGGTGGAACGCGCCGAGGAACTGGAGCGCCAGCTCGCCGAAGGGCAATCGATCGTCGATCTCGATCCCTCGCTGATCGATGCCTCCTTCGTTGTCGACCGCCTCGGCGTTACCGCCGAGGCCCAAGCCGCGCTTGTGCAGCAGATCCGTGACCACGGACAACAGGTGCCGATCCTCGTCAGGCCGCATCCGACGGCGAAGGAGCGCTACCAAGTCGCCTATGGCCACCGGCGGCTGGCGGCGCAGCGTGAAATCGGCGGGACGGTCAAGGCGGTCATTCGCAATCTCAGTGATGAACAACTCGTCGTCTCCCAGGGGCAGGAAAACAACGCCCGCACGGATCTCTCCTTCATCGAGCGTGCGCTGTTTGCGACGCGTCTGGAGGACCGCGGCTTCTCGCGCGAGATCATCATGTCGTCGCTTGGCGTCGACAAGGCGGCGCTCTCGAAAATGATCACGGTCGTGCGCCGGCTACCGGTCGAGGTGATCGAGACGGTCGGTGCCGCGCCCGGTTTTGGACGCCGGCGATGGATGGAACTCGCGGATCTTCTCGATCTCGATGGAAACCGGTCGCGGGCGCTCGAATTTGTCGGAGAGACCGAGTTTCCGGCCGGTGCAAGCGATCAGCGCTTCGAAAAGCTGTTCGGCTTCCTCAGTACCGCCAAGGAGAGCCCAAAGGCGGAAGCCTGGATCGCGCCTGACCGCACACGTCCCGTACGCATCCGCGAGACGGAGTCAGAAACGACTCTTGCCTTCAGCAGGAAGGTTGCGCCGGGATTTGCCGATTTCGTGAGGCAGAGGCTGCAATCTCTGTACCTCGAATACCAACAGGAAACAGGAGATTAAACAGAGCAAAAGAAAAAGGCTTCCGAACGACTAGCGCTGCGGAAACCCTTCTCTCGTGTAGCAACTAGAGAATCCCATTTCCGCGAATCAGTGTCAAGAGTTTTTGACGTCGTTTCGGCGAACGGTTTTCTTTTGCCTTGGATAAGGTGAAGAAAAATGGAACGTGGAAGTGTGACGACGCCCTTTGGGCGGCGGCCGATGACGCTTGGCATGCTCGCAAGCCAAATCACTGCCGGCCGCACCCGGCCGGAGCGATCGGTCGACAAGTGGAAATTGTTTCGCTGGCTCTGCGAAGCCAAAACCGTGGTTGCCGTCTCCGATCGCTCTCTGGCGGTGCTGAACGCGCTGCTCAGCTTTTATCCCGGCACGGAACTGTCCAGGGACGCCGGCCTTGTCGTTTTTCCGTCCAATGCCCAGCTTTCGCTTCGAGCGCATGGCATGGCCGGGACGACCTTGCGGCGACACCTCGCAGCGCTCGTCGAAGCAGGCTTGATCCTTCGGCGCGACAGTCCGAATGGCAAGCGCTACGCCCGGCGAAGCCACGGCGGTGCCGTCGGCGAAGCTTTTGGCTTCGATCTTTCGCCGCTCATCGCACGCGCGGCCGAATTTGAAACCGCCGCCGCCGAGCTCGCCGCCGAACGGCAGCATCTGCGCATCATGCGTGAGAGATTGACCCTCTGCCGGCGCGACGTTGCCAAGTTGCTGGAGCTCATTCACGAAAGCGCTCCCCAAAGCGATTGGCAGGACTACGAGCTGATGTTTGAAGAGCTCATAAACGAGCTTCCCCGCAAGCCCTCAACCGCAGAAATCGAAGCAGTGCTGAGTTCAATGGACCGCCTTCGTTGCGATCTCGCCAACCGATTGGAAAACTTGCTCAATTTCCAAAAAACGGACACCTATGATCACCAGAATGGATGCCACATACAGAATTCACATCCAGACTCTCTTTCTGAATCTGAAGTTGGCTTAGGAAAAGGAGCTGAACCGGTTTTGCGAAAAGCAACCGATGCAAACGTTGCAGAGATTTTGAAAGAACAGCCACCGAAACCCACGCCACGCAAAGCATCGTCGCCTTCCATCGCCGTCGATCGCTCGACTACCGTATCTCAACGACCGAACCGCGAAATCCCGCTGCCGGCCGTTCTGCAAGCCTGCCCGCAGATCGCCGACTATGGGCCTTCGGGCCGGATTTCGAGTTGGAAGGATCTGATGACGGCCGCGATCGTCGTCCGTTCTATGCTCAATGTCAGCTCCGATGCTTATGACGAGGCCTGCTCCGTCCTTGGCTGCGAGAACACGGCGACCGTCGTCGCCTGCATCCTCGAAAGAGCGGAACAGATCACGTCGCCGGGCGGCTATCTCCGTGAACTCACCAGGCGCGCGCAACGTCAGGAATTTTCCCTTGCCCCGATGGTCGCGGCGTTGAGTCGGGCAAGGAGAAGTGGAGGCTTTGCCCTAGCGAGTTAATGCATGTCGCTCAAAAGGGTGCAGCGATCTTGGGGCGACGACATACACAAAAGCATGACCTACAGGCGCGCATCAGTCCGCTTGAACGCGACGCGCAATCACCGGAAGGAAACTTCCCGTCGGCCCGTGTGCAACGAGATAGGGCAGGGGACAAGTGATACTGTCGTTGGCCAGCATCGTGCTGAACCATTGCCTTGCCGAGCGAAATATTGGAAACTGGGCGGCGTAACGGATTCGCCCGGATATGCATTTGGCATGGGTCTGGTGGTGGTTTCTTAACAATTCTGCGTCTATCGTAACGCATTGGCAGAAAAGAGTTTAATTTCCCGTTGCGGAAGCTAACTCGCCCATAATTTCCGACACCTCGGACATCCAGAAACAGCGACATTCCGCATTGTCGGCAGCCGGATAAGAACGAAGCCGGCGAGCCTCCTCGAACCCGACAAGTATCCAAGGTTGACAGCTGTCAACAGCATGGCTGACCCGGCGCCCGTAGGCTGAAAATCAGCTGACGCGGCTCAAGCTTAGAGGGTCCCGCAGCGCGCCGTCCTGTCAGACGCCAAAGCCTTTCCCGGTTCAAGGAAGCAAGCAGGAAAACAACTCCATGAAATGCGCGTAAAGGCTTTGCGAGCGGCATGACGCCTCAACAAACGAAGGTGCACGCTCCCCCCCTTCGATGAAAGGCGGCTCGCCAGTCGCCGCTCACTCGCGCCAGTGTTCCGCCACCCATGGCGTCGGACGGATGTAGTGGCGCAGATAGCCGAACACGCCTTTCTGCCGGCGGTCACGCGAAAACAGGTCGCGGATATGTCCAAGCGGTGACGCCGGACGCCCCTTGTAGCCGAACTGCCCATCGATCGCATGTTGCGGCAGGAGGTTACGGGGGAAGATCACGACGCGGCCATCGGCAGGCAGCCGCGGTGCCAGGAAATAGTTGAGCGGGAAGGGCCAGCGGCAATCCTGGCGGAAATGCAGAACCCAGCGCCGCGGAAAGAGTTTGACGCCGCCCGGGGCGTTGCGGGTTACGAAGCGTTGTTCGAAGCTGTATTCATCAGCCACGCCCTGCGGGTCGGCGCGGAACTTTTCCTGCAACGGAACGAGCTTGCCGACCGGAAACCGGAACAACGACGTCTGTCCGAGGCGTTCAAAGGGCGTCGTCTGGTTACGCGCCAATATCACGTCATCCGCCCCGCCATACTGGAAGAAGGCATCGAGCGATCCGACGATCACCAGATCGAGGTCGAGGAACAGGACCGGACCGGTGAGGTTGCCGAGCTTCGGACCCCACAGCCGCGCTTTCGGCCAGATGCCTTTGCTGTTCACCGGCATCGCGACATCGAGCGGTGGCAGATCTTCGCAAAGGATCTCGGGACGCAGGCCGCTGCGGTTATCGGTGAAACAGGTGAAGGTGAAAGGCGGCGTGATGTTGCGTGCCACCATGGCGTAAAGCCGGTTGATGAAGGGCGGACCGTATTTCGTGCCCCAGTTGATGCATATCACCTGTTTGACGCCGCCACTTGCCGCCAGAACGCTTGCCATGGGCTCTCCATTCTTTGCCGACAGCTCTTTCCGCAACAGCCGACCTGTCCATCGGTCTCAAAGGTGCGGCCTGTAACTTCGACAGTCGGGGAATTGCTTTCGACTTTCCATCCTGCTGCTGCGCTCTCGCGCATTCAGTAAGGCACGGTCACGAAACGCCGATTGACCCATGCCTGCATGACGCTCGGCCTCGAATGAGAACCGCAGCGACGTCGCAAGCTACCCGTCATTCCTGACCCTCCGGCCCGTCTTCTCCGAGGAATGCAGCCGGCATTTCGATCGTGGCCGACTTCATATCGATGTCAGTTGACAGCTGTCAACGGCGCGCCCGCACGATCGTCTCGCAGGTTCTTGACGGCTGCGGCCGCCGATCCGACGCCGTCGCGACGAAAAGAATGTCGCCCGACCGCGGTGCGTGTTGACAGCTGTCAACTCGTCCGAGCGCGTCGAAGTCGAGGCTGCGGCGCAATACGCGCGTGGGCCGGCGCCGGGGTCACCTTTTCGAACGACCCAGGGTCGACGCGGATATTAGCAGGGGAGAAAGGCCGGGAAGCCTGTGACGGAAAGATATCGCGTGTTACCTTCCGTTTCGTCGATAACGCTTCGTCTTTAAAATGACATACGAGACCCCGGATCCGCTTCATCCAACACTGCTGCCGGCCCTGATTGCGGCGGAAGACAGCCTTGCGCGTCTCGACGAGCGGGCTGGTCGGCACCCGGTTTCGGAGGGGTTTCGCGAGCGTGGGCAGTTCTTCGATGCGGCCGCGGCGCTCTGGGTCGCCGGTGAACTGGTGCATGTCGAAGACCTCGTGCTGCACGATGCACATATGGATGCGCGCGCACCCTCCCATGAGTTGACGATCGCCCATGCGGTGCTGCGCGCCCGCCGCCGGCTGGATCTTGCCGATCGGGACTGGGCGCTGACGAGCGCCGGACTGAACGCGCTGAGAGGCGAGGGTGGGGTTACCGAGCACAACGATCGCCCCGTCGAAGGTCATCGGGATATCGGGCTTTCGGACAAGGAAGACGAAATGGATGAGAATCCGCTCGCCGCCGAATTTGCCGAACTCGATGCGGCGATGGCGCGCTCACGACGCTTGCTCGATATTCACGCGAGCGGCATCGCCGATATGGAGCCGGCGGCGTCGGCAGCCGCGAAGGCGAGCGCGGAACCCTTGGGCCAGCTCGGATTGCTGTTCGAAGAGGATTGGGACGAAGAGCGGCGGCTCGATGCCTGGCGTGCCGTGCTTTCGACGGCCGATCAGTTGCCAGCTTCTCTCGGGGCGGCAATTCTCTTCGACGCCTGGGACCACATCGAGCCGCTGAGGCGCCAGCACTGGCTCGGCTCGCTGCTCGTCGGAGCCTACCTGCGTTTTCGCGGAAAAGTGTCCTCGCACGTGCTGGCGTTCAACACCGGCCTGAAGACCATCCGCCACGAACGCCGCCGGTCAAAGGACAGGCTGACGCGGCTCCTTGCATTTCTTGAGGCGATGTCGGTGACGGCCGATCTCGGCTTGAAGGAACTCGATCGCCTTTCTCTGGCAAAAACGCAGATGGAGATGCGGGTCAGGGACCGCCGGTCCAGCAGCAATCTCCCTGGGTTGATCGATCTCGTTCTGTCGAGGCCGATCGTCTCGACGGCGCTGATCGCCCGCCATGTCGGTGTCACGCCGCGTAGCGCCCTCAATCTGGTCCGCGAACTCGGCGTGCGCGAGATGACGGGCAGGGGACGGTATCGCGGCTGGGGCGTGCTTTAGCCTGCATTATTCTGCAATGAGTCAGCGCTTTGCGTTCGGCGACGTTCATTGCCGGCGCAGGTTGATGTCGCTGGTGACGACGCTGTCGCCGGAGCTCGGGTCGACATCAGTCGTCACGAGTCTCATGCCGTTCTGTCCGACCTTCTGCACGGTCAGGTTTGCGCTGCGGTCGCCGTTTACCAGCCTCGGCCAGCGGATCGTGAGGTTGATCGCATTGCCGCTTCGGCTTCCGGTCAAGCCGGCCCGTCTGCCGCTCGGCCCGACATAGGTGCCGCTGTAGCTTGCCCCATTGACCTTCAAGTCGGCGCCAACGGCGCGTGACACGACAATCAGGCTGCGACAGGTTCCCTTCATCGACAGGGCCTGACCGCTGGCCTCGGAATTGAAGACGCAGGACACGTTCATCGGCGACCGGTTGATCCGGAGTTTCACCATGCCGCTGCCGGTCCACTGTCCTTCGAGTGATCCGAGAAACGCCGTCTCGTCGGCCTGCGCTGCTCCAACGGCAAAAAGCAGGCTGCCTGCGGCCAGCAGACGCTGGATCATGGAACCTCCTCCTGTAGCCGTGCGTCTTTTCAGCCGCACAAAAGTCGCTGTAGTACTTTGAATTGCTGCGTGTCTTGTCCGCAAATCGGCCCCGATCCAAGGAACATGCAGTGGGATCGGGATCGGTGAAGTCGGGGCACACGCCGATTGCTCGTCGGTCCCCGACCTCAATGAGGTTCCTTTTGGGCGCCGCTGTCAACCGTGAAGGGGCTGACGGCGGCATTTGGCGCGCTCAATCCTCCTCGACGAAGACCTCCTCGCGCTTGGCCTTGACGGCAGGCAGGAAGACGACGACGAGCACGATCGCTGCGATCAGCAGCAGGACGGCGCTGATCGGACGGGTGACGAAGGTCGTCGGGTCGCCGCGCGACAGGATCATGGCGCGCCTGAGGTTCTCTTCGAGCAGCGGCCCGAGCACGAAGCCGAGCAGGAGCGGCGCCGGCTCGCAGCGCAGCTTCAGGAGCAGGTAGCCGACGAGGCCGAAGAAGGCGACCGCGTAAAGATCGTAGACGTTGGAATTGACGCTGTAGACCCCGATCGAGCAGAAGGCCATGATGATCGGAAACAGCACGAAATAAGGGATCTTCAGGAGCTTCACCCAGAGCCCGATCAGCGGCAGGTTTAAGACCACCAGCATCAGGTTGCCGATCCACATCGAGGCGATGATGCCCCAGAAGAGCGCCGGCTGTTCGACCGCCACGTTCGGACCGGGGACGATGCCCTGGATGATCATCGCACCGATCATCAGCGCCATCACCGGGTTTGCCGGGATGCCGAGGGTGAGCAGAGGGATGAACGAGGTCTGCGCGCCGGCATTGTTGGCGCTTTCCGGGCCCGCGACACCGGCGATGGCGCCGCGGCCGAATTCCTCGGGCCGATCCGAGATGCGTTTTTCAACCGTGTAGGAAGCAAAGGCCGCGAGGATCGCACCGCCGCCCGGCAGGATGCCGAGCGCCGAGCCGATCACGGTGCCGCGCACCACGGGAGCGAACATCCGCTTGAAATCGTCGCGCGTCGGCATCAGGTCGCTGACCTTCGCCATCAGCACTTCGCGGGTCTTCTCGTTTTCGAGGTTTCGCAGGATTTCGGCAATGCCGAAGACGCCGACGGCGAGCGCCACGAAATTGAGCCCGTCGGCATATTCGCGGATGCCGAGGGTGAAGCGCGGCGTGCCGGTGTAGATGTCGGTACCGACGAGGCCGAGCAGAAGCCCGAGCGCGACCATTGCCAGCGCCTTGACGATCGAGCCGTGCGCCAGTGCGACCGAGGAGACGAGGCCGACGATCATCAGCGAGAAATATTCGGCCGCGCCAAACTCCAGCGCGATTTCGGTGAGCGGCGGCGCGAAGATTGCAACGAGAAAGGTCGAGACGGTTCCGGCAAAGAACGAGCCGAGCGCCGCAATTGCGAGCGCTGCACCGGCGCGGCCGTTGCGTGCCATCTGGTAGCCATCGATCGCTGTGACCGCGGAGGAGGATTCGCCTGGCATGTTGATCAGGATTGCCGTGGTCGAACCGCCGTACTGCGCGCCGTAGTAGATGCCGGCGAGCATGATCAGCGAGGAGACCGGCTCGAGCTGGAACGTGATCGGGAGCAGCATGGCGATCGTCGCCGTGGCGCCGATGCCTGGCAGCACGCCGATCAGCGTGCCGAGCATAACGCCGATCAGGCAGAAAAGAAGGTTGGCCGGCGAGGCGGCGGTGGTAAAGCCGAGGGCCAGATTGCTGAAAAGATCCATGACCGCCTCCTAGAACCGGACCCAGGGGCCGAAGCGTTCGAAGGGCAGTTTGAGCCCATAACTGAACACCGCCACCGAAAAGACGGCCAGCACCAGCGAAATGGCGATCGCCCAATGCGGCTTCATGCGATGCGAGGCAAAACAGGCGATGAGCGCCGTGAAGAAGATTGCCGGCGCAAAACCCAGGCCTCGCACTGTGAGCCCGAAAAAGATCGGCGCGGGCAGGATGAAGAACATGCCGCGGATTGCGATCGCCCCCATCGGTTCGCCTTGCACGCGGGTCGACTGTACGAGGATGACGACGCCGAGCAGCGTCAATACGCCGGCAAGAAGAAGCGGGAAGTAGCCGGGACCCATGCGGAAGGCGGTGCCGAGATCGAGGCTAAGCGACTGCCAAGCGAAGAACAGCCCGACGGCCGTCAGGATGCCGCCGCACAGGGCATTGGTCGTGTCGAAGGAGATGGATTTCATCGTGTCCCCATTTTGTTCGGGAGCCGTTGAGCCGTGCTCCCCTTCTCTTGCATGGTTCCTTCAATCGTAGCCGATTTAGGGATAAAAACATGCAGTAATTCAAAGTGCTGCAGCGTCCTTTGTGCGCCTACTAAGACGCGCAGCCTGTAGGCGTATGTGCTCGCGTCTCATTGTCCGGGCAGGGCGCCGGACCCTTATCGAGTTGACAGCTGTCAACGTCCCCTCTTGGCCCCGACCCGGGACGAGGAAGGATGCGTCCATACCAAACGGAAACGGGTTGCCGCCGCCATTCTGTCTTGCGACAGGCGGTGGCGGCGGCGCGTTCTCTCACGCGATCAGTCGGCGTACTGACCGGCGGCCTCGATTACCGGCTTCCAGCGGGCGATCTCGCTTTCGAGCTTGGCCTTTAGCGCTGCCGGCGTCGCGTCCGCCTCGCTCGACGGTTCCGTGCCGAGCTCGGCAAAGCGGGCGACGACGTTCTCATCCTTGAGCGCCAGCTGCAGCGACTTCGACAGGCGCTCGGTCACCTCGGCAGGCGTACCCTTCGGCGCATAGATGCCGTGCCAGATGCCGACCTGGAAACCGGAAAGACCGGCTTCTTGCGCCGTCGGCAGATCGGGGAAGATCTTCAGACGGGCAGGCGAAGTGACCGCGTAGGCCTTGATCGTGCCGCCCTGGATCTGCTTCGTGGTATTGGTCGTCTGGTCGCACATGATGTCGACCTGGCCGCCGAGCAGATCGGTCATCGCCGGGCCGGTGCCCTTGTACGGCACGGTCGTGAGCTGGGTATCGATCGCGCTCATGAACATCATACCGCAGAGATGCGAGGCGGCGCCGATGCCGGCATTGGCGACCGTCACCGTGTCCTTGTTGGCCTTGACGTAGTCGATCAGCCCCTTGAGATCGCTCGGTTCGAAGTCCTTGCGGGCGACGATCGTCATTGGAACTTCGGTGACGAGGCCGACATATTCGAAGGCATTCAGCGTGTCGTAGGCGAGCTTGCGATAGAGTGTGGCGCTGGTCGCCATGCCGATATGGTGGAGCAGCACCGTATAGCCGTCGGGATCCGCCTGGGCGACGCGGCCCGCGCCAAGCGTGCCGCCGGCGCCGCCGACGTTCTCGACGATGATCTGCTGGCCGAGATCCTTGGACATCGACTCGGCGACGAGACGGGCGACCGTGTCGGTCGGGCCACCGGCCGAGAACGGCACGACCATCGTGATCGAACGCTCCGGATAGTTTTGGGCGCTGGCCGAAGCGGCAAAAAGGGAAACGGCGGCGACAGCGCCCAAAAGCGCTTGCAGAATTTTCATCTTTTCCTCCCGATGAAATTATGGACCAGCCGGCATGGTTCCTCCCGTGCCGGTACTGGATCGCCTATTTGCAGATGGGATTTTAGCACAGACAACCGCCGCTGGCGGTCACTTTGCCGATTTCCGTGCTTGATGCGCGTGATATGGGTGGATTTGGAAACAAGAGGGCCGGACGATGGGTGGATTTCCACCCATCGCATTGCTCAAACCTCAAGGCCGGTGCGCTGCCGGAGATATCGGATCTCGGCCTCTGTCAGAGGCCGGACCGCACCTTTCGCCAGGTCGCCGAGCTTTATCTCGCCGATCGACACACGCACGAGCCGCAGGCACTCGAAGCCGAGCACGTCCAGCATGCGGCGGATCTGGCGGTTGCGTCCCTCCTGCAGCTCGACCTCGATCCAGCTGTTGCGTTCGCCGCTTCTCAGCCGCTGCACGTTCCTGGCCCGCAGCCGTTCGCCGCCTTCCACGACCCCCTCCATCATTCCCGCGACCGCGGCGTCATCGAAGATGCCGTCCACCTGCACATGGTAGATCTTGCCGAGATGCGTCTCCGGGTCCAGCAGGCGCTGTGCCAAGACCGTGTCGTTGGTGAAGAGCAGCAGTCCCTCGCTCGCCTTGTCGAGCCGCCCGACCGGCGAGAGAAACCGCGCGTCCGCGGCACCGAGGCAAGAATAGACTGTCGGCCGCCCCTCCGGGTCGTCACGCGTGGTGACAAGCCCGCGCGGCTTGTTCAGCATCAGGTAGGTCTTTGCTTCCGCCGCGATTACGACACCGTCGACGGCAATCCTGTCGGCGTCGATATCGACCCAGCGCGAAAGATCCGTCGTCGTTCGACCGCCGACGCTGACGCGGCCGTCGGCGATCAGCTTTTCGGCCTGCGTGCGGGAGCAATAGCCGAGTTTGGAGAGCGCACGCGCGAGCGTCACGCGCTTGCCGGCCTCTGCTTTCGTTTCGCCCTGTCTCTTCGGTGAGCGGCGCGGTTGTTTCACGGCTTCCAGTCTCCAAGGGTACCATGGTCCATCTGGCACAATCGGCGCCGCTCGGCCAGAGTTGAAAACCATTGATTGCTGTGGCTTTGATGCAACGATCAAGAGTGCTAATCTCGCTTGCGACTTGTACGACAGGGCTCGTCTTAGAACGGTAACCGCTTCGTCGAGAAAGCGACACGTTCTCCGACGGGCGATTTTGGGAGGCGTTGTCATGATCAAGTCAATCCTGCGGGGGGCGACCGCTCTTGCGGCAATCTCGCTGCTGCACATCGGCGGCGGCTTCCTTCTTCCAACGAAAGCTTTGGCCCAGCAGACGGCGGCTGCTCCTGCTGCGCCAGCCGAGGCCGCACCCGAACCGCTGACGGATGACGAGCTTGAGGTGCTGGTAGCCCGCATCGCGCTCTATCCGGACGAACTGGTGGCGCTGATCTCCGCGGCTTCGCTCTATCCCTTGCAAATCGTCGAGGCCGAGCGGTTCCTGGAGGCGCGCGAGAAAAAACCTGACCTGAAGCCCAAGGAAGATTGGGACGGCAGCGTTGTCTCGCTGCTGAACTATCCTCAGGTCGTCAAGATGATGAGCGAAGACCTCGAATGGACGCAATCCTTCGGCGAGGCGATCGCCAATCAGCAGAAGGATGTGCTGATTGCCATCCAGCAGTTGCGCGACGAGGCGGTCGCCAAGGACATTATCAAGACGGACGACAAGGTGAAGGTGGTCGAGGAGGGTGACAACATCATCATCCAGTCGGCAAATCCGGAAACGATCTACGTGCCGCAGTATCCGCCGGAGATGCTTTATGTGCCAGATTATGCACCGGCGCCGATCAGCTATTATGAAGACCCCTATCCTGCCTATTGGTATCCCGGGGCGGCCTTCTTTGCTGGTGCCGTCACTGGCGCGGCCTTCGCCGCCATCGTCGACTGGGACGATTGGGGTGTATGGGGTGGCCGCTGGGACGGCGACATTAACGTTGACTGCAACAAGTGTTTCAACAACATCGACTTCGACGGCAAGGTCAACTGGAACGACATCGACTGGAAGAATGTCGACCGTAGCAAGATCAGTTTCGACCGCGACCAGCTCAACAAGTTCGATCGCACCAACCTCAAGAACAACATCAAGGCCAACGGCAACAACAACCTGCGCAACCGCGCCGCCGAGATCAATCGCGACCGGCCGCAGGCGCGACCGGGCGGCGGTGGCGGCCAGCTCACGGATGTGCGTAAGAGCACGCTCGAAGGGCTGAAGGCCCAACCGAGACGGGATACCGCGGCGCGGCCCGGTGGCGGGCAGGCGGCGGCAAAGGCGAGAGCCGACGGCGGCAAGCCAAGCGTCAACCGGCCGAAGGGCGGCAGCAAGCCCTCTGCCAACCGGCCAGCCGGCAAGAAGAAGATGGCTTCGAAGGCGCAGAACCGGCCGAAGAAGCCACCCGGCCTCGGCAACGTCAATTCGGGCCGGCGCGAGGTCGCCTCGTCGCGGCGTGGCGGTCACAGCATGGGCGGCGGTCAGCGCGGCGGCGGACGGCCCCAGATGAGCCGCGGTGGCGGCAGGCCGCCGATGGCCCGTGGCGGCGGAGGCCGCGGCGGTGGTGGACGCAGGCGCTGACAAGGAGGAGAACGGCCATGACCAAGCTTTTGCACACCCTTCTCCTCGGATCGGCGCTCTCGCTTGCGAGCGCGCTTGCCATCGACGTCGCCCTCGCGCAGGCCGAGCAGCCGGACCAGGCGCAGCAACCGGCAGGCATCATCGACGACTATGCCGCGGCCGAAGACCCGCCGGCGTTCGACGATCCGCTGAAGGCGGTGGAGGCCTTCAAATCGACGCTCGCCGCGAATGATTTCGATGGCCTGGCGAAGCTGCTGGGCCTCGATGCGGCCAAGCTCAGGACGGGCGAAGGGATCATGGAAACCTTCGCGCTCATTCGCGAGGGGGCGGCCCGCAATGTCGTCGTTCGCGATCTCGAAGGACGCAAGGTTCTCGAAATCGGCGATCGCCTCTGGCCACTGCCGTTCCCGCTCACCAAGGGCGAGGACGGAAAATGGGCGTTCGACACCTATGTCGGGCTGGAGGAGATCGTCAACCGTCGCGTCGGCGAGAACGAGCTCGAGGCGATCGAGACGGTGCGCGCCTATGTCGAGGCGCAGAAGGACTATGCCGCACAGGACCGCGACGCCGACGGCGTGCTCGAATATGCCCAGAAGCTCATCAGCAGCCCGGGCCAGACCGACGGCCTCTACTGGCCGGCCGATCAGGGCGAGGAGACAAGCCCGGTTGGCGACGCGATCAGCGAAGCGGCGCTCGAAAAGGCGAAGGCCGGCGAGGGCTATTTCGGCTATCGCTTCCGCATCCTGACGTCACAGGGCGACAACATCGCTGGCGGCAAATACGACTACACCATCAACGGCAACATGATCGCTGGCTTCGGTCTGATCGCTTGGCCGGTCACCTATGCCGAGACCGGCGTCAAGACCTTCCTCGTCAACCAGCAGGGCATCGTCTACGAGCGGGACCTGGGCCCAAGCACGGGAGCGATCGTACCCTTCATCGACCGCTTCGATCCGGACGACAAATGGACCGTGGTTGCCGACTGACTTTATGACGGCAAAATATATCGATCGTTCGGGCGGGCTGCCTGCCGGCGCTGCGGCAGCAGCCTGCGCGTGGGGAATTTTCCTGCTGTGGTGTAGAGAGCCAAGAGCTGGCGAAACGGCGAGCGACGGCAACGAAACGGCGGCGGTTCTGCCGTATCCAACGATCCGATCGGGTGATTTGCGCCTTGTCAGGAAGAATTCGTTCTGCGCGGAAAGTCGATTCCGGCTTCCGCAACACGCTGAAGTGCGGATATATCGTGGGACGTCATCAATTCGTTGCGCGGCCGCGGTCAACTGGCGCGGGGTCTGGTAGCGGTGTCAGAGGGGAATACCGATGCCTCAAATGAGGGGTCTCCGCGCGCGTCGCCGCAGCCTTGGTAGGACTGGGCGAACCGTTGCAGGCGCGCTGGTGGCGGCCGCCGTACTGGTCGGATGCGGGGGGCATCCAAAAGGCGTGATGACGCCGGTGGCGCTGACGGCGCCGAGTAAGACAACGCAGGTCGACATGCTGGTCGCGACGACGCGCCAGCCGTCCGGGAATCCTGCGACCCTCTTTTCCGGCGAACGAAACGCAGCGCTTTCCTTGACTGACGTCGCGGTGTCGATCCCGCCGGATTCGAAACGCAAGCCTGGCACCGTGCAATGGCCGCGCCGCCTGCCTCCCAATCCGGAAACCGATTTCGCCGTGACCCGCGTGCGCGAACTGCCATCGCGCGAAGAAGCGCGCGCGTGGTTCCGCGAGCATACTGTCGATGGAAACATCCTGCTGTTCGTACACGGCTTCAACAACACCTACGAGGATTCGGTGTTCCGGCTGGCGCAGATCGTGCATGATTCCGGCGCTGAGGCGACACCCATGCTGTTCACCTGGCCGTCGCGCGCCCGTGTGTTCGACTACAACTACGACAAGGAAAGCACCAACTATTCGAGAACGGCCCTCGAGGATGCTCTGCGCTCCTTGGCGAACGCCCCGGATGTCAACGAAGTCACCATTCTCGCCCATTCGATGGGGACTTGGCTGACGATGGAGTCGCTCAGGCAGATGGGCATTCGCGACGGCGGCATCGCGCCCAAGATCAAGAACGTGATCCTCGCATCGCCCGACATCGATCTCGATGTCTTCGCCAAGCAGTTCGTGGAACTGAGTGAGCGGCGGCCGAAGTTCACGATCTTCGTGTCGCAGGATGACCGGGCGCTCGCTGTATCGAGCTTCATATCGGGCGACATCTCGCGGCTCGGCGCGATCGATCCGACGGCCGAACCTTACCGCACGCAGCTCGAAAGGGCGGGCATCACCGCGATCGACCTCACCAAGGTTCAATCCGAGGATAGTCTGCACCATGGCAAGTTCGCTGAAAGCCCGCAAATCGTGCAACTGATCGGCCAGCGCATTGTCAATGGCCAGACGCTGACGGATTCCGAGGTCACCTTGGGCGACAGCATCACTGCCGTCGTTGCCGGTACCGCCAAGAATGTCGGCACGGTCGCGGCCGCGACGATCAGCGCGCCTGTGAAAGTGCTTGAGCAGCCGGCGCTGCCGCCCAAGAAGCGGCCGCATCTGGACGAGACGCTCGAAAGCGGCGCGCATGCCGGAGCGGCCACCAATTAGCGCGGTTCCAGGAGGGATGCGCAACGATCTTCTTTGGGATCGCCTTCAAAGAGTTAGAGCGCCCCACTGGTCAATGAACGGCGAAGCGCGCCCAGGACGCCATGCAGAATTCGAAGCTCTACGGCAATCTTTGCGCGTCCGTTTGGACGCGCAGCGCTGTAGTGCGAAGCGACGAACGGCGGCTGACACACCCGGACTCCGGAGGGCGATGTGATGAGCAATTTGAAAGGCGGAAGCTCTGGGGGCCTGCCAGGCGCTGCAATCGGCAAGGCCGCCTTGGCGGAGCTTCGGCGAACGCCTCTGCTGGCGCTCATCGTGTTCGTGCCTGTCGTCATCTTTTTAGAGCAGACGGCGCCACAGGCGCACACGTGGCTGTTTTTCCTGTCGGTCGCAGCGATCATACCACTCGCCGCGCTGTTGAGCCGCGCGACCGAAGCGGTGGCGGCGAAAACCGGCGATACGGTGGGAGGCCTGCTTAACGCCACTCTCGGCAACCTGACCGAGCTCGTGATTTCGCTCGCGGCCCTGCAGGCGGGTCAATATCTGCTGGTCAAGGCTTCCCTTGCTGGCGCGATCGTCACCAACACGCTCTTCATGTTGGGCGGCGCCTTCCTCCTCGGCGGCTTCAAGCATCACCTGCAGGAATTCAACAGGGTGAACGCGCGCTTCCAGGCTTGTCTGCTGTTCCTGGCGACGATTGCCATTCTGGTTCCCTCTGTGATCAGCGAAGTGGATCGAGCTCCGGCCGCCGCCTTCTCCCAGAAGCTGAGCCTCGGACTGGCGATACTTCTGATCGCCGTTTACGGCATGGGCATGCTGTTTTCGCTGAGGACACACCGGGAGCTCTTTGCGAGCGTCGGTCATGAGGACGAAGAGCAGAAACCATGGCCGCTTTCCGTAGCGATCGTCGTCCTGGTTGCTGTTACGCTACTGGTTGCTCTCGTCAGCGAGATTTTCGTCGGTTCGGTGCAGATCGCCGCAGAGCATTTGGGGATGACGCCTGCCTTCGTCGGTTTCATCATCGTCGCCTTGGTGGGCGGCGCCGCAGAGATGACAACGGCCTTCTCCGCGGCGCGTGCCAATCGCCTCGATCTCAGCGTTGGCATTGCGCTCGGCAGCGCCGCGCAGATCGCGCTTTTTGTTGCCCCTGTACTGGTGCTCGTTAGCTACTTCGTCGGTCCCGAACCGATGTCCCTGCAGTTCTGGCCGGGCGCGGTCGCGATGATGCTGGTCGCGACGATGGCCGCGACCCTTCTTTCCAACGGCGGACGCGCGGCTTGGTACATGGGTGTCATGGCGTTGGCGACCTATGCCATATTCGGAATGACGCTGTTTCTCCTGCCACCCGCGGCGTCGTGATGGGAGGCGGAACCGCGGGCCGATGCCGCGGGTCCAGCGCCGATCTACTGCATGTCGCCCGAAAGTGTCAGCATTTCCGGATAACGGCTGCATGAAAAATAAAGACCTAAAGCGCGTCGCATGGCCCCAATTGAATGCGACGCGCTCTAGTCGCGGTGGCGGCCAGGTTCCGGCTCCCGAAAATAAAGGCGCTGGATCACTGCCATCATGAGCGCTGTCGCCCAGCCAAAGATGATCCAGCCATTGACCGCCTCGAACGTCGCAATCTGGCGCCAATCCCTGCCAAGGACAATATCGCCGTATCCAACCGTGGTGAACGTAACGGTCGAGAAGTAAAAGGCTTCTTCGAAGCTCGGTAAAGCTTCCGCGACATAATAGAACGCCGCCCACAGGCAGACATCGATTATAATGGGAAATATCAAGTATATTACCCAGGCGACCGTCACCACGGTCGGGTGGCGATACGCAAAGAATTTCCGCCTCTCGTCGATCCGGCGCAAGGCATGCAGTCCGGCGGACATGAATAATGCCTGGATGGCGACTGTTATCGCGATCAGGCCGCATGCAATGGAAAGCCGAATTATCACGACGTCTCCTCGGTGTGTCGACGGCTGGCGGGGCGCATTCAAACCGGGCGTTACCATCTCCGCCGGCGTCAATCTATCAAAGGTCGCCTTGTCCGTGAACATGCGGCAGCCGGCATGATGCGGTCCTGTGCCGACGATGGTGACTGGCAGGCGGGCGCTCTTTGGATTCGACTTTAGTATGACTTATTAGTCATCGCTTATTTTTGATTGCCTTGTCTGAGCAATTGTGTAATCTCCTAATTGCGCGGGCACACCTTCAAGCATTTCCTTGTAGTTCCCCTGCCTTGGCGATGTTCTGAAGACGTATTGCGGTGCCGGTGCTTTATTGCGTCGCCTCCATGATCTCCGTTGAACTGAAGAGGCTCCGATCTTTTATCGGAGCTTCTTCAGTTTATCGGATGAACGAGGAGTTATATTAATAATATATTTTCGCATAATTCTACATTATCTCATCTCTTCGCAATCTTCGTATTAACGCGCGGTCGCACATCGAATACACCGCCGGATAACCGCCAGATGCGTTTTGCGGCGCCGCCGAGTCTTCCGAATGAGGATCACGTCCCCGCGTGGCGGGTTCCGTCGACCACCGGAAGGCGCAGGCGATATACCTGGGCGAGACGCTCGCGCGACTTCCGATCCTCAACCTTTGGCGATATTCCGTTGGATTGAGTCCCGTCGCCTCCGGGAAGCGCCGGAGGAATATGTGTTCTCCTCCAGGGCCGGCGCGACCGGCCATCGTCTGCAGCGTGACGGCCTTTGTGCTGCTGCGGGTGCCGGATCTTCAGAATGACCCGGGTCCGCGTGGTCGGGCTTGGGGGCCAGGACGCTGTAGTAGCTCTGTTCGCGCGCGCCGGGGGTCGACCAGCATGAAGCGCGCTTTCGCAAGCATGACAGCGGTGCCGAGCGACCGGCCGACCAGCTCAGGCCGAGATTGATCCAGGTTATCATGCCGCCGCGGTAACGATATCATCTTCGTCGATAACGAGCCCGTCCGTATCGATACGCACGTCGCGGTAGCGATTGGCGATCACGTCCCGGTTTGACCAGTGGCTCGTGATCGGCGACCGGAAGCGGGCCGGATTCTGCTTGCGTCCGGCGGAGGAATGCTTCCATCGCTGTTCATGTGCGCCGGTGGCGGGAGGGAAGGTCGCGCATTCAGCAAGAAAATGAGGCTCCGCGGCGACGCCCGCGGCGCGGCCGCCACTCATAATTCCCGCAGTAGACGGCGAGTCATCTTTGTCCTATCGGTTGGACATGAGAACGAGCCTCGAACATCTGCCGGAGAAAAAACAGCGCGAACTTGCCCGGGTCGTGGAGATCATTCACGAGGAGTTCGCCGATGCGCTCGAAGGAAGTTCAGCGGGCTTCAAGAAGCGCGGTCGGATCCTGAAGATCATCCTGTTCGGCTCCTATGCCCGCGGCACCTTTGTCGACGAGCCGCATACTATGAAAGGCTATCGCTCCGACTATGATATCCTCGTCATCGTCAATTCGAAGAAGCTTGCCGAACCGCAATACTGGGACAAGGCGACCGACCGGCTGATGTGGGACAAGGCAGTTTCGACGCCGGTTGGACTGATCGTCCATGGCGCCCGCGAGGTGAACAACTTCCTGGCCGACGGGCAGTATTTCTTCGTCGACATCCTACGCGAAGGCATTGTGCTCTACGAACTCGACGACCGGCCGCTGGCGGAACCGAAGCGGCTTGCGTCGTCCGATGCGCTCAGGGTGGCAATGGAGCATTTCGGTCGGGTTTTCAGGTACTCGACGGCGTTCGCTAAGGGTGCGAGGTTTTATCTCTCCGAAGGGGACTTGAACCTGGCGGTGTTTGAATTGCACCAAGCCGTTGAGTCAGCCTATTCTGCGTTGCTCCTCACCCTAACCAACTACAGCCCGCCTTCGCATAATCTAAAATTTCTGCGCGGCCTCGCCGAAGACCAGGATCGCCGGCTTGTCGAAGCCTGGCCGCGTGACCAGCATCGCTTCACCGCCTGGTACAACATACTCAACGAGGCCTATGTGAAGGCGCGTTACTCCAAGCATTTCGAAATCACAGAGGAAGCTCTTGCATGGCTCATTGAGCGGACCGAACATCTTCACCGTCTTGTCGAGGCGATCTGCAAGGAGCGTCTGGCCGACTTGGCGCAAACAAGCGGCGTCAACTGAGCCGTCCGGTGGCCGGATTGCCGGCCAGGTCCGAATTACAGCATAACTGCGTCAGTCGAGATCAAACAGCATACCGTCCACCGAAGAAACAGCGCGATTGCGCTACACCACCAAAAGCGTTCGGAGCGCTGCTCGCTATAGCGGCGGTCAGGCCGGGCCGGCATGCTGAAGCTTCCGTTCCCGTCGAATGCGATCTCCGGAGAGGGCGGGTTGCCTGTCGCGGCATTGGAGCGCGTGGTCCACCTTCTGGCTCCAAATGACAGCCAATTCAAGTATCACTTGGTGCCGAAGGCGACCTATTATGAACGCCGAAAGGCGACGCTTCGGCTCTCACAGGACGAAGGGATGCGTGTCGCGCGTGTCGCCAGGGTTTGGAATCTGTCACTGGATGTTTGGCAAAGCGATGAGGAAGCCCGTAAATTCCTGTTTCGGCCCCACCCCATGCTCGAGAACAAACGTCCGATTGCTGTGGTCATTCAGAGCGAGATCGGCGCCAAACTCGTCCTGGAAACCCTCGCAAGCCTGAAATACGGCAGCGCTGCGTGAGCGCCCAGATTCCTGATTGCACGCTGTCGGCACTTCGAATAGGCGATGCGAAAGGGACCTATCCCATATTCGACGCAACCGGCTCAACCATAGCCCCGGGGCGCTGGAACACGCCGGCAAGCCCGATCATTTACAGCAGCGAGCACTACTCAACGGCGGTGCTCGAAAAGCTGGTGCATGGCAGCGGTCGATTGCCGCCAACCCAGCACTACGTGGAAATCACAATGCCGCGCGGCTTGACCTATGAGGTCTTTTCGCCGGGCCTCCCAGGCTGGGACGCGATGCCGCCGACAGTGAGCAAGGGGTTTGGCGAGCAATGGTGTCTCGAAAGGACGAGCGTAATCTTGTTGGTCCCCAGTGTTGTCGCCCGGCTCGACCGCAATATTTTGATAAATCCAGCTCATTCGGAGTTCCCTGAAATTCGGATCAGCCTTTATCAGCCGGTTTACTGGGATCGTCGCCTCTTCGGACCGTAACTGCGCAGTGCGTCTTGTAGTAGCTCGCCGCCTGCGTGACCGACTTTGCTTTTGTCGTTTCCGCAGGAACTTTATCCCGATTTTGCCATTCTTATCGATCAGTTCCCGCAAAGAGGAACCAAGGAGGAGGGATCGTGGAAATCAGCGCCAGTGACCGCGAACTTGTCGCGGTGATGAGACAGTATTTTGCGGCCAAAGCCGAGCTGGAGAGCCTGAAAGGACAATTGGAGGCGGCACGACAGGCAGTCGGCGAGGCGATCGCCGTATTCTACGATCCCCGCCAGAACGCCGAGCACGCCGCCGACCTGCAACGCTCGCATCGCTTGAGGGGAGAGATGGCGTCGCTAATGCAGCGTGCTGAAGCCTGGGGCAGGGCAGCATCGGGTGCTGACCGGCACGATAGATCGGAGGCGGAAGCGGAACCGGAAGAATGGCAGCCGTTTGAGAGGCGAGCCGATGCACTCTTCGGTGCGTCGTCACGCTTAGACGATTAGCCGGGCCGCTCGTCCATTCTTTCGTTCCGCGTTGTTGTAGTAGCTCGCCGCTTGGGTGACCGATTTGTGCAGTGACTGCTGCATCGCTTCCGGCAGGGAAACACCGCGGTTGGCCGCCTCGGTCAGATAGCCGGACCGAAGTCCATGGGCGGAAAATAGTGCCGGATCGAGGCCGGCCTGTTTGCAGCGACTTTTCAGGATCAGGTTGACCGACTGCGGCGTCAGCGCCCGACGATCGAGGTTGCCCCACTGGTCGATGCGCCGGAACACCGGCCCGTCGTTGATCTGCACTTCCGCCAGCCAATGCTTCAGGGCGCTCACTGGTCGACCGATCAGCAGCACGTGTTCGTCGTCATCATGCGTCATCGTTTCGGTGCGACCAAGGCGGATCGACAGGCAGGGGAGGGGAGGGGAGCTGACATCCGATGGGTCCGTCTGAACAGGCTCCTCGTCGACGAGATCCGCGACGCGCAATCCCGCCACTTCGGAGCGGCGACGGCCGCCGGAGGCGAAGGCGGTCAGGAGCAGCGCCCGATCGCGCACGTCAACCAGTCGATCGGAGGCGCATGTTTCGAGGAGCTTTGCGAGCACTTCGCCAGTGACTGCCTTCCTGCTCTTGCGTTCCCGCGGCCGGGCGCTGGCGCGAACGGCAAGCCGCAGCGCGGACTTGAGCGATGGCGCGGCAAAAGCGCCGATCAGGCCGCGCCAGCGGGTGAGGATCGACCACGAGGTCAGCCGCCGCCGCACCGTGCCTGGGGCGTGCGGGCCGTCGGCCTTGAGCAGGTGTTCGGCGCGCAATCCGACCTCGACGTCGGCCGGCATGCCGTGAGCCGGATCCTCGGCGCGCTTGACCGGATCCCAGAGATGATGAGCGACGAATTTCAAGAGCAGCGATTCCGGCGCCGGCCAGGGGAGGGGAGAGCCGGTTGCAAGCTGGCACCAGGCCTCGAGGTAGCCGAGATCGGAGGCAAGGGCCCTCAATGTGTTGTCGCCCATGCCTTCGGCTGCCAGATGTTTCAGGGTCGCGACATCGTCGTCGGTCAGCAGCGCGGCGAGCTGGTCGCGTCGGTCGAACGGCAGGATGGCGTCGAGCGCGTCGAGCTCTTCGGCGCGTCGGTGGACCGCTTGGCTGTCCGATTCCGCCGCTCTATGTTTGTCGATCATTTCGGGCTTGGTTTGCAATTGTCCCTCAACCGGATGATGCCGGGTGAATTTTCAGGTCCGTCTGGCCAAAATCGTTGCCCTTGAACAACAGTGGCGCCTTGGTGATCCTCGCAACAGCATAGGAAAAACAGTCGCCCATGTTGAGCGTCGCCGGGTGGCGGCCTTTGCCGAAGCGGTCGAACGCTCGTTCCGCTTCCCGGTAATGCGCCTCATCGAAAGCAATCGCCGTGACGTTCGGAAGCTGGACAAGCTGATCGACAATTTTTGAGGCGTTGGGGAATCCCTTGCCTGTCAGCACCATGCGCGCCTCCAGCAGGGTCGGCCAGCCGATCGCAACCGCCTCTCGACCGATCAACTGCGTGAACCGTTCGGCCTCCCGCTCTGCCAGCGCCATCGCCAGAATGACCGACGTATCGACCGCGATCATCGCGGCAAACCGTGTTCGTCGTAGAAATCGTCATGCGCCGATGTCGTGCCGGCCGGGACCGCACGCCGGCCTTCGGCCATCAAATCCGACAGCACATCGATCGGCGCCCGGGCAGACTGCTGGCGCAGTTCCAGATCGTAGTGCTCGAGCGCCTGCTCGACCAGCCTGTTGATCGGCTGACCCGTGCGACGCGCCAGCGCGTGCGCCAGATCCCTGGCCTTGGTGCTGCGGACTGACAGTTGCGGTTCGGACATTGCGTTTCCTCGATCAAAGCTCATCGAAGAATAGCGATTTCGGCGTCAGATGGCAAGGAAATCACCTTCAGATGGCTAACTATCGATACTTGAATACTATCGATAGTGATGGGGCGCGGAAAACAGCGTCCGGATGACGGAAAATAAATGCCTTTTAGCCTCCGTTTGTGGGATTTCAGACGTTAATTCCTATGGCTAATTGTTTACAAATATGGTCGCTGCTGCTGCAGAGCTTGGTGGCTAGAGGCGCTGTGGCGTTCTCCGGCAGCCAGATCATTGATGGGCATAGCTAAAGAGGCACGTGCAAAAGAATATGGAGCACCCGGTAGCCTCTGTTATAGAGCGACAATCTGGATGAAATCACTCTCACCTTGTCTGTCGCGCCGCACTCTTGGTGCTCCCGTCAGACGGTCTCGACGCCGACGCGCTTTTTGGCCCACCATGTCGGCGCGTGTGATAGTTCAGCGCTTCTCGGAAGTCTGACGGATTTCTAGACCAGAAAACCCAACCGCCGCGGCAGGAATGGTCTGTCTATTGCGAGGATCCATAAATAGACCGACCTCGGATAATAGTTTGTCGCCGTCTTGCCATTGTTCGGGCGCGAGTAGCGGCAAAAGCCTTAAGATGATCAGCGCGGTGCCGTCGGTTTGCGAGAAGGGAAAGTCGGCGAACCAGTCGAAGGCAATTTTGTTTTGCTTGATGTAGGTTTCCTTGGCGCCATTGCGCTTGGCGCGTTCGATTGGCCAGTCGTCTGGCGTAAGTTGCACTTGAGGCTGACCAATGAGCGGTAGAAGCGCGACACCGGTATGATCGAAATCGAGATAGCACTTAGCGACGTAAAGCCCGCCTCCCGTGAGGGCCGCCTGCCGAGCATACTGAATACTGGTGCCTTGTCGCCCAGGATATTGCCCTCAAGATCCTCAGCGCCTTTCAACGGGCCGGTAGGGCCGTTGTAGACATAGGCGTTGCAGGCCATCAGATGTCCGTGAGGTCCTCCGGCGGGGTGTTGATCAGCGGAATCATCCGTTCGGTCGGCTGGCCATCGACTTGCATGTCTGGGGTCAAATGGCAACTGGCACAGCGATTGCGGAAGACGGTCTGGCCGCGCGCCACCTTATCCGGCACGAGGGTGCCGATTCCGATGAAGCCGCCCCTTTGTTCCGAGATGATTGCGCCCCCGGATTCCAGGATGATCTCGCCCCCTTGAGGTTGGGGTCCTGCTGGCTGTCTTAGTTTGTCAGTTGATCGTGGTCGCGAGTCAAGCTTTCCGGCGCTAGTTTCGCCGTAAGCTTTCGCCGGATAGGTCGATGCGGTGGGCATTGTGAACGAGGCGGTCGAGGATGGCATCGGCATAGGTTGGATTGCCGATGATCTCGTGCCAGGCTGATACCGGAAGCTGGCTGGTAATGATCGTCGAGCGGCGTCCGTAACGATCTTCGAGAATCTCCAGGAGATCGTGGCGCGCCTGCTCGTTGAGCGGCTCCAGGCCCCAGTCATCGAGGATCAGGAGCTGCACGTGCCCGAGGGTTCGCTGCAGGCTTGCATAGCGGCCATCGCCGCGAGCCAGGGCAAGATTGGCAAACAGCCGCGGAACGCGCTGGTAGAGAACCGAGCGATCATCGCGACAGGCTTTATGCCCGAGTGCGCAGGCCAACCAGCTTTTGCCGACGCCGGACGGCCCGCAGATGGCAAGATTGTCGTGGGCATCAATCCAGTCGCCGCCGATCAGTTTCATGAACAGGGCGCGATCGAGGCCGCGTTCACTGCGATAATCGACATCCTCCGGCACGGCCTGATTGCGCAGCTTGGCGAACCTCAGACGTGCGGCAAGCTTGCGATCGTAGCGCCAGCTCCATTCTCGCTCGAGCAGCAGCCCGAGCCATTCGGCGTGGGACAATTGTTCGCTCTCGCCGTTGCTGATCAGTTCGTTGAACGCCTTGGCCATGCCGGTCAGGCCCATGGCGTTCAATTTATCAAGGGTCGGGTGGGCAAGCATAGGTCTTCTCCTTAGTGGTAATAGCGGGGACCGCGAATGTTGGAGTGGTGGATGGGGTCAGGTGAGGCTGTGCCGGCTGACGCTGGCGATCGGTCGAGATTGTTGTCGAGAATGGAGCGCACCGATCCATAGGTTCGCGCGCCGATTTCCAATGCCCGGCCGCAGGCCGCATTGACCCTCTCGCGCTCGAAGGCTTTGACGAGGCGGATAATGCCCAGGCAGGCTCTGTAGCCCTGTTCCGGATGCGGCCGATCCGCGAGAATACGCTCGCAGAGCAAGGCAACATCCGATCCGATTGCCGATGCTTCGCGGCTAATGCGCTCAATCGTCCAGTCGGCAAAGCGGCGATGCGATGATGGCATGTGTTCCGGCGTTGTCGTGTGCTTGCCATTGCCGCTCGAGCGTCGGTGGGCAGCGATCCTCTCGCCCTTGTGGAATATCTCGATGGTATTGGCGGTGATGCGCGCCTCGACCTGCTCACGGGCAAATCGGTAGGGCACCGAGTAATAATGTTTGTCGATATCGACATGATAATCGAGGCCGGCCCGGCGTATGCGCCATTCGGCAAAGACGAAGCGTTCGGCGGGCAGCGGCCGCAGAGCGGGATGATCGATCTCTTCAAACAACTGCCGTCGCGTGCGCCCGACGCGGCGCAGAACACGGGTGTCGTTGAGATCGACGAGCAAGTCACCAATCGCCGCATTGACGTCGGCAAGGCTGTAAAACACGCGGTGGCGTAGCCGGCCCAGCAGCCAGCGCTCGACAATGCGAACCGCAGCTTCGACTTTTGCCTTGTCGCGCGGCCGGCGCGGTCGCGTCGGCAAAACGGCACTGCCATAATGGGCCGCCATTCCGGCATAGGTGCGATTGACCTGCGGATCAAAATGGCAGGCCTTGATCACGGCGACTTTGGCGTTGTCGGGAACCAGCAACGCCGGTGCGCCACCGAAGGCCTCGAGCGCCCGCAGGTGGCACTCAATCCAGTCGGGAAGTGTTTCGCTCCAGCGAGCATGGGCGAAGGAAAGGCTCGATGCCCCGAGCACGGCCACGAACAGGTGCGCTTGCCGCGTCTTTCCCGACAACCGGTCGATGACCACTGTGACCGTGTCGCCGGCATAGTCGACGAACAGCTTTTCGCCAGCCGCATGGTCCTGGCGCATCGTCACCGGCAGCTTCAGGGCCCAAGCGCGATACAAATCGCAGTAGCGACTGTAGCGATAGCCATCGGGGTGAAGGCCGATATACTCGTACCAAAGGATCTGCAGCGTGACATGCTTGCGTTTCAGCTCGCGATGAACATGCGCCCAATCCGCTTCAACGCTGCGCCGGTGACCGGTCTTCGTGCCGGCTGCCTTATAGAGAGCCGCTTCCAACACCGCATCGCTGACATCGTCGCCCAACGGCCAGGAAAGTCCGGCACGCTCCAAACGGCGCAACGTCTCGCGCACGGTCGAGGGGGCCGCGCCAACGCGCACTGCAATCGACTTGTGGCCAAGGCCTTCCTCAAATCTGTATCTCAGAATCTCGCGGACACGCCGCATCTTTAGTCTCTCCGCTGGCATCCCGTTCCTTCCCCTCCGACACTGAAAGGTGGAACGTCTCACCAGCAGGACACCTCGACAAACGCCTCCGTTCAGGGGGCGGCATCATCTCGGAATCAGGGGGCGACTAATTCTCGGAATTGGGGGGCGGAATGATTTCGGAATGCGGGGGCGGCTTGCCTCGGAATCCGCAACGAGGGTGGGAGTCGTAGCCGATTAGCCCGCTGAGCAGAGATTTGTCTTTCAAAACGATATTGCCGAAGACGTCAAGCACTTCGCCAGTATTGCGGCCCAGGGCACCATATTCGACCCAGCCAGCGCCGATCTTGATGCGGCTGTTTGTCACCGAGCCGTCCCATTGGACGCCTGCCGTCGTCCATGACCAAGGCGTCTAGCCAGGTCTTGGGGATCAGTCGCGAGCCCTGTGTGCCGTAATATATATTGCCTCGCGCTCATCGTCCGTCCATCCCTGCCGCACGCTCTGGGCACTTGCAGCGCCGGCTGCCAGCGCCAAGGCGAGTGCGGCAGTGGCGAGGAGTTTGCAGAGCACTCTCATTTTGACATTCCCGCGCTGCATTGCATGTAAGCGGTGCTACTGTGGTGGGGCGTCTCGAAAGCCCTTTTGAGGTCGCGACTGATGTCGAGGGAAATTATTGCTGCGCTCAAACCGGGTGATGACTTCGAGGGTGCGGACACCGATCTGTCCGGTAATGGGACCGACCGAAAAGCCGTTCTCAGTCAATAGACGCTGCATCGTCCGCGCCGTTTCGGTCCCGGTCACTGTCCGGCCTAAAGGTGGCCCTCCGAAGAGCCATCCTACTCATCAGCCAATGTGGTCTTCAGCTTCTCCAAAGTTGTTGCAGGATCGGACCGTATGTCAAGGTCCACGCCATAGCGCGAACTGACGACTTCTAGCGCCCTAATGGTCGAAGGACCGACCAGACCGTCAATAGATCCATACAGATAGCCTTTCGCCGACAGGAAACGCTGGATTTCCCTTACTCTGTCGTCGCCCACAATGGGGTTCGCTTCGCTGTCTGGCGTTGATCGCCGAAAACTCACTATCGACCTTGCTTTCTTCAACACCGCATAGCCGTACGGGCCTTTCGGCTGCAGCGTGATGGCGTTGGGGAGACCCGGCAGATCCAGGCTTCCGACCTTTTCAAGATCCGATGTCACCGGATTTCGCGAGAACTGGGCTATCTCATTCGAGAATGAATTGGCCACCCAGATCACCGACTGATCGCACACGCTTGCGAGCAATGTCGCAGGCTTTACAGAAGACGTGTCCTTCAAGGTTTCCAGCCTTGTCCCTGGTAGCAGCCGCAATCGCACATTGATTGCGGCTTTGACGTCAAAGGATTCGAAAAGCGGATCGAAATCGACAAGGGAAACACGCGAGCTACCGTCTGAGATAAGCAGCGAAGCTGGAGCAGAACCCCCGCACTCACTACCGACAAGTCCGAAGACGGAATAAGCTGTCAAGTCGCGGCTGTTGTCACTTTGGACCTGCAGGGTGGCAACTCGTCGGCCCGAACTGAAATCGTACGCGGTCAACGAGGGACGGGTGGCGTTGTTGACGAGCACGAGTTTCGACTTCGTATCAACCCACGCTCCCCGCGAGCCAAACTTCACCTCAGATTGAAAGTCTTTTCGCCAGGCCAGTTCGCCGCTACCGTTGAGGCGGTAGAAGGAGAGGGCAGGAAAAGCAATCGACGTTCTCTGTCCGGCGAGGGCGACGACGCCTTCGTCCTCGATTGAGAGCTGCGGGTATCCGACCGGCCGCTCAAGGTCGAGGTGCGAAAGTTCGTGGAGCTCTTCAGTGTAAACGGCAAGCTCAGTCGAGACGCCGTTAGACCCCACCACAACGATTTTGCCGCCGTCGGCTGTGACGACCATATCTTCGACCAGCATCTCCGGCTGGATTTGTCTCATGACCTCCAAGGTACTCGGGTCGAGTATTGCGATGTGGGCATCGGCCTCGTCTCGCCCGCCGGCGACCACGACAACTCTGTCGCTCGCGACAACCACGGTTGGTTGAAAGTCGAGGCGTTTTGTCGTCCCGTTCGAAAGAGGGGACTCCGGAACGTACATGCCGTCGGCGAGCGAAGTGCATGGCGACAGAGCCAGGCCTACGGCAAGTGCAAGTTTCAAAGATAGCCGAGTGGAGTTACTTCCAGACATAGTCGGGGCTCACGTTAAGAATTACAGGCGGTAAATTGAGTCCGTCCTCTGTGGCGGGGACAATGGAAATCAATAGGTCACGGTAAGGTTCCGGCTTTCCAACGGCGTTTTCCGCGAGCTCGTACTGCGCTTCAAGTTTATCCTGTACGTCGGCGACAACGAACACGCCTTGTTTCAGGACGGGATCAAAACTATCGCGGGGAAAACTCGGAGGGCCGCCGCTTTTCAGCTTCAGGGTGGGCATGTCCTTGCTGATAATATCGTTACCCTCGCGGAGTCTCAATCTCGGCGTGATCTGGAGCTGTATGCTTCCAATCTGCGGGCCGCCTTTAATCAGCTTCGTGTATTTGACTTGAAGTGAGCCGTCATCTCTTGACGTCGTTGCGGTCCACTCGAAGCGTTTTCCGATCTCCTTGAGCCCGTCCTCGACCTGGTTCAAACGTATGTCGATAGGCGGATCGCCAGCTTTCATCGCTCCGACGACTTGCCTGAGCTGCAGGATTTCCTTCTCCAGTTCGCGGATCTTTATGTATCCGACCAGTGGCTGAGCGAAATCGACGGGGATCATTATCGCCAAAGTGGCGATGTGCTTGGGTGATCCCTTGAGAAGCCCGATGACCGTGCCGTTTTTCGTGTAGACCGGGCTTCCGCTTTCCCCGCCGTCGATGGCCACATTGAGTGTCCAGCCGTATGGAACTTCATCGCTCTCGGGGTCGTTGACCGATATCGCGTGAGTCTTATAGTTGTTCTCCGAAAATCCTGACGAAAATATATCCGGTGGGTCGCTGGGATCGATGTCTGCGATCGTGCCAAGTACAAATGGTTCGATTGGGGGGTGGTCGTGGGGCAAATCGATTTTCAGCAATGCGAGGTCGAGATTGCCCAATTCGGAGATGAAGTACGCCGGATATTTCATAACACCCGCTCCCGCGTCGCCGATGCTTGCCTCTATCCTCACGTTGATTGCGTCAACCGCTTCCAGCGGCTTGAAGAAGTGCTCGACCGTGAGTGCGAAGCCTTCAGGGCTAATGAAAAAGCCTGTTGCCTGGCTCTCGACCGAGTCTGCAGTGCCAGCCGAAGGCCCTATCGTCGGTGTTCCGATGGCGTGCAGATGAATGAGCGAAGGCCGTACCGGTAGATGCGGATTCTGAGCTTTGGCTCCTGCCGGAAGCACAATCAGGAACAGGAGGACAAATATCGCCGCTGATCGCATCATCCTGCTCCATAAATGTATTTGACTGCGATGATATCGAATTGACTTAGAACACCGTCGTTGCTGTAAACCGGATTGCAGTAGTTCATGACCGAGTGGACATCCCACGGCGTCAACTGCGTATTGTCGCCATCCGTCCCTTGACGCTTATCGCACTCCCCGGGTGTGTCCGGTCGGTTTTGTTCGTGGGCGAACCCGATGGCGTGACCGAACTCGTGAACTGCGATAACCCGATTGCAATAATCGAGCATCGACTGACACGCCGGGCTCCAGTTGTTGTAGGTAAAATTGAGCACCATCCCATTCTTGATGCCGTTCACGAACTTTCCGAGAAATTTAACGTGAGGGCCTTCATCTTTAACCGCAATGCGTATTCCGCCAGCGCTGGGGTTGCATTGGCCCCAGCCCACGAAACGGATTCCCGAGTTTGCTTCCCAGGTGTCTCGAACGGCTTCCCGTACGAGCTGTCGTTGTGCGGAGAAATCAGGTTGCAACTCTTCCCAGCAAACCCAGACTTCGTTGAACGGCCATTTGGACGCCATTAGCGGATAGGCTTTGTCAGTGATGTTCTTTTCCTGTTGCGTCGTCAGGTTCGCATAGAAGCTTTGGGAGGTAGCACCTCCGGGTATGGCAGGAGCCGCGTCTCCAGCCGTTGTGGGCAAGGCCAGCATCACGCCGTTCGAAGCTTCGTTCTCAATGGCTGCCTTTATCGCCGCACCTTCCTGCGCGACGGCCCACGTCGAAAAGAGAGTAAAGACCGCGACCATTGCGATTGACCATCTCTTCATTTCGATTCCCCCCGATATTGTAACTCCTGAATGAAGTCGGGACCGGCCTTCCGGCGGCCATTGTCACTGACTGCTGCGATGGTGACGTTAATGTGCTGAATGTCGGACCTGCTTGCGTCCACCGATCCGGAAACTTCAATCGGGACGATTTCGAGTGATGCACCGCCTTTGACGGTATTCTTGATCACGAAATCGTTGTCGCATTCGTAGCGGAGCATTAATGCGTATAGAGGTCCGGCGGCGACCCCGTTGATGTCGGACACCATGGCGGTAACCCATGGTTGAAAAGCCGCCGGCCTGGAATTTGTTTCCGTCGCGTGGCACGCCGAGATCGAACTCTCTTTGAACTTGTATTAGTAAACCAAAAATTATAACATTCTGCAACTGTCCTGAGTCGCAGGGTTGGCTAAAGCGTGTAAAGAACGGCGGCTAGGAGAACAGTCTTGCGGCAAAGCTCATCGGCCAACTTTCAGCGATGAAGCACGAAAAGTATTCCGACCTTTCGTGGTTCAGTGGATAACTCGCCAGCCGATATTTGACGAAGCCGATGCCTGGACGTGCCGATCCTCCGGCGCGGCGGATCTTTTGCTTTTTCCTGCCCGTCGCATCTACCTCGGACTTCGACATCAGCGCAACCGGCCTGGCCATGTACACGCCGATGCCGAGCCCCCAATAGGAGGTGATTGCATTGCGCTCGTTTTGGCAAACCACGGCCCTCGCTGGGCTAATAATAGCAACTACCGTCGATTATGCGTGCGCGACAACTAAAGGAGAAATGCTGGATTATACTTACGAAACTGGTGGACCCAACCACCGAATAGTGAGGTCGTGCTATACAATTGTAGCGGACATGCTGGTCGAGCATGCGGGGGTTCAGCGGAAATCGATCGTTCCCGATGCTAACTTAATTTCGGATCTCGGATTGGATGAGTACACTCTAGGTGGAGTGGTGTTGAATGCCGAGAGGCGAACGGAACGAGAGCTCGACGGTGGCGCCCACTACACGACAGTCTCGGATCTGGCGATTAGTCTGTGTAGAGCGAAAACTGTCCGCCGACTAGCAGGAATGAGGTATATCAGAACCATCGATGGAGCCGAACTTAAGCGTCGCATCAGCGCTAAAGGTAGTAGGATCGTTATCGATTTTTCGGCCGAATGGTGCCGGCCCTGCCAGATGATCCGCAGATCGTTGGCAGAGATAGCAAGTGAACAAAAGGAAAGGTTTGATATTGTCAGGATCGACATTGACAAAACGCCAGATGTGGCCGAGCTGTACGGTGTCCGCTCAATCCCTACCGTCGTTTTGTTGCGGAACGGGAGACACATAGAAACTAAGGTCGGGGCAGCTCCGAAACAGTTGTATGTCTCTTACTTTCTCTATTATTTCGGTGGACAGTGAGGTCATGGTGGCTAGTGCCCGAGAGTTTGATTCACATTGACGCGGCAGCTGGAGCGAGTCTTTGATAACGACGGAGATATGGATACGGGTCGCCGTGGCGCATCCGTAAGAACATCGACGTGCAGCAATTCGGCTATAGCGCTGAATCTCGACGTGAACAATGATCGGTCGCTAAGGGGTTCGCGGTTTCGCTCAGTGTGTGAGGCCAGGCAAGCAGCAGCCACAAAAACCGCCTGAACCAATTGATGAAGCCGCGAGAAGTTGTAGCCGGCGAGATAGTTCGGCCCATGGATCTTACTTTGCAGCAGCCTCGGATCGTCCGTACCCGGAGCAAGTGTGCAAGCTGTGGCATGCTGGACTGCGCCCGCCGGCGGGGATTGTCCTTTACATCGACCACAACTCAATGTAATGTTTTCGCAAGCTAATAGAGTAATTGCTAACATTTTTCGCCAATTCCGAGCGATCGTCAGCATGGTTGTGATTGCTTTGATTTAGACCCTCTCCTTCGATCGCTTCTGCTCCGGAGGCGACTACGACTGCCTCACGGGGCGGCACATGAAGTACGCTTTTGCCTCGCAAACTCGCGTGCAAGGCCTCTTTTGTGTGCTCGGATGGAGACTTGTGTTTCTTCAGCTAGTGGAGAGTTCCGAGGGGGCAATAATGAAGATGTTATTTGGGCCCATATTCGTGATATTTCTTACCGGGTGCGGCCATAGAGATGTTGTTCCTTATTCACCCACGTCGATTCTATCCAGATATGGGTATTCAGTGCATGTTCCTCCCTCGTCTCTTCATGGTCCTGGTAATCTGGTCTGGAAACGGAGCACTAATGTTCCAGTCGGAAACCAAGTGACGCTCGGAGATATTTGCTCGCCGAAGTACATGGTATTTCCGGATTCCCTAAGTAAGTCTGGAGCGGAGTCCATTGATTTCGCTAGGAACAAGAATTTTAGTTTTAGTGCAAGCGGACTGGAAAGACTTGGATTAAAAACATCTGCTGCATACTTGAGTAACGTGAGCATTAGCTTCAAAAACACTGAAGTGCAGGAGTATTCCCTAGAGGATCTTCGGTCAATAAGGAGCAACTTGGGGCCAGTCTGCGCTGAACTCTTGGAACTACAGCGTGCCAAAGGAAATGCTTATCAGGTCGTTGGCGCGTTCAAAGCCGACCTGGAGTACAAGCTGACATACAAACGCGCGGTTTCGGCCGGCGTCGCTCGGCTTATCCGAAAGGAGCTAGCCACTGAGTTCGGCATTAACTTTGAGGGACAGGAAGGACAAGTTGGTAGGGGGCTATTCTACGGTCTTTACCTCGATAATCTTTAGGCGTGGTGTCGGCGTAGGCCCAACGCGGTCGACACGTGAAAAATCTCTGCTCAAAAGCAAATAATAATATCGCATGTAAATTGGGATCCAGAAGGCACGCCTTTTAAAGCACCGAATGCAATCTAGGATTACTCAGTGTGTTCCATGTAATAGCTTGAGATTCATGCAGACAACAAAGATACGTGGAGGCCGCTATGAAATGGAATTTCGCTGTAAAAGCTTTGCTCTGCCTTGTTACGAGTTGTATCGGAATAGCGCGCGCGGGCGATACCTCTTGGGAGGATCTCAAAGACGACGTATCACGCCAGACGTTGTTCATAGATGAGGTTATTCCGGCCAAGCTGGCCGAAGAGAAAGATAATCCCAGCGCCCCGAAAGACTTTGCGCTACCTAAAGAGTTCGTTTTTCCTGACGATGCGAAATTCGACAAAGTCGAAAAGAAAGCGCGAGGGGACGTGATCTTCGGAATAGATGTCAGCCATTGGACCGGCAACATAAAGTTTCATAACTTAGCGCTGCAAGAGGTCGACTTTGTTTACGTGAAGGCGACTCAAGGTACGAAGTTTAAGGATGGAATGTTCGGCAAATATTGGGCCGATCTTGGAAAGCTGGATGGCGATAAGAAGGTCTACCGCGGCGCCTATCATTTTCTAACCGCCAATGATGATGTCGTGGAGCAGGCGAACCGCTTTGTCGAATTCCTGGCACTTCACGGGGGTATCGGTGCAGGCGACATGCCGCCCTGCCTCGACCTCGAATGGGATCGTACCTCGACTAATCCCGACCGTTGGGCCGGCCAAGATGCCGCTAAAATTATCGAAAAGGCGCGTACTTGGCTCGAAATCGTCGAGCAGAAGACCAAGCGTACGCCAATCATCTACACAGCCAGGAGCTGGTGGAAGTCCCGCAAGATCGATGAAAAACTCCTGACCAAGTTGGATAGATATCATATTTGGATCGCCGACTATTCAACCTCACACAAAGCCGTCGAAAAGCCGGCCATTATCAACGGCAAGACCCAGAAGTTGTGGCAGTTCGCAGACGACGCCAATGTGACGACCGGCTACAAGAGCGGCTTGGATGCCAACATCTATTATGGGACTCGAGCAAGCTTCGAACAGGATTTCGGCATTACGCAATAGTTGCTTCAAGGGATTAGTGTGGACCATGGGCTTCTCATGCCGGCTCATTCCCTATCTGGTTTCACTCGTGGCTCTCGCCGCATTTCCTGCAAGTGCGTGCGAGGGCAACGACGCAGATGTCCCAGACGACAAATGCAAGTATTTCTTCCATTATGTTGACGACGGGGCAATGGCTGTTGATGCGAACATCGCGGAACGTCTTAAGGGCAACCTTGGAGACCCACCGATAAGGAGTTATGCGCTCATCGTCGACAACAACTACTACCCGAACTTCGCGCTGCCCAGGGACCGGCGACTTAAGCCGGCTGAGAATGATCTCAAGAACCTGAAGAAATTCTTTGTCGAGCAGAAATTCAACGAAATCATCGTTCTCGAGAACGACCAAGCGACGAAAGATAACATCCGCTACTTTCTCGAAGAGTACCTCCCGGAGCAGTCAAAGGCTCGGCAGAAGCGCGCGCGAATCGTGTTCGCCTATTCGGGCCACGGCGCGCCTGGCAACGATGACGAGCCAGGTTCGATCGTCTTGTCGGCAGCCAAAAACAGCAATGACAGCAAAAATTTGCTGCGACTCAATGACCTAGCGACCATGCTCGTCAATTTGTCGCACAACACCTATCATTTCCTCGCGCTGATCGGCTCGTGCTATTCAGGTGGCATATTTCCAATGGTCGACCCGCGCTGGGGGAGCGATAACTTTCCAAAGGCTCGCGGAGCACATGCGTTGTCGTCTACGGAGTCTGACAAGCTGGCCTACGGGCTGACCGACAATGACGGCAGCATTTTCTTTGACAGCTTGATCGAGGGCGTCCGCTCCGGATGGGCCGATCCGATCTTTGCCGGAATGACATCAAACAAGAGCGGTGCGACGTTTATTAACGGTGGCGGAATCGCCCGGTTTGGGCCGGTCACGAGCTACATCTCGCTCAAGCTCGATATGACTAAAAACCCCGCGACCGGAGAGGACTTTCCGCAAGTTCGCTCGGGCAGTTTGCACAACGGCAAGGAATGGGGGGGGGCTTTCTTTTTTCTTGTACCGAAGAAACCTGCTGGCTCCATCGATTGGGTGGGAACTGTCACCACTGCGAGCTCCGAAGACTCTCCAGAGGTGGCACTCAGTACTGGTAGCGCGATAGAACGCCATCCCGAGATCAAGGTGTTTAATGCACCTGATAGTTATGCGATTCGCGGCCTCGATGTCAGCCACTGGAGCGGCGAGATCGATTGGAAAGCAGCCAAAGAGGATGGACTAACATTCGCCTATATGAAAGCCACCGAAGGGGGAGACTTCGTGGACGATCATTTCGAACAGAACTGGAAAGATGCAAGGCATGCTGGACTGGTAACCGGCGCCTATCACGTTGTAAATTTCTGCAAAGCTGCTGCCCCGCAATTCGAAAACATCAAGAAGAACGTCCCAAAGGATCCGAGCGCCATGCCAATTGCGGTCGATCTCGAATGGTATAACGATGGACCGATCTTGAAGAGCCAAAAGAAGTGCACGGATATCAATAGAATTCAAAAAAACCTTCACGAACTGTTGCAGCTGATCCGCGAACACTATGAGAAATTGCCAGTGATCTTCGCCCATGAGCGCGGCATTCGTGAACTGATCGCGAATCAGTTCAATGAGTATCCACTGTGGCTTCAGGACTGGACGAAAGACGGCACGCCCGAAAGTACCGGGCCGTCGCTGTCGGGGGCCAATCCTTGGACAATATGGCAATTCGCAGGTGAGGTCGCACATTTTGGAAGCAACGACCTGGATCTAAATGCGTTCTTTGGAACGCAGGAGCAGTTTGCGGAATTCGTCTTGGGCAATAGGAATGTTGCTTTAGAGGCAGCGTTACAAGCCGAATCTGTCAAATGAGGGTACGAGCCTGTCAAAACCGGCTGCGTTGCTCCCCGAAGCCGTTGGGAGGTTTTCGATTTCAGTGATTAGGGGTGCCTGGATGCCAATCGATCTTTCCCACAATCGGACCAGATTTTCGGGTTGGAGCTCCTGGGCCGTCGATACAGCGGAGGTGATACGTGACCGCCTTGAGAACCCTCACAACTCTGGCCCTCACGGTGGGCATCGTCGCGCTCTGCGCTGAGCAGCGCGCCGTCGCGCAGTCGTTGAAGGACATCGAGCAGATCGCCGGTGGCTCCGGGTGTGCGACGCGAGAATGGAAACGGCGCGGCCTCGCGCCTAAACCCTATATCAAGGGCATGGCGATGGTTTTCGCACGCGCGATCTGCCAACCGGGGGCTGCAGGTGTCGTCGTTGTGTCGGCCACGCCCGAAGCCACCAGCAGCAAGGCTGACGCGCTAACGCACTATGGCGACATCTTCGCTGCCAAGAACATGATCAACAGTACGTCTGGCGAAGATACGCTTAGACATGCCTATGTACTGCTCATAGGTCTTGGGATGATGGAAAGTGCAGGCAAGTATTGTGAAGGTCGAGATGTGAGCCAGTGCTTCGCCGAGGCCAGTAGCGCGGAGGCAGGGCTGTTTCAGACTTCTTGGGGAGTTAACAAAGCCAGTTTCGAACTGAAGCAGCTATTTGACACCTACAGCAGCAAGAAGCGCGACTGTATGCTGCCAATCTTTAAAGGTAACCTGACTTGCAAGATCCGAAAAAGCCATAACCCAAAGTGTCCAGATTCGACCAGCGACGTCGCCGGATCCGGGGTAGGGGCGGATTGGCAAAAGCTGACCAAGGCCTGCCCTGCTTTCGCCGTGGAATATGCAGCGATCGTACTACGCACGAGCGGAGGTGCTAAGGGCGAATTCAATCCGATTCGAAAGAAGCAAGCGGAGGTTTCTCTGCAATGTGATTCTATGCTGCAGCGCGTGCAGCGCTATGTTAAAGAAAATCCGTCCGTGTGTTCAAAGTTTCGATAGTCATATAATCTGGGCCGTGGCGTTCCCTTTCAGTACTACGTGAACATACCGGCTGTCGTGCCACGGGCATTCCAGCTTAGCTCCGTTCGAGTCCCTTCTAGGCGGACACGCTTGGCCGCATCGGCTCAATGACGTCAGCAGAAACATTTCTAAAAACTATGAGTGCATATTCCCGGCCTGGGCCGGTCCGCGTCAATCAATTGCAACAATTAAGCCTTTAACCTTTAACGGCGCTGACGAGGCTCCAGATTACGCCTCTGTGACGAGCCGGCAGCTGTCGGAATTCGTTGACGGTGTTGCGCAAACGATCGTTTATGCACCCGTTGCACAGTAACCGGTGTTTTGCTCCCACGTTGTCCCAGCCGTCCTAATCTGTGATCGGCTTTCCATGGATGAGCAGCGGGAGTTTCTCCATGGAGAGTACATTGGAGGTTCTCACGACCAGGAAGCGTGGACGTGAGGTTCACCGGCAATGGCCGGACGAAGTGAAGGCGCAGATCGTTTCGGAGAGCCTTCGGCCCGGCGCGACGGTGAACGAGGTGACAGAGCGGCATGGCCTGAAGCCCAACCATCTGTCCACTTGGCGCACGATGGCGCGGCAGGGCAAGCTGGTTCTGCCCGCACCCGAGGACCCGGTGGAGTTCGCAGCGGTGATCGTCGCCCCACCCGTTTCGGAGCCGCCGATCAAAAAGGCCAGCCGCCCCGAGATTATTGTAGGCTCCGTCGTATGATCGACCTACACGACCTGCAAAGGTCGGGAGGCGCCGAACACCCCAGGAACGGGCTGTGTCTGCTTCACGATCTCATCTTCGCCGCGGCGTTTGGCGCGTTTCTGCAGGTCGATGTCTTGATGTCTTCGAGTCGAGCATCGATCGTTCGGCGATGCGGCGGCTTGAGCCCGGCCGAAATGCAGTTCGTTTGGACATCCCGGACCAACTGCGAAACGGTCGGACGGTTTCGCGTCAGGTAGTATCGGCTGATGGTCGTGCGGATGATCTCTTCCCGTTCGTCATCCAACCGGTCGACCGCGTTTGCAATCCACCAACGACATGACCGTGCCACCGGCTCGAAACAATTTGATAAGGCGGTACGCGGTCGCTCGACTGATTTTGAGCTCGGTCGCAAACAGTGCCACATCTCCGGCTGGGGTCAATTCCTCGATTCGCTTGACACCCGATTAACTGCAAAGCGACAGCTGAGCCCGCGCCGACTGGACCGCTGACCTCCCTGTGCTAAGCGAGGGAGGGTTGGCCCAAGCAATGTCGACGCGCCAACTAGTAGCGAAGGGTGACAGCACGTGGGATGTTTGATAGCGCTCTATAACCCGGCGATCATGCGTTTGAGCTCATCGTGATTGGGAAAGTCACGAGCGACAGCGTTCAACAATGCCCGAAGTTGCAGTCCACCACCACCTTGGGTGACAGTGGTTATGGCCGAAAACCATTGTGAACGCCCGTGACCCCTGAGTGACAAGCGAGAAAGGTCGCCGCCCGCTCTAAGCCATATGTCGTCCTGCGTTGGCCCCGTGGGAAACAGATTGGCCAGCAGGTCGCTGATCTCCAGAACGGTCGGCGGGCTCGCCGTCGAGCTAGGCGATTGGTTGGTAGAAGCCGGAGGAGCTTTGAATAGACCAAAGTCCCCTTCAAGCCCGTCGGCTTTGAGAACCGGGTGCTGCGGCGCAAACTTGGGCACATCATCGGCAACAAAACCGAAGAGATCGAATATCCCGACCGTACCGTCTTCCTTGGGCCTAGCTCCACCTGACAGACCCCTCAGCAAGCTCGACGTGAACACGCTATTCCGGTCACCTTGGCGAATGACAGAGCTCTCATCGGCGCGGCAAGAACTCATTATGACGCGTCCTTTGCCAGCACTCATCAGGTCAAGGGTCTTCTTGGACAGCCCTCGCGGTCTTTGGGAAGCGGAGCCGGATTTGAGGGTTCCGACAGCTCCGGCATGACAAGCATCTAGAATTAGAACTTGTCTATCCGATCTCACCGACTGCAGTGCCGTCAAAAGCTCGGTATCGCTGATTGCCGTTTCCGTTAGGCGGCCAAGATCGGCTTCATGTGTAAGGAGAAAACTCTGGTCGAGGTCGTCTCTTTCCCCGTGCCCCGAGAAGTAGAACGTAAACGGTTCGTCACTGGACATCAAGGAAGCGTGGTTATCGAGTGCTTCGAACAGCGTCTTGCGGTTTGCCTCGGCGTCTGCCAGCAATGTGACTTTTGTCGGATCAAGTCCGCAAACCTCAGGATTGATCAGCGCCGAGTGCAGATCGTTGATGTCGTTACGAATGGCGGCCGGCAGAGAGCGGATATTCTTGTAACTTGCAATACCTACGATCAATGCGCGGCCTGGTACATAGTTTTTCATCCCGGTCACCAACGAAAATGCTCCTGCCTAAGCTTCTGCAAAACGCGGTTGTCGGGAAACTCCGACAGCATCGCGTTCAGCAGATCGCGAGCCTTCATCCTCTTGCCGCCCTTTTCCATGTCGGTGACGACCGTGTGCCATGCCTCGCGGCCGCTCGGGGCATTTGGAATATCGGCGGCCTTTCCTCCAGCACGTTGCCAGAGACTCTTGTCCCCCGGCCCCATAGGGAAAAGGTCTGCACCAATGTCCTCCAATACCCGCCATTTTACGGAGTCTGCGGTCGGCCCCAAAATGCCAAGCCAAAATCGCGTAAAATATCCCAAGAGGTCTCGGCAGTATTCGAGGGCGGGTTCAACATCATTGCGCCCCGCAAGCGCTTGGTCAGCAAGAAAGCTGGCAGATGTAGACCACGACCGTGTTGCGATGAACGCGCCAATTGCTGTCGCGATATCCTTCGATACAGCGCTCCGCAGAGCGAGCTTCAGCCATTCAATGAACGCGCTTTCTGCAACGTTCGGGAACGTTCTGAAGAACTCCAAGCCGGTCAAGGGGTTGGCGACAAGCTTTGCGAGGTGAGGAGCCTCCTGGGCCAACGCGATAATGGCGTCTGACAAGGTACGCTCTGGGGCAGGTCCATGCTTGCCCTCCAAAAATTCGGTAAGCCATGTGTTTGCCGTGGCCGTGGCAATTTTCGACCGCATCGTGCCGGGCAACGACGCCCAAACGTCTTCACGGCGGGGATAGGTCGATATCTCCGCAAGCCCCGTATTTGCCAATTTCCGGATAAGCTCGAGGTCATCCTCGGTCAGCACGCCGTCGATTAGAAGGTCGAGCAGGCGAAAGTAACAACGCCGCGCATCGCGGGGCGCATTGAGCGCCGTCGGATTCTTTGCCAGCGTCAATCGCCATAACCCGCGCCATGTCGGATTATCGACGTCAATTCCGCGAAGCGCGCTCGTTGCCAGGGCCGCACGGTTCACAGCCAAGTCTATAACGCGCTCGTCCGACGAATTGACCGCGGCAAGAGCAATCTGTTCGGCCGTGGCGTGCGACAACGCCAACGCGATGCTACGCGCGGTAGCCGACTTGACTTTGAGATGGACCTCGATTGATTTCTCTGGAGCGAAACCGAGTGAACAGCATACGGCGTGGAGCTCTGGAAGACCTAGTTGTCCAGCATGATTTAGCAGGGCTTCAGCGATGGTATGGCTGAGCGCCCTGGGGGATGTCGTAGCGAGCGCCTTATCGAAGGCGTCGATGTTCGTCGCTAGTTTAGCGATAGGCGACAGGAGATCGGGCGTGCCTTCGAGTACGCGCCAGATTGCTGGAGCTGCATGGGTTTCCTTCTTAAGAAACGATCGCATACCCTTGCTGGTATGATTCCTCCAGATCTCCGTAGGACCCTCATCAGAGACGTCGCGTATTATTCTTCCAATGTCTTCTGGGGTCTTTTTCCAAAGCTCCGTTGAAGCCCAATCCTCTAGCGCCTTCCAGAAGTCATTAGCTTTCTGAAACGCCGCCAATGAGAGATTTCGCGATGTACGAACCTCGCCGACGTCAGCTTTGATGAGCTTGGCTGTTGACTTGTCGATAAGGCGCGCCTTCTCCTCAACGCCGTCGGAAGGCTGAGGCGACAGGTGTCCAGTCAGCCTGACGGCGGCAATTGTCTCGGGAAACTCTGCATCGCCTTCTAGTACCTCGAGGATATCGACAAACTGATGCAGTTGATTGAATGACTTCACTCTAGCGTTTAGAGCGTCAATCAACTTGCGCAGCGCTGTCCCGTCTTCGGCACCTGCAAGCACCGCCCCAGCTCGATCGAGCTGGGTGACATTGTCTTTAACTATCGGAAACCCGGTCCAACGAGCCTTTAGTTGGCTCATTGTCGTCGCAATCGTTGGGCGATCCGGGACGTCCTGGGGTGAAAATGCCATTCGAAAGCTCAACGCCGCCCGAGCATGAGGCCAAAGGTGATGCCAAAGGTTCGCAATCGCAGCCTGAAAGCCGATGTCATCAGCCCAAATAATGGTGCCTTCCTTCACTTCGGCTAGGGCGCTGGCCAGGCCGTAATGCGGACTGCCGACGGCACCCTCGGTCGCGATGTCCACGTCCTGATAGGATCCTTGGGTATCAAAGTCATCGACCAGGAACGAGAGCGCATGGCCGATCGAATCCCACTCCGTCAGGGCGTCGATAGGGATAAACAACGCTCGGGACCGCACCATTCCTGCTCTGGACGCATGAACGTCAGGCGCTGTACGCGCAAGCACATAGTGGGTGCGATGTGAGAATCCCGTGAAATATGGCGTCCATATCGTCCCAGGTGGCGGACTTCCACGAAGGTCCATCTCGTTTGTCAGTTCCGTGGCCATATCGGCGCTCGGACTTGCGCCAAGCATTGCATGTCCACTGTTCCGCTCGCCGTAAGCAGCTTGACCTACGAGCATCATCCGGCCCGCATGAAAGGTTTGAACATCAACGTCAGGTCCTTCGACCGATTGCCCAGCTCGTCCACGATGTAACCAAATTGCTCCGGGCCTTGGTCGATATAGTCATTGTCTCGGCTATCTTCGCTCAGAGGTCGTTCAAGAGCTGACAGCCCGAGCACCTTCACACTGTCGGCTTCCCAATTCGATCGAAGAAACGCCGCCACAAGCGGCATCCGCCTCTCGAGAACGGTTGAAGGCCGCATCGAGGCTTCTTGCTCCGGAAGTTCATCCCAACACGAGAGGACCAGCATCAATTGCGGTGTTGTCACAGCTTTCAGCTGACCTTTGCCCTTTACGAATAGCATCCATTGGAGGAACTCCACCAGACGGGCCTGTTCGGATAGCTCGAACGTGTCGTGTGCTCGGTTTTCCGCGGAGCTCAAGTCGCCGATGGGCCGGGAGAATATATCGTCGCTCACCTGCATATTGTGAACTCTCACCATCACGACCCAGGCGTCACTGTCCAGAACCCGCTCGCGCCAGGCCTGGGGCATAGCGCGCCTTTCCCGGATTGCTTTGACCTGCTCTCCTCCATAGTCCGGCCACACCAAATTGATCGCCATACCGTCTGGATCGACGACATTCCAGGTGCTCTCGATGTACTGCGAGGCCCCCGTATGTTGTGCCGCACGGCCGTCGTTAAGAGCGTTCAGCACTTCCTCATAACCAGCCAGGGATCCGACCGACCCCACCATCCGAAGGTAGCCCTGCTCCTGATTTAGCCGCCCGAGAAGCTGGCCTCCGAAATGCGTCTTTCCAACATTCGATTCGCCGAGCAGCAGGATTCTTGCGTCCATCATGCATTTCCATAATTGAAAAAGGGGTCGCCGTCGGAAAGCTGGGGAGCCCTTACCTCAAATCCGCGGCTTGGTGCAGCAACAGACCAGTTAAGCACCGCTCGCATCGAGTCTGCTCCCGATACCTTCACGCTGCCTTGTTCGAAACCCTCGACACTGGTGCAAAACTCTACGATGTCCGGCATGACCAATCTGGCGGCTTCCCGGATTGCATTTCTCATGGTGTCCGATATTTGAATGTCTGCCTTTGTCCAAACCAGCGCTACCGGACGATTTCCGCGTTCGGTGCCAATCCTCCGGATGAGATTGATGAGTGCTGACCGGGCAGGACCCCGTTTATCGCCAGCCAACACCTCGCAGTCCGCCGTGATCAAGAAGGAGGAAGCGCGCGTCGCAAGCCAGCGAGCACCCTCGGCATCCTGGGCGTCTTTGTCCACCGCCCATCGTTGAAACCACTCTCCCGGGGAATCGGCGAACAAAACATCACACAACTCACCGTCAGACTGGCGATGAGACAGATGCAGCATACCGGGCGCGCGGCCCGCCCCGGACGAGGTGTGTGGAGGAAAACTTGGACGGTTCCCCTGCCATCGCAGGTTATGCCCTACGGCCTCCCAGCCCTCCAATGTGAAACTGCCTGCGAACGGGTTTCCGCTGATACTTCCAGATCTGCCTATAAGTTGATACCAGGCGGCCAGAAGGGTAGTTTTTCCAGCGTTGTGAGCTCCAGCGATCGCGATAAGGCGGGCTTCCCCCCGACTCGTTAAGAATGCAAGCTCGCCCGTGCCCATTGCGGTTCCGCTCCACGGAAACAGAGCCTCAGTTCCGGCCGATCTCGTACCGCCGGAATCGCTGCTAGCTCCGGCCCCTTCTTGCCAGTACTTACATTTGGATGGCACATTTTCGCCCATGTAACAGCTAACGTCCGGGACGTTGCACTTCGAGTAACTACACTCCCTCATTGCGCGGCCTTTCGCTTGGGCTTTCCTGAGACGGCTGTTGCTTGGGCGATTTGAAGGTCTCTGTAGATCCACAACGCGAACGCAACGGGACTCAGCTTGGCATCGGATGGGAGGCCGAGCGTTGCCGGGATGTCGACAGTGTCAGGCTGGGCGATCATACTGGCCAGCTGCGAGCGACCAGCCTTGCTTCGCACTATGGCTAAAGAGGTCAGAATGCTTTCGTTTTGGCCGACATCTCGAACTTCCGAACAGAGTTGCGCGAGCGAGGTTGGCTCGTCCGCGTCCTCATGGTGAAACGACCGCAGCGTTTCGGCCAACAACGCTTCAGCCATGCGCGGTGCAAAGGGTCCCGTAATCGCGACTGCGTCGAGCGCCATCCAAGCGCAGGTTTTGCCAACGGTAAAATTTCTATAGCTTGCATCCGCCGCAGGGGAATAGAGAGACTCCTTCCACCACAGAAGCGAAGTGCGCCGTTCCAGACCCTTGGACATTGTGGAGCCCTTTGAAACGTATGCAAGTATCTGATCCAGGGCGGAACGAATACGATCGTCAGCCTTCGCCCGCTCGGTCATATACGAGGCCGTGGCCTTTGACACACCGTCGACCGCGGCGGAGATGGCCCGCGCCGCTCGCGGCGAAAATTCGAATGACCACGGGTTACCGGCGTTTGGCCAGTGTGGGTTCGGGTTTTTGAGCGCCTGACCTTCCTTGTCGCTGGGGCCTACCGCCGCGGCCAATTGTCCGGTTAGCCAGTCGACGTTCATCACTCTGTGCGTGAAGTCTTCAATCTCGGGCAATTCGATTTTAGGTAGCTCAACAGCTGTCGAGGAGGGCAACGCCCACTCTTTACGCGCTCGGGTTTCCAGTCGTGTATCTGCATCGGTGACGATGTCCGTCCACAACCCGACATCCATCGGCGAACCGAGATGTGGAAGCAGGCTCCTGGCCGTCAACGAAACCGCAATAGCGACGCGGTCGTCATCGAGCGATCTAGCGATGGCTTCGAGAATGACCGCGCGCATGACCGTGGGAATAGTCGTGTCTGAGAATGCGCCCATGTACGAATTCCATCTGTTTCCGACGACGTCCGCGACGTCCCTGAAAATCGGCTCGTCCGGAGCGACTTTCGAATCGATGGCAACCATTACAAACGAGGGAATTCCCGCGGGATCGCTTTTAAATTTGGCTGCGAGGTCGGCCGAAGCATCACGGAGCTGGTTGAGCTTGTTGTCGTCCCCGCCAAGATCGAAAAGGCGCACGTTAAGAAAGTTCTGCAGGACGTCTTGTGCCACCGAAAGTTACCTTTCTTCGAAAATCACGTTTGTTCTTGAAACTTATGGCATTGCACGAGAATGATTGACTACCTCAGCGGGTAAACGTAGATGTTTCCACAAGTATTTTTAAACTTGGATCACGCCCGGGAACCGCGGAAGGGGCAAACAAATGAAGCGCGCAGCGCTGCTCATCGGCTTGGACAACGCTTCCCAGTTTCCACCGTTGAAGGCTGCTGTCAGTGGTGCAAAATCGGTGGGCGAGTGGCTCGCTGCCGAAGGCTACCAAACGACCCTTCTGACAGACGAAAATGGCGGCGCTGTCGCTGTTCACGATGTGAAGGCGGCTTTGAAGTCGATCGTGGAAAAAGGGGACACGGAAAAGCTCGTCGTCTATTTCGCAGGTCACGGTTTGCTGAATGGCCTTTCCGAACTGTGGCTGTTATCCGACGCCGCGCACGATATTGACCAAGTGATAGACGTTAGCCGAAACGTGGAGGCGGCTCGGACCTGCGGGGTGAAAAGTGTAGTCATTATTTCCGACGCATGCCGCCTGCTTCCCGGCACCGTATCTCAGAGCCGGACGTCAGGAGCTATGATCTTCCCCGCGATGAACGACTACTCGGTCGACGTCGAAGTCGACAGATTTTTCGCTACCCGGCCTGGCATGGCAGCCCTTGAAATAAGTAGCGGGCAGGGAGCCGGGTCATCGGATAGAGAACGTTACGTTGGAATTTTCACCGAGGCCCTTCGCGACATCCACATCGATCCGGATGCTACTCTTATTGGCCCTGTTACCATTGAGGGAAAGGCTAGCGTCGGCGTGCTATCACGCAAACTGAAGTCTTTGCTGCCACACGTTGTGGACGGCAGGGCACAGGACAAGTCCTTGTCCTTGAGACAGCAACCTCAGCTCGTCCTCGAGTGCGGAGACGACGGCTATGTCGCTAGGCCAACGACGTCAAAGGGGGGTATCGCCCGCAAATCTGCCTCGCAGCTCTACCGCCATACTGCAAGTCTGTCACTGAACCGCTCCATCCTGAACGATTTCTCAATACCGGTTCCACTTAGAGACGAGGCTAGCTTCCGTGATTTTCGTGACCGTGCTAGGCCTCCATTCGCTCTGTTGGGCAAGACGGTTGGGGCGACAATCATAGGTAAGCCCGTCGCGAGCGCTTTCAGCCCTGATGTCGAGGTAGGGGTGGTAAAGTCCGGTCGAATTACCCAACTCCGCGTGCGAGACGATATCGTCTCAATCATCAGCGTTGTCGCACGATTCGAGGATGGCACTGGAGCGGTTATCGGGATAGTTCCAAAACATCACACTACGGTGATGGTCGAGCCATTTGGGATCAGCAACGTGCTATTCGAGTTCGCTGCACAGGACTGGGATGGTAAGCTGGGCTTGGTACTAGACTACGGAGCGATGGCTTCAGAGATAGCCACTGCGGCGAATTTCGGGATGTTTCCTGAGAGCCGCGAGGATGCACAAGCGTTCGCGAGCAGCTCAGCTCACTTCAACAATCCGACCCTGACCCTCTACGCTGTAATGGGACTCGTAGAGGTCGGACTGCGGAGCAAGATAAGTTCACTCACCGATAAGATGGCATGGTCCAAAAGCAGCGCACTATTTGACTTGTGCCTTCACCTCGGCAGCTGGAGCGTTGATGCGGGGCCATTTTGCCCGTTGTTAAGCCAAACGTGGGCATTCCTGGAAAACGACATGAAAAACCTTCCCGATAACATCGTCGAAGCTGGTCGATATCGACAGGCTTCGCTCTGGACGACGTTTACCGCGGAGGGGATGGACTTAATCGAAAGGGCAAGGGAGGCCGGAGAACTGCAATGGCAACAAAGCTGATTTTCGTCCACGGTCGCGCACAGGAAGGACGCGACCCGATGGTAATCAGGAGGGAATGGGAGGATGCGCTAGCTGTCGGCCTCGGCAATCGTGCCGACGAGTTCTTCGGGAAGGTCGACGTCAGCTTACCATTTTACGGCGATGTCCTGGACGACTATGCCAGACAGGTTGACAAGGACATACCTGCGGACATCGTTGTCCGTGGGGAAGGCGACCTCACCGAGCCTGAATACGCTGCCTTCATCACCGAGATATGCGGCATTGTACAACGGAACTTGGGTGTTTCAGACCAACAGCTTGCAGCCAATGCAACGTCCGACGTGCTCCAGCGGGGCCCGGAGAACTGGCGATGGGTGCAGGCGCTACTTCAAGCCGCTGACGCTATCCCGGGTGTGAGTGCCTACTCTATTCAAAAAATCACGCGAGACGTTTACCTCTATCTTTCGCGATCGAAGGTTCGCGGTCACATCAACCAGATTATCGAAGACGAGATTAGGGAAGGTGGCCCCTTGGTGGTGATCGGCCATTCACTCGGATCAGTTGTCGGTTATGATGTGCTTAGGGATAAGAAGAACCTCGAAGCTAAGGCCTATATCACAGTCGGCTCGCCGCTCGGTGTGGGCCCGATCATGCGTGTACTTCGGCCGATCAACTACCCGGCGCGAGTAGGAACGTGGTTCAACGCATTCGATGACCGTGATGTGGTGGCGCTGAATTCGTTGGATCCGAAACACTTTCCAATCGAAGGTGGCGAAGTGACAAATTACGACAGGGTCAGAAACCGGACGGATAATGCCCACGGTATTTCGGGCTACCTGAGCGATCCTATTGTTGCTGACCAGATCTATAGAGCGGTGATGTCCACGCTTTAATCCGATGCAGTTGGTCCAAATTTTACTGACAGTACAGCGACTTCGCGATTGACGCGCTTTTAGCCGTTCCTGTGATTTTGCTGCGCCCTTTTTCCATGAGATCAAAGCCTTCGCCCAAGAGGCGGCAACTTGGGGTGCCACCTGCACGAGTACTGAACTCCACGTCGACTCGCTCGGACCGCAAAGTTCGTGCGGACAAGTTGGCGGAGTTCGGCTGTGATGAGATCGCAACAGGGATTGGCTGCCTGCATCTCTCAAGCGCAGCATCAAAGGGGCTGTAGGCCCATGGATGTCGGCCCCCGAACTCCAACAAGGGCGAGATGGCCGTACCGGGGGCTACATCCGCCGACTTGTCTAAGTTGCGCAAGGTTTCTGCATCTCACCTCAGCCTGTGAAAGGACGTCCGACACCGGGACAACGGAAAGGACTGTCACTTTACCAGCATACTTCGGACGTTGTCATCGGGGCGAACGTAGACCGCTAGCACGCTGATCACACCACCATCCACGATCTGGTCGCGGATACGAGACCGCGTGGCCAATCCTTGCAGTGGCCGGATCGGTGGTGCGGCACAATGTCGGCTGGCTTTCACTCGCGGCAATGTTGATGTAACAGACGCAACTCAAGCGATTCAGATTTCTGAGAGCGGCAAATTCATGAACGAAAACAGCGAGAAAGCCGCATCCGGCGTCTTCGAGCAAACGGACGTTGATGTCGCTCGATCTTCTTCGTCGCCGGAAGTTTTAGTGCCGGAACCGATGGCGTTCGTTGACGGTGATGCCCGAACCGGTGACCCGCTGCCACCGTCGGGGCGTGAAATAGGACCGGTCGCTAGAGGTGGATCTCAAGTCGGGCTTGCGCTGTCGGGGGGCGGGATCCGGTCTACGGCCTTTAGCATTGGTGTGTTGCAGGCCCTCCACATGAACAATGCGATCAAAAGCATCGACTTCCTGTCCACAGTCTCGGGCGGAGGGTTCGCGGGAATGGCAATGGTTGCGGCAATGCGGCGCGACGACGGAAAGTTTCCATTCGATCTGCCGTCGACGAACCGGGAGGCCTGCGGACCTGGCGATACGCCAGACCACGAGCGGCGATCGAGTGACTACAGGCGCTATCTGATGCCAAATGGCTGGCATGATCTCTTCCAGATCGCGATACTTCTCCTACGTGCCATTGGCGGGCATGCCGTTGTGGTCAGCTCGGCCGTATTCTTCTGCGCGGCGTTGACCCTCTTTTTCCATCCGACAGCTGACAGTCTTTGGCGTCCGTGGCAGTCCCGGTTCCCGGAGTGTTTTGAATGGCTCCTAGGATTGGTGGTGGTCTCTTTGCTTTTCTTGGCGTTTAAGAGGTCTATCGATTGGTCACGCAATAATCCCGGGTTTTGGCCGGCACTTGTGATGGCCATCCTAGTTATGGCTATTTTTGTGGTTTTCGTGGCGGCGCCACAGGTTCCCATTCTGCGGGTGGTCCTTGAACGGATTGGGCCTAAAGAATTCGAGCCGAGTTGGACGTTGCTTCCGAACGCTCTGTTGATCTTTTTCTGTTTGGCAATGGTGGCGGCCGCGGTGATGGCTTGCTGTCTATGGCTCCAGAATCGGATGAATGAGCGAGCGGGAACCGTGGCCAAATATAATAGACGGTTGGTCGCCCTCGCCTGTGTGATGCCATTGCTCTTCTATGCTGGCTATTTGTGGATGACGGCGATCGGTATGCGCTTGAGTGACGACGTACGTTCGACGTGGGTCAATTCAAGCAAAGAGGTATTGTCCCTGGGGATGGCTGTCGCTGTGGCAAGCATCGGGTTGTTGCGTTGGAAGGCCAAAGTCGGCCCAGTCCCCGAAACCTTGATATCCCGCATTAGACGTCGGCCGGGCGTTCGCTGCGAGAAGCCCTCTCTCTGGGTAGTCGCCGGCGTGGTGTTGATCGTAATCGCGTTGAGTTTACCCATTTTACAAGGACCCTGGTTACAGGGCGCATGGCTGCAACGGTTCACGATGGGCATCATCTACTTGGCGATAGCAGTCTGCCTAACATTCATCAGCATCCTGTTCACGGAAAACACCAACTCGCTCCACTGGTTCTACAGGAACAGGCTGAACCAGGCTTTCGATCTCGGCCACAGTGAGGAGAGGGTTCTCCTTTCCGAGCTTTCCTCGCCGCTCCCAAGCGGCGGATCGCGGCGACCATTTCCAATCATCAACGCGACTGTGAACCTGCAGGGGTCTGAGACGAAACGGCATGGGCGCGATGCTGATTTCTTTGTATTCACACCAGAATATGTTGGAAGCGATGCCACGGGCTATGTTCCAACCGCTGAATTTGAGCGCGCCGAGCAAAAGTTGGATATAGCCGCCGCCGTGGCGATATCGGCTGCGGCTGTCTCCTCGGCTATGGGGCGTGTTGGTGTGCGCGTGCTGGCGCCGACACTCGCGCTTTTTAACATGAGGCTCGGTTATTGGGTCCGAAACCCGAGTCGTCTTGACGGCAAAGTGGAGGCGGAAAGCGCACGGGAGCAGGACTGGCGGCTGTCCTATCTCCTTTACGAGATGCTTGGCTTGCTTGATGAGAAAAAATCCAAGGTGCTGCTTTCGGACGGCGGTCACCTTGACAATCTTGGACTTTTCCAACTCCTGAAGCGGCGATGCGATTTAATTATCGTTTCGGATGCTGAGGATGACCCAGGCATGAAGTTCGGTTCCATGGTCGATGTCCAGCACTTTGCCCTCGAGGATCTGAACGTCGAATTGGATCTTCCGTGGCAGGCGATCAAGGAACATGCGCTGAAACGCAAGGAGAAGCTCGCGGCGGCGCCGGATAGTCCTTATCAATCCCCATCTTCCTCCCACGCCGTAATTGGCAAGATCTTTTATCCTAAAACGGCGGATCGGCCAGGGTCACCCGGCCAGCCAAAGAAGGAGGGCATCTTGCTTTATGTGAAGTCTTCGGTGACCGGCGATGAATGCTGCAGCATTCTGGACTACGAACGCCGGTTTCCACGCTTCCCGCACCAAGCAACGATCAACCAGTTCTTCTCTCAGAAACAGTTCGAGGCCTATCGAGCCCTCGGGTTACACGCGATGGATCACGCTCTGAACAACGACGGCGAGGACAGTCGCCATCGTGACCTTTTGGACCAGCTGCGCGCAGGCATCAAGGTTGCGATTTAAGGGGAGGGATCGGTATCTCGATCGATCCTAGCAAGAAGAGAGTTGCCGGAGGGAGACGCTTCAATCAATCTTGGCGCGAAGTCTTTTGGACCTCGCTGCATTTATTCTAAATACCATTCCAGGCGTTGGCCATGAAGGCTGTGGTAGGCGTCGAGGAAATTCGGTACGACATCGATCCGCGTGCGACCGAAAAGACCTTTGTCGAACCTGCATGGCTCCGGCCTGACGGTTACCGTCTGCAATTCGGCACAGGATGCGATCGAGGGCGCCGGCATCATCACGACCTGCACGGCCGACAAACAATTAGCCACCATTCTCACAGATAATCTGATGCGGTAGGCGTTCACATTATCTCCATTGGCGGCGATTGCCCCGGCAAGACAGAACTGCACGGCGACATTCTCAGAGCCGACACCTTCGTTGAATACACGCCCCGCATTGAAGGAGAGATCTAGTAGACGCCGGACTATGCCGTTAGCGATCTTTGGCGTGTTGTATGCGGCGAAATACAAGGGGGTCGTGACACACGGCAGATAACGCTGTTTGACAGCGTTGGTTTTGCGATTGAGGACTTCTCCGCGCTTCGATACGTCCGTAATGTCCCCAAGGATACCGATTTCTATCCGGACATCGACATCATCGTAACCGTCCGGTGAGCACCGCAGGTGGCCGATCGTCATTCACCTGAGCGAACGGTCAGGCTCCGTTGTCGACGATGAGAGCACCGCTGCTGTCCTCCAAAAGATAACTCTCCGGACCTTTGTCAGGAATCCGGCCGACTGTTATGCGGCCTTCATCGAACTCTAACATCAAGTCTTCATCGGTGACTGTGACCGCTTGCACCGATGAAGACCCGCAAGCGACCCGACCATCAACTCGAACTGCCGTCCAAGCTATCAACCGCGATCCGTCCTTAAACGAGAGCGTCGTCTCCTCTGAGATCGTAGAAACAGCAACGAGTATTTTGCCGGTCAGCTTCTTCGCCAAAAATGTGTTTTTCGAGAGTTTGGTGACCACGATCATTCCCCTATACATCGGCGTGAGCAGGCCAAATCGTCCGAGTTGACCTACGCAGCGGCGGCTTTTGCCGACGATGCCACCCAGTTCCACGGAAGCAATTGCTCCAGCCTGGTGATCGGGGTGTCGGCGATACGAGCAAGAACGTCAGCAAGCCAGGCCTGCGGATCGATGTCGTTGAGCTTGGCGCTCATGATCAGCGTCGCCATGAAGGCGGCGCGATCGGCACCACGGTCGGAGCCGGCGAAGAGCCATGACTTTCTGCCGAGGGCAAAGCCACGCAGCGCCCGTTCGGCGGCATTGTTGGTGAGGCAGACGCGGCCGTCGCCGAGGAAGGACGTGAATCCGTCCCAGCGCTTCAGCATGTAATCGATCGGCTCAGTGACCGGTGAACTGCGCGACAGCTTTGTTCGCTCAGATCGAAGCCAGGCCTGAAGCTCATCGACGAGCGGACGGCTGTCCTTCTGACGTCGTTGCAGGCGTTCGCTGGCGGCAAGTCCGTTGATGTCACGTTCGATATCAAAGAGAGCGTCGATGCGTTTGACCGACTCGAGCGCAACCGGCGAGATCGCGGCAGCATTCTTGCCGCGTTTGGCGTTGCTGGCGATGTCGGCGAGCACGAAGAACTTGCGCCGTGAATGTGCCCAGCATAGCGCCTGGGTCAGCGGAACGGGATCGCGATCCACCTTGAACAGCGGATTGTAGCCGCCATAGGCGTCCACCTGCAGAATGCCGGTGAAGCTCTTCAGATGGCGCTCGGGATGCTCCTGCCGCCGATCGCGCGAGGCATAATAGAGCGCCGCCGGCGGCGATTGCCCACCAAACGGCCGGTCATCCCTGACATAGGTCCAGATGCGACCCGTATCGGTCTTCCCCTTCGCCAGGATCGGCACGGTGGTGTCGTCACCATGCAGCCGTTCGGCGGCCAGCACATGCGCCTCGATCAGCGCATGCACCGGCTTCAGCGCCGCGGCGCAGGCCCCGACCTGATCGGCGAGCGTTGACAGGCTGAGGTCGATACCCTCGCGGGCATAGCGTTCGCTCTGCCGGTTCAGCGGCTGATGCTGACCGAACTTCTCGAACAGGATCATCGCCAAGAGGTTCGGCCCGGCAAAGCCGCGCGGCGTCACATGGAAGGGTGCTGGCGGCTGGGTGATCTTCTCGCATTCGCGGCAGGTGAACTTCTCGCGCACGGTCTGGATCACCTTCCACTGACGCGGGATCACCTCCAGCGTCTCGGTGATGTCCTCGCCCAGTTTTGCCAGCTTGGCCGAACCGCAGCACGGGCAGCTCACCGGCGCGGCGATGACGACGCGCTCGCGCGGCAGATGCTCGGGAAACGGCTTGCGGGACGGACGCCTACGCTCGAAGGCCCTAACCGTCGATGAGCGTGCTGCCATCTCCGCGGCCAGTTCGTCTTCGCTGGCGTCGGCCTCCAGCTCCTCGAGCTGCAGTTCCATCTGTTCCAGAAGCCGGGCCTTGCGTTCCGAGCGGCTGCCATGGATGTCGCGCTTCAGCTTCTCGATCTCCAGCCGGAGCCGGGCAATCAGCGCATCCGAATGCGAGTTTACCGCCTGGGCGCGGGCGGCGAGTGCTTCCGCCTCACGGCGGGCCGCGCGCTCGGCGAGGATCATCGCATGCGCGCTGGCAAGGTCGTCGGGAAGCTGATCGGCCGCATCGGTCATGGCGGGATGGAATCATATTCGCTCCCTGCATGCCAGCGGTTTTGCTCATCCCGCTGAGCTCGGACGCCAGGTTTTTTGCGGCATTCGCCAGTCGATGCCTTCGAGCAGATATCCGAGCTGCGCGGGCGTAATCACCACCGTGCCATCGGCCGCTGACGGCCAGATGAACCGCCCGCGCTCGAGCTTCTTCGTGAACAGGCAGGCACCCTGGCCGTCGTGCCAGATCACCTTGATCAGCCCGCCGCGTCGGCCGCGGAAGACGAAAAGATGACCGCTCATCGGATCGCGCTTCAGCGTCTCCTGCACCATCAGCGACAGGCCAGGAAAGCCTCTCCGCATATCGGTATAGCCGGTTGCCAGCCAGACCTTCACACTGTTCGGGACCGGGATCATCGCCGCTCCAGCACATCAAGAATCCGGGCCAAGGCTTCGGTGTCAATGTCACTCTCGACCCGCAGGCGACGGCCGCCGCCAAGCTCGATCATCACCAGGCTCGCCTTCTTGCGCCGCCGGTCTCCCGGCGGCGGCTCGGTCGGGATCGATGGCGCAGGCAGCGTCTCGACGACCTCCACGGGAACCAGTTGCGGGATGGACGGCGCGGAGATCTGGCAGAGTTCCTTACGCCAGCGGAAAAGCTGGCTCACATGGATCCCCGCCGAGCGCGCGATCTCCGAAACACTGGCGTTCGGCTCGAGCGTCGCTGCGACCAGCCGCTCCTTCTCCTCACGAGACCAGCGTCGACGACGCTCGACCGACGTAATCACCTCAACAAGCTGCTTTGTCATAGGAATATCCCTAGTGCTTGCACTAGGACTTGCAGCCTTCAGGCCATCTCAGCAAGGCGGCCGTCACCGTGGGGATACACATCATCGCTGACCCCGGCTGATACGCGCGACCTGCTCGGTACGTCGGTATGTTGCGGCGATCTCTGTAAAAATACCGATGCTGGTCTGCATTGGTCAAGGCGGGGGCGGCGCGCCACTCCCGCCATTTGGGCGATGGCGCTCGGCGTAGCGATTCACGGAATGTTCCCGCTTTGTGCGTTTAGGATCGCATAATGTATCAACGGGAACCCGGCCACGGCGCGCGGGGCCGTGGCTTGCGGCTTGCCTTAGCCTACATCGGAATGGGTAACTGCGCCCTCAAAACGGTGTTCGCCCCAGCAGTCGCGCGGCGGCCGGCATCAAATAAATTTGCGAATATGCCACGACCACAACGACTCGTGGGCCTCGACGCATGGTTGCTTTTCTGCTTTACTCTACCTGCAGTGGGTGGTGATGGGGACCGTCGTAAAATTTCAGCGAAAAGAACGCTCAACACAGCGCGCCGCTAGGCGCTTGTGGCCATGGCTGTTCGCCGTGCCGTTGATCGCTATCGCGGCCGGCGCTGCTTATGGCTGGGCAACGGTCCCGCCGCAAGACAACATCAGCGCCTTGTTCTCAATATGTGGTGCCACAGCCAGGAATACCTGCGTTGTTGATGGGGACACATTTTGGCTCGATGGCGTGAAGTATCGAATCTCCGACATCGACACGCCCGAGATTAGTGAACCGCGGTGCCGAGAGGAACGGGCACTCGGCGAGACTGCGAAATACCGACTGTTGTCGCTGCTGAACCAAGGTCCATTCGGACTAAAGGCGGGCCTTAGAGACGAAGACAAATACGGGCGGAAGCTTCGGGCCGTCTACCGCGACGGCCGATCGCTGGGCGGCATTCTCGTTGAGGAAGGATTGGCGCGCACATGGACCGGCCAGCGCATGCCTTGGTGCTGATACGCGATCTTCTGTAACGGGCGTTGCGTCAATCCCTTGTGCGCTTGATCCCTCGCCGAGTGCTTGCTTCTGTCCGCAGTCGGAGCTTTGCCGCTGCTCTATGGGGTCTGCTGAGGACCGGTTGGCCAATCTTAGAAGCGCAGTCAACCTTGTGCTGCTGATCGCATAGCGGCCTAACCCATCCATCGTCCCGGCGAAGGGACCTTGCTGCGGCGGGCTGATGGCTGTGGCCGTCCGAAAGCCTGTCTTGTCGTCTCCTCCGATCAAGCCGCCACGGCTGGCGCTCCCTTATGAGCAATGAAGTTGGTTCTGTCCCTGAGCAGGCAATGCAACACCACCGCGAGCTTGCGGGCCAGCGCCACGCGCGCCTTTCTGGGACCGGCCCGTTTGGCGACCGCCAACGCCCAGCGCTTCAGATCGGAACCTTTGACCGGTCGCGTCAGGATGACGTTGGCCGCCTCGTAGAGCGCGGTGCGCACGCTCCCATCGCCGATCTTCGAGATGCGACCGCTATGATCGGTCTCGCCCGATTGATATTTCTTCGGCGTCAATCCGAAGTGCGGCCCCACCGCGCGGGAGGAGCGGAAGCGCTCCGGCGCATCGACGGCCGCCACAAACGTCAGCGCCACCAGGACACCAACGCCTGGCGTCGTCATCAACCGCTGTGCGTTGTTATCCTGGCGGGCGATGGCGCGCAGCTGGCGCTCAAGCCCTGCAAACTCATGCACAAGCGCGTCGCGCACCTTCAGCAGCGAAGCGGCGATCGCTTCCAAGGTCGAATGGCCTGCAATCAGCTCGCGGATGCGCCCCGCGTAAGTGCGCCGCGTCGTCGGCCCGACCTTGAGGCCGAAGCCGCGCAGGATGCCCCGGATGCTCATCTCGATGTCGTGAAGCTTGCCTTGAATGAGCTTGCGGGCGGTCAGCAGCGCACGCACCTCCTGGGCCGCAAGAGATTTGCAGTGGACCGGCCTGAACCAGCCAAGCCGCATCAGCTGCGCAATGCCCCGAACGTCCTTCTTGTCGGTCTTTACCGGCATTGTCTTGAAGGCTGCACGCACGTGGCGCGTCTCGATCAGCTCGACCGAGAGACCGGCTTTCACCATCCCGGCATGGAGCCACTGCCACAAGGGCCCGGCCTCCAGACCAATTCGCTCCATCGCAACGCCGTGCGCGCCGAACCAGGCGATCAGCGCAGCGGGCTCGCTGAGGATCTTTGCTTCCCGCACAATGCGGCCATCCGCATCCACCACGCACACACTTGAGTATTCCAGGGATACGTCTATGCCGGCATACTCTTTCATGGTCGTCTCTCCGTGCTGCTATGGAGCAGGCCACTCCTGACTCCGCGACACCATCATTGTGAGGGACGACCACCGGCCCTTCAAACCTGCCGGGCCGGGTCGGCCCGTTACACCATCTTAGGGCTTAGAGAGCAAACAGGATGGATGTTTTCGGCGCGATCATTTCCATCTTCGGCCTGTTCTGGCTATCCCGAATGCCCTTGGCTGAGCGCCTGCTGGGCCAACCGAAGACACTCAGCGACGCACTCCTACACGCGCGAAGACGGTTCCTTGAATGGCTGGCGGAACTGCCTGGCTGGCCCGGAGGCGCTCTCATCGTGGTCGGCGGTCTTATGATCATCTTCGCGATCAGCTTTGAATTGCGCGCCTGACTAGGGCAGCCAAAAAGAACCCCGTACAATGCGGGGAGATCCCCATGTGCGAAGTGATTCAGGCTCTTATCAATGGCAATGGACGGAGCCAGCTTTCCGGTCCATGTGGCAGCATTTGCCTGGAGGGGAGCTCTTCCTGCATCCACCGCCGTGCGCAGTAGCGAGGTCGGGTAGCGCCAGTACCAGGGCCACGGCCAGAGCAAGTCGAATAACGCCCGTGGCTCTCTCAAACAAACGCGCCGACAGTCGGAATCTGCATACAGCTCGCATCACCAGCCTCCTGTCCGCGAGTACGCGCTTCTTCTGCCGCACCGGTTACCAGCTGCATCGTACTGCCAGTCGTACTGGCAGTTTCCTCGGTACCTAGGCGGAGAATAGTAAGACCCTCCGCCACAGTTGTTGTTTGCGCACACGGCGACCGCAGTACCGACGAGAGCAACAGCAACGAGCGCAGCAGCGGCTTGGTTTTGCTGCTGAACCATCCCATAGCAGTCGTAGGGGTTGATATTTCGTCGGCCTAGCTCAACGGCGAGCTCCTGCCGGAAGTATGGATCTTGGTTTTCAACAAGAGTCCTGCAGAGAGCGGCTTTACTGACGGCTTTCGGATTTTTGCGGAGTTCGGCCTGAGTTGTGGTGCAGCTCGACAAGGCAAAAGCCATCACCGCGGCTGTGCCAAGCCGCGCAAAAAGAACGGATTTCAAGTGTATTCCCCCAGTTGCCCGAGGCGATCATGGCACAACCTAACGAGGAGTCGAGTCTACAGTTGCTACGATGACGTTGATAAAGGCAGGAAACCGACAGGAATCTTGGCGCGCATGGAAAGATCATCGCCAATGAGTTAACGAAGGAGGTCGGAGCAACCCGACTTTCCTGCAGCCATTGCCGGTACTTCCGTGGTCAATGGATTTCCGGTGTGGTACAACGATGGAGCGCGCTATGGAGCAGCCTGCTAATATATCGTCCGGAAACCGGAGCAACTTCGTCGCCTACGCTCGATTCGTTGTCGCCCTCACAGCTAGTTCGTAGAAACGTATTTCGCGTTTACCCAACCCTCACGCCCTGATGCTGTAACTCTCACATGCAACCAGCCGGCCTCGGTCCCCATGATCACCAGTGGAGCGCCGGTGCCCAAAGTGTCGATCAAGATGTACTTTGGACCCGGACCTTCGCGCATATTCAAGTTCGTGGTCGTTTTCCCTATCCCGAGATCCGACGGGAAAGGCAAGCCTGGATTTGCCGTCGGGATTGGGTCTTCGAAGACTTTCGGCTCCGAACGGATTTCCCGCGTTTCCAGTTGGGGCACGTCAGATCCGGTATTCGTCGTGTCTGGCGGCTGATCTTCCTGTTCGCGTGTAGCGTTGGCGAGCGCAACTTGAACGGCGTTGTCGAAAGCGATGCGGATGTCCGGGTCGATGCTTCGAACTTGCTGCTCCACCGTTGCCTTTTCAGAGTTCGCCGCTTCTGTCGATGTTGCTCGCGGGGCGAGGACCTCCGTTCCTGTGCTTGGCGCCCGGGCCACATCGAGGGAAGGTTTGGTCCTGTTTGTTTGATAACGGGTCGAAAGATCCGGCATCCGCGGCGGATTAGGCTTTGCGGTGATGTTGGCGACAACGACCGCTCCAACGGTCATGCCGACGATGATCCAGAAATCGCGATAGGGCGCAGCCATCGTATCCGCCTAAGCCATCATGTCCAATTCAACCTGCTTCAACCGGGTGTAGGCGTCGACAAGTCGCTGAGGCGGCGTCTTGTGCAGCGCTAAAGCCTCATCGGATAAACGGCGCAGTTCCAAAGGGCCATTGGCAAGTTCGCGCTCGATCTCAGCTCGTTGTTTGGCGATTTCCCCTTTGACCTCCTGGATCGCCCGCGGATCGGTCGGGACAGAAGCATTAAAAACGAATTTCCTCTCGATCGAGCGCGCCCAAGCCTGCAGGTCACCAGCGAGAGACGGGCCAAATCCTGGAACACTTGTCACCGAACGATGTTGAATATCCCACGCATTCTCAAAGCCATATGACGCAAGCGTCGCCTTCCGACCCTGGCCAATGTTCGGAATATTGGCCCTGTCGATGCGATGCGACTCCATGTGTTTGGCGAGCTGCAATTGGCGTTTCTTCTGCTCAAGTGCTGCCAACTTTTCGCGTTCTTTGGTTGGCAACGCGGCATGTGCGTTGGCGAGCGAGAGATAGTGGCTCTTCCTACGCTCGAATTTCTCAGGCCCGGCTTGATCCAACCAGACCTTTCGCTGCTCTTCCCAGTTGGCTTGGGCGCTCTTGTGTTCGCCCTGGAACCTCAACCCAAGATCCTTTGCCCGCAGCGTCATGATCCCCGCGCCGACCGCAAGGGCCAGACCCCAAAAGCCTTGAACGGCAACCATTAGGTAGATCCCAATCGCCACCGCTATGACACCCGCGAACACGGTTACACTCTTTTCGGAGCGCGCAGCCTGCCCAGCAGCGGAGATCGTCAGGGTAGGGAGAGGTCCGATAATTGTTTCCGGGTCTGGCGGCACGGTGGGAGTTGGGATCGCTCGGATCGCTGCCAGTAATTGCCCAATATCCATAACGGGTGCTGATGGGGAATACTGCACAGGGAATAGCGATCGTCCCATCGATCGCTCCAGCTTGCACCACGGGCATGAAGGGAGCGATCGAAAGTAGGAGTGCGATTTGTCCGTCGCACAAGTGGCAAGGTTGCCTTCCACTGTCTTCAGTCTGGCTGCCCAATCGGCTGCAGTAGGGCGGGCTGATAACTGACGCCCAGACAAACGGAATGCCGCCTCAAATGCGCGGCCGACTTCTGCGCCATAGTCGGCAAGAGCAGGGGCGTATGGCGGCGGTTCCATCTGTGTCTCAGCGCGGCGCTCGCTATAGGCAAAGCGCCCGTCACGGATCGCGGTCTTGATATCCATGTCGCCCTTGCCGAGGTAACGCCCGGCGAACGGATGGCGCCCCAGGAACAAGAGCTGAAACAACAGGACAGCCAAGCCGAAGTTGTCGTGATTTGGCGTTCGGTCAACCTTGTCGAAGGAGGCTCCCTGTAGCTCCGGGGGAGTGTATTCCGCCACCCCCACGAGGCAGCGATACAAGGTCGAGGATGAACGGTACTGGAAAGAATCGCTGTCGATCAGCGTGACGAGCGCCTTGTTTGATACGAGGATGCCGGAGTGGTTGATATCGCCGATCACGCACCCGTTCGCGTGAATGTTCGCGACTGCGCTTGCCAGATTGATGGCTGTCCTCAGCAAGAATTTGGAATCCGCCGTTGGGAATTCCGTCTTTCTGCTCGCTGGGCCGTACAGGTCGTGCACGCTCTTGAAGCCGGCCACCTTCTTCATGGAGAATCCGAGGAAGTCACCGTTCGCCGATTTCAAGGTCTCTATGGGGAAAGCGACGTATTCCGACGTGGCGTGAAGCCGCGCAGATACCAATGCCTCGATCTTGGCGTGACGCTCTTTTGCCTTCCCCGGATTGTAAATCTTTGCGGCGAGGTTGGGTGCCTCGATAATCTCATGAACAGCACCCTCTCCACCTTGTCCTAACAAGGGGCCTAGCGTGAGCCTTCGACCATCCGATGAGATCATACCACTCATAGTCGGACGCCTAATATCAGCGACTTGTCGTCATCGGTCCGATCACAAACGCTTGGACTGTCGAGATAGGATTGTAGCGCCATTGACAACTGCTTATCGTCTCCAAATTCGCTGGAGGCCTTCAAAGGAGCGAGCATGCGATTGAAGAAGGGTGCGTGAGGTAGCTTCGCAGCATGGTCGAGAACAAGGCGCTCGATCCCGTCCGAAAACAGCGCGAACTCGTCGACAGTGTCGTCGATGGAGACAACGCTTAGACGGGGTTGAGGATCGTCTGTTATAAACGAAGTCGTGGACGCGTACTCGCCCTGATAAGGCCAAGACGGAACTTCCCAAACATCCGAGCCTGAGCGTTTTAGCACTGCCGCGCCGTCGCCAACGTGGATAACAATGGAATTCTCGGGACCAGCCAGAACAGCGATCAAGGTGGCGGCAAAGTCTCGCGGGCGAAGATCCGCGAACTGCGCCCTGACACCTATCCCTTCGCGGATGCTGTCAATCCAATCCCAGACTATCTCCTCGCTAAGCGACTGAAGGGATTCTCGGATTAAGAATTCCCGGCATGCACGAAGAAACGAGAAGCAGACCATTCTTGATCCGATCTCGGCTCGAGAAGCACTCCCCGCGCCATCGGACACCACCGCGGCCATGACCGGGCCATCGTCGGTGAGGAATTGTTTGGCGCACGCGTAGTCCTGGCATGCCGTGCCGTTTTTCAGATGAGAGGTCCCGATCGATCGAGCTCCCGCCCACCGCCAGTTGCCATTCATGCGATCGAGGCCCATCCTTGGGGAGTGGTGGGGTTGGAGAGCGGAACCGCATCGCCAGGGTTCGATTGAGAAACTGAACTCAGCGAGCTCGAGAGCCAGGAGAAGAGGTCGCGGAAGCGCAGCTCCTTGAGAGCAAGTGGCTGACGTGCCGAGATCTGAGACAGGATTTCCATGTTTGCGCCTTGGACCCCGACGGCGAAGAACGAGAATGCCTTTTCGGCCTCGCCGGTCTTGACCGCATTTGCCGCGGATTGCCATGCGTCGGTGGGCGCGCCATCGGTGATCAGGAAGACCCAAGGGCGGTAATAGGAGATCCCGTTCTGCCTGTAGGAATTCTTTCGATCGCGTAGCATCTGAAGGCCTTCCTCGATCGCACGTCCCATCGGGGTATCACCTTGCGACTCTAAGCTGGGAACCAGCCAGCTCTGGACGCCCTGGAGATCGTTGACGACGGTGACCGGCCCGAATGTAACCAGACCGACTTCCACCCGCTTAGCCGCCAGTGAGTCCGCGTAGAGTTCGTCCTTGAATTGAACGAGGCCCTCGTTGAGTTCCTTGATTGGCGCTCCGCGCATCGAACCGGAAACATCCAGAACAAGGAGACACGGGCAGCGGGGCTCGGGGTTGTCGACGAATTCAGCGCCCTCGAATGGTTGCTGATCAAATGGATTGCTCATGAATTGGACCTTCAATCTTGTGAGATGGTTACAAGGAATAAGCTGTTGTCAGTTCGCGACGATGCCGAAAGCGTCAAGGACCTCGGGGGTGATGGTACCAGTGACTTTCAGATTGTAGTCGGATTGCATGGCCGTAAGGGCAGTCTTGCAGGCTGGGCCGACTTGGCCATCGATGAGCCCGGAGTAGTACCCGTAGGCAGTAAGCGCTGTCTGAACCTGCATTACGATGCGTCTGAACTTGTCGGTGTTACCAGGCAACGGTTTCAGCGGAGCCGGGGCCAGAGGGGCAGCGATCGAGGGTGTTGCTGCGGAGGGAGCGACGGGCGTGACGGGAACGGAAGGGTAGGACGGAGCAGGCGGAGGCGTGTAGATAGGGGACACGCGGGAATACGTCGGGGCACTGTACCCGCCAAAGCTGTAGCCGCCGCCACTGCTGGATCGATGACTGGAATGTGAGCTGTGGGACCGGTGGGAACTGTGCGAGCGGTGTCCGGCTAATGTGAACACGTGCTTGAGGCGCAGCCGCTCTAGCACCGACGGAAGCGGGCTCTTCTTAGCTACGACTTCACCGACAGGCATTGCGTCGGATTTGGACGGCAGGAATCCCGCCGCCACGAATGACGGAATCAGAAATAGTCGAGTCTTCATAACGCCCCCAGCGCTGCGAACCCCTCATCGTGACTATACCATTCGAAAAAACCACCACAAGCTGCATGGAGACTGCAGTCAGCGCAAAAATCCAGGTACTTGCGTTTCCAGTCAGAAATGGTTGAAGGCGCGTAGCCGCGATATGTTGCGGGCACTGAACAAAGCGGAAAGTTGTACAGGGAAACTGGCATTCCACGCGCCGCCATGATGTCTACCGAGCGAGCGATCTGCTCGAATTCCATTGACGTGTCCTTGAACGACGAGCTCCAGTTCATGCGCCCATAACCGATGCGCTCGAGCTGCATGATCGCCCAAACCGAAATAAATCCGAGGCGCGTGGTGATGTAGTCAGCAAGGGTATGAAGGTCGCGCCAGTTCTGTTGAAGAACGACGGTTCTAAGTTCGACGGAAGCCCCGGCGCGCATCAATGTCGTAAGGCCGCGCTCCAGACGATTGAATGCGCCGACTTTGCCGACGATTAAGTCGTGGGTCCGAGAATTTGTCGAGTAGAGAGGGACACCCCACAGAATTCTGTCCGAGCCGAGGCCGACGAGCCTCACGGCATCGGAGGGCTCAAAATGCTGACCGTTGGTGAGGATATGAAAGCCAATGTCGGGGCGCTCCGCTGCAACCGCCTCAAGCATCGGGAACAGACGGTCTTTGTGCAGCAAAGGCTCACCGCCGGAGATCCCAATCATGGCGTCCTCGGGAGCAAGTGACGCTGCCACGGCGAATTGCTCAAAGAGATCGGCGTGGTACTTCTTCGGCGGTTGCGAGCACATCACACATAGCTGGTCACACTGTTCTGTCACCAGAAGTGTGTTGTGCGTTGAGGTCGCACGGATCAGACGATGCGCGCTCGCTTGGCCGGGAACGACAAGCAGGACGTCGCCGTCAAGATCCTCGTCAGGCGATGCCCGCACAACGAAGGAGAACCCTTGGAAGTCATATTCTCTGCGCTCTCCGTCATGGTCCACGAGTATGGCGTCGTGTTGGGTTTGGTCCGCGGTATACGATTCCCGCAGCCTAATGACGATGGGTTGGTCGATTGGTAGCGGGTCGACCCGAAGGCGAAGGCTAATCATTGATGGACTTTCGCGAGCGATGCGTCGAAGCGAGGTGCCCCTGACCATATTGCCAGCGTTTTTTGAACTTTCGGGTCAGCGGAATATATCATGCTGAAAATCTTGTCGAAGATGTACGTATGGCGCTGACAGAAATCTGTGAGGTGTTTCGGCAAGTCGATGCGGCCGTAGCGCGACAGATCATCGATGAGATCGACACCGCAAAACGCCTGATAGGGGCAGTGGACGCAGTCTGGGTGAAAATTGTTGAGGGCCTCTGCGTTTAAGGTGTCGATGGGTTCGCGCGAAAGGCCAGTGAAAACATCGCCCATTGAGAGATCGAACTGACCTACTCTGGTAACCATCCGTGCTTCGTCCGTTGGATAGAGCCGGCCGTCGTAATCGATTACTAAATAGCCATGGCCGACTATATTGGGGTTGCGCAGATCCGCATGACCATTGTGACCCGAGCGCAGCACCCGTCGGAGACAGTGGACGAAATAATACTCTTCGATCGACTCATCTGAGCTCCAATTGAACTCGACAAGCGCATCGATGAAGGATGAGTAATAATGGTTCCACCGGGATGCGCTTGCTCGTGCATCGAAGCGCTTGCGCGCGAATCCTTGATAGTTCACAGGGCGGAGATAAATTGACCGGATATCGTAGGCGAGGAAGGCATCGATGACTGACTGCGGCTCGGGTGGTCTGCTGACATTTATGGTTGGTAGAGCGGAGATCTTGCCGGGACCCAACCTCTTCACGGCTGTCGCAACATTCTCGAAAAACGCAGCAGTCTTATCGGCGGTGATCGTGCGCTGCACTTGATGAGTGGCAGGATTGCCATCCAAGGACGTGCTTGTGAAGACATCTGGCTGCTCCAGCAGGGCCCATGCTTCTGCGCTTACTTCCTGAAGGTTTGTGCAAATCACGAATTCGCTCGCGTCAAACCTGGCCCGGCAAAAATCTCGAACCCGTGTGATCGCATCAAGCCGAAGAAGTGGCTCGCCACCTTGGAATTCTACTTTGATTTTCTTCGCAGAGAGCTTGTCAAGAAAGTGAAGGACCGCCTCAATCGTTCTTTCATCCCAATCAAATCCGGTCGTGTTTTCGTTGACGCGGGACACCTGGCAATATCCGCAGGCCAGGTTACATCTCAACGTCGGCACCAGGATTACGTAGTCCAGCTCAGTGGGGGAGTACAGCCGGCTGGCAAACCTGTGCTCGAAACCGGCATAGGCGAGATCAGTCACTTCGTCGAAAGCGTGTCCGTTTGCGTGAAGGAAACGCAAATCCAACGGGTTCAGGTGTCCGAGCGCATAGCGACGCAGAAAGTCATGATCGGACTTGAAATACCCACCAGCATCGTCCGCAAAGAGCAGGAGTCCATCACTGGTGGGACGAAATTTAAGTGGTACGACTGACAAAGCCTGTCACGCCCTCAATTAGCATTTTCCGAAGCGGTAGCGTTTCGCTGAAGATCTTCTGGCGGTAGAGGCAATGCCAGAAGTCCTGCGCCAACGCCGGTTCGCGTACCCCGGAACCGCTGAGGACGACTGCTAAGCCCTCAATCGTGACATCAACTTCGGGATGCAGATAGCGAAACCGCGCACTGGCGTCCGCTAGCCAAGGCATAAGCTCTGCTTCTACTGTTATTCGCACCTGGTCGGGGACGCTTTCCATCACAAACTTACACCAATTGAAATTCAGGCATGTGTTGGCGGCCCTCATCCTGCGCCCCGACAAGATGGTTTCCACGAGAGAGCGCTTGAGCAATTGAACGCATGTGATCGTGTTTCATTGCCTGAGATTTTCTGCGACTGCGTTGTAACATTGCTCTGATGATCCTACCTCGTGTTTGAGCAACTGTGTCCATTCGCCATCCTTGAACCCAAGGAACTCGACGTAACAGTTACTTGCCTCATTTTCTGCCCACTGTGCAATCATGAGCCGGCTGTCGAGCTGATATTCGAGGCTGAGATACATATTGTCCTCTCCGCCGAGTGGCAGCCGAAAAACTTCGCCCGTTCTGACGCTGGCCACGAAGGCGATCGAGCATCCCGTGCCACAGCCGATCTGAATGACAGCGAATTCGCCTGCGAAGTTCGGACCATTCGCCATACCGTCCGCGATACGGGTCTGAAAGCTACGATAGGAGGAATCTCTGTCTGTGAAGTCCGGGGCGTTGATTGGCCCAGAATAAATGCGATAGGCGGGGAGTTGAGCGGGCTTTATTCGCGCAAGCGAAATCTGTTTGGAAGGCACAGTCGGGACGCTTGCCTCCTGCCAGGCTATCGGATGATACCCTTCGTCGAAGACAAAAGCGGATCCACGTAGGCTTTTGAAATAGTCGGCATCGGATATGATGACCGTGTCGAGCGATGCGAACTTGGCCACGTGCGTGTAGACGTCGGTACCGTGCCTATTCTTGAGGGTGACGAGCGCGATTGGCGACACCTTGGAGACGAACGATGCGATGACGTTCGTGTCTGCGACTTCATAGTTGCTGGTGATTGCTACCCCGCCGTCCGGTGTCGCATAAGCGGGAGGGCTTCCCTTGAACAGCATCCCCGCGCTTCCGAAACGCGACCGAATGTCGGCGAGTTTGGTCTGCCCAAACCTAAAGTCGGCAAAATAAGCCGGCGATGCGTCAGTTTGTGCGCTTCGCTTAGCCTCCAGGTAAACGATATCCCCTGTCGAATTTTGAAACGTGCCTGACAGCTCGACCGACGAAGCGATCCCGAATGTCATCGATGTGTGTTCACCGCGATTCTCGATTGCGACAGGCGACCCCTCTGCCTCAAGAATAGACCGGTTCTCACCTATGGAATGTCCGGATAACGATTGTGCAAGTCCTTGGTGCACTACGCCCAGCAGCAGAAGCGCCGTCTGCACACACAACAGAGCCCGCTCATGGCTTGGCACGTCTCACCCCCAATCGCGCCTTCGTAAATGACCACATAAAAGCATTTATTTAAGATCGAATTCAAGCTCGGTGATAGCGATGTTTCACGCTTAAACACATGCACGCGTCGGGCTGAAACTCACCCCTCGGTTCACTCGATGGGGCTAATGGACTCAACCGTGAACATAGCCCATTGTCTCCACGTGAGGGGCGAGATGGGGAAAGTGGTCGATTTCGATCCGCGCAAGCGTCAGAAGTGGAAGTCCGGACGCAAAGGTGCGGTACGACCACAGACGCTTTATGCCCGCAAAGTCCGAGTGGATGGTCATTTTCCCGATTGGGTCCCCGGGGCAGCGCTCGCGACCGGCATCGCAATACTCGCCGTCGCGATGCTCACATCGCCAATCGCGTCCAGCATTGGATGCGGCATCAAAGGTAACGTCAGCTTCGGCGGCGAGCGGATCTACCACGTTCCGGGACAGGAATATTACAGCGAGACAATCATCAATCCGCTACAGGGGGAACGATGGTTCTGTTCCGAAGAGGCGGCGCGTGAAGCTGGGTGGAGGAAGGCATATCGTTGAAGCGAAGGCACCACCGACTCTCACCTGCACACGCGTTTTCTTCTTTGTTACGTCCTGGTCTTCCGGCCCAAAGCCATGGAGCGCAAATTGCCGAACCGATGGAAGCGCGGGAAGTCGTCTAGCCGGTGAGCGGTCTGGAGGCGTCAAGATACAAGTGGGAGAAGCGAATGAAATTTGGAATGAGGAAGCCGAGCTTGAAGAAGAGCCTGGCGGCCCGTACTTCGGCAAGGCGGTTTGTGCGGCATAACTTGGGCGTAAAGGCCCCGAAAGGGTATGGCTGGATCACCAATCCGAAGAAAGCCGCCTACAACAGGATCTATAACTGGACCACGTTCAGCTTGTGGCGCCTTATTTGGGGACTGATCAGCGGGCGCCGGTAGGATTTAGATCTGGTTTTCTTGCGCTTTGATATGGCGCTACGCTTCTAGTCGCGCTTGCAGGCGACAGAAAGAATAGTCCAGACAAACACCTTTCCAGATTTCAGGGGCCTTCGGTTTGACTCTCTTCAAGGCGACGTTACATCGGATTCCAGATTAGGCGTTCCACAGGCTGCAAGCGCACGTCTCAAAAGTTCTCGTGACGCCGTCGTGTACGAGGAAGTCAGCCAACGCGAATTGCGAGAAGTATACCGAAATACCGAGCTCTCGCATGGCACTTCCGAAAATAGAGACGCTGATCGATTTTGTTGGACCATCCATGAGTCTTAAGCGTCTCGGGGCTGCACTGTCCCGCATCGGATTTTGCCGCTCGCTGCATACTATCTTCGCAACATGGCGGCGCGAGTTCTTAAATCCCTGACCCGTTGAGCTCTTGGTCGTCATCGCCTTCCCAGGGTGAGGGCATAGAGGTGCGATTGAGATTGGCCGATGGCATCGGCATCCAGCACTTCAATTCGGGCTCGGCGTATATGATGATGCAGCCTGGCGAGGAATCAGCGGCGCGCCAGCCTTCTGGGCCGAACTGATCGCCACTCGACCAGTACGCGAGGTCAACTTCTGCCGCCCCCTGTTCGGACGGGCGGATCGTGACGAGGATCCGACTGCCGTTTTTCGGCGCGCTTGCCATGTGGCGCCAGTCGTCTGGCTCGGCCATCATTTTTCCTCCTGCGTTGCTGCAGAAGTGTCGCCTCACCATCGAAAACGGTCAACTCCAACCTTGCACAATCCATTGTCTATGGATTGACTGGGTCGCGTCCCCACAGGTGGTGTAATAGGTGGTAGCGAAACCGCTCGCGCCCTCGACAGCGCCGTAGTGAGCGAGCGGCGTGCCGGAGGTGGATATCCTTTTTCGACAGATTTCTGGGTATTCTGGCTGGTGTGACCTGTTCTGCCGACCTCAATCGCGTTGCCAGAGTCTCACTCGGTTTCTATCCTGACGCATGATCAGCACCGCACTGGTGCCCCGAAGCCCGAGGACACTAAGGCCGATGACATCTCAGCTGGATATGTTTGCCTCGCCGCCTGAGCCAGGCAATGACGTCGTTGTGAAGCTGCGAGGACCCTTGAAGCTGCGGCGGCGGCGGCCACTCGATGACGAGAGCATGGCCCGGCTTCTGGAGGAGAGCGGCAGCTATCGCGTGCTGCGCAAGCTTGTCGGCCGCCGGATCGTCGATATACCGCGGGCGGGATTTCCTCGCATCGGAGTGATCGTCGACACCGAGACGACGGGCCTCGACCACAGCAAGGACGAGATCATCGAAATCGGCGCAGTTGCGTTCACCTTTGACGACGAGGGCAATATCGGCGACGTCACGGGCGTTTACGGCGGCCTGCAGCAGCCAACTGTCCCAATCCCCCCTGAAATCACCCGCCTGACAGGAATCACCGACCAGATGGTTGCCGGGCGGATGATCGATGTCGGTTCGCTTCGAGCGTTGCTCGATCCGGCCGACCTGGTGATCGCCCACAATGCCGGATTCGATCGTCCGTTCTGCGAGGCGTTCTCAAGCATGTTTTCCGGCAAGGCATGGGCCTGTTCGGTCAAGGAAGTCGATTGGGCGACGCGCGGTTTCGAGGGCACGAAGCTCGGCTATCTGATTGGTCAAAGTGGCTATTTCCACGATGGCCATCGCGCCGTCGACGACTGTTTTGCTCTGCTCGAGGTGCTCGCCGGCGCCGACGGAGTGACGGAGCCAAGCGCTTTTGCGGAACTTCTCCAGACAAGTCAGCGCTCGCGCGTGCGCATCTTCGCCGAGCATAGCCCCTTCGACATGAAAGATCATCTGAAGGCTCGGGGATACCGCTGGTCGGATGGCAGCGACGGCCGCCCGAAATCCTGGTGGATCGACATCGACGAGGAGCAGCTCGCCGCGGAGCTCGCTTTCCTGAAGTCAGAGATCTACCGGTGGCAAGAGGCCGACCCACCGGTCAAAAGGCTGACGGCGTTCGATCGGTACAAGGCTTGATGGGATGGCCTTGCCGCGCAGCCCGTCGCATCCAGGTTGCGCAGGCTCGGTTACCGCGATGGTGTTGCCGTCTCGAAAGTTGTGAGGAAGCAACAGCTGCAGCCGGATCACTGTCCGCTTGCTCAAGGTTGGAACACTATGAAAAGACCGTGGAAATTCCTTGCCCAATTGATGTCCCGGCGACCATCGGCGGAAGCGCAAGAGAGTTCGATCGGGAATGACACCGATTCCAAGGCTCTCGAGAGCGAAGTGGAGCATACGTCCGCAGATCCGCCCAGTTCGACGGTAGCTGCCAGCCCACATGCTCATGATGAGGACGTCTCGATTGATCAAGGGGCGGTCGCATCGGATAAGGCGAAAGGCGATGCCGCTGTCGCACAGGCGCTAAAACCGCCGATCGATGCTGAAGAGCCTCAAACAAGTGCGCGTCATGAAGCCGACCATTCGGGTGCCGAAGCCAATTCGTCGGTTCAAAAAAGCGCAGCAAGCACAAAGTCGCAAAGCAAACCGCGGATCAAGCGTCGAGAACGTAGGAAGAGAGTCAACGCCCAGGTGGCTGTGCAGAGCGCTGTCGCCCCAAAGCATCATCACACCTTGCCGCCCCCGTCTTCAGGTGACCTGTTCTTCCATGAAATGGCAACACTCGACGAAGAAATCAAAATGCTGAGGACCCAACTCGCCCGAAAGCTTCATCTGCAGAACGCCCAGCTTAAGAAGATGCTTGAGCGATTCGAAGTTTCATGAGCTTGGCGCCTTCCTACAAGCGCGCACTTGCGTCATCTTTTGCCGGCGGCGAAGCCCTCGCCGCGACTCAACTGAATGAGTGCGAGACCTTTTTTAGCAGACGGCCATCCATCGGCTCAGTGTCTATTCGCCGCTGCGCACGTTGCGCCTCAGGACAGCCCAGCGACAATACTCAAGCCCAGATCGTCGCGAATCCCTGCTTGATAAGCATTGATCAGCTTTGCGGCGAGCGCTTCAGCTTCTTCAGACTTGCGTGACAAGGCTCGCCTTTGCAGCTCGTCTTGGAAGGCCCTGCCGATCATGGCCAACTCGTCAGGCCCAATTGGATCGAAACTCAAGGTTTGCGCTGAATTCGTCGTTCCCCCCTTCCGCCACCGGATGCGACGGAAGACCCTTTGTACCCCTGCGTTTGAGTCTAATTTGTACGAGTGCAGCTTCCTGGAGATCTATCGAACGTGAGCCGTCCTTAAGGCCGGACCATCCGTATCGGTCCACTGCAGTGCCGCAATGGCCGAGCCGAATAGCAGGGCAGGTATAGCCAGAGCTCCCATGAACCTGAGCATCTGGAGCCGACGTGTGCGCTTTCCATCCCAATCGTAAGCCATTGCTACGCCCTTGCTACTGGGAAACAGTACGCCAAGATAGAACCAGAGAACGACTTTCCGGTCGAGTCAATTTTCAAGTATTACTTTTAAACGAATTTCATCGGCGGGATTTATATTGGCGTACAACTGGCGTCGGTAGAAAATGAGGAGTAGAGCTCGCCAAGCAATTGAAGCACGGCGATCGCCTTGGCCGTGACCGGCAGGCGTGAACTCTGGAAGGCGGTACCCTGCGGCATCAGACTGCGATACCGTTCACGCCGCGCCGAACCTGCACCACCCTGTAGGGGTCGCCGCGATCGTCAAATGGAGGGACAGTAGTAAGCAGAGTGCCGTCTATTTCAGGTGAGAGCTGGCAGCCTTTCACCGTCGATCATCAGGCTCCAGGCACAAGCCAAACATCAACGATCCGTAAAGCAGGACTATGATGGTTGTGTTGACTCTGTGAAGCACTCAGCCGAAAACAGGCGATGACTAAAGGAGGATATTGCGGATGGCTGACGAGAGTAATGCGGGACCAGTTGCTGCGGCTGTAGCGACGGACGCAGAGGTGAAAGCACCAACGGCTAAGAAGCGGAGGTCGCCACGGCCTCAGAAGGCGGCTTCCGAACCAGGTCAATCAAAGGCGCCGGCCGCTAAACGCAGGGCGTATACCGAGCAAGAGAAGAGCGAGAAGTTGAGGCTGATCGCGACGCAAGTCAGCGACGGCAGCACCCTCAAGGACGCTATCAAGAGCGCCGGCATATCGGAGCAAACCTACTATCATTGGAAAGGTGCTGCGAAGCCTGTCGAGCAAAAGGACACCAAGAGCGCCAAGCCGCTACCAGCCGGCGATGAGTTGGCAGATCTTGTCCAGCTCGAAGAGGAAAACCAGAGGCTCCGCAAGCTACTGGCGGAGAAGCTGCGAGCGGAAAATGCCGAACTGCGCAAGAGGCTCGGTCTGGACTAATCAGGGCCGGGGATGCGCCGGGCGACGCCTCTTCGCGACCTTCGTGTCGAGCTTATATTTGCTCCCATTCGGCATTGTCGCGGCAAACGAAGCCCTGCTGTTGCCGGCTGAAAGGCGCGCCAGCTGCGAGTTGGCGAGCGGTTGAAGCGCGCGAGGAAGGGCTGTATTGGTGCGCCCGCAGGAATGCAGCGGCGCCGATCGGCGTTGCATCTTTTACGGTTGCTTGGGATCGAAAGTAGATGAAGACGCCACAACGGAGATTCGCTGTTGAATTCAGGTCGGGGCGACGACAGCCAAAAGCCCCGACGAACTCCATCTGGGGGGACACAGATCTCAAGGCTTTGGCCCGTGAAGTGGAGGATGCGGCGCCGCATCTGTTCGATTCAAATAAAGGACCTGGAACGCCTGACTCGGGTGAGACTAGGCCGGCTGATCCGATCAATGCAGGGTCTGGCAACGAACGCGTCGACGACGTCGACGTTGCGCCAGCAGCGGTACCATTTGGCAACGGAGTAGAGGTCGAAAACTCGAAGCACCATGAGGCCGATCATCCGGCCGAAGCGGCTGTGCAAGTTGAGGAGAGCCAACCGGCACCGCAGCGTCGAGCGACATCAAGCGGCACTCCTCGAATGCGCGCCCAGCGGGCGCCCGCCCAGACGATTGCGCTCAACTCGACGGTTGGGCACGATGATCGACAGCCGCGGACCGGGACTGTCGACAATCCGACCTGCCACGACGAGCTTGCCGCCGTGGACGCAGACAACAAGCGCCTCAAGAGGTTGCTGGCTGAACAGCTGCGTGCACAGAACCTGTGGCTCAAGAAGATGCTTGAACGATTTGGTGCCGAATAGCGAGGTCGCACCACTGGCGTCAGGGCCAAGAAAACCGCTTAGGCGCGCGTTCCGCGGATAGCCGCGCGCGGGCTGCGCTACCTCGATGTCACCGCCGCAGCCGCCCATTCAGTCGGATAAGCTTTCCACATGGCAGACCATCACGGGTGCCAGGGCAATTCGATGGCGTTGCGGATGGTGCCGATGTCAGGGCGCAAGACCCGCGCGAACCGGATCATCGGGGCGAGCCCGGAGCTGATGGTATCGTCGATCCAAATGTCGAGCTTGCTCGATTCACCCTCCGGAGAATGCCGCGAAATCGCATGGCAAGGCTGCGCATCAACTCATGTGATCCCTGCTTCAGGGCGTCCACCTTGCTCGCCTGATTGATGGTCAGCATGCTTCGCGGCTTCATACAGAGGGCAGTTGCGACCACCGGCGAGATCACATGGCCGGTCTCCGGATCCCGTATCGGGACAGCATCGCGAGCCGGTTGATCGGGTATGATCGGAGCCGGCGACGCACCGTCCTTGACCGACCTCTCGGCGCGGCGCCAGCTTGCGAGAAGCCGCTCGAGATTCGAAAAACCGCCCGGGTAGCCGCGCTGTTTGATAAAGTGAAACAGATGCCGTCCGCAGCGATTGCGATCTTTCCAACACTGGGCGAGAAACGCCTCGAAATATAAGGGGGATGTCGGCTTCAACACCGACCTTCGCCGGTCGGGTTGGCGTCTCAAAAGTCAACCATTTCGCGATGCTGCGTCGGCCGTTGCCGGTGCGACGTGCGATCCGGTGAACGTTTGTCGTTGACAGTTCTGATGTGCGCACCGCCAGCGGCTCAACCGAAGCTTCACCGTTACGGTCTTGCCCTGGGCCGGCAGATCTTGAAGGCTTCGGTTGGACCAGCCATGCCGATTTCGGGTCCGCCGTCCGCAATCAGGGCAAATGCCGAAGGCTGGTCCGACGGCGGAAAAACAACCCAACTGTCATCATCAGTGAGCGCGACACCCAGAACTTTGACCCCCTGGGCCGGGCGACCATTTCGTTTTCGTTCGCATGCCCACCCATAGCGGCATCATATCTAACGAACACAAACTGAGGAATACCCTGATTAAATGGCAAACGACAAGCCCGGCGCGGCATAGGCGCGGGCGCCGCCTTTCAAGCGTCGGCAGCCAAGCCTCGTGTGGGCCGGCGATATCGACGAGCGTGGTGACGCCGCTGCGGATGAGATCGCCAAGCATGATCGTCAAAGAGGCCTCGCGCGCCTCCTCACTGATCTCGATCAGGGTCGAGTATTCGTACATCGCCTGGCCCCAGAGGGCGGCGGTGCCCATGTCGTCGAAGATGCCCTTGGACAGCGGCTCCTCGTCGGAATGGCAATGGATGTTGACGAAGCCCGGCAGCAGCATGCGGCCGGACCCTGTTCCTCCTGTTCAAATGGGCCGGTATAGCGACCTCCGACATGGAGGATCGCGCTATCGTCGAAGGCGATGTCGCCATCGGAAAGATAGGCGTGGGTGCCAGTTTGTTCGTCATAGATGACGATCGTCTCGACATTGCGAATGACGTGGATGGACTTAGTCATGGGTCGTCCTGAAATGACGCTCCAGGAAGCGGCTATAGGCTCCCATCAGCGCGCTGAAGGTGAAGTAGACGGCGGCGGCGAAGACATAGCCTTCCAGCACGGCAATGCCCTGCCAGGCAGGATCGCGCATTGCCGAGCGCACGGTATCGAGGAAATCGAGCAGGCCAACGATGGTGACAAGCGTGGTGTCCTGGAAGAAGCCGATGAAGAGCGCGACGAGTGGGGGAATGACCTTCTTGATCGCCTGCGGCAGCACGATTTTGAACATCACCAGCCAATAGCCCATGCCAGGCGCCGCACCAGCTTCGAGCTGCCCCTTGGGCACATCCTGCAGGCCGCCGCGCACGATCTCGGCGATATAGGCGGCGGCGAAGATGATGATGGCGATCTGCGCGCGCAGCAGCTTGTCGACTGTAACGCCGTCGGGCATGAACAGCGGCAGCATCACCGTTGCCATGAAAAGGATGCTAATCAGAGGCACACCGCGGACGATCTCGATGAAGCACGTGGCCAGGACGCGGATCACGGGCAGTTCGGATGTGCGCGACAGCGCAAGCAGGATGCCGAGCGGCAGCGCGCAGGCAAGGCCCACGAAAGACAGCGTGAAGGAGAGCGGCAGGCCGCCCAATTGCGTCGTCGGAACGGCGGGGCAGACGTGAGGTTCATCGCCGCCACGGCAGCATCCCCTGGGTTTCCTGCGGAGCGATCTCGGCAAGCGTCGGATCGTCACCTGTGCCGAGGCGATGACGCCGCGTGACGGGCAATGGCTAATGGCGGCAGTCCTGGTGCTGGTGCGCCAGCGACCAGGCTCGGCAAAGGGTGATGTTCATCACCATCGAGGACGAGACCGGTGTGGCCAATGTCGTCTCTGGCCAAAACTCTTCGAGCGGTCGCGCCGGGTGGTGCTCGGCGCTAGCATGATGGCGATCAACGGCAGGATCCAGCGGGAAGGGGAGGTGGTTCACCTAGTTGCCCAGCAACTCTTCGATCTCTCGACCGATCTATCGGGCCTTGTGAACGCGATGGAGCATTCCGGCCACCGACCGGCGGCGGCAACGAGTTCGCCCATGGCTCTCCCGGAAGTCCGGATTCCCGCGAGCGGCCGGTCCCGGGAGTTCGGGCGAGGGATATGTTTGTGCCGGATCTTCATATCGATACACTGAAGGTCAAGAGCCGGAATATTCAGTAATGCTCAAGGCTGACGACTGGGTCTTCGGTTCGAATCCTTTCAGGCGAGGGATAAACAGTCGAGTTCCCGAAACGCGGCGGTTATGGCCGGCCTACCTATCGTCCAAATTGGGTCGAATTTACCCGTTGCCGCAGGTCTCATGAGGGTCAAGGGAGATCTTGAAGCGTCGGACACGTCGCGCGCTGTCCCAATTGAAACCGTAGCGATTCCGGACCGCAAAGCGTTCATTTTCTTGAGGCGAGTCTTGATCGAACGCCAACGCTCGGATCGTTTGACTTGCCCACCAAAGAGGCATCGCTCCTCAGACCACTGTACCCTTGTTGCCGACGATCTGAACTAGTCCATTTTGATCGGCAAGGGCGCCCTCACGACGCGCGAGGCCCAGATTCTCGATCTCATCTGCATGGGCATGCAGAACAAGATCATCGCCGGTCGCCTCGGGCTTTCGGAAAACACCGTCAAGGTGCATGTCCGCAACATCTACAAGAAGATGAACGTGCGCAACAGGACGGAGGCGGCGTCGCGCTGGTGCGAGGGCAAGTCTGACCACGCAATTCGCAAGGTCGCCTGCTGCTGGCGGCCTTGTTCCCTGTCGGTGTTAAAAAGATTGCATAGTGTGTTGAAGGGAACTGCTGGCGCCGTGACCGCGAAAAATCGGGTAGTGACATCACCCTTTCACCGCCGATGGCATGCGATACAAGCCGCCTATGACGCCACAATGTTCAAGCTCGGCAAGGACTGGAACGACACTCGTCAGGCTGGCCTCGAACACCAACTGGAACACATCCATTTGCCCTATATTTCAACGATTGCCGGTGCTCCGGTCGGTGCTATCCTGATCTCCAGACCCGATCTGCACATGCCTCATGCGGTTCAATTGCTGGCCGCTTCTTTCCGTAGCGCGCTCGTCGATTTGCGCAAACGACACGAGCTTGGGGGTGCTGCAATGAATGAGATCATCGGCAAGATTACACACAAGGAAAGCGGCCTCGGGGTCCCGGATCTACTCGTGATCGTCTATGACCTCGATCCCGACACGCGCCCTGAAGAATTGGCGCTTGACGGTACCCTGCTTTCGGGCACCGCGGTGACCACCGGCGTGGCGGGCATGTCAGCGCTCGGCGATCGAATTTGCTCCGTCGCGACTGATCGGAACGGCGCGTTCGGGTACAAGTTCGAGGATTCCGAATTCAAGATTCGGAGCGAGCAGGAAAAGCGCCCGGACCTTCTGCTCATGGTGGCAGCGCCGGAAGAAACGGGCCAGGACCCGAACTCCCGTATTCTCCATTTCTCGCTCGCCGTACGCCAGAATGCCGGTCGGCTCGAGACGTTCCTGATCCGGCTTTCCTCCGAGCAGTTGACGAAAGCCGGCATCCCTTTGCCGACGCTCAACCTCGCGGACAGTGAGCCGTCGGGAAGTGTTCTCACCAGAGTGGCCGCCATCGATGAACGGCGCGAGGCGATGCGCTTGGGGCTCGCGGAGCTGACGCGGAAGCAATTGGAGATAGAGAAGGTACGGCTCGAGACCTTCCATAACGACATCAAACCGCGGTTGATCAAAGAGCTTTCGACCGTGAACGAAAACTTGGTGAATCCCGAACGTTTGGTCCTGCCGGGCCAAAGCGTTCTCGACAAGAGCGTCGCCGTCATGACGGACGCCATCACGAAGGTCATCAACGATCCGGTCGCCCGGTCGCCGCGCCGAGGCTATGTCAGCCTTTCCGATGATCAGAAGGGGCAACTCGAACCGCTTCGCGATGCCCACGGCTTTATCGATGAATCGGACGTTGCGAAGGTCCTGGGCCCCTCACCGTCAGTCGAGGCGCAAAACGGAAACGCGGCCCTCATTCGAGAGGCTCCTTTGGTCCAGGTCTGCCGCGACCTCTCGCGAAGGCAAAGGCGAGCAGCCGAACTCCTGAATGTTCCGGCGGGTAGCCCGGATGAAGACACTGGCGATGTCGAGGCTGGCGCCGGCGCGATTGTTCCGGATGACGATCAAATCACCAAAAGCGATATAAGGCGACGCCTGTCCCATCTGATGAGCACACTGACCTCGCCGGAGGAAGAAGTCGTCAACGGCCTGACGCCCCGGTCGGACAAGATCGAGGTCCAGAAGCAGATACGGCAGCTGTCATTGGAGAAAAGCCCGGCGGACACGCCCGCCTATTTCGATTTTCACAATCTTCAGATCGCTTTCGAGCATGTCTGGCAGGAGGTGATCGATCAGGGCCTGATCGACCTCGCCGAAAATGCGTTCGACACGATCGTCGCCCTGGGGGGTGACCCAAACGCGTTCGATTTCACAACCAATGTCGGGCACGGCTTCGTGAAGCTCGGCAGGCGGGTCGCGAGGACCGTCAGGGACCATCGAGATGGCGCCGACAGCGGAGATAGTTCAACGTGGTCGGGTGGCACGAGGGTCACCGACTCTTCCTGGGGCGAGGCCCGCGACCATCGCACCGGGGCGCTCGGGGTCGCCGACGACCTGCCTCAGGTCCTGAAGGATCTGGAGCAGCGGATAAAGGAGCCTTTCAATTTCACCATCTACGCGGCGAACCAGAAGGAACGCAGCATCAATTTCGGGATCCTGCTGACCTACAATCAGGAATGGAAGCCGCAGGCCTACCAGGCGGGCGAATTGGTCAGAACCATCACGCTTGCTCCGAAACAGGTGCAAAAGGTAAGCGTCACCAGGAAGATCCACAAAAAACGCTACCAGAAAGAGGTGGAGAACCACGTCCGGAGCTGGCGCGAGGAATCCACGCTGACGGCGCGGGCTGAAGAGGAGATCGTGCGGCGTGCTTCGGTCAAGACCAACTTCAACCTAACGACCCAGCATAAGTTTGACGTCAAGGTCCCGGGGCTCGGAAGCACCGACAATACGGTCACGAGCAGCTTCACACGGGACGCCAGCAAGTCGTCCGACGACATCAAGAAATCCTTCCACGAGGCCGTCACCAAATCGGCACAGGACTACAAGAACGAGCGCTCCACCGAGGTCGTCACGGAGGATACCGAGGATCTCGAAACGGTGGAAACGACGGAGATCACCAACCCGAATGACGAGATTGCCGTCACGTTTCTATTCTACGAGCTGCAACGCCGCTTCCGCGTTTCGGAATCGCTGCACAAGATAACACCGGTCATACTTGTCGCTCAGGAAGTGCCGCGACCCGACGAGATCGATAACGATTGGCTGATGACCTACGACTGGATCCTGCGGCGCGTGCTCCTGGATGATTCGTTCCTCCCGGCCCTCGATTATTTGACTGAGAACGTCGCCGGCGACGACGTGGCACTGGCGCAGATGAGGCTGAGCCTCAAGGCCCAGAGCGAGAAGACGCAATCGCTTCGAGCCATCCAGGAGCGCCTGCAAATCAGAATGATGGCCCTGAAGGAGTACCTTCGCTTGCTGAAGACTCCGTCATTCCTGGATGAATTCAGGAACCCCTTGTACAAGGAATTCGCAAAGGACAAGGCGGCGGTCGAGGATGCCATTCAGGCCGTCGCGGACGATCTGAACGACCTCGGCGGCCAGATCGGGAAGGAAACCGAAGCGCTGAACGCACTGGTAAGTGCCTATTCCGAGGCATTCCGGGACCACGTCAATCATCTGACGCAGATCGCCCGGCTGCGCATGCATGTCAAACAGAACATCCTCTTTTACATGCAGGCCATTTGGAACCATGAGCCCCCGGACCAGCGCTTCTTCCGGCTGCACAACACGAAGACGCCGGTGCTGCGGAAAAAGCGCAAGTGGATACGGGTCGACTTCAGCGCCCCTCGCCCCGACATGATGGCGGCGATGGCCCACAGGACGCTCCCGAGTTTCAGCGCCTCCCCGGTGCGCACATACGAAGTCGAGACGAAGTATGAACTGCACCCCGATTTTGATCCCCAGCTCCACTACGTGCCGCTGTCGCAGGTCGCCGATCTGGAAACGCTTCTCGGGTTCAAAGGCAACTACGCCGTGTTCCCGTTGAAAGAGTCCAACGCGCTGACGGACTTCATGATGGCTCCGTATATCGACCACGCCTTCAATGCCCTGGTCGACCCCGACGACCTCGGCAACTGGTCCCTCGAGGACTTTTCCGATTATGTTTGTTGCTTGCGGGATCAGCTGGACGACGCTGAATTCGATCAGATCAAGGACCAGCTCCAGGCTCAGTTCAAGAGGCTTCTGACCGCCAGCCGGCGGGCCGACGACATGGTCACGGTGCCGTCGGGATCGCTGTTCATCGAAGCTCTTCCGGCGACCCATTCCCTCATCGAGGAGTTCAAGGCTCGCCACCGTGCGGTCGACGTCAAACGGGCTCAGGCGGAAGTGCGAAAAATCGAGCTGGAGAATGTCCGTTACGCCGCCCGCGTACTCGGCGATGAGCTCGAGGATCCGGAGATCGAAAGGAAGGTCGTCGTCGAAGGGTCGAGTGTTGTAATTCCCGCCGACGATACTTAGGAACGCTGCGCCCCCGCGCGCCTTGCCAGACGCGCGAAGGCGCCGTAGCACCTTGAATTGCTGCATGTTTCTGAAGGAACATAAGAGCTGGAGGAACCGCGCGATGGGCGACGGGTTCAGCGACAGGATGTGCTCCGCCCCGCTCACCGAGGACCGCATGTGTTATGCCCCGGGCGTGAGCCCGCCACCCTCGGAACTGGAGAGATTCAGGCAAGCGCTTCCAGAGGCAAGCAAGGTCCACAGAAACGAGCAGCTTCGCGCATTGCTTCCTTCGCCGCAAGTGATCGCGGCCGAACGGCGCAGCAACGAAGCGGACTTCAAGAAACTCCTGCTTGATGCCGGCCTCACCGAAAAGGAATTCGAGATCGTCGTCGTTTACGCGCGAGAGCAATTCTACAGCGGCGTCAAACTGTCCGAAGAGGTCCTCGAGGATCGCATCCGGGCGCTCCACCCGCCCCCGCCTCGTTTCCCGGGCACGGTCGACCCTCGCGGCTACAACGTGGGCGTGATGCCCCGCACGCAGATCGCGTTCGACTTCTTCCTGTCGGCCGCTCAGGAATGCTTGAAACCCCAGAACTTCCTCGAGTGCTTTGGCACGGCGCTGAGCCTCGCGCTCGATTTCATGCCGGTGATCGGGAACATCAAGGGCCTCATAGAGGCATATACGGGCCGGGACCTTATAACTGGCGACAAGATCCCTGACTGGGCGCGGTGCCTCAACGTGGCGCTGGCCGTATTGCCTGGAGCGGGCGCTGCGTGGAAGGCGATCCGCGCAGGCTTGAGGGCCGCCCAGCGCGGCAGCAAAGCTGCTGTCAAGGCAGTCCTCCCGATCGCCATGGTGGTGGCCGTCGCCAAGGCAACGCCCGCTGAATCGATGCAGATCATCAAGAATGTCGCCGGTCTCAACAGGACCGTGCTCCGGACCGCTGCAAAAGAGGCTGAGAAAGTGAGCGGGGGCGTCCTTTCCGCGAGCAAGGCGCAGGACGCGGCGGTTCGGGAACTGAGCCGTGTGCTCTCCGCCGAGCAGGTTGCGGATATCGAAAAAGCGATATCGCAGAAAGCGGCAAAGGCGCCGATAGCCGAGGCCCCGGCAGCGTCGAAGGCTGCGACAAGCCCGGCCCCGCCGACACCGAAGCCCCAGGTCCCGGGCATGCCAGGCGCCGTGCCCGGCGCGGGATCCGGCGGCAGCGGAGGAGCAGGACGGCGACCGAGGAAAAAAACGCCAGGAAAGACCGGTCCAAAGGCCCTGTCTGCGGCCGAGAGGACAAAGGCCTATAAGGACGTCGGGTTCGAGAGAAGGAATATGCCGCAAGGTGACCAATACAAACCCTGGGGGCGGTACCAGGTCGGGAAGACGGGAAAGAACTACGAGCAGGCCGCGAAGCTCAAGGATGGTCGCGAGGTCAGGATCGATGATCTCGAAATAAACAAGGCCGCGCCCGAAACTCTCGATCTGGTCGACTACAAGCACTCGAAAGAGGTCACCGAGATCGCCGACATACTGAAGAAATCGAAAGGTAAGTATGACGATGTTTTCTTCAAGGAACTTGAGAAGTCCGGGCACTACCAGGGCTTCGCCGGCAAGATCGATCAATTCTTACGCCAGGCCCAACTGATCCTCGAGAATCCAAAAGCTTTGGGCCAGATTATCATCCGGTGCAGCGACAGCCGGACTGCTCACATTTATCGACAAATAGTCGACAATCTATACGGCAACATCTTCACGAAGGTCGGCAGGAAGTGGGTCAAATCGGAAGGACTGGAAAAGATCATTGACGCGATCAAGATCGAAGTTGTTCCTTGAACCACTACAACTTTGGATTCACCGTCACGATCTCTTTCGAAGCCCGGAATCCGCGGATCGCCTCGGCTCGTCGACACGCCTCATCCCAAAGCGCTTCGTCAATCTCGTCGGGCAATGGATCGTTCATGCAGAAACACCGTCTATTTCGTCGACGGTTGAATCTCACATTACGTGCCAAAATCAAAGGGACAATCTCAAATTAACTGCCAAGTCTCAAATTAAGTGCCAAGCTATCTTTGCCGAGCTCAACTATGGGGGTGAAACCTTGTCGGTGGACAAGGTGCGCTCTTTCAAGGGATGGCCGCGCAATTCTGGGCGCCGCCACGATCAGAACACGAACATGTAGAGCAAGATGATGACGATCAGGGGGACACCCATCAGCCAGAGAATAATGCCTTTCATTTTGCGAATCCGCTTCTGTTGCCAGGACGAGGTAACGCGCCGCGGCGAAAAGCGTTCCTTTGGTTCCTGCCGGTCGACTCCATCGATCGGCCTCAGGAACATCCCGTTGATTTGTGGGTTGACGGCACTCTCCACTCGAGACTTCAACGCGATCGGGTCTCGACGCTCGTTATCAGTGACGAAACCGACGTCTGCGTTCTCGGCGCTACCCTCGGCGCAGTCGACCTCCGCTACCGGGTAATTCTCCGAAACATTTCTCACGGAGGCAGGTTAACACGCAGCTTTATTGCCGCTACCGCATTTCGTCGGTACGCTAATAACAGAGGCTGAACGAGAGGATTGTCTCCATCCTCGAATTGCGGTCGGCTGTCGCCGATTGTAGTTATTGGGCTAAAAGAGCTTGGCCATGGCGCGCAGGCCGGCCAGATCCCTGACGCCGTTGTGATAGAGTTCGACCAGTCGTGCAGCGAGTTCCTTTGCTTCTTCACTCTCAATCGGCAGGTTTCGTTCTTGGACGGAAATCTCCAGGGCATCCCTGAGCATCTCGAATTCACCCGGCAAGATAAGATGAGATCCGTCGCCGATGCATGCGCCCATGACATTGCCTCCTGACATAGCGCTATCCCCTAAAGTGAGCAACGCTCGCCAATGGATGGCTGGCATTGCAATCAACCGGCTCAATAATAGAGGCAGCGCGCGAACCGGCATCGCATAGCACCTTTTCCAACCAGCGATCTGCTGGATGGTTCCTGCTATCGAGGCCGAGTTATTGGCCCGATGCAGGAAGATCGAATTCTGCAATTGCCGGAACAACTGCTTGCGCGGCATTCTCCGCTGATCCTACTCGGCATCGCCGGCGTGGTGCGTTGAGGGGCCGGCGCAGCTCACAACGGAACGGCCCGCCTACGAAGAGCGCGGGTTTTCACTTTTGTCTGTTGCTTTTGTCCGCGGTCGATTGTTCGCCCGGAAATACCGACCACGCCGCCAGGAACAGCGCGGCGATCACCGGGCCGACGACAAAGCCGTTCGGACCGAACGTGGCGATACCTCCAAGCGTCGAGATCAGCACCAGGTAGTCGGGGATCCTGGTCTCCTTGTCGATGAGGGTCGGCCGCAGCAGATTGTCCACGAGCCCGATCACCAGCATTCCGTAGACGAGCAGCACGACGCCCTGCCATGCCGCCCCTGAGGCCAGCAGGTAGATCGCAATCGGTCCCCACACAAGACTGGTCCCCACCACCGGCAGAAGTGCGAAAATGACCATCACCGTGCCCCAAGCACGGGGCTCTGATACCAAGCATCCAAAGGATCAGGGCACCAAGCGTCCCCTGCACGAGCGCCACGACGATGCTGCCTTTGACGATGGCGTTGATTGTGAGCGCGAAGCGGCTGAACAGCGCTCGGCGGAGAGGGCTTAAAGAGCAAACAGGATGGATGTTTTCGGCGCGATCATTTCCATCTTCGGCCTGTTCTGGCTATCCCGAATGCCCTTGGCTGAGCGCCTGCTGGGCCAACCGAAGACACCCAGCGACGCACTCCTACACGCGCGAAGACGGTTCCTTGAATGGCTGGCGGAACTGCCTGGCTGGCCCGGAGGCGCTCTCATCGTGGTCGGCGGTCTTATGATCCGCGGCCACCTGACGGAATATGGCTGGGTCGCGCCCAAGGGACCGTCCTATGTGGCGATGCTTGCCCCTGCTCGAAGAGGAGGAGATGGCCTCCTCGTTGCCGCCGGCAGCCCTTGCGATGTTCAGGGTGATGCTGGACCTCCTGGCCGAACTGGACGGCAGGATCACCGACCTTGACCGCGAGATCGCGCGGCGCGCCCGCGAGGATGCGGTGTCGCGGCGGTTGATGACGGTTCCGGGCGTCGGGCCGATCACCGCAACCGCAATCGCCGCGCTCGCTCCGCCGGCCGAGACCTTCGCAAAGGGGCGCGACTTCGCCGCCTGGCTCGGGCTTGCCCCGCTGCAGAAGTCGACGGGCGGCAAGCAGAAGCTCGGCGCGATCTCAAAAATGGGCGAGCGCACGCTCAGGCATCTGCTCATCATCGGCAGCATGGCGGTGATAAAGCAGGCAGCAAGGCGCGGCGCACCGAAGGGCTCATGGCTGGAACAGATGTTGGCGCGCAAACCGCGGATGCTGATGGCGGTCGCGCTCGCCAACAAGATGGCACGGATCGTATGGGCGCTGCTCATGAAGCAGGAGAGTTACCGAGCTCCGGCCGCGGTCACGGCGTAAGCCGGGCCGGCCAGGGGCCGTCGGAGACGTGGTCGGTCGAAGGAGGGTATGGCACAGCAGTCGGCGAGACGGGGCCGGAAGAACCAGGGCTCACCACCGTGCCAGCGAGCACGCTCAGGGTGATATGGTTCCGGTCCGCGCACTCCCATGCGGGCCCGCAGCCTTTGCGCTGCATGAAGAGGCCGGACAGATGGCAGCATCCGACAACGTGCCAACCGCCGAAAAACCGCTTGCGTCTTAGGGGGCGTCCACAGATGGTGAGCGGTCGCTCGGCCACATGGCTGCGGCGGCTGCGATGCGCCGATACTGTTGAAAAACTCGTCATTGCAGGCACTTGGGACGCGTGATTCAATCGTCTGAGTGATTTGGCAGGGGATCAGGCGAATGATGGGATTTCAGGCGGCTCCGGCGCAGCTCTTTTACGATTTCAGTCTCGAAGAGCACGTGCCTGCCGACCATCTCCTACGCCGGATCGACAGCCACCTGCACCTCGATGGCGTTCGCGCGCAGTTGAAGCCCTACTACAGCAGCACGGGCCGCCCGTCGATCGATCCGGAACTGATGATGCGCATGCTGATCATTGGCTACAGCATGGGCATCCGGTCGGAGCGCCGGCTGTGCGAGGAGGTTCATCTCAATCTCGCCTATCGTTTGTTTTGCCGGCTTGGACTGGACGGCAAGGTGCCGGATCATTCGAGCTTCTCGAAGAACCGCCATGGACGTTTCCGGCAAAGCGATATCCTTCGGCATCTGTTCGAGACGGTGGTTGAGCGCTGCCTGGTGCAGGGACTTGTCGGTGCTGAAGGCTTTGCCGTCGACGCCAGCTTGATCGCCGCGGATGCCAACAAACAGCGCTCGGTATCGGGCGCAGAATGGAGCGCGCAAGAGGCGAAGGAGAATGCAGGCCGCTCCGTTCAGGAATATTTGGCGGTGCTTGATGACGCTGCTTTTGGTGCGGCTTCGCCGGTAACGCCGAAGTTTGTTTCCCCGTCAGACCCGGCAGCCCAGTGGACGGGTGCCCATAAAGGCCATGCCTTCTTCGCCTACGCCACCAACTATCTGATCGACACCGACCATGGCGTCATTCTTGACGTGGAAGCGACCCGTGCCATTCGACAGGCTGAAGTTGGCGCTTCACGCACCATGATCGACAGAACAGAGAACCGCTTTGGTCTGAAGCCGGGCTATCTGGTCGCCGACAGTGCCTACGGCTCCGCTGACAATCTGGCCTGGCTTGTGAAGGAAAAGGAGATCGCTCCGCACATTCCTGTGTTCGACAAGTCCAACCGGACAGACGGGACTTTCTCGCGTGCCGACTTCAATTGGGATGGCGAGGGAGATCGCTACATCTGCCCGGCGGGCAAGGAACTGGTTCAGTTCCGCCGCACCTACGCGACGCCCCGATCGGGCATCACCAGTGAAGGCACCCGGCTTTATCGGGCCAGCAAGAAGGACTGTGATGTGTGCGACCTGAAGCAGCGCTGCTGCCCGAATGCAGTTGCTCGCAAAGTCCCGCGTGATCTCAATGAGGATGCCCGTGACGTCGCCAGAGCCATTGCCAGCACGCCCGATTACGAGCGTTCACGGCATCGTCGCAAGAAGGTCGAGATGCTCTTCGCTCACCTCAAGCGCATCCTGCGGATGGCCAGGTTGAGACTGCGCGGTCCATGTGGTGCACGCGATGAATTCCTGCTCGCAGCAACGGCACAAAACCTCAGAAGGCTGGCAAAGCTTAGGCCTTCACGCCTCCCATCCTCCGCCATGGCCGCATAATGGCCGGTTGCCTGGAGCCGTCCCACCGCATCAGAACGGGAGACACCTTGCCGACCCTTTGAAAAACCGCGTGCAGAGCGTCGCGGATGCCCAAACTGCGAGTTTTTCAACGATATCGGGCGCACAGCCGACGTTCGTAAAGCGTGGCGGGAACGACTGGACCGGGCTCAAACGAGCCATTCCGGGTCCTCGTCGGCTACGTCCGCAAGGGGCTCAATCGAGCATTTATTGCCCCGGACGCCAATGACAGCCGGGTCGAGGGCGGCCGTTGATCCGACAGACGCTCATGCACGAATTTTAGAGTCGGTCAGCGTTAAGCTGAATCGAAACAGGATTCCCTTTTTGTTGGGATTGTGATTCAAGATCATTGCTGGTGAGGAGGCCAGCAATGATGGCGCGACCTCTTTCTTTTGATTTACGCCAGCGCGTCGCCGCCGCTTTGGCCGGAGGCATGACCGTGCGGGCGGCCGCCTTGCGCTTTGGGATATCGGCGGCGACGGCGGTGCGGATCGGCCAGCTCGACCGGTCCGGCCGCGGTTTGGCGCCGGCCAAGATGGGGGGCCATGTCAAACCCATGCTGCGGGGCGCGGCGGCCGATGAGGTTCACCGCCGACTGGCGGCCAAAACCGATTGGACGGTGCGGGCGCTTGCCGCCGATCTGAAGGCGGCCGGGATCGATGTCTCGCATGACACCGTTTGGCGGTTCCTGCGCCGCGAAGGCAAGACATTTAAAAAAAACGCTGATCGCCAGCGAGCAGGACAGGCCGAAGGTGGCGCGCTTCCGAAGCCGCTGGAAGACCCATCAACATCGACTTGATCCGCGCCGCCTGGTGTTCGTTGACGAAACCTGGGTCAAAACCAACATGACGCGCAGCCGCGGCTGGTGTCAGCGCGGCCAGCCGCTGATCGCCAGAATACCGCATGGCCATTGGAAGACGCTGACCTTCCTCGCCGGGCTGCGTCACGACCGCATCGTCGCACCCTTCGTGCTCGACGGCCCGATCAACGGCATTGCCTTCACCGCCTGGGTCGAGCAATGCCTGGCGCCAACCCTCAACCCCGGGGATATCGTCATCCTCGACAATCTCGGCAGCCACAAGGGCAAGCCGGCGCGCAGCGCCATCCGCGACGCCGGCGCCCATCTGTTCTTCCTGCCGCCCTACAGCCCCGACCTCAATCCGATCGAGATGATGTTCGCCAAACTCAAGACCCTGCTGCGCAAGGCCGACGAGCGTAGCGTCGAGGCGACATGGCGGCGCGTCGGCGAAGTTCTCAAGGCGTTCAGCCCGCACGAATGCGCCGCCTATTTCAGGCATGCAGGATACGTTTCAACGTAGGTCTGACAGACTCTAGGTTCGTTGACGAGCGATGTTCCCGTTCTGTGCTTCGAAGATCGCATATGTATCGTCGGGAACGTCGCGGCTGCGCTTTGACGTATGCGAGCTTGGTCCGAATTCATCGTTCAGGAGTGCGGTCCAACGGAAAAATACGGCCATGGGCCGGGGATCCCGGGCAGGTCGAGCTGACCGCGCGGATCAAAGGCGAGGTTGGCACCGATGACGAGATCCCGCACGGTGCGGGAGGCAATGATATCGCCCGGTCCCGCGCAGCCTGCAAGTTCGGCGGCAAGCCGCAAAACCGGGCCAGCGTAGCGGCCATGGTGCCTCTCGCACTCGCCGATGTGGACGGCTGCTCGCACATTCAGGCCGATATGATTGAGGCGGCCCCGAAGATCGAATGCACAGGCGATCGCCTGGCTGGGCTGCCGGAACCCAGCGACAAGCCCGAAATCCTGGAGGTCGATCGCCTCACCATCGGCGGCACGAAGCTGCCGAAAGGCGTCGTCCTGCCAATCTTTCATCCGTCCGGAAGATGAGCTGTTCTCGGACGGGTAGTGGGCTTGAATGTTCAGATGCAAGACCGTCAGCAAGGTGCTTTCGCTCGGACCAGGCTGGGCAGAGGCCAGGAACCGCCGGATTTCGTCCATCAGCCGATCGGCATCGGCGCCCCAGATGATATGGTCATCACCGGGCAGCTCCACATAGGTCGCGCCGGCAATGCGGCTTGCTAGATAACGCCCTTCTTCTGGCTTAACCCAACGGTCGCCGGTTCGCTGGGTGATCAGGGTTGGAACGCGAATCGCCGGAAGGATCTCGCGCGCATCGATCTCGACGCTCCAGCGCCACAAGGAGACCGCATCGGCGGGGGATGCCGAATTTCGCAGGTAAGCCGCAAACCATTCGCGTTCCACCATATTGTCGACGAGGCTCGGGGCCGCCCGGCTGAAGTCCGCAGGGCGGCCCCACTCCCGTTCGATGGCGAGCAGGTCCTCTTCGAGTTCCTTCCGGGTGCGCCCCCAGGGATAGTCGGATGACCATAGTCCTCGCGCATAGGCGCCGTGCAAGATAAGGGCGCTCGTGCGTTCAGGATAACTTGCGGCGAACAACATGCACATGAGGCCGCCTTCCGAGCTGCCGAACAGGACCGTCTTCTGCGATCCGACGGCATCGAGGACGGCGCGAACATCCTGCATGCGCTGTTCAAGTGTTGGAAAGCCGGTGCCACGATCGGAAAGGCCCGTGCCGCGTTTGTCGATGCGGATCAGGCGGCAGAAGGAACCGAGATGGTGCAGAACGCGCGACAGTCTCGGCGACTCCCAGGCGTAGTCCAGATTAGAAACCCAGCCTTGCACATAGACGAGGTCGAAGGGGCCGTCCCCTGTCACCTGGTAGGCGATGCTGACCCCGTCCGATTTCACGTAGAGGGTCTGGGGGCGGCCTTCGAACAGCGCCCCTTCTTCTGGCGGCCGCCCGGCAACCGGGGCCGTGCGCCGCGCCCGCAGATCCTGGTAGAGGGCCTGTGTTTCTGGCTCGGGCCGGACGCCGAGCTGCTTGCGCAGCGTATCTGCGCAGCGCTGATATTGTGCGAGGGCGAGATTGAACTGCCCCTTCGTCGCGTAGGCGCGCATCAGCGTGCGGTGTATGTCCTCCCGCAGCGGCTCCAGGCTGAGCAGGCGTGTTGCCGCGGGGACGTAGGCACCCGACTCGTTTTCCGCGATGCGGCGGCTGATGAGTTTCTCCAGAACGGCAATGGCGAGCAGCCGCAACCTTTCCCGTTCGGTGCGAAGCCAGTCTTCGAACGGCTCTTCCGCAAGATTGAAGCCTTCGAGCAGTTCTCCGCGATAGAGGGCGATCGCCTGTTCGAGCTCGTCCGTCGCGGTGCCGGCGGCCAGGGCCTCAAACTGCCAGACGTCAAGATCGGCATCGCGAAGGGCGAGTGTCACCCGGTCCCCCTTGATCACGAGCCATTCCCGTCCTGTCGCCTCCAGCGTTCGCCGCAGCACTGACAATGTTTGCCGCAGGTTCGTGCGGGCTTGCTCTTCGCTCGCCCCGCCCCATAGCAAGGCGGCAAGTTTCTCGCGTGATTGGGAGTGTCCGGCCTGGAGCGCCAGATAGGCCATCAAGGCACGCGCCTTGCGCGTGGAGGCTGGAGACCCCGCAACAAGCCCCGCGCAGTCGAAACCGCCCAGCAGGGTGAGGAAGGGGCGTCTCATCGAATTCGCTAAAGCCATCTTTTTACGAATCCATCACACGCGGCCTCACACCCTTTTGACGGGGACGGAGGATCGTTGCGGACGACGACGCACGTCGAGGTTGGAGGGTAGTGCAATGAGTTTCATCCGTAAAGGCGAAGAGGAGATGCGCGAGGGAGCCGAGAGGCCCTGGTGGTGGACGCGCCTGCATGATCTATGGATTGCTGCCCTCAATCCGGTTGTCCTATGGCACCGACAGAGCGAGCATCTTCTGCGGGATATCGGCAAGACCGCTGCCGATGCCGAGTGGGAGGCGTATCGGAGAAGCTTTGGCTCGTTTCGCCGATTTCGTTTTCCGGATCGCGAATAGGCGTGTTTTTGGCAAGCGGCCCTGACCGGGCGTTCGTCCGACGTGTGAACGGCACCCCTGTGCCTGGTCACCGCGGCGCTCCGCGGGCGGCGGTGCGTGTGCGTATAAACGCCCGGTTGATCGATGCGATTGGAGGGGACCACCTTTGGGCCGAACGGTTCGACAGTGGCTTGGAGGACATCTTCGCCGTTCAGGATGAGGTGACGGGCAAGACAGTCGAAGCGTTGGTCGGCAGATTGACGGCCGCGCCCGTGCGCAACAGACTCACGAACCTGACTTCCGCCGATCTGCGAACCAGCTTCCGCATTCACAGCATGTCGCTGCACGGGATATGATAGGCGAAGTCATTTTGACCGATTTCAGGTTAGGCCATGGATCAGGAAATCCGACTTTTTGGCGCTGTTGCTGTCCGGCCCGCCGTCCTTGCTCTCATATCTCCGTTCGAAACAGCGACAGGATATACTGTTGCGGCCAAGTTCGAACCCAATCCGACAGTAAAGAAGCAGATTGAGGCCGGTGAGCCTTTTGACGTCGTCATCATCAATCCACATTGGTTCAGCATCTGACCGCCTTGGGAAAGGTGAAGGTGGGGAGTCAGGTTGCGTTGGCCGGATAGCAATGGGCGTGGCAGCCAAGGCAGGCAGTCCACCGCTCGACATAGCGTCCGTGGAAGCGTTCGAACACGCATTGAAGAGCGCCAGATCAATCGCCTATGCCGCTGACGGAACCAGCGGCGGCTACTTCTCCGGGTTGCTGGAGCGCCTGGGGATAGCGGACGAGGTGAAGCCCAAGCTGGTGGGCAGAACGGGAGGGCAGACAGCGCTGGCTGTAGCCCGCGGGGAAGCCGAATTGGGGGTCGTTCCCGTGACTTCGATTCTCGCCGCCGCACCTGATGTCATGCTCGGCGGCCGATTTCCCGCGGAACTGCAAAGGTACATCGACTTCGCCATTGGCATCAGCGCCGATCCAAGGGACGCAGAAGCTGCCAAGCGACTGTCGGAGTTTCTGATGGCGGATGAGGTCGATGACACTTTGGCGGCAAAGGGTGTCGAGCGCCGCCAATCGCATGCTTGATAAGCTCGGCTCACGGCCGCTAGCCGGTGGGCGTCGTGGTGGCAACTCTTGCTGGTGCCCAAGCGTCCGCTCTGGGTCGAAGCGAGCCGTTCTTCACGAGCCCTGTGCGCCCTTGTTGGGATGACGTTCACGTTCTGGGCTGAGAAAATCGCATAATATATCGACTGGAACACTGGAATTTGCGCGATGAAGGGTCGCCGCCAGACAGGCTTTCAGCGTACCGGAAAGAACGCCGAAAGCCGTAGGGGCGAATGCCATAAAGCGCGCGAGCGCGCGCCGTCGCATTCGCCGTGTAGGTAAGCCAACCTGAGTGCATCGAAGCTCGCGCCTTTCTTCCTTCCAGAGTGTGCCGACATATTCGGCGAAACCCGTCTTTGCCTTCCCTAGGCGTCCAGAAATCTTCGAAGCTGGCGAAGTCCATGCGAATGGTGATCATGTCGATGACATCGTTGAGGCCAGCATCCCGCCAAGCGCGCGAGATCGCCAGGTCGCGTTATTGTCGCGAACCTCGACATAGCCGGAGCGCTGCACGCGCCTCCTCCATGTCCATCGAGCCGGATATACCGGGTGTTTTCGCCTCAGCGGCGCGGTGCGGCAGGTTTTAACGGACCGTCGGCGAAGACGTGAACACGCTCGGTATCGATGATGAACGCTCCATGTCCGAAATCGAACGAAGCCCGCCTATAGGGCGCCGTACCTCGCGAGGATGAGCGGCCGCGACCCGCACGAGAGGGGCCACCGTGCGGCGCCGCCGCAGGAGCCGCTCTTCGACCTGCAGTCGGCGTATCCGGGGAGGCAGCAACCTTGTTGAACATGCGAGGAGGCGCTGTACGCCTAGTGTGTGGTCGCTACTCTCACTCGTCCCGACCGTTCAAGAACGTCGACGACGACCTGGGATCTGGAGCGGCGCAGCGCGATGTCGACGAGTCCTGAACCGGTCCGCAGGCGTCGCAGCACGACCTCGTCGAGAAAGCGCGGCAGCGTCGGCTCGTTCAACGTGACATGCCCCTTAGCGGGATCGAAGCCGAGGCCGATCATTGACTGAAGCAGATAAAGCGGCGCCGCTGCCGCCCAGGCCTGAGGTATGCAGGAAACCGGATAGAACGTCGGACCACGGGCACGCCGGCGTGGGAAGCCGCAGAAGAGTTCGGGCAGACGTCTGAGGTCGATGTAGGTCGATGCCGAAAACAGCCCCTCGAAGAGGCTGGCCGCTTCGGCACGGAAGCCATAACGCACGAAACCCGACGCAATCAGCGCGTTGTCGTGGGGCCAGACGGAGCCGTTGTGGTAGCTCATCGGATTGTAGCGCGCCTCCGAGGTGGCAATCGTGCGCACACCCCAGCCGCAGAAGGAAGATTGCGCCATCAGTGTCGAGACGACTTTGTCGGCGCGTTCCGGCAGCGCGATACCGGTGAAAAGTGCATGTCCGGCGTTGGAGGAGCGGACGCGGCAGGGCTTCTTCTCGCCGTCGAGGGCCAGCACATAGGTTGCAAGTTGCTCGTCAAAGAAAGCATCGTCGAAGCGGGTGCGGATATCTTCCGCTCGTCGTTCAAACCGCAACCCATCGTCGACATGGCCGAGCTTCCGCGACAGGCGAGCGGCCGCCTGCCAGGCGCCGAAGACATAAGCTTGTACCTCGGCAAGCGCGATCGGCCCCTCGGCCAATCTCCCGTCGGAATGAAAGATCGAATCGTGGCTGTCTTTCCAGCCTTGATTGACCAAGCCCTTCGCGCTCCGGCTTCCGTACTCGACGAAGCCGTCCGAGTCGCGATCGCCGTAACGTTCAATCCAGTCGAGTGCCGCCACCACGTGTGGCCAGAGCTTCCGGGCCGTCTGCAGATCGTCGGTGCGATCGAGGTAGGCGCCGGCGAGCATGATGAAGAGCGGTGTCGAATCGATGCTGCCGTAATAGCGCCGGAAGGGCACCTCGCCCAGCTCCGCCATTTCGCCATAGCGCATCTCATGTAGGATCTTCCCCGGCTCCGCATCGGCGGTAGGATCGAACTGGGTTGCCTGATTGGCCGCGAGATGGTTGAGCACGCCTTTGGCGATTTCGGGATCCAGCCACAGCGTCTCCAGCGCGGTGATGAGAGCATCGCGGCCGAAGGCCGTGCTGAACCAAGGGATGCCAGCGTAAGGGTAAGGACCTTCGGGTGTCTCCGTGATCAACATGTAGAGATCGGCGACGCTGCGCCTGATGGCTTCGTTGAAGGCCGCATTGGAGGTGACGATAGCGGTGGCGCGCGAGGACGAATAGCGTAGCGCCCGCCTTGCATCGCGAAGCGCGAGAAAAAAGGTGAGGGCCGGAGAGTTCCGGTGCTCCTGGCGGGCATTGCAGATGATCTCGATGAAGATTGATTGCGCCTGGTGAGGCGCCAGTTCGACGACGAAGCTCGCCTCGCGTCCGGAGAGGGCATTCGGCTGCGGGTCGAAACGGAGGAGCGTGCTGCGGGTCCGACCGTCGAGGCCGTCATAGGCCAACAAGACCCGATCGTTGCCGACCAGCGGACTATGATGCATGCCGCGGCGCTGGCGCGGCGTGCCGCGCACTTCGAAGAGGTCGGCGAAATCGGCGGCGAACACTATCTCGACCTTGAGCGTCCTCGGCACGTCATCGTAATTGCGAAGCATGAGGCGCTCGTAACATGCCTCCTGCCACAGAAAGCGGGTGCGCCGCGCATGAATGAGGTCGTGCATCAACACCTCGCCGTCACCAAGCACCAGACGCGGATTGGTGAGATCACAGTCGAGCGTGGCGTTATCGTCCCGCAAGGTAGAACTCAGCAACAGTGGCCGAGCGCCGTTCAACGACAGTAAGAATTGCGAGAGATGGCGTGTGTCGCGGTGAAAGATTCCCTCTGGGTTGGCCGGAGAGGAGAACGCATCACCGAGATAGTCGAACACGGCGAAGGTGTCGCCATGCTTTAAAGATCTCGAGCTCCGCTCGTACCGCGAGACTGCTGCAGGCACGAGATTGTCGGCAATTATTTCGCCTGGACCGGCTTCCGCCGGTCCCCCATAGATATCGGCTGCCATAGGTTCGGTCTCCGTTACATCAGACGACCTCGGTCAAATCACTGCCAAACCCGCTGTCGCTGATAGCGGGAATCGACATGACCTTTTGACGTCCGCCCGCCAGGCCGCGATAGATTTCAAGATAGTCGCTTGCCATGCGCTGCGCAGTGAAGCGCTCCTCGAAGGTCGCCCGAACAGCGCGGCGATCGATGCGGTCGAGGCTTTGGACCGCCTTCACCGCTTCCTCCATGCTGTCGATGACGAAGCCTGAAACGCCGTCATCGATGATTTCCGGCACGGAGCCGCAGCGGAAGGCGATCACCGGCGTGCCGCAGGCCATAGCTTCGATCATCACCAGGCCGAAGGGTTCCGGCCAGTCGATCGGGAAGAGAAGAGCGCGCGCATTTCCGAGAAATTCAGCCTTCTGCTGCTCGTTAATCTCTCCGATGAATTCGGCATTCGCAGACCGTTGCACCAGCGGTTCGACTTCACTGCGCCAATAGTGCTCGTCTACCTTGTCGATCTTGGCGGCGATCCTGAGCGGCAGATTGACCCGATCAGCGATTTCGATCGCGCGGTCGGGCCGCTTTTCGGGTGAGACGCGGCCAAGAAAGGCGAGATAATTGCCCTTCGGATGACTGTTGAACGGCAGGACGTCCGGTGGCAGTCCGTGGTGCACCGTGCCGACCCAGTTGACCGGCGGCATAGGTTTTCGCTGGTCGTCCGAGATCGAAACCAGCGGGACATCGGGGAAGACGTCGTAGAACGGCTTGAGGTCGGGGAGATCGAGCCGCCCATGCAGCGTTGTCAGCGTCTTGTGGGCGAAGCTGCGAACGACCGGGAAGTGCAGTAGGTCAATGTGAAAGTGCAGGATATTGAAACTCTTCGCTAGCCGGCGCACCTGTTCAATCATCATCACGTGATAGGGGATCGGATCCTGGATGGCAGGGTTCAACCTCAACGCCGTTCTCGAGCAAGATATGAGCTTCGCCGATGTCATCGAGTCGCCGCTCGCGAACAGTGTGACCTCGTGCCCTTGTCGAACGAGCTCTTCCGTCAAATGGTGGACGACCCGCTCGGCTCCGCCGTAGAGCTTCGGCGGGACGCTTTCGAACAGCGGCGCAATCTGGGCGATCTTCATGAACAAACCTAAGTTCAAGCGATGAACAACACCGGGCCAAGATTGCCGATGCGGAGAAGCGGGCATTCTGTTGGCTCCGGAACCTCCCCCCAATCGCTGCGCCGCCGCAATGTTCCGCCGCGAAAGGGCTCTTGGCAGGATTGTGTTTCCGACGTGAAGTGGGACAGCTACAACCTTACAGTTCACATTGAGCCCGGCCGGAACACTATCATCACGCGCGGCGGCATGACTGGAGTGACCGTTCACCTCGACCGCTGACGATGCGCGGCGGCTTTGCTGTGGAAACGCCATCCTCGACGGCGAGGACGATCCGGCGGAGCAGGCCGCGTCCGCTCACGGGTTTCCGGCCACGAGCGCCACCGAAGGAACAAAGCCGTTCCGGCAACGTTCGATCTATTACGGTTTCACCGGTTCACAGTCATATTCTTGCGGCTCCAGGCCGAAGACGACGTTTGAGAGCGGAAAGGGAACCTTATCGATGAGCGAGCCAAAATCGCACTCGATCTGGCGGTCGTACAGTTACGCGTGGATTACGCTAGCCTTCTTTATTCTGACCATCGTCGGCCACTGGATATTCGGCTGGTTTGCTTATGTCGACGAGCAGACCGCCCTTGGTCAGCCGGCAGATACCAGCGGTTACCTCATAGAGATGTCGCGCGATACGCTCGAAAATTGGCAGTCGGAATTCCTGCAGTTGCTCTGGCAGGTCGGTGGTTTGGCTTTCTTGCTGTTCGTCGGCTCTCCGCAATCCAAGGAGGGCTCCGATCGGGTGGAGGCGAAAGTAGACGAGCTTCTCAGGCTAGTCGACGAAGAGAAGGGAGAGGCTCTGATTCACGAACTGGACGAACAGTACGGCGGCCGGCATACCGACAAACCGCATCAGCACCGGGGGTAGGCCGCCGGGAGCTCCGACAGAACAAGACGAGCCTGTCCCACGCAGGTGCGATCCCCTCCAATCAGCACCATTTCGGGGTTCACCGCCGTGCACGGCTGCCCGCTGGACCGCTGAGCCAACCCCAGTGATGATTGATTGCACTCCCACCGAGCACGTTCCAAAACAATCAGATCTCGTCGCGGATGTTCACTGTGCGCCCTGACGCAAGGTCCGGACGCGGCGGACCGGGGGAACTTCACGGCCGCTCAAAGATTGGGTGAGCCTTACGGAGATGAAAGAATGCGCGATAAACTGCGGACCTCCCGTGCCGGTCCGGGCGGCAAACACGGCGTCAGCCGGGCGACGCTGCTGCTGCTGCGGCAGCGTCCAAGCTGGCAGGAAACGGCACTGGCGGCGGTCGTAACCGGCACGGTGACCAGTATAGTGACAACCGTCGCGCTGGCATTGCTTGCAAGATCGGAAGGGAAGAGCATCTTCCAGCCGACGAATGCGACCAGTCACTGGATGTATGGCGACGCTGCCGGGAGTGTCAGGTCCGCAGACGCGAGGCACACGCTGTTCGGCTACTGCACGCATCACGTGTCCGCCATTTTCTGGGCTGTACCGTTTCAAGTATGGCTGGCGGCCGGCCATTCGAGGGCTCCATCGATTGTGACCCGAAAGCCGCGCTAATCGCCGCAACCGCGGCCTTGATTGACTATGGCTTCGTGCCAAAGCGGTTGACCCCTGGATGGGAGACGGCCATTTCGAAGCGGTCGATCGGGCGACGTTTATTGCGATGGCGCTCGGTCTGGCACTAGGCGGAACGATTTCGCCGGAAGTGCAACGTCGAGGCGAGCGGACGAGAATCTCTGGTCAAGGGGAGGGGCCTTGGCATGCGGCGTGGCTCGCTTCGGCTTTAAAGGCGTCACCCGCACTCGTGCGGCCGACTTTCCGACGCCACAGTGACCTATGAGCGGGCTGACGTACCGACCAGCGTGGAGTAACAACTACTGGGTCACGACACCGGCAAGCTCGTCATGTATGTTCCGGGCCATTTCAAGATGCAGCAAGACGCGAGGCAGGATCTCTGCGGCGTATCTCTGCAGCTCAGCGTCCTCGCCGGAGGATATCTCCCACTGCAGGAGGTGCGACGCCTTTTGGTGGTCGACGATCTGGGCCTTGATATAGGCGAGGTCGAACGCCTTGCCATTGAGCGACTGCAGTCTTTTCCTGATCGCGGCGTGCTCGGCGTCCAGCTTCTCGGGCAGGGGCATCTTCGACGCTTCCGCGAGCTGCTTGAGCCGGTCGTTCGCGGTGCCATGATCGGTGACCATGCGGTTTGCGAACTCCTTGACAGCTTCGGTCTCGGTCTTGCCGGCCGCCAGTTTCCCGAGCTCGACCTCTGCCATTCCGCCTGCTGCCGCCAGCCGGGCGAACAAGCGATCCTGGTTGTTCGTCTGGTGGAGCGCCGGAACGCCGGGCTTAGCCATCCGCGTATCGGCATCCAGCCCCGCCGGGTTGCCGATCTGGGCGGCGGCGGGCACGGCGAGAAGGGCGGTAGCAAGGTAACAACCTGCAAAGCGGGACATCATCTCCTCCTCGGCTCGGCTAGAGCGTCAGCAAATAGGCCACCAGTGCGTCTTTTTCCTGCTGGCTCAGCTTCACGCCAAGCACGAGGTTGAAGAACTCCACCGTGTCCGCCAACGTCATAAGGCGACCGTCGTGCAGATATGGCGGCGTGTCTTTGATACCGCGAAGCGTGAAGGTCTTGATCGGTCCGTCCGGTATGGCGACGAAATCGTTGATGGTCCGGCCAACGTCGTAGAAGCGCTCCAGTTTGAGGTCATGCATGTTGTTGTCCATGAATGACGTCTGCGGGATGTGGCAATCCGCGCATCTACCCTTCCCGAGAAAGACCTTTTCACCTTCGAGTTCCCGATCGGTGGCACGTGCCCGATCGAGGCGTCCGAACATGTCCAGCTTGGGAGCCGGCGGAAAATTAATAATGTTTTGCATCTGCGCCATCATCGCAACTTGGTTGGTCCTATCAGGTAAGTTGGCCCCCTTGCGCGTTGCGCTGACGTGATCGCCATTGAAATACGCGGTGCGCTGCTCGAACTCAGTGAAATCCTCCACCGACCGCAGCGACCGTTTTGAACCGTGAATTTGCTGGTTGAACATGCCGCGCAGACTTGTCGTGTCCAGGCGGAAGCGGGAAGCCTGCGGCCGGATGTCCGGCGTCAAGTGGAACGCACCGTTGGTGCTGAAATTGGCATGGCAATCAAGGCAGGCGACTCCAAGACTTTGCCCTGCCACCTTCCGATCTTCGGTCTGGTTGAATTCCTCTTGCGGGAAAGGTGTGAGCAGCAATCTCAGCCCCTCCATCTGCACAGGGGTGATGATCCCGTTCAAGAGCTCGTAGTGGTTCTTGATCGTCAGCAACTGACCCCGCGAAACGTCACCGAGCTCGGGATGCGTGGTCAGGAAGATAGGCGGCGGGAACTCCGGTGTCATATGATCGGGAAGATCGAAATCAACGTCGAAGCGGCGGAGGTCGCGCGCCTCCTGTCTGTTGATCTCTTCGATCTGCCGGTTCGGAAAGACCTGACCGCCGGTTGCCTGCTTCACATGCGGTAGAGGCATGAAGCCCTCCGGCAGCAATCTCTTCTCGCGGATTTCCTGGGGCGTCATCGACGCAAGAGAATCCCAGCTCACCCCGTCGGGCAACTTCACTCTGACGCCAGACTGGACGGGCCGGGTGCCTCCCGACATCATTGCGCCTTCCTCGGGACGGTTCGAGAGATCGTAACGCCGGTTCAGCGTGTCGAGCTGCCTCTGCATCACGGCTGACTTCTGCGCCTCATCGATCTCCTTCACCTGCGAAAACGGCAGTGTGGCGAGCGGCCGGTAGGTGAGATCGGGCGGCAAGGGGTCCGAATTGGCCTCCAAGCTATAGACTACGGCTCCGAGTGCCGCAGCACCGACCACCGTCAGCGTCGAGATCTTGGGCATGACACTGTCCTCCTGCGTCGGAACCGGTGCTTGACGATGAATGAAGTCCCCCAAACTTTCCGGCGTAAGGAATGTTCCAAAGGATGTGAGGCCAAGAGTTCGCTATCCCAAGGTGATCGCCGGTCGCGTTATCATGAGCCAGAAAATCGCGAGAACCGCCCCAAACGCCGGAAAGCCGAAGGCGAACCACAAGCGGAAAAGCTGGTGATAGCGTTTTGGCAAGGGTTCGTTGCCTTTGTGCGCCGTTTCCGCGAGCCGGCGCATTTGCATCTGCATCCGGACAACCGGCAACCAGAACGCGCCCGTCACGACATACAAAAGCAGCGAAAGCAGAATCCATCCCTCCGTCAAGGCGTAGCCGACATGCCAGGCAAGGGCGACGCCCGTGATCGGTTGCACGATGACGGCGGTTGCTGTGAAGAGGAAGTCGGCCACAACGACGATGCGGGCAACGGCAGCAATGACCTCTGCGCGGCCGGTGCGATGGGCGAGCAGCATGAAGAACGCGATACCGGCACCCGTGCCCAGCAGGACTGAGGCACCGATGAGGTGCAGATACTTGAGCAAGAAATAAAGCATCACCGCTCCTTGAGGATCGCCAGGGCGGCGAAGTGTAGCGCCAGGATCGGGAAGATTTTCGTGAGGGGTCCAAGCGGTTCATTCCACAACTCGGGGAGCAGGACCGTTCCAGCGAGCGCGTAAAAGACCGACAAGCCGACCGCTCCATAGAGTCCGATCCGGCTGGTTCTACGAATGGCGATCGCGAGCCCTACAATGATGTCCGCGAGCGCCCCGGCAACGACGCTCGGCTCTGATAGCATACCGGCTCCGGTCCGTCGCATCAGATCGACGCCGATGCCGTATCCGGAGGTAAGGGAGACAATGCCTGTACTGGCCCAGAACAGCGACAGGATAACGAAGATGATGGGTTTCAAGAGGTAGAGCTTCGCGAACCAACGTTCCTGGACAGACACCGGCGTTCTCGCGAGTGCTTCGGACAATGCCAGTGGCTGAATTTGCGTTGTCTCGAGCCAGAGCCGATTATTGCCAACGGCCCCGCGCGCAATCTCTTTTTGCGCCGTACTTCTCGTCGGCGGACGCCAGCCCAGAGCTCCGGCGAAGTCGCTAAACCCATAGATGAGCTCGGCCAGAAGGTGAGGCACCCTGATTACTCGAGCAGGCGGCCAACCAAACCAACGCCGGTAGGTGCCTACAACGTCCTCAAAGGACAGGACCTCCGGACCGGCGAGTTCCAGCACGAGGCGCTTGGGAGCATCCGGACTGAGGAATATTTCGACCGTTTGCACCACATCTTCCAGGCGCACGACCTGAAGCAGCCCGGTGTTCGGCATGAGTGGCAAGACTGGCAAAGCCGCCAACCCCCTGAAGAGGGCACTGGCTCCATAGGCGCCGGGACCGAGCACCACCGAGGGGCGCAGGATGACCCAGTCCAGATCTCGTGCCATCAATTCCTTGTCGCCTTCGAGCTTCGTCTGCGAAAAGGACGAGGGCTGTTCCTTTTCGACTCCCATCGCAGAGAAGTGGATTACGCGGTGCACACCTGCCTGTTCACAGGCTCTAAATAGAGCCGCCGGGCCGCGTTCGTGAACGCCGGACGTATTCTCGCCGGGACCGTCTTGTAGTGTGCCTGCGCAGTACACCACCGCTGCAATCCCTGACAAATGAGGTAGCCAGGCTGCCGGCTCGCCGGCCTGTGCAACATCGAGTTCGACGACATTCCCACCTGCTTCAGCCGCCAGCGCAGAGCCAGGCCGAATTACGCGCACGATTTTCATGCCGCGTTCGGAGAGCATTGCGCATACCGCTGAGCCGATCAGGCCGGAAGCGCCTACCACAAGCACTCTCATGGTTCGTCCTTCGATATATCTGCTACGACAACGGCTTCGCGCGAGCGAGGTTCTGATCGTCTCCTGCAGTCAGGACGGGTTGTTCTTGTCGCCGGCAGCGTTCGGCGGCTCTTTGTCGATCGTCCTTACACCATCATGAACTGACCACCAATGCCGTAAAGCATGGTGTCGGTCGGGAGACCGCAACATAGCGGAGTTTATGTATGCCCCACGGCCGAGGACGTTGAGCGCAATCACGCAGGAGATTGGGCGACGAACACACCTTCGAGTTATGCTATCGCGATCTGAGGCATTGTGCGCTCGCGCGGACTACATCGGCCCACCGGTAACCGGATTAACTTTCGGCTTTTCGCTCGTGTCCTTAGCGCCGGGAGGCTGGACCGTCGGTGGTGCAATCGACTCCTCGTCCGGATGCTTCTTGCGATCCGCAGGTTGACGGACGTCTTTCGGCTTCGCCTGCTCAGGCTTTGCATTGGTGTCTTTCGTTGCCATTGAGCATCTCCTTCGGAAGAAAGAACGGCGTCGGGAGCTTGGCGGTTCCGGCAGGAAGGGGCTCCACCCGCTAGCCCCTCTTTCCAACACAACCTTCAACGTTCTTATGGGTCGGCCGCATACAAGAGTGCGTCTCTGACTTTAGGCTATCGGCGCGCCGCGGCAACCTGCAGATCGACAACGACATTCTTCGTCCGGTTGCTGCCCGAGATCCCGTTCTCCTCGCGCATGTCGCGTATCGGCGATCGACCGATTGAGCAGCCCTTTGATCTCGAACGTGGTCAGCCTGTCCGCTTCGTTGGCGGCACTGATTAGCTCGGCAATGAAGGCGGTCGTAAGGCTCATGCGCTTATCCTACCGGGATAAATCAACAGTCGAACGGCAATTCAGGAACGTCTTCGCCATCATGGATGAAGGCCGCCGGCACGGAGGCGGCCTCGCGTTACTTCCGGAGCGATGCTGATTCCGCCTCGCTCCGCGCAGGTCAGCACGGGCGTTGATGGCGTCGCCGCCTCCGTGCGCGAGGCAGTCTACGGGTGACCGGCATCGACAACGCTCTCCAGCATCGACCGCACCTGCTTGGCCATCTCTAAAAGCGTTAGATTGCCGAGCGCCATAGCGGCGACACGACCGATGGCGGCGACCTAATCTTGCTGCGTGTTTCAGTAAGTCCCGGACACCGATTTCAGTAACTCGCGGATGGCGATTCCGCTAAATCCCGGACAGTTTCCGGGGCGGATTTTACGGCCGGTTCTCGGCTGCGCCGTTTTGGCAATGTGGCGTCTCACGAAGACATTGAGAGGCGCCATGCCAAGACGGAAGCAAGCGAGACGAACGAGCGTGAGAGACATCCGGACGATCCTGCGCCTGACCCACGGCTCTTCGAGGACCTAGCGCTCGCCCGCCTTAATGGCCGCTACCCCCGCCTCACCGACAAGCTCACGCGCGTGCAATTGCTCATTCTCGACGACTTTGGAACCCACAACCTCACCGACCAATAGCGCTTCCATCTGTCCGAAATCATCGAGGAACGCTATCGGCGCAAATCCACCCTGATCACCGCCCAGGTTCCGGTGGCCAGATGGCATGACCTGATCGCAGACCCCACCGTCGCCGACGCCATTCTCGATAGGATCGTTCACAACGCCCACCGCATCACCCTCCGGGGCGACAGCATGCGAAAGCAAAAAGCGCCCCCGCTCTTGACCGGCGGCGAAAACGACGAAATCAATCACTCATGAAGACAACCAGGCACCCGAGGACCACCGCCACCAAACTGTCCGCGACTTAGTGAAACGAATGTCCGCGACTTAGCGGAATCCCTGTCCGGCTTTTGCGAACGCAGCTCGAAACTGCGAAACAGTTCACAGAGGCTGACGCAGCCGCAAAGCAGCCTACATGAGGATGCTTCACGCGGCATTTCGCCCCTGTGCTTTTTCTTTATCGCTAATCTACCTAGGGGGGCTGACCGGCGCGCTGAATCTTTTTCGAACGACCATATCCCGACTGGGGACATCCTTGGCGGTGGAGGCGTCAAGCTGCTGGAGGCATTGCTCAAGCATAGCGACGTGGTCGCACTTTGCCTGCACATGAGCAGCGATCCGGGCCCTGAGCTCAGGATAATCTTCAAGCCGCCCGGATTGTTTTGTTAGCAAGATGATCGGCCATTCACACCTGAGGACGGCATCGTAGCATGCCTCCGCTTCGAGCGCCGCCGCCCTTGCGGAATCGGCCTGGCCGTTCGGTGGCATCCAGGTGTTGGCGTTTTTGCCCAATTCCAGGTCATGTACCAATCCCACCATCCCATGTGGTACCAGCGGATGTGCGATATGTCGGCTGCCGTCGTACCCGGAAAAGTGTTTCGGGACGTCTGGCCATGCCGCCATTGGTATTTGGGTTTGGGTTCTTCAGACATGCCTATTCCCTCCTCGGTTGAGGTTGCCGATATCCCGCATGTCGTGGAGGAGCGACCGCACTGCGCCGTCGGTGTTTCTGATATGTTCCCGTTCTCGATAATGTCAATGCGGTTCTTGGCGGACGTCTGCATCCAGATGAGAGTGCGCCCGTCGGAGGGACTGAGGGCCGCTGCCGGCCATTCGACGGCTTCAGGAAGCTATGACCAGTTCTATGGCATCATCAACGGACATAGCGGCCACCGCGCTTGGCGCGCAGTCGCGACGCGAACACCCAGCCGAACCAGATCTGGCATTGGCGCGTTATTGAGAGCAACGCTTTTGCGGGAGAACTGATAGTGAATCATTTTCTTTTTGGAATGGCTGATTTTCTTTCTCGCCCTCCCGGCTTCTATTTCGTGATTCTGGCAATGGTTGTCAGCACAGCATTGGTGCCTTTCGGGCTCACGGGCGTCGTCACTTATGCTCTGTCAGTGGCGGCAATAGTGATCACCAGCGTTGTTTTGATCCAAGGCTATCGCGACACGGCGGCAATTCACGCCAAGCTGGACGAGATCATTGTGTCACTGCGTGAGACCCGGAACGGGGTAGTCGGGCTCGAGCACGAACAGCCAGAGCATATCGAGGCGGCAGTCGAGCAGCTCGAAGCGGAAGCGAACGGGCAAACAAGAGCCAGTCGGGAGACCATTTCATAACGGAGTGATCGTTGCTCCGGGCGTTTACCGCCGCGATCGCCATCGCGAGCCCACGAGCCTTCGAGATCTTGCCGCGGACGAACCGGGTCCTATCCTTCATCAATAAAGTCGGAGGAAGGAAATGGCAGACGATCCGAAGAAGAAAGGCCGCGACCGATCGCGTGTTTCCACCCAGGAGCATGAGGTGGCGTACATCGTTAAGACGGCCAAAGTGACACGGCAGAAGGCGCTCGAGGCGATCCGTGAAGCCGGGCCGAGCCGTGAGAAGGTGATGGGCTACCTTGCGAAGAAGTAGCGCAGCCATCAGGTGGTGATCCACCGGGAGGCGAATATCGCCACCAGTGACATCTCCTTTGGTATGAAGTCCCACGGCCGATGTCCCGAGCAAAGCGATGGCAGTAACCGGGCTCGGCAGGCCAAGACCCGCCGAGCCTTTTGCTTTAGTGAACCGCTTTGGTGCCAGATCTGCCAGATCTGCGATGGTCTTTCTGACCTGCTTGGGCCGGTCAGCTTTTATATGGCAGGATGTGCGGACCGATCGTTCCGATGAAAATCTCGGATGGTCGAGGCGGCCCGTCAAAGCTATCTCGTGGCTTCGCTACGCGTCAGAAACTGCCGCGTGACACCTCCTATATGCGTTGCCAGCCAGTCAGCCATCGCTGTTTCCTCCTGGAGGATCTCTTCGCAAACCGACTTTGTCTGCATATCTCCGATCTCCTCCGCCGCCGCTATCAATATGCGGTAGCTGGCAATCTCCATATGTTCGAACGTGTAGCTTGCCAGCGAGCCCTTCACTACTTCGTCACTGGCAAACATGCCGCTCAGCCCCTGCGCCATCGCTGTGGCCTTACCCGCTACGTCCTTGATCGAGGATGAGTCGTCACCAAGGCGATCAAGGCATATCTCCAGTTTACGGGCATGCTCTCTCGTTTCCTCAAGGTGGGTTTCGACCTTGGCTTTGAGTTCCGGATAGTCATCAAGGCGGCCGGCCTCAGCGGTGAGCATGGTGACGGCCTGTTCTTCCATTGCGTGCGCGTCGCGCAGCCAGGCTATGAAATTGTCGCGGGCTTCAGTCACGTGCGTTCCTCCTGTCGTGGGAGCCCTAAAACACTGAGGCTATCTTTTTGTTCCGACGGCGGCTGCCTCCAACGGCGAGATCGAGACGCCGCGGGCCTTTATGGAGTTCGTGGATCGGATCCCAATCGGCTACGCGCGCTTCTGAGCACTCATCCCACTGCTGGTTTATCCGATCCCGTTCTCTGACCGATTGCCCATAATCCTCCGTTAGACCTCACCACATTCCCGACGTCTCGCGACTTCTGGCTGCTGCGTCAGGCAGGGCCAGTGGCCGCAGCTTCGTAGACGCCCCCGCGGGCCATGAGAGCCCAGGCGATACGTGCCAGTTTGTTGGCCAGAGCGACTGCAATCAGCTTTGGCGGTTTCGTCAGAAGCATTCTTGCCAGCCAGGTACCAGCCGGCGCGCCGCGTCGCCTCGCCCAGCGGACGACGGTCGTGGCTCCAATGATGAGCAGCCGCCGCAGATCCCGCTGCCCATTTTCGATGTCTTTCCCAGACGCTCCTTGCCTCCGGACGAGTTCTGTTTAGGCGTGAGCCCGATCCACGCCGCAAAATCACGGCCCTTGGAAAAGGCCGCCGCCGATGGTGCCAAGGCTTCCATTGCTGTGGCGCAAATTGCACCAATCCCTGGGATGGTGGTCAAGCGCGAGGCAACCTCGTCCTGTCGCGCTCTGGCTCGCAAGTCTTGCTCACCGCGTTGATCTTATCCGTGAGAGATTCGATGTGCTGCAAAAGTCCGAAGCTCAGGCTTCTGGCGGTCTCTGGCAGGTCCGGATGCGTTTCGATCAATTGCCGCAGGCGGGGAACGTTTCGCATCCCTTGCGCGACGACCAAGCCGTATTCCATCAGATGCCCCCGCAACGCGTTGATCGTTTGCGTTCGCTGTCGGACCAAAAGGTCGCGAACCTTGAACGTCATCGAGGAGGCCTGCTTTTTTTTCAGCGCTCTTGATCGGGACAAAGCGCATGGTCGGACGGGAGGCAGCTTCCGCGATGGCTTCGGCATCGGCGGCATCGTTTTTCTGGCGCTTGACGAAAGGCTTCAGATAGGACGGGTTGATCAGTCGAACCTCATGTCCCAATTTGCCGATCTCTCGTCCCCAGTAATGCGCGCTGGCGCATGCTTCCATCGCGACGATACAGCTTGGAAGCTTGGCAAAAAACTCGAGCATTCTGCCGCGCCCCTGCTTCTTGCGGAGAACCACCCTCCCATCGGGGCTCGCGCCATGGATCTGGAATACTTGCTTTGCCAAGTCTAAGCCGATGATGCCGATCTCGTTCATAACCATTCTCCTCGCAGGAACACCCTCCAGATACTGTCACATTCGAGGCCGTCGAGGGGCGTCCACCCCATCGGATACCGCCTCGCGGTTCACGTGGAGCCGGGGAGGGTGCGCGTCATCACACGCGGCGGCTATGACTGGACCGAGCGCGTTCCCTCTATCGCCGACGATGCGCGGCGGCTTGCTGTGAAAACGGCCATCTTCGACGGCGAGGCCGTCGTGCTCGACGACAAGGGCCGTTCAGATTTCGGAGTGCGGCAGCGTGCTCTTGGGCGCCTACCGTCGTCGCATGAAGCGGGCGCGATCGTTCTTTACGCATTCGACCTCCTTTATTTCGACGGCCGCGACCTGCGACGGTTACCGCTTCGCGAGCGCCGCCGGCAATTGGAGCCGCTCCTCGCCGGCGGTGAGGGGCAATCCGGCTTTCCAAGGAGGTCCAGGCGGACGGTTCTTTCGGGTTGCCTGCGCGCACGGCCTGGAAGGCATCATCGCCAAAGACAGGGAGAAACCCTACCGCTCCGGTCGTGGCGGCTGGCTGAAGATCACTTGCCGGCAGCGCGACAGCTTCGTGATCGTCGGCTATGAGCCGTCGACCGTGCCGGGCGCGATCGGCCGGCTGCTGCTGGCGGCACGAAAGGGCGAGGGCCTCGTCCGTGTTGGAGGCTGCGGGACGGGCTGGAGCTATCAGGAATCGATCAAGCTGCGCGAGCTGCTCGACGAGATCAGGACCGACAAGCCGGCGGTGTCGCTGCGGCGCAAGGGTGCTGTATTCGTGCGCCCGATGCTCGTCGCCGAGGTGGAGTATCGCACCTGGACAGGTGACGGGAAATTGCGGCATCCGTCATTCAAAAGGATACGGAAGCGAGCGGATGATGCGACGGTGTTTGATGTCCCTGTCACGCCCTCCAGGTGGTGAACGTGCGCCCCCGCGGGACCAGCTTTTCACGGGCGGGTTCCGCTCTACGGCGTTGCCAGGGAACAGTTTCACGGGACCTTGGTTTGGATGGGCGGCGTGAACACAAGGGAGGATTTTACGATGAGCGAACCCGTCGCCGTTCGTCAAACCCGCGAGACCGATTACGCCGCCGGTCTTTCGGCCAATGCCGCCATCAACGAAATCTCTTGGGGAGCTGTATTTGCGGGCGTGGCGCTTGCCCTTGCGGTGCAATTTCTGCTGAATCTATTGGGCGTCGGGATTGGAGCCGCGGTGATTGAGCCGACAACGTCCGCTAATCCGAACCCGAGCACAATTTCGATAGCCGGGGGTCTCTGGTTCGTTATCTCTGGTATTGTCGCGGCCTTCGTCGGCGGATATGTCGCCAGCAGGGTCTCCGGCCGTCCCAGTACGACAACGGGGAGTTACCATGGGCTTACCAGTTGGGCGGTCACGACATTGATCATTCTCTATCTGCTGACGACCTCGGTCGGCGCCTTAGTCGGCGGGGCCTTCAGCGGTCTTAGCAGCGTCATCGGTGGTGTCGGCAAAACTGCCGCCACGGTCACTACTGCCGCGGCGCCGGCAATCGCTACGTCCGCTGACCCGATGGCAGACATAGAGCGGCAGGTCAGAAGTGTCACCGGAGGCAATGATCCGGCAACTCTTCGCGATGCTGCCGTCGCAGCCGTACGGGCGGCCGTCACCGGCGACGAAGCGACAGCGGAAGAAGCCAGAAATCGCGCCGCTGACGCCATCGCGAAGGCGCAGAACATTCCGGTGGACCAAGCGCGCGCGCAGGTCCAACAGTACGAAGAAAGCTACAGAGCCTCGGTCGAGAGAGCCAAGCAGCAGGCGACCGAAGCCGCCGACGCGGCTGCTACCGCTGTTTCAAGTGGGGCGATTCTCGGCTTCCTCTCGCTCGTTATAGGCGCCGTCGCTGCCTGGTTCGGTGGCGCGGCTGGAACGACGCGCTCTGTGGTGACGACTGACACTACTCGGCGTATGGGTTAGGCATTCCAGCACCGTCACGACGATCGCCATGGCACGATGCCGTGATTAACGACCATGACCAATGGATGACGGAAGCTGCGGCACGTCATTCAAGGGATTCGAGAGCGCGCCGAGGACGCGACGATCTTCGAGGCAATATGAAGCGGTCTCCTGACAAGGTATCGCCGAAAAAAGACGCCCGCCGTGAGGCGGGCGAAGTATGCATGACGAAGCCATGTACGTACTGTCTCCGTGGGGGATTCTGCACAGTAACTACACAGCATCTATAAAACGTGTCTAGGAGAGCGAAGTTCCCACGATGTTGGGCAGCATCGCACTAGTTCGCAAGTCACTGTTCGGCTGCTTACCTCTCTTTCGGCATGGGGTAGTCGTAGTGATCGAGGTATGACTTCAACCTCGCCTTCGCGCCAGAGGTGGAAGTTATCCAGGAGGCGGCCAAAGCGCAGCCTCTATGAGAGCCGATCGCTTGATGAGTTTCGCGACAGCTTTGCAACGCGCCTGGGCGCCCTCTCCAGGACTCAGGACCTGCTGATGCGCGCACCTGCGCACGATGTCCTCATGGCTGAAGTTCTGCGCTTGGAGTTGGAAGCGCAGGGCGCTATGAAGGAAAAAATGTCAGCTTGACGGTCCAAACGTCACCCTGTCGCGTGAAACCACGCAAGCATTCGCCATGGGGATCCATGAACTGGCCACCAATGCCGTAAAGCACGGCGCCTGGAGATCATGAACGCCCGGGTTTGAGTTCGCCGCTGTTTCCGCTCTTGCTGCCCTTTCCGCTATTTCCGCTTTGCTGCCCGTCCGCCTTCACGTCTGGCGACGCCTGTGGCGCTTCGCCATAGCTTGCGACGTCAGACTCGTTGACAGCAACAACGTTACGGCTGGGGCGTGATCGCCGCAAAGCGGTCGCAAGCTTTTAGAAGCTCGCGTCTGCGGAACGGTCCCCAATCGGAATCCGCCTTCTCGTCGATGGAGTTCTTCGGTCCGAAGCGGCGGTGCCAAGAACAACCACTCTCGCGATAAAGTGATCGATCTTTTTTGCTTTTATATTGCGGTTTTCGATCCCTCCACAACCGGTCGCAAACCTCGGCTCAATCGCCGACAAACTAAGGTGAAATTAGACGGTCGGTGCTCAGTCAGCATTTTTTGATATGCGTGCGTCAGCTAATTTATTGCTGGCAGCCAGCGCAGAACGCGACTTGCTGACCAGGTTGTGCTGTGTAGCCTCGCCAGCGTTGGGGGATTTTCCCTGTGTGAGGAGGAGACAAAATCAATGAAAGTCGTGCTTTGTATGGCGGCCGCTATGACCGCCCTGACATTTGCCATGCCGACGCTCGCGCAAGACGGCGAGCCGATCGACTTGTCGCTCACCGACGTGTCACTCAATAAAATTGCTTTCCTCGTAGCCGGGGATAACGGGCTTTATGAGAAGTATGGGCTCAATATCCACCAGTTCATCACCAAGGGGGCCGCGGACCGCATCAGCCGAAGCGGCGTTACCGTGCCGACGGAATTCATCGGCACCAAGGAACAGGGCGACAAGGCGCCGATTTCGATCGGCGGCGGCAGCCCGCTTATCTATTCGATGACCGCCCACCCCGAACGGGGCGTGGACCGCGTGATTGTCGCGACGACTGACAGCGAGGCGCGCTTTCACATCATCGCCAATAGCGCACTGAATTCGGCTGGTGACCTGAAAGGAAAACGTCTGGGTTTCTCGAGCCCTGGTGCGGTAAGCCATCTGATGGCCCTTGAATTCCTGCGTAAGCAGGGCTGGACGCCCGACCAGGACATCACCTTGGTCGAAGAAGGCATGGACTACTCGCGGCTGAAGAGTGGTGAAGTCGATGCCTTCATCGGCAGCGAGATCTACTACACCATGGCCGAACAGAACGGCGCCAAGGACCTGGTCAACCTGCAGGACTACAATTTCCCGATCGCAGGTTCCGGCGTGAACGTCGATCGCGCCTGGCTCGCCGAGCACCGCGAGGAGACGATGAACTTCCTCAAGGCGATGATCGAAGCCTATGCGTTGATGAAGAAAGACCGCGGCGTGGTCGAGGCGGCCTTAGGCAAATGGTATGGCGTATCTGACCCCGAGCAGGTTGACGACATGTATGCCCAAGTGGGCACCACGCCACAGAAACCATATCCCGGCATCGATGGCATCCGCCTGGTCAAGGAACTCTACCACAACCCTGTTTTAGACAGTCATGATGCCGCCCAATTCTACGACGAGAGTTTCGTCGCTGAATTGGACAAGAGCGGTTTCATCGACAAGGTCTATGCCGCTCCCAAGGCGAACTAACCGCCGCGTCAACTACCCGGCAGCCAAGCTGCCGGGCCTGCGTTACTTCATTTTGCCAGCGTCACGATATCGTTTGCGTTGCGGTCCGCACCGAGCGCCATATGCGCTGAGGGTGAGCAGTTCGTAATCCGTGATGCCGCTGTCCGGCGGCAAGTAGGCCGCGGTGTCTCGCTGGCAGTCCCATTGGTTCTCACATTAACTGGTTTGCCTCACTTTGTGTGGCGAAGCGGTAGCATTCGGGCTCTCTGTAACTTCGGACCGGCGCGAGGTTGTTCGTCGACCAAATGGCGTGAGGATCACCTGACGAGGTTGGTCGCCGGGATTGCGATCGCTGATCGCGATTTGTCGCTACGCGAGATTCCCGCCCAGTTGTACCAGGTGCATGAGCGTCCGCCACGCGGCGGCTGGAAATGGCCAAGGCGAGCCGCGTCGGGTTATTTCGCTCGTGGGCGCCTAGCCATGAGGTGCCCGAGCTTGGAAAGACGTGCCATTGTGGCGAGCGGACGGATGACAGCCTAGTAGGCGGCGGCATTGTGAATCAATAGGCACCCATCTTCAATCGCTGAACGCGGGTTCGAGAACAGCCGTACCTCCGCCAGCCTCAAGACCGGAGCAAGGTCCCTTCGCCGGGACGATGGATGGGTTAGGCCGCTATGCGATCAGCAGCACCCGGTGACTGCGCTTCTAAGATTGGCCAACCGGTCCTCAGCAGACCCCATAGAGCAGCGGCAAAGCTCCGACTGCGGACAGAAGCAAGCACTCGGCGAGGGATCAAGCGCACAAGGGATTGACGCAACGCCCGTTACAGAAGTGGGCACCACGCCACAGAAACCATATCCCGGCATCGATGGCATCCGCCTGGTCAAGGAACTCTACCACAACCCTGTTTTAGACAGTCATGATGCCGCCCAATTCTACGACGAGAGTTTCGTCGCTGAATTGGACAAGAGCGGTTTCATCGACAAGGTCTATGCCGCTCCCAAGGCGAACTAACCGCCGCGTCAACTACCCGGCAGCCAAGCTGCCGGGCCTGCGTTACTTCATTTTGCCAGCGTCACGATATCGTTTGCGTTGCGGTCCGCACCGAGCGCCATATGCGCTGAGGGTGAGCAGTTCGTAATCCGTGATGCCGCTGTCCGGCGGCAAGTAGGCCGCGGTGTCTCGCTGGCAGTCCCATTGGTTCTCACATTAACTGGTTTGCCTCACTTTGTGTGGCGAAGCGGTAGCATTCGGGCTCTCTGTAACTTCGGACCGGCGCGAGGTTGTTCGTCGACCAAATGGCGTGAGGATCACCTGACGAGGTTGGTCGCCGGGATTGCGATCGCTGATCGCGATTTGTCGCTACGCGAGATTCCCGCCCAGTTGTACCAGGTGCATGAGCGTCCGCCACGCGGCGGCTGGAAATGGCCAAGGCGAGCCGCGTCGGGTTATTTCGCTCGTGGGCGCCTAGCCATGAGGTGCCCGAGCTTGGAAAGACGTGCCATTGTGGCGAGCGGACGGATGACAGCCTAGTAGGCGGCGGCATTGTGAATCAATAGGCACCCATCTTCAATCGCTGAACGCGGGTTCGAGAACAGCCGTACCTCCGCCAGCCTCAAGACCGGAGCAAGGTCCCTTCGCCGGGACGATGGATGGGTTAGGCCGCTATGCGATCAGCAGCACCCGGTGACTGCGCTTCTAAGATTGGCCAACCGGTCCTCAGCAGACCCCATAGAGCAGCGGCAAAGCTCCGACTGCGGACAGAAGCAAGCACTCGGCGAGGGATCAAGCGCACAAGGGATTGACGCAACGCCCGTTACAGAAGATCGCATAATGTATCAACAGGAACGGCGCTGTCGCTGGGCCGAGTCCGTGTGAATTTGGCATGAGACGGTCGCTGCGGCTCTAGAATGTGTCATGCATGTGCATTACATTGGCGTGAAGGAGATTGCACATGGCTTCAAATGCACTTGTTCAGACCCGGATCGATGCCGAGGTCAAAGAGCGCGCCACGGCGGTTTTAGAGAACATGGGTCTGACGGTCTCGGACGCTGTTCGAATCCTGTTAACTCGGACGGCGAATGAGGGCGCCCTACCGCTGGAACTCTTCAGTCACAGCGAGGCGCACGACGCTTGGTTCCGCGCCAAAGTGTTGCGGGCACTCGAGGATACCCGACCCGACGTCGACGATGCCGACGCCGATGCGCACTTTCGAGAGCGCCGGGCGGCAGCTTTGCGCAAGGCTGCGGCGGGTGATCGATGAGGCTCGTCTGGGCGCGATATGCGCTTGACGATCGCGACACCATCTTCAGTTACATCGAAAGGGAGAATCCGAGGGCGGCGGTCCACGTCGACGAGGAGATCGTCAGCGCGGTACGTCGTCTGCTTGATTTTCCGGAAAGCGGCCGCCCTGGCCGGGTTGCCGGAACTCGAGAGCTTGTTATCCCTCGGACCCCCTACATTGCCGCCTACATGGTAATGGCGGATAGAATTCGAATTCTGCGTGTCCTGCATGGCGCCCAGAAGTGGCCCAGCGAGCTCGACGACGAGTAGAAGCAGCCTCACTTGTCGCGTCGTGGCCCCTACGGTTTCCCTGAGCACGCCGATTATCGCGAGGTCGATGGTTCGATCCCGTTCAAGGCGAGGGATTTGCAGTCGGGTTGCCGCTGTCCCGTGGGCAATCCCCGGAAGTTCACATTGCTGGCGACGAGCTGAACGCGCAGAAAGCGCCAACTTGCGCCAGAGTGATGGTGAGCCCGAGCGACTGCGTGGGTCGGACCCTGCCCTTGTGAAACGCTGAGACTGCCGCTTTTCTAACCTGCTGGACGCAGCGCCTCTCTAAATCGCTTTGACGTAGCGCAGGGAGCGTTTGCATGCCGCAGCCGAGCGGCAACGCGAGCACGAACCCTACTTAGCAGGGTTCGTATTCCAGATATCCCGATGCAGTCGCCACTCGCCGTCGTCGCCCTTCTTCCATACGACAATGTATTTGCCGATTTCCTCGCTGGTCTTGCCGTCCTTGCCGGGAATCTTAATAGAGTAGGTGCCCTCCTCATACGCGAGATTGCCACTCTCCTCGACCTGCGCCGCTTTCAGTGTCAGATCGGTCAATCCGGCATCAATCCAGCTCTGCCACATCTTCTGAACGCTTTCGCGGCCGGCGACCCGGTTCTCGTTGGGAGGAAACGCTACTGCGTCTTCGGTATAGTGTTGAGCCAGGCCTTTCGCATCCTTAGCGGCAAACTTGGCGACGAAGTCAGCATTGTTCGCCTCTATGCTCGATTGGGCTGTCTGGGCACCGGCAGGTTCACCAGCGCCGATAACGAGTGCGATGAAACAAAAAGACGCTAGAAAGTAGCGCATCGAAATCCTCCCCTGGGCGATTCCGGCACTTGTTCTTGGCCGATGGGCACAACTTTATACCGGCAGCCTCGTGAGAGCAAACAACGCTGCGCGGTTAAGTCCTAAAGTTGCTGGAGATTCACGGGGTTGACCCTTTGCTGGGGGATCAGAGCCCATGCCAGTTGGCGCCGGACGACGAATGGAACAACGCCAGGCTCGGCGCCATGTAGCTGGTCACCTTCAGGGTATTGGCCTCAAGCTTGGTGTCGGGACCTTCTGGGCGCTCTCGCTGACCCGCTCGAAAATTGACCGTGCGTACCCGGTAGCCGATCGCACCGGCGATCAGCAGCCTGATCGCGGCTCAACGACCACTCTGCTGGCTAAGATCTCACGAGCTCTGTGCGCGCCTTGTTGCGAGGATGTTCAAGTTCCGGGCTAAAAAGATGGTGTAACGGGCCGACCCGGCCCGGCAGGTTTGAAGGGCCGGTGGTCGTCCCTCACAATGATGGTGTCGCGGAGTCAGGAGTGGCCTGCTCCATAGCAGCACGGAGAGACGACCATGAAAGAGTATGCCGGCATAGACGTATCCCTGGAATACTCAAGTGTGTGCGTGGTGGATGCGGATGGCCGCATTGTGCGGGAAGCAAAGATCCTCAGCGAGCCCGCTGCGCTGATCGCCTGGTTCGGCGCGCACGGCGTTGCGATGGAGCGAATTGGTCTGGAGGCCGGGCCCTTGTCGCAGTGGCTCCATGCCGGGATGGTGAAAGCCGGTCTCTCGGTCGAGCTGATCGAGACGCGCCACGTGCGTGCAGCCTTCAAGACAATGCCGGTAAAGACCGACAAGAAGGACGTTCGGGGCATTGCGCAGCTGATGCGGCTTGGCTGGTTCAGGCCGGTCCACTGCAAATCTCTTGCGGCCCAGGAGGTGCGTGCGCTGCTGACCGCCCGCAAGCTCATTCAAGGCAAGCTTCACGACATCGAGATGAGCATCCGGGGCATCCTGCGCGGCTTCGGCCTCAAGGTCGGGCCGACGACGCGGCGCACTTACGCGGGGCGCATCCGCGCGCTGATTGCAGGCCATTCGACCTTGGAAGCGATCGCCGCTTCGCTGCTGAAGGTGCGCGACGCGCTTGTGCATGAGTTTGCAGGGCTTGAGCGCCAGCTGCGCGCCATCGCCCGCCAGGATAACAACGCACAGCGGTTGATGACGACGCCAGGCGTTGGTGTCCTGGTGGCGCTGACGTTTGTGGCGGCCGTCGATGCGCCGGAGCGCTTCCGCTCCTCCCGCGCGGTGGGGCCGCACTTCGGATTGACGCCGAAGAAATATCAATCGGGCGAGACCGATCATAGCGGTCGCATCTCGAAGATCGGCGATGGGAGCGTGCGCACCGCGCTCTACGAGGCGGCCAACGTCATCCTGACGCGACCGGTCAAAGGTTCCGATCTGAAGCGCTGGGCGTTGGCGGTCGCCAAACGGGCCGGTCCCAGAAAGGCGCGCGTGGCGCTGGCCCGCAAGCTCGCGGTGGTGTTGCATTGCCTGCTCAGGGACAGAACCAACTTCATTGCTCATAAGGGAGCGCCAGCCGTGGCGGCTTGATCGGAGGAGACGACAAGACAGGCTTTCGGACGGCCACAGCCATCAGCCCGCCGCAGCAAGGTCCCTTCGCCGGGACGATGGATGGGTTAGGCCGCTATGCGATCAGCAGCACAAGGTTGACTGCGCTTCTAAGATTGGCCAACCGGTCCTCAGCAGACCCCATAGAGCAGCGGCAAAGCTCCGACTGCGGACAGAAGCAAGCACTCGGCGAGGGATCAAGCGCACAAGGGATTGACGCAACGCCCGTTACAGAAGCGCACAAGGGATTGACGCAACGCCCGTTACAGAAGATCGCATAATGTATCGACTGGAACGGCGAACGCTCGCGTCTAAGTCGCCCAGCCGTTTTTGTCTTTCTTGTTCGTTCTATCCGGGTCGCAGAGATTTTGCCGATTTGGCACCGTTTGGCTCAGCTCTTGGTTCACGAGATGTGAACGAACCAAACCATAAAACATTGTAATTACAATGAGTTGAAGTGATTGATCTACTAGTTTGACGCAAGATCTTGGCTCAACATTGCTCGATAGGCCTCAGTTTGCGCCAAATCTAAGGAAGACTGTAGCGTGTACCACTCCGTACACCCTCCAACTTCAATCTGCCGTCCCTCACCAACTGTTCGACACTTCTTCGAATCCGGGACCGCGGGATTTCTAGGCCAACTCGTTTATGAATGTCTCCGATCTTTGATCGTGGATACCGGCCGACATCTTCAATGATAAGAGCGAATAACCTGTGTGGTTCGATACGTTTCAGGGTCGTTCCGCCGATGAAATCATGACTGCGCAACAGAGCTGGATCCACAAAGTACCGTGTGGCCTGTGTCCGCCCAGCGCTTTGCACCAGTTGCCATTCCAACAGGCGCTTAATCCAAGGCTGCAGCGCCTCAATTGAAGGAAGCTCAAGTTGCGCGGCAAGCTCGCGCGCCGTCAGTGCATCGTGTTGGGCAAGGAGGCCGAGGGCGATGCGTTCGCGCTGGGTGAGTTGAAACGTTTCGTCTGCTTTAGCGATAAAGTCGATAATCTCAGGCTTTAGGATACGCCGGCGTATGGTGACTTGCACGCGATCGTGCATCTCGATCAATTCCGGCGCCGGGCGACCTTGGGACAGCAGCACCTCGAAAACCTTGTCGTAACCGCTGCCCTCGCGCTCCATCAGCCTCAGATCATGAAAAAGTCGGGCCAAATGTTCATTGCGGCGTACGGTCGTGTGCAGCACATTCTGGGGCGTGACGCCGAGAGGGAGCAGCCCTGGATTCACGACCTCCAGACGGTCCGGATGCAAGTTCAGGAAGATGTCGCCTCTTTGCGTATAGGGCCGGTGAACTAGGGCGTTGACTAACAGTTCGCGTACAACCACTTCGTCAAACGCCGGCACATTCTGGCGGAAGAGTCCGTCAGGCAATTCGTAGGACTCCTTGAAGTCAGGCACCTCCTGCCAAACCGCCTCAATGAGTTCCATAGGGTTCAGAATGTGGTCATCCCAGACCAGCTTGTTCACCTTTTGCCCATGCTCGTCATATTTGATGAACTGAACCACCGGCGCGGTTGTCAACTGCGCTCGCCGAAACTGCTGACCGACACAAAGGACGCCGAGATTCGTAAGGTACGGCCCGTGAGCCATCTGGTAATGATCGAGCAACTCGTCAGAAGTTTTCTCCTTCACCGAGGACTTGACTCGGTCTGAGGCGCGCAGCGCCTCTACCACCGCCTGGATCTTCGAGGGCTCGATGTCGGATCGAGGCACACCCAACGACGTCTGGGTTTCCCACGGCAACGCGGCGCGTTCGGACGCCAAGCGCATGACGTCATCGCCGGTTACTGGTTTGCTTTGGTCCGCCACGCGAAGGTAATAGCGTCCGTCAGTAGTAGAGGCGACGGCAGTTGACCGCGGAACAGTAAGTTCGATGTATTGTCCGCCGTTAGCTGCGGTTGCGACAATCGGCAACGCGGTTACATTGACCGTTCTCTCAGCAAGCTTGCGTCGCAGCAGATCGGGCAGGTCGGGTGGAATTCGCTGTTCTGGTGACGGCAGCTTCTGGCCATCCTCAATGCCGATACTTAGTGTACCGCCCGCTGCATTAGCAAATGCCACGCAGTCCTTGGCCAGTTCGCTCCAATCAGCAGTTTTCCCGGTCACCGACCGGATAGATTTTTGGTCGTGGAGGTGACCTTCTAAACTCAAAGCCTTTTGCTTCCCTCTGTTTCTCTTGTGTGCTCCCGCGCCTCTTGGGCGATGACGGCGGCGCATAATGCCGATGTACTCTTCCGGCTGCTCTTAGCAGTTCTGGTGGCACTGGGCGACTGTGGCGTTATCATCATCTACCATATTACGCATTATCCTGGCGCGTCCTGGCGTGCAGAGCAAAGGTTCACAGGCCCACTCATACGCAGAACGAAGGAGACCGGGCGTGCTCCATCGGGATGGGCCTTCGGTTCGAATCCGTTCACATCAGGATTTTTGTCAATGGTTCATTCAGGTGGCATCGAGTTCTCCTTCGTAGCCGGATCCACGGTCTGAGCCCATAGCAATTACCGGCCCGTCCTCGGGCCTATACAACCTCACATCCGGTCGCCGCTTTCAGCGGCTGCACCATTATCCCGCTTTCGACGGGCACGGGCTCAGGAGAACGGGGCCAAACTCAAGATCGGCGGTTAAGGCCAAAAGGATTCCCGGTCCGTTCACCTGGATCCGTCAGGACTGATCAGGCCCTGAGGATGAGTACTGTACGTTCGATGGCTGCTTCTGTGTAAGCGGTCAGCCGATAGCGTCAGGCTTGAAGTTCCAGGGCATGAGCGCTTCGATTTCAGATGCGGACCAGCCTTGAGCAATGCGGGTCAAGGTTTGGGAGAGCCAGTCGAGCGGATCGACGCCATTTATTTTGCAGGTTTGCAGCAAGGTGGCCACCGTCGCCCAGGTTCGTCCACCGCCCTCGCTGCCGGCGAATAGACTGTTCTTTCTCGTAATTGTTTGGGGCCTGATCGCCCGTTCGACGATTTGGAGTCGATCTCGATACGGCCGTCCGTCAGAAAGCGCTCCAGCGCCTCGCGCCGGGTGAGCGCGTAGCGGATCGCCTCGGCGGTTTTGGATTTTCCCGAGACCTTAGCCAGCTCCTTTTCCCACAGCTCGAAGAGGCTGGCGACGATGGCCGAGGACTTTTCCTGGCGGAGTTCAGCGCGGCTTGCGGCATCCTTGCCGCGCACTTCATCCTCGAGCCTCCACAACTCAGTCATGGCGATGATCGTATCCGTTGCGGCTTGCGAGACCCCGCTGATGTGCAGGTCGTAAAACTTGCGGCGCAGGTGCGCCCAGCACCCTGCGAGCTGGATCGTTTCATTGCTGCCGGTTTTGGCCCGCGCCTTGGCCAGGTTGGTATAAGCCGAGTAGCCATCCACCTGCAGGATACCGCTGAATCCGGCGAGATGACGCGCCACACAATCGGCGCCCCTGCCGTCTTCAAAACGGTAGGCCACCATCGGCGGACTGGTTCCGCCATAGGGCCGATCATCGCGTGCGTAAGCCCACAGCCAGGCCTTGGTGGTTTTCCCGGAACCGGGGGCAAGGGTGGGCAAGGTCGTCTCGTCGGCGAAGACCCTTTCGCCCGCCTTGACGCGCTCCAGGATATAATCGGCGAGCATCTGCAACTCGAAGCCCAGATGCCCCATCCACTGCGCCATCAGTGATCGCTGACCTCGACACCATCGCGCAGATAGATCGCCTCCTGCCGGTAAAGCGGAAGGCCGTCGGCGTATTTTGACACGGCGATATAGGCGAGCAGCCGCTCCGTCGGCAGGCCGCTTTCGATGAGGTGTGCCGGCGCCAGTGCCTGAACCACGCCGTCGCGGCCCCGGAAAGCGTATTTGGGGCGGCGCGTCACGATGACCCGGAACTTCGGCGGCACGACGTCCAGCCGCTCGGAGCGGTCCTCGCCGATCAGAACCTTTTCCAGCCCCGCGCAGTCGGCCGGGACTTCCGGCTCGATAACCTCCTCGATGCGTTCAAGGTGAGCGGCAAAGCCCTTGCGCGGACGCGGCGCACGCTTCGGCTTGTCCCCGGCCGCGCGGTCGAGTTCGCTCTGGATTTCCGAAAGGCCGGTTTCGACCTCCTCGAACGCAAAGGACACCTGTTCGTCGTTGACAGCCAGGCGCAGCCGCTCGGACCGCGTGCCATGTTGCGTGCGCTGCAAAACTTTCAGGATCGACGTGAGGTTGGCGATCCGCTCGTTGGCGCTTTTCTCGACGGCCTTCAGCCGGGCGACCTCTGCCGCCGCGGCTGCAAGTCGAGCCTCATTCGCAGCTCGCTCCTCGGCCATTGCGAGGATCATCGCTTTCAGCGCATCGACGTCGTCGGGAAGATCGGGAACAGGCAAAACCATGGGAGGCAATAGAGCACAAAAACAGCCGCTTTCCCAACCGCTACAGCCACATGATTCATCATGTCGCAGGCCGGTTTCAGCCCGTTAGCAACGGCCGCCTGACCTTGGCCGGGCGGATCTTTAATCGAGCCCGGCCAGAAGCGCCATCAACTGCGAATGGTCCAGACGCATCCGCGCCGCCGATATGCCCGGCCAGCAGAAGCTTTGCTCTTCCAGAGTTTTCGAATAGAGGCAGACCCCGCTGCCGTCCCACCAAACGATCCGAACACGGTCCGCCCGCTTCGATCGGAACACGTAAAGCGAACCATTGAACGGGTCGAGGCCGCCGTCCCGCACCAGCGCCATCAAAGACGCGGCTCCCTTGCGGAAGTCGCCCGGCTGGCACGACACGTAAACCACAACTCCGGAAGCGATCATGCCTTGCGGACCACCCGGAGAATCTTGGCCAGGGGATCGGGATCGACATCGACGCCGGCGCGCACCACGACATCGCCCACGACGATTTCCACCATCGAGCTGCCCACCGCATCAAAGCGCGTGAACTTGACTGGCGCGCTTGATCCCTCCGTCAATGGCGCAACCATTCCCGACGAAAGCGCCTTGCGACGCCACGCATAGAGCTGCGACGGATCCAGTCCCCGAGACCGCGCAATCGCCGACACATTGGCTCCCGGCGAGAGCGCGTCGGCGACAAGCTGTGCCTTCTCTTCATCCGTCCAATGACGCGGCTTGCGTCGAGACTGCACCGGCTCCGCCGTCAGGACCTCGAATGTTCGATGATGATTCACACTGTCGCTCATAGGTTTCTCCGCATGACTCATGCAGAGAATGCGCGTTCAGCAGCCTCAAAGATACGTGGGGTAACCTACGCGCTTACGCTTCTGTGCTTCAGGTGGTTTTCATGGCCGCACCCTCGATGACGACGCCAGAGGTCACGTACTTCCAGAGTGCAACCAGCAACTTGCGAGCCAAAGCGACAATCATCGGTTGTTTGAGACGACCGCTGTTGCGTGCGATGCGCTCCTTGAACCAGAACGTCAGCGCCGAGTTCGGTTGATGGCGCAGCCATAACCAGGCGAGCTCGACCATCGTCGCTCGCAAGCGCGGATTTCCCGCCTTCGAGACACCCTGCTCACGATTGACGTTGCCGCTTTGCCAGGGCGAAGGAGCGAGTCCTGCGTAGGCAGCGACTTGCCGCCGGTTGTCGAAGTGTCTGAACAAGCCTTCCGTGTGAAGGATCGTCGCGAACTCGGGACCAATTCCCCTGATCCTTAGAAGCGCGGCGGCTCTTGTCGGTGCGCTGGTGGACTCGCGGGACATCAACGCATCTCGGTCTGCTTCCACGGCTTTGATCTGTGTCAGCAGCAATTCGAGGCGATCGAGTTCTCGGCAGATCTCGGCTCTCAGGTGCTTCGCTAGCATCCGGCCATCTCCGGTTCGAAGCTCATCCAGACGCTGACCGCGATCGCGCCGCAAAGGCTCGTAATCTCGTATTCCTTGGGAGAAGAGCAGCCCCTTTATGCGATTGACGTGAAAAACACGTTCCGCCATCAGGGTTTTCCGCCCTAGCCGGCGGTTGTCTTCCTCTTCGGGCGTGAGGAGTTTGACCATCGAGCAAGCACGCGGTTCACCGCGTTTCCAGGCCATCAAAGCGCGTATTAATGTTTCGCCGTCGATGCCATCCGTCTTTGCGCGGCGATGACGGCGCGGCATGGCAATGGACGCGGCCTCCACAATATGGCTCTCGATCCAGGCTTCCTTGCTAAGCACTCGCCCCAACCAGAAGCCATCCAGCCCGGCCTCCTGGATCACCACCAGTGGATAAAGCTTATCCACACGCCGCTGCGCTTTCTGGCGAAGGGCGGCAAAACACGAGAGCAAGCCGGCGATGTCACCACCAGATACAGTATGGCGAGACATCTTTTCGCTTCCCGGCGAGAGCGCGGTCACGAGCCATGTCGATTTGCTCAGACCGTATGTTCTCGGAGTGAAGGTGGCTCACCCCCGCGATAAGCTGAAATCGGGGGTTGCTTCGGAGTCGCCGAAGCCGAGCCCCATAGCTTTGGCGAGGGTGAACCATGAACCAGCATAACAGGCTTTTTGTCGGTTTGGACGTTTCGAAATTGAAGATTTCTGTGGCCGTCGCTGACGGTGAGCGGGGCGGGGAAGTTAGGTTTTATGGGGACGTAGCCTCGGATCCGACCTCGGTGGCGAACATCGTGGAAAAATTGGCGAAGCGAGGAGCTGTCCTCCACTTCTGCTATGAGGCCGGACCGACAGGGTACGAGCTTTACCGTCAGCTTACCAGCATGGGTCACGACTGCGTGATAGTCGCGCCGTCCCTGATACCAAAGCGCCCTGGGGATCGGGTGAAGACAAACCGGCGCGACGCGGTCAGTCTGGCACGCCTACATCGTGCTGGTGAACTGACAGCAATCTGGGTGCCTGACCGCGGGCATGAGGCTATGCGCGATCTCGTGCGGGCTCGAGAAGCAGCACAAGAGGCTCAGAAGCGGGCACGTCAGCAGCTTCAGTCGTTCCTGCTTCGACATGGCCGCATCTATTCGGGCCGCTCGTCCTGGTCGCTGGCGCATATGCGGTGGATATCGACCCTGAAGTTCGAGCATCCAGCCCACTTTGTTGTGCTGAAGGAATACTGTCAGGCGATCGAGGATGCCGAAGTGCGCTTGAAGCGTCTGACCGATCTGATCTCGGAGACTGTCAAATCCTGGACGATGGCTCCTGTTGTCGAAGCCTATCAGGCGTTGCGAGGCGTGTCGTTGATTGCCGCCGTCGTCTTCGTTGCCGAAATTGGCGACATCCGCCGCTTCGAAAACCCCCGCCAGCTGATGGCCTTTCTCGGCCTCGTTCCGTCAGAGAGTTCGACAGGTGAACATGTCAAACGTGGTGGGATCACCAAAGCCGGGAACTCTCGGGCCCGTCGCATGCTGGTCGAAGGCGCATGGGCTTACCGCTTCCCCGCGCGTGTTAGTCGAACCAAGCAAGCGCAGTTGGAAGGCCTACCGAGAACCGTTCGCGAAATAGCGTGGAAAGGTCAGCTCCGCCTCTGCTCTCGCTATCGAAAAATGATCCTCGCGGGGAAGCACAAGGCCATAGCGATTACCGCGATCGCTAGAGAAATGGGAGCCTTCTTATGGGCTATCGGCCAGGAAGTGCAGCCAGTTCATCCAGCTTAACCTAGCGTCCGCATCTCGCGAGTAGTTGGAAGGAGGAGACAAGATCGATCATCTGCTGATGCCCAATGTTGGAGACAGGGCCCCGGTCGGGGAGTCTTCGATGGAATTGAGTGGCCGACTACGTCGACGCCCGTGCTTAGATAGAAGTAGCCCCAGGCGTACACACGGAAATGCGGTATCCAATCCGCGTATAAGAGTTTGCAAACCGTCGTCTTGAGGCCCTGTCTCCAACATTGCGCATTAGCTACACCATGCAGGACCAGCCATTATTGGCTGGATGAACAATCGTGGCCACGCCACTTGCAAATGAACATAAGAGTTCCAACGATACGAAAATTGCGCCAAGATCGACGGGGGTAGCGGCATGTGCCTGCGGTTGATCGGCTTTCATCGGCATGATCGGCCTCCAGAGAGATTTCTAGCGACCTCACGCTGCCACCGTGCAGGCCGCTATCCACCCCTGATGGGATCTCAAGGCGAGGGATAGGAGTCGACATCCCGGACTGGGCGGCATGTTTCCGGGCTTCCGATCGTCTCAGTCGGGTGGAGGACGGCCCTTCGTCCTGCTCATCTGAACGAGCAAGTTGCGCCATTCTCTGGACGATGCAGTCGATGACTTCTCCGGCAGCAGTTTCGGCGCGCGCCTGAAGCAGATACCTGTGGCGCTGTTCACCGGAGCGAGCATCATCCTCGTCCTTGCAATGGGGGTGACGCAGTTGTGGGCGATCATTTCGGCCTGACGCGAGCTGATCTCTACCTGCGCGGCCCGGGGCGCGGGGGGGCCGACGTAATCGGGAGTTCGCCGCGCCGCTAAACGCCCTTTCTTGACCCTTCAGCTACGGCATTCACCATTTTCAAATGGCGATCGACCACCTTGTTCCATGCGTTCTCCAGCGCCGTACTATCGAGGTTCGCGCCGAGTTGGGGATAAAGGTGTTTGCAGCAGCCGCCACTACGATCATCGCCAATTTTACTGATCCTAGTAAGGGGTTGTGATAATTTAGAAACTTATCAAATAGCGATCCCATTGGGGGAAGCCATGGATCGTAAGCTTGCCGCTATTCTCGCCGCCGATGTTGTTGGCTACTCCACACTCATGGAGCAGGACGAACAGGGCACTTTCGAGCGCCTGCGAGCGGGACGCAAGGAACTGTTCGAACCCGAAATCGCCCGCCACCACGGGCGCATCTTCAAGCTGATGGGCGACGGATTGCTAGCCGAGTTCTCCAGCGTTGTGGACGCGGTTGAATGCGCGGTTGCCCTGCAGCGCCGCCTTCCCGAACGTAATGCGTCGTGCCCCGAGGACGAGCGCATTAACGTCCGCATCGGCGTCAATCTCGGCGAGGTGATCGTCGAAGGCGATGATTTCTTCGGCGAAGGCGTCAACATCGCCGCCCGTCTCGAGCAAATGGCTGAACCCGGCGGCGTATATGTCTCGGGCAAAGTTGCCAAGGAAGTGGAGAAGAAGCTCTCCTTCAGCTTCGAGTCTATGGGCGAGTGCCACTTGAAAAACATGGACGAGCCCGTGCCCGTCTTTCGGATCAAGCTACTGGGCGCTCCCAAGGTTCGGACGCATCGCCGCCGCGGCAAATCATACAGGCTGTGGGCCGCGGCGTTGTCGGCCGCCCTCATCGCCGCCGCGGGAGGGGCAGGGCTCTATTTCGACCTTTTTGCCACTCCAGCGTCCAGGGGCGTTCCCTCAATCGCCGTTCTGGCCTTCGACAACATAAGCGACGATCCGAACCTCGGCTATTTCAGCGACGGCGTCAGCGAGGACATCATCGCTGGGCTCGCGCGCTCGCCTGATTTGTCCGTCATCGCCAGGAACTCTTCGTTCACTTACAAGGGAAAGCCCACCGACGTCCGCCAGATCGGCAAGGACCTCAACGTTTCCTACGTTCTTGAGGGAAGCGTGCGGAAGGAGGCCGACCGCGTTCGCATCGTGGCGCAGTTGATCAACACCAGAACCGGCGTTCATGTCTGGGCGGAACGGTTCGACCAGTCCGGTAACAACCCGATGGCACTTCAGGACGCGGTGACGGAAAAGATCGTGGGAGCGCTCGCCAGCGAAACCGGGCAGATAAAGCGGTCATGATACCGCGAGGCATGGAGCAAGAACGCGGCCAGGCTTGAGGAGTATTACTATTACCTCAGGGGGCATGACAAGCTCCTGCAGTACACGCCCGAAAGTACGGAGGAAGCCTCTCGGACGACGGCCGAGGGAATGGCAAAATTCTCGGACTCTGCGCTCCTGAAATTCAATATGGGTTTCATTTATTACGTCCGCGCCGTCAACGGTTGGTCACAGGACCCGCAGGATGACCTGCGGAAGGTGGTGAAACTGGCGCGGCAAGGAATGGCTAGCGACAACCTCTCGCCGCTGGAGCGGAAATTGGGACGCTGGCTGCTCGCGTACGCCAATCTTGTGGAGCGTGATTTCAAGAGCGCCATGAGAGAAGCGGAAGCGGCGATCGCTTTGGCACCGAACGACGCCTTCATGCGAGCGGTGCTGTCCGACGCGGCGATTGGAGCGGGCGACACCGGACCCCGCCAACAAAGAGTTCTATTCGTATCTGCAGGGATGGGCTTTAATGTCAGGGGAACGGTATCTAGAATTGCTCGAGGTGATGAAGCAACTGGGCGATACATTCGCCGCCATCCCGCTCGTCAAGACGATCAACGCCGTAAATCTCGGAAACCTTTATGAAGCCAAAACAATATAACCACGGCTCTCGAACTTGATCCGAGCTGGACTGCCGAAAAGTGGAGGGCTGTTACCTTCGTCGAGGACAAGGTGCTGGATCGACAGGCAAGCGATCTGATTAAGGCCGGGTTACCGGAGAGGTAGTGGCGAAATATTGTCGCCAAGGGCAATGCTGAATGACGGCAACGGGCCAATTTGTGCCGTAGCGCGAGCAGGTTCGGATAGTTGCAATGGGTCGAAGGGAGCCGTTCTTCTCGAGCCCTGTGCACGGCTTGTTGCGAAGATGTTCACGTTCTGGGCCAAATAGATTGCATAATGTATCGACTGGAACCTGCGTCACTGCCATGCCCGCAGATTCGGCATTGCGATGTCTCGTGGTTGAAGGGAAGCGAGCGCTCTTGCCAATTTTTGCCAAAGTCGGTATGGTCACTTCCATGGGCACTATGAACATTTCCCTGCCGGACCATCTTAAGAGCTTCGTCGATGAGCAAGTCGCCGGACGGGGTTATGGGACAAGCAGTGAGTATATTCGGGAGTTGATACGTCGAGATCAGGATCGTCTTGCGTTACGCCGGCTGTTGCTTGACGGAGCCTCGTCCGCACCGACTGCACCGGTCGAGGCGGAATATTTCACCAGTCTGCGCGATCGAGTTCGTGGTCAGCACAGCAAGTGAATAATAAGACTATTATCCCGCGGCAGTTGGCGCGCAGCGACGTCGAGGCGGCCATTGACTATTATGCACGCGAAGCAGGAACCGAGGTCGCCCTCGGATTTATCGACGCACTTCAAGCGGCATACGCTTTGATCGCAGGCCATCCGGAGGCCGGATCGTTGCGGCACGCATACGAGTTGGGATTGCCTGACTTACGGAGTGTCTCTCTGAAGCGATATCCCTATCTCATTTTCTATCGCGACCAGCCAGATCATGTCGATGTTTGGCGCGTGCTACATGCGAAGCGAGACATTCCGCAATGGATGCAGGAGCCGAACAATCACTGAGCGCTCGGACATTCCCGCCGAAGCCATTGGGGTGGGCCGGCGGTTCGTATCCACTCAAAGCGAGGGATGAAAGTCGGCTCTGGGGCCGTGTGCTGCCCGGCAGCTTCTAGCCTCGCAAGAGAGATACCGGACGTTTTGCAGCACAGCATCGGCATAATAGTTAAATCGAACGGCTGTCATATGCCCAACGCAGCAGGGCCTGGCGTTGACGCGGCCGGCACCAGCAGTCTCCAGGCTCGCAGGCCCGGCGAAGCTGAGCGATATGGCGGCGAATAGCTTTCCAACGGGCGACCTGTCGCTCGTCCTCACCGGGCATACGGCGACCTTGGTGGTAGCGGCAGTACCACTGGAACCAGCCACGCGGATCGTCGGGATGTATCCATCCCTTGGCTCGCCAGACGCTGAGCGGTTGGCTGGCGTCGACACCGAAGCAGTTAAGTGCCGGATCTTTTCGCAGCGACGACAGCCGGGCTTCCGCAAACGTTGAATGTGAAGAAAACACCGTCACTAAGGGAGAAACGTCCCCAGCCCCGATTGCCATCACATGCGTGCGCGCAGCGTCCAGATCATGGGCATTGAAATGAAAGACTGGTTTGTTGACGTGCGGTCCGACAAACGATTTGCTGTCGATGCCCGAAGAGAATGTCTCCCTCGGTCGATCCGTCCAAGAGCGGCAATACCAATCTCTCGCCGCTTCAATATCGCTGACCGGAATGAACGCTCCACCGATATCGCTCTGTATCGCACTGACCACAGACGCCACCATCTTGAGTTCAGAATCTTCTGCCCCAGGCTAGTCTCAACCTGCCCTAAATCGTCAAGCACGTTCTCTAGCCCCGCAGCCAAACTGCGGAGGTGATTGGACGCAGGACTCGTCCAGCCGATTACCAAGCGCAAAGCGCCCCCGACGTCCAGTTGTGGTGGGGCAAGTATGTCGAGGCGGGCCATGTGGTGGCGGATGGCGCCCCGCGCAGTCAGGGCACCAGCCGCAAGCTGATGGCGCGGATCAAGACGGAGGGAGAGTGCTCTGGATGCGCGGTGATCCGCATTGCAGGGACCGTACGCAACAGTTCTACGCGAGAAATGTCAATTTCGATGACGCCTGCTGATGGTGAAGGCCTTGAGCCGTGGTGCGGCGGAGTTTCTGAACCAAAACGGAATGCTCTAGGCGGGCGCCTTTTCCTTTCTTTGCGTGCCCGCCCTGTACGACCGCGGGCTTGAGGATATCTTCGCAGTTCAGGACGAAGTGATCCGCACCATCGTCAACGCGCTCAAGGTGAAGCTGACTGCCAGCGAAGAGGAGCGGCGCGGGAACCGCGCCAAGGTGGATCCGGAAGCCTACGACCTGCTCGTCCGCTCTCGCCAAACCATGCTGCAGCTGAGCGCCGTATCGTCGACGGAAGCGCGCGCCATGCTGGAGCGCGTCATCGAGATCGATCCGGGCCTGGCGGCCGCCTATGCCCGGCTGTCGATCATTTCCTTCGCCGAATACGTCAACCAGTGGAACGGCGCGACGACGGAAGATCTAGGGCGGGCGCTGCAACTGGCACAGCAGGCGATCGACGCGGACGACACCGAGCCACAGGCCCATGTCTCCCTAGGGCTCGTGCTTGCCTGGATGCGGCGCCTAGACGAGGCGGAAGCCTCCGCCGAGCGGGCCGTCGCGCTCGATCCCAACCTCGCCGACGCCTATACGGGGCTTGGTAACATAAGGGATTTCCAGGGCCGGCACGAAGACGCCGTTGCGCTGTATACACGGGCGAACCGGCTTGAACGCAATTCGACCTGTCGCTGCATTTCTTGGGGCGGGCGCTATTGAGCCTCGGGCGGTTTGACGAAGCCGAGATCGCCTTCAAGCGTCGGCTATCGCTTGCGCCGCGATCGGACATGACACGGTTTTATCTCGCCTGTCTCTATGGTCGAATCGGGCGCCACGAACAAGCCCAACGCCATTGGCATGAGACAATGGAGGTTAACCCGAGCTTTTCTGTCGATCACCTCAAGCGGGCTTTACCCTACCGGGACCCCGACCTGGTTGGTGGATGGACTCCGCGAGGCCGGGGTCTCCATCTGACTTGGTCTATAGCCGTCGCGGACGACAGAAAGCTTAACAGCCGGAATAGGCACTAATGTCGCCTGCCAGTCGACAGCTCGCGTCCTTTCAAGGCTACGGGATCGAAGTGTTGTCTTTTCGGCCAGAAATAAGACTGATCGGGGCTGGCCGGGGTTGCTGCACGCCCCGCCTGCCTCCCATCCCACGCCACGGTCAAATTTGAGATTCGCGAAACTGTGCGATAGCGTTAAAATATATGGCAATGGACAACAAAATGAATCAGATCCAGAGTTCCGCAAATGCATCGGCCACCGTTGCATTCATAGATCTTGCGGGATTCAGCGCTATTGCAGACGTTCATGGAGACGCATCCGCAATTGCCGTGTTGGAGATTTTCGAGAACATGGTTCGCGAGGCCCTTCGCGGCTATGAGCCCCCGATCAAATGGATTGGTGATGAGGCAATGCTCTCGTTTCCTGATCCGGAAACAGCAATCCAGGCACTTGGAAGGCTGTTACAGGCATGCCAGAAAGAAGCGAGGCTACCGCTCACTCGGGCGGGGCTGAACCATGGGCCAGTTATCCGCAGAGCAGGCGATCTATTCGGATCGACGGTCAACATCGCAGCACGCATCGCGGCGCTCGCATCCCCCGGTCAATTGCTTGCCACTCGACCCATTGCTGAGGCGGCCATCGTCCACGGCATTCTGGTGCGAGATCTCGGGACGGTGGCACTTCGATCGGTAGCCGGCGAAGTTCCCCTTTATGAGATAGAGCTTGCCCCGTCGGTTGACCCGGCTTGGATTGATCCGGTGTGCAAGATGCATGCACCGTACGCGTCCTATCGGCGGGCGGCCCCGCAGGGGCCGTGGTTCTGTTCGCCGGGTTGCGAAGAGGCGTATCGGAAGTCGCCACAAACCTATATGTTGCCAGGATGACGGCTGCCACTTAGACCCCCCTGCCCGAAAGCTGGCGCTGGCGCACTGCAGCCATTGCAGCAGTTACGCAGCCATTGCAGCAGTTACTCAGTCTCCGATGCGACATACAATGACTGGCTTTCGCCATGGCAAAATGACACCGGCATACAGGGCGGACACGCTTTTAACCCCCGGCCAATTAAAATGGTTACGCAATTTCGAAGTGCGGCTCGAAGCGTTATTGATTGTTGGACAAACCACGCACAAGGAACTCGGGCTCCCGACCGCCGTTTCCATGGTGTGAGAATTGGAAACGACAAAGAGGATCAGGACATGGCACGGGAAAGGCCGCTCGGTTCCGCCGTACCACGCGGGGTCGTCGATACGAACAAAGGTACAGTCGGCGTTGCAGAACAGTCGGTCGAAGAGCAGGTCAGATCGCTACGCGAGCAGGTCAATGCACTCAGCGCAGCGATTTCCGAACTGGGTATTTCCTCGGGCAGGGTCATTGCAAGCACGGCCCGGGACACCGGCCGCAGAGCTGGCGACATGGCAAGGCAACATCCCGCGTGGACGACCCTCGTTCTCCTCGGTCTCATTGGTCTGATCGTTGCGAGCACGGCCGGGCCGAACCGGTACATGCGGCGATCGTCGCGCATCGAAGACATGTTCGCCGACCTCGAAGATCGGCTGAGTGATCTCAGGGAGCAATACTGGTCGAGCAGGTGGCGACCCTGGTAGCCCCGCGGGCAGGTCTCGGCGATCACAGCGACCGTGGCCGCAAACATCGCGTGTTTGGGAAAGCGCGGATAGAGAACCAGGTTGAAGTCATGCCTTTCGCGGACGGCTTCTGCCGCTTTGCCTTGCTTACGTCGCGCCGATGAATCTCAACGCCGCCAATCTATCGGATAGCCAATCCGAGGTTGATTTCCTTGACACGTACCATCAGCGTGTCCGGCAAGTGCTTGCACCTTCGTCGCCGCCTAATGACGGGTGCGCGTCGCTGCGTCGCGAGGTGCCTGCGACGATTTCGGATTGATCTTGCGCATCTTATCCGCTTTCAGTGAGCTAGTGCATGTTTCCCTAAATCGTGGCCGCCTCAGGGAAACGTGCAGCTATTCAAAGTGCTACAGGGTGCTTTGCGCGTCTGATAAGACGCGCGGCGCTGTAGAAGCGGATACGGCAAGTGAAAGGGGATGACGATGAGCGGAATCGGGACCTGGGATTTCTGGGTGGATCGCGGCGGCACCTTCACCGACGTCATCGGCCGCGACCCCGAGGGCGCGCTTCATGCGCTGAAGGTTCTCTCCGAAAATCCCGAGGCATACCGCGATGCGGCGGTGCACGGGATCCGGCAGCTTCTCCGGCTTCCAGTGGGCGAAGCGATGCCGGCCGGCCTGATCGGCGAGGTGCGGATGGGAACCACCGTCGCCACCAACGCGCTGCTCGAGCGCAAGGGCGAACGGCTGGCGCTGATAACCACGGGCGGTTTCCGCGATGCGCTCAGGATCGGCTATCAGGAGCGCAAGAAGATTTTTGCGACCGAAGTCATCAAGCCGGAAGCGCTCTACCAAGATATCGTCGAACTCGACGAGCGCGTGCTGGCGGACGGCACGATCGAACGACCCTTAAGCGAGGATGAAGCGCGGCGTGCGCTCGAAGAGCTGAAAGCGAAAGGCTATGGGGCGATCGCCATCGTCTTCATGCACGCCTACAAATATCCCGACCACGAGGCGCTGGTGGCGCGGCTCGCTCGCGCGATGGGTTTCGAGCAGGTCTCGGTCAGCCATGAGGTCTCGCCCCTCGTCAAATATGTCGGCCGCGGCGATACCACCGTCATCGACGCCTATCTTTCGCCGGTGCTCGGCCGCTACGTGGCGCAGGTCTCCAGCGAACTCGATGTCACGCGTTCCGGGGCGCGCATCATGTTCATGATGTCGTCCGGCGGTCTGACGGCGGCGGATATGTTCCAGGGCAAGGATGCGATCCTTTCCGGACCGGCCGGCGGCGTCGTCGGCCTTGCGAAGACCGGAGAGGCGGCAGGATTCGATCGCATCATCGGTTTCGACATGGGCGGAACCTCGACCGACGTCGCCCATTTCGATGGCGAGTACGAGCGCGCCTTCGAGACCGAGGTCGCCGGCGTGCGCGTGCGCACGCCGATGATGCTGATCCATACGGTCGCCGCCGGCGGCGGCTCGATCCTGCATTTCGACGGCGAGCGTTTTCGCGTCGGGCCGGATTCCGCCGGTGCCAATCCGGGACCGGCCTGCTACCGCAATGGCGGCCCGCTTGCCGTGACCGACGCCAATGTCATGCTCGGCAAGCTGATGCCCGAATTCTTTCCGGCGCTGTTCGGGCCTCAGCAGAACGAGCGCCTCGATGTCGAGACCGTGCGGTCGCGCTTCGCGGCGCTGGCGCAGGAGATTGGCGACGGGCGGAGCGCGGAAGAGGTTGCCGACGGCTTCATCCGCATTGCAGTCGCCAACATGGTCGAGGCGATCAAGAAGATTTCCGTCCAGCGCGGCTACGACGTGACGCGCTATGCATTGAGCTGCTTCGGCGGTGCCGGGGGCCAGCACGCCTGCCTGGTCGCGGATGCGCTCGGCATGAAGAACATTCTCGTCCACCCGATGTCGGGCCTGCTCTCGGCCTATGGCATGGGGCTAGCGGATATCCGCGCCACCCGCCAGAAGGCGCTTGGCGTCGGGCTCGATGCGGACGCGCCGCCGGCGCTCGCAGCTCTTGGCGATGAACTGCAGGGCGAGTGCCTGGCGGAGCTTAAGGCGCAGGGCACTGCACCGCATCTCGTCCGCACCCATCTGCGCGCGCATATTCGCTATGCCGGCACGGACACGGCGCTCGCCGCCGAGGCGCGTTTTCCGGAACGCGACGATGCCGCGCGATTGCGCCAGGAATTCGAACGCATGCACAGGCGCCGCTTCGGCTTCATCGCCGAGAACAAAGCGCTGGTGATCGACGCGGTCGAGGTCGAAACGGTCGGCGGCGGAGCGGCGCAGATGGAGGCGGACGGCCTTGCCGTCGCCTCGGGCACACCCGATCTCTCGCGGCGAACCCGCTTCTATTCGCAGGGCCAGTTCCACGACGTGGCGGTGGCGCTGCGCTCCGAGATCAAGCCCGGGCAGAGGCTTGCGGGGCCGGCGATCGTCATCGAACCGAACCAGACGATCGTCGTGGAGGACGGCTGGCAGGCGGAGCTCACGGCAAAGGACCATATCGTGCTGACACGGATCAAGCCGCTGCCGGAACGCACGGCCATCGGCACCAAGGCCGATCCGGTGATGCTGGAGATCTTCAACAACCTCTTCATGTCGATCGCCGAACAGATGGGCGTCACGCTGCAGAACACCGCCTATTCGGTCAACATCAAGGAACGGCTCGATTTTTCCTGCGCGGTCTTCGACAACAACGGCAATCTCGTCGCCAATGCGCCGCATATGCCGGTGCATCTCGGATCGATGGATGCGTCCGTCGCGACCGCGATCCGCGAAAACCCAGTCATCCATCCGGGCGACGTGTTCCTGATCAATGCGCCCTATAATGGCGGCACGCATCTCCCGGACCTGACGGTCTGCACGCCGGTCTTCGACGACGCCGGTCGTGAAATCCGCTTCTGGGTGGCAAGCCGTGGCCACCACGCAGATATCGGCGGCATCTCGCCGGGATCGATGTCGCCGCTTGCGACCAATATCGAGGAGGAAGGCGTCTACATCGACAACTTCAAGCTCATCGATCGCGGCCGCTTCTCAGAGGAGGAACTGGAGAAGCTTCTGGGCGGCGCGCGCTATCCGGTGCGCAACATTCTGCAGAACATCAACGACCTCAAGGCGCAGGTCGCTGCTAACGAGAAGGGTGTGGCGGAACTCAAGAAGATGATCGCCCAGTTCGGCGAGGAGGTGGTCGAAGCCTATATGGGCCACGTCCAGGACAATGCGGCGGAAAGCGTGCGCCGGGTACTCGACCAGCTGCGCGACGGCGAATTCTCCTACGAGATGGACCAGGGCTGCCGGATCGTCGTGAAGATCTCCGTCGATCGCGAAAGGCGCGAGGCGACGGTCGATTTTACCGGCACCTCCGAGCAGCGTTCGGACAATTTCAACGCCCCGGCGCCGGTGACGCGCGCCGCGGTGCTTTATGTCTTCCGGGTGCTGGTCGAAGCCGACATTCCGATGAATGCCGGCTGCTTGCGCCCGATCCGCATCATTATCCCTGAAGGCACGATGCTGACGCCGCACTATCCGGCGGCGGTCGTCGCCGGCAATGTCGAGGTCAGCCAGGCGGTGACCAATTGCCTCTTCGGCGCCGTCGAGGCGCAGGCCGCCGCCCAAGGGACGATGAACAACCTGACCTTCGGCAATGCGAACTATCAGTATTACGAGACGATCTGCTCGGGCGCCCCGGCGGGTCCCGGCTATAACGGCGCCGACGCGGTCCACACCCACATGACCAATTCGCGGCTCACCGATCCCGAAATTCTCGAAACGCGGTTCCCGGTGGTGCTGGAGGATTTTCACATTCGCAAGGATTCGGGCGGCCGCGGAAAATGGACGGCCGGCAATGGCACCAAGCGCACTATCCGCGCCCGTGAGCGGCTGGATTTCGCCATCCTCTCCGGCCACCGCCGTGTTGCGCCCTTCGGGTTGAAGGGCGGAGAGCCGGGCGAGCTCGGCCGCAACAGCGTTCGGCGCAATGACGGCCGTATCGAGGAACTGCCGGGCTGCGCCCACACGGTTCTCGAAGCCGGCGAGGCCTTCACCGTCGAGACGCCGACCGGCGGCGGATATGGAAAGGCCTGAGGCGGAGTACCGACCAGAGGCGCAGCTCTTCAAGCCTCGGCATTCACGCCCGCACGGCGCCGAAGGCGCTCGGCCGCGAAGTCTACGAAGGCACGCACCCGGGCGGAAACCATGCGCCCCTCCGCGTGCACGATGTGGATGGGCACCGGTGCGCGCTCGTAGTCGGCAAGCACCACCTTGAGCCGGCCGGCCTCTATCTCCGGCGCCACCTGGTAGGACTGAAAGCGTGACAGTCCCCAGCCGGCGACCGCGGCAGAGATAGCCGTGTCATTGGTGTTGACGATAAGGCGCGGGCTGATCGGAACCCGAATGCTGTTGTCACGGCCGAATAGCCATTCCGAATGGCCGAAAAGACCCTCCCGGCCGATGATGCGGTGATGAGCAAGATCCCGCGGTGCCAACGGCTCGCCGAAGCGGGCGAAATAATCCGGCGAGCCGCAGAGCACCTGCCTGACCGAACCGACGCGGCGAGCGATGAGGCCCGAGGCGGGAAGCGCCGCAATGCGCACGGCGACATCCAGCCCTTCCTCGACCAGGTTCGTTACCCGGTCGACAAAGATGGTCTTCACCTGCATGGCCGGGTAGCGATCGAGAAAATCGAGAACGACGGGGAGCACGTGGATGCGCCCGAAAAGGGCGGGCGCCGTCACCGTGAGCAGCCCTGCCGGGTGCGTGAAGCTACCCGCCGCATTGGCCTCCGCCTCGGCAATCTCCGCCAGAATGCGCCGGCAATCGGCCGCGTAGCCTTCGCCGGCCGCAGTCAGTTTCAGCGAGCGGGTCGTGCGGACGAGCAGCCGCGTGCCGATTATCTGCTCCAGCCTCGCAATCGCCCGCGTCACCGATGGCGGGCTCATGTGCAGCATCTTGGCGGCAGGCGCAAACCCGCCGCATTCCACCACCTGCACGAAGATCCGCATTGCCTGCCAGCGATCCATCGCCTTCCCGCTTCGCGCCCATTATTGCGTTCAGTGAAATGGTCTAGTGTCTTTTGAGGCGCTTATCAACGTCGCGTTTAACAATCATCTTGCTGCCGTTCCATTCCCCAGGAGGCAGACATGAAGCTCTACCATCACCCGCTGTCCGGCCATGCACATCGTGCCCGGCTTTTCCTCTCGCTGATCGGAATCGAGCACGAACTCGTGCTCGTCGATCTCGCCAAGAAGGAACACAAGGAGCCGCAGTTCCTCGCGCTCAACCCCTTTGGCCAGGTTCCGGTGCTCGATGACGGCGGTACGATAATCTCGGATTCCAACGCCATCCTCGTCTATCTCGCGAAGAAGACCGGACGCACGGACTGGCTGCCGGAAGATCCCGAAGGAGCGGCCGCCGTTCAGCGCTGGCTTTCGGTAGCTGCCGGCCAGATCGCCCATGGCCCTGCGCAGGCGCGCCTCATCACCGTATTCAAGGCGCCCTATCGGCCGGAAGAGGTCATTCCCCGCGCCCATGCGATCCTGACGCTGATCGAGGCGGCGCTTGTGGGCCGGAGCTGGATTGCCGCCGAGCGGCCGACCATCGCCGATGTCGCGCTTTACAGCTACGTGGCTAGCGCGCCGGAAGGCGACGTGGATCTTCAGCCCTATGCCAACATTCGCGCCTGGCTCGGCCGCATCGAGGCGCTGCCGGGCTTTGTCGATTTCCAGAAGACGCCCGTCGGTCTGGCAGCAGCCTGAGGAGGCGCAAATCATGGATAGCCGTCTCCTCGGTCCTTCGCCCTGGCATGCGGGCGAGTTGGCGCTGCAGACGCGGTCCGGTGTGGAAGCGCGCATGGACGAGATTGGTCGCCGGGTTTTGCGCGATTATCTGATCGACCAGCACCGCGAATTCTATCCCCTCCTGCCGATGGTGGTGCTGGGCGCGGTCGACCGGGACGGTGACGTGTGGGCAACGCTCCGCGCGGGGCGCCCCGGCTTCCTCCATGCACCGGACGCTCACCGGCTGACCGTCGAGCTCGCCAGAGAGCCGGCGGATCCGGCCGAGGCGGGCATGGAGGATGGCGCCTCGCTCGCCCTCCTCGGCGTCGATCTCGCGACGCGCCGCCGCAACCGGCTGAACGGCACCCTCAGCCGGCATCCGCGAGGGTTCGATCTGAGCGTCGGCCAGAGCTTCGGCAACTGCCCGAAATACATCCAGCTGCGTAAGGTGCAGTTCTTCCGCGATCCGTCGGAGCCGCCGATGGTGCCGCCCGCCTGGAGCTCGGAGCTCGACGCACCCGCTCGTACCCTGATCCGGCAAGCGGACACCTTCTTCGTCGCCACCTATGCGGACCTTCCCGGCAGCCGGCAGGTGGACGTTTCCCATCGCGGTGGCCGCGCGGGATTCGTCGATGTCGGCGAAGACGGCTGGCTGACGATCCCGGATTTTATCGGCAACCGCTTCTTCAACACCCTCGGCAATATCGCGCTTAATCCGCGCGCCGGGCTCGTCTTCCCGGATTTTTCGACGGGCGGCCTGCTGCAGATGACCGGCGCGGCCGAGCTCCTGTTCGATGACCCTGACCGTAAGCCTCTCGAAGGCGCGGAGCGCTACTGGCGTTTCCGTCCGCGCCGCATCGTCTGGCGGCCGGAGGCGCTACCGATCCGCTACGATTTTGCCGAATGGTCACCCTTCGCGCTCGCCACCGGCACCTGGTAGCCTGCGCCTTCGCCAGCGCGGCTCCTCGGCAGCGTCGCGGTCAGGCCGTGACGCGCAAGCCAGGCTCGCCTTCCTCGACGGCCCCGATGATCCGGGCTGCGGCATAGCCGGCGGCCACGATCTCCTCGAGCAAGGCGTCCGCCTGATCGGCGCGGCATGATACGAGAAGGCCGCCGGAAGTCTGGGGATCGGTGAGGATGTGGCGCCGCCATGCCGGAAGATCGTCCGGCAGCACCACGTCCATACCGTAGCTTGCCCAGTTCCGGTGCGATGCGCCGGTGACGAAGCCTTGCTCCGCGAGTTCGGTGCAACGGGCAAAGAACGCAATTACGTTCGCGTCGATCGCTATCCGCTTGTGCGATCCGCGCGCCATCTCGAGCGCGTGGCCAAGAATGCCGAAGCCGGTGACATCGGTGACGGCATGCACGTGAGAATGTTTGGCGAGCTCGGCACCGATACGGTTCAGGAGCGTCGTCGACTGGATGAGCTCGGCATAGGCGTCTGCCGGCAGTGCGCCCTTCTTGAAGGCGGCCGAATAGATCCCCACACCCAAGGCCTTTGTCAGGATCAGCGCGTCCCCGGCGCGCGCGCCGCTGTTGCGCCGGATATTGGCGGTCGAGCCTGTGCCGATCACCGCCAGGCCGTAGATCGGCTCTGGCGAATCGATCGAGTGGCCGCCGGCGACCGGAATGCCGGCCTCGGCGCAGATCGCGCTGCCGCCCTTCAGGATCTCCCGCACTATTTCGGGCGGCATCTTGTCGATCGGCATGCCGACGATGGCGAGCGCCATGATCGGCTTTCCGCCCATGGCGTAGACGTCGGAGATGGCGTTGGTCGCGGCGATCCGTCCGAAATCGAAGGGATCGTCGATCATCGGCATGAAGAAGTCGGTGGTGGCGATCACGCAAGTCTCGTCGTCGAGCTGCCAGACGGCGGCGTCGTCCCCCGTTTCCGTGCCGACGATGAGCCGGGCAAAAGGGCGGGCCGCCGGTTGATCGGCAAGCAGTTGCTGCAGGACGGATGGCGCCAGCTTGCAGCCGCAGCCGCCGCCATGGGCAAGGGCCGTCAGGCGGGGCGATGTCGCGATATCCATGGTTGCCTCCCAATGTTTCGTATGGACCGCGCGTGACGCGGCACGATTGCGTGAATTGAACCGGAGCCGCACAGGGGAAAATTCATGGGATAATTCAAAGCGTTACAGCGAACCATGCGCGTCTGAACAGACGTGCGGCCCAGCAGGCCGGATGAAAATTTCGCGAAAAACGGGAAATGGGCCGGGCGCGGGCCGGAATGGCCCACCGCTTCGGCGGCGCCCCACGGTGACAGACAGTGCGCAATGCCCCGAGCCTCGGGAGCGGCTTGCAAGCCCATAGTCTTATTATGGTTGATCCGGGTGAGACCGTCAATTTGCCGGGAAACAGTCACCAGCAACGATCAAGTGCGGTTCACGGAGATGTGAGAGAAAACGCCAAACCTTCAGCGCTGCGCAATTGTGTTCGCCGCACTTAATACACGCGCGCTGCAATTTAGCTGTAAGTGGAATATCATGTTCGTAATTTATAGTTCTTATCGATTTGACAATGGGATAGGGTGGATTAGAATCTAGACTTGCAAGGCCGATTTTACGTCTTTCCTGCCAAAGACGGGACCCAAATTCTCCGGCACGCCCCCGTCGGCAACGCCGGTTTCAGGGAGGTGGCATGCAATGAACGTGGAACTCTCGCGGCGCCAATTCCTGGGTGCCGTCGGTGCCGGAGCGGCGGCTACGGCGCTCGGATCTCTGGGCTTCGGTGAAATCGAAGCTGCGCATGCCGAAGCGATCCGCGCCTTCAAGCTCGTGAGCACGACCGAAACCCGCAATACCTGTCCCTACTGTTCCGTCGCTTGCGGCGTGATCATGTATTCGAGGGGCGACCGGACGAAGGGCGAGAAGGCGGAAATCATCCATATCGAGGGTGACACCGATCACCCGACCAATCGCGGCACGCTCTGTCCGAAGGGCGCGGCACTGCTCGATTTCGTCAAGTCCGAAACGCGGCTGAAATATCCGATGATCCGGAAACCGGGGTCGGACAAGTTCGAACGGGTTAGCTGGGATGAAGCCCTTGATCGAATCGTCCGGCTGATGAAGGACGACCGCGACGCCAATTTCATCGAGAGGAACGAGGCGGGCGTACCGGTGAACCGGTGGATAACGACCGGCTTCCTTGCGGCCTCGGCGACAACGAACGAAACGGCATGGGAGACCTACAAGGTCGTCCGCAGCGCCGGGATGCTGGTCTTCGACAACCAAGCGCGTGTCTGACACGGCCCCACGGTAGCCAGTTTGGCTCCAACATTCGGCCGCGGCGCAATGACCAACTCCTGGACGGACATCAAGAACACCGACCTCGTGATCATCATGGGCGGCAACGCCGCAGAAGCGCATCCGTGCGGCTTCAAATGGGTCACCGAGGCGAAGGCTAACCGCGGCGCGAAGCTGATCGTCGTCGATCCGCGCTTCACCCGCTCCGCGTCGGTCGCGGATTTCTACGCGCCGATCCGCCAGGGCACGGACATCGCCTTCCTGCTTGGCGTGATCAACTACTGCATGCAGAACGACAAGGTGCAGTGGGACTATGTCAAGGCGTTCACCAACGCCAGCTACATCGTCAAGGACGGCTTCGCCTTCAAGGACGGGCTGTTCACCGGCTATGACGAGGCCAAGCGCGATTACGACAAATCGACCTGGGAATATGAGATCGGCCCCGATGGCTATGCGACGGTGGACGACACGCTGACGAATCCGCGCTGCGTATGGAACCTCTTGAAGCAGCACGTTTCCGTCTACACGCCCGAAATGGTCGAGCGCATATGCGGCACGCCGAAGGACAAGTTCCTGAAGGTGGCCGAAATGGTCTCCGAATCCTCGTCGCCGACCAAGGCGATGACCTCGATGTATGCGCTCGGCTGGACGCAGCACTCGAAGGGCTCGCAGAACATCCGCGCAATGGCGATGCTGCAGTTGATCCTCGGCAATATCGGCGTGCGCGGCGGCGGCATGAATGCCCTGCGCGGCCACTCGAACATCCAGGGGCTCACCGATGTCGGGCTGATGTCGAACCTCTTACCCGGCTATCTGACGATACCGAACGAGAAGGAGGTCGATCTCGAGACCTATATGAAGACGCGCGGCTTCAAGCCGCTCCGGCCGAACCAGATGAGCTATTGGCAGAACTACCGGAAGTTCTTCGTCAGCTTCCAGAAGGCGATGTGGGGCACGGCGGCGACGCCGGCAAACAATTTCGCCTATGACTGGCTGCCGAAGCTCGACGTGCCCGGCTACGACATGTTGCGCGCCTTCGAGCTCATGAACCAGGGCAAGATGACGGGCTATTTCTGCCAGGGCTTCAATCCGCTGCTTGCGGCCCCGAACCGCAAGAAGCTCACGGATTCCCTGTCGAAGCTCAAATTCCTCGTCACCATGGATCCGCTCGATACAGAGACATCGCGTTTCTGGGAGAACCACGGCGAGTTCAACGACGTCGATCCTTCGCAGATCCAGACGGAGGTCATCCAGTTGCCCTCCACCTGCTTTGCCGAGGACGAGGGCTCGCTCACCAATTCCAGCCGCTGGCTGCAATGGCACTGGCCGGGCGGCACGCCTCCCGGCGAGGCGAAGAACGACAACTGGATCATGGCGCAGATCCATGTGCGGCTGAAGGAGCTCTATCGCAAGGAGGGCGGCAAGTTCCCCGACCCGATCGTCAATCTCGACTGGGCCTATGCCGATCCGAACGAGCCGACCGCCGAGGAGCTTGCCAAGGAGCTCAACGGCAAGGCGCTTTCCACGGTCTACGATACCGCCGATCCGACAAAGGTCCTGGCGGAGGCCGGCAAGCAGCTGCCTGGCTTCGCGGCGCTGCGCGATGATGGCTCGACGACGTGCGGCTGCTGGATCTTTTCCGGCTGCTTCAACGAGAACGGCAACAACATGGCCCGTCGTGACACCTCGGACCCGGATGAGACCGGCGCCTATTCCAAGTGGGCGTTCTCGTGGCCGGCGAACCGTCGAATCCTCTACAACAGGGCCTCGGCGGACCTTAACGGCAAGCCATGGGATCCGAGCCGCAAGATCATCGAATGGGACGGCGCGAAGTGGTCTGGCTACGACGTGCCCGATATCCTGCCGACGGCGAAGCCTGACGAGGTCGGGCCGTTCATAATGAACCCGGAAGGCGTCTCGCGCCTTTTCACCAGGGGCATGATGCGCGATGGTCCGTTCCCGGCCCACTACGAGCCGTTTGAATCCCCGCTTGAAAATCTCGTCGCTCCGAAAGTGCGCGGCAATCCCGCGGCGCGGGTATTCAAGGGCGATCTCGAGCAATTTGCCGAGACCGCCTCGGCGGAATTCCCCTATGCGGCAACGTCCTATCGTCTGACGGAGCACTTCCATTATTGGACCAAGCACTCTCGGACGAATGCGGTGCTGCAGCCGGAATTCTTCGTCGAGATTTCCGAGGAACTCGCCGCGGAGAAAGGCATAGAGAGGGGAGGCTGGGTGCGCGTCTGGTCCAAGCGTGGAGAGGTCCGGGCCAAGGCGCTCGTCACCAAGCGGATCAAGCCGCTGATGTGCGACGGCAAAGCCGTCCACGTGGTGGGCATACCGCTGCACTGGGGCTTCACCGGCGTGGCCAGGAAGGGCTTCGGCCCGAACTCGCTGACGCCGTTCGTCGGCGACGCCAACATCGAGACGCCGGAATACAAGGCGTTCCTGGTCAATATCGAGCCCACTGCCGGGCCGGTGGCGTGAGGAGGCTAGAGCCATGTTCCCGCCCGTCCCAAATCCCAGCACCGAACCTCAAGGCCCGAAGTTCGGCGAACAGGACCTGATGCGGCGCTCGGCGTCGAACGTGACGCCGCCCGCTGAGCGCCAGACCGAAGTCGCCAAGCTGATCGACGTCTCGAAATGCATCGGCTGCAAGGCCTGCCAGTCGGCCTGTATCCAGTGGAACGACACCCATCCCGAGATGGAAGAGAATGTGGGTGTCTTCGAAAATCCGCACGATCTGACGCCTGACATGTTCACGCTGATGCGGTTCACCGAATGGGAGAACCCGGAGACAAACAATCTCGAATGGCTGATCCGCAAGGACGGCTGCATGCATTGCGAGGATCCGGGCTGTCTCAAGGCGTGCCCCGCCCCCGGCGCCATCGTGCAATATTCTAACGGCATCGTCGACTTCGTCCATGAGAACTGCATCGGCTGCGGCTATTGCATCAAGGGATGCCCGTTCAACATTCCGCGGATCTCCAAGGTCGATCACACCGCCTACAAATGCACGCTCTGCTCCGACCGCATCGCGGTCGGCCAGGGACCGGCCTGCGCCAAGGCCTGCCCGACGCAGGCGATCGTCTATGGTACCAAGGAGGAGATGAAGAAGCATGCGGAGGGGCGCATTACCGACCTGAAGTCCCGCGGCTTTGCCAATGCCGGTCTTTACGACCCGCCGGGCGTCGGCGGCACGCATGTCATGTATGTGCTGCACCATGCCGACAAGCCGGAGATTTATGCCGGTCTTCCCAAAAACCCGACGATCAGCCCGATCGTCGAGGCCTGGAAGGGGATGACCAAATATGCCGGCCTCGCCGTCATGGGCGTCGCGGCGGTCACCGGCTTCCTGCATTACATGGTCAACGGCCCCAACCGCGTTACCGAAGAGGACGAGGAGGCCGCTGAGCGGCTCACCGGAGATCGTTCCTCATGAGTACCAACACGGAAAATGACGCCGGCAAGAGCGGCAGCGTGCATCCCGGCAAGCCTGTCACGGTCGATCGTTACACCGGTGGGGCGCGGATCAATCACTGGATCACCGCCACCAGCCTGGTGCTGCTCGCGCTTTCGGGCCTCTCTCTGTTCCATCCGCGGCTCTTCTTCCTGTCGGCGCTGTTCGGCGGTGGCCAGCTCGTACGCGCCATCCATCCGTGGATCGGCGTCGTGCTGTTCTTCAGCTTCCTCGGCCTGTTCCTGCGTTTCTGGAAGCTCAATCTCTGGAAGCGCGAGGACGGCACCTGGCTTGCGCGGGCGCGCGACGTGCTGACCGCGCACGACGAACGCCTGCCCGAGCTCGGCAAGTACAATGCCGGGCAGAAGCTCGTCTTCTGGTCGATGTCGGTCTTGATCATCATCCTGATCACGTCCGGTATCGTCATATGGGATGAGTATTTCGCGGCTTACACCACCATCGAGCAGAAGCGATGGGCTGTTCTCGTGCACTCGATCGCCGCCATCCTCGCGATCAGCGTCTGGATCACCCATGTCTATGCAGCGATCTGGGTAAAGGGTACGATACGCGGGATGGTGCGCGGTTCCGTCACCGGCGGCTGGGCATGGCGGTATCACCGCAAATGGTTGCGCGAACTGGTCGCCAAACCGGCTGTGAAAGACGAGAAGCACACTGCAGCCGAATAGGCCGGGATGAGGAAAAGTGTGGGCGGTTTTCCGCCCGCATCCCGGTCGAAACTAGAGGTTCAGGGTTATATCACGTGGCCCGTGGGGTTCGTGAGGGAGTGTGATGAAACGCAAAGACGCTGCAGCGCCAGATCCCACCGCCATTGGAGATGTCTCGTCGCCGCCGTTTGCGCGCCTGCCTGATCCCGCTTCGCTTTTCTCCGCCCGATCGCAGCGCCTTCGTCAACTGGCCGAAGCGAGCGACCTTGCGCCCTATCTCAACTTCGTAGCCGGACTTTCGGCGGCTCAGCACGATATCCAGGCCGGCCTTCCGCCTGCCGAAGGCCCCAACGCCGCGGCGCTCACGCGCGCACGCGAGTTCGAAATGCCGCCGCTCCATCGCCATGGGATGGAAGGCAAGGCGCTCAACACGATATTCGACCGTCTGTTTGCAGCCGCTGACGCAATCGAGAAACCGGCGCCGGCCGCCGCCGCGCTGGCACGTGTCGCTGCCGCCGATCGGCAAGCGCGTCTTATTTTGGCCGACAACGTACTGTCCGGCTCGTTGCCTGCGGACGCGATCGGCGAGCACATTTTCGTCTGGGCCGCGCTTCAGGTGCATTTCGCCCGCCTCGCGTCGCTTCTCGAGGCGAAGAAGCTCACGCCCGTCGCCGACGGCGTTTGCCCGTCATGCGGCGGCAAACCGGTGTCGTCCATGGTCGTCGGCTGGCCGGGCTCGCACGGAGCGCGGTTCTGTTCCTGCTCGCTGTGCTGCACCTATTGGCACTATGTCCGGATCAAATGCGTGCTTTGCGGTTCCACCAAGGGGATTTCCTATCGCGAGATCGAGGACGAGGGCGGCACGGTCAAGGCCGAGACCTGCGACGAATGCCACGGCTGGACGAAGATTTTCTACCAGGACAAGGCGCCGGCGACAGATCCCGTTGCCGACGATGTTGCAAGCCTCGGCCTCGATCTCCTGATGCGCGAGGCCCCCTATCGTCGCGGCGGCTTCGCGCCGCTTCTGGCCGGATTCTGATGTACCGGGGAGGGACCGGAATGGATGTCAATGTCAGGCTGCGTGACATCCCGTCGGTGGACGAGCTTCTGAGATCGGCCATCCTCGTGGAAGCGGTCGAATGCTTCGGGCGATTGGCCGTTACCGAAGCCTTGCGCAACGTGCTCGCCACGACCCGGGACGAGGTGCTGAAAGGTGGAGAGGTTCCTCCGCCGGATGCTATCATCGCGACCGCGGTCGCGGCGCTCGAGGAGAACGATCGATCGACGCTGCGCCCCCTGTTCAATCTGACGGGAACGGTGCTTCACACCAATCTCGGCCGCGCCTTGCTGGCCGAGGCGGCGATCGATGCCGCGACGGCGGCGATGCGCGAGGCGGTGGCGCTCGAATTCGACCTTGAGAGCGGCAAACGCGGCGAAAGAGATGATCACCTGCGCGCGCTTATTTGCGAGCTGACCGGCGCGGAGGACGCGACCGTCGTCAACAATAATGCGGCGGCCGTGCTTCTGGTGCTGAACAGTCTTGCTGCCGGCAGGGAGGCGATCGTCTCGCGCGGCGAGCTGATCGAGATCGGCGGCGCGTTCCGCATGCCGGATATCATGTTGCGTTCCGGCACCCGTCTTGTCGAGGTCGGCACCACGAACCGCACGCATGCGAGGGACTACCGCGATGCCATAGGACCCGAGACCGGTCTCATCATGAAGGTCCACACCTCCAACTATCGCATCGAAGGTTTTACCAAGGAGGTCGGGGCTCGCGAGCTTGCCGGCATCGCCCACGAACGCGGTCTGCCGCTCGTCAACGACCTCGGTTCGGGCACGCTTGCCGATCTCGAGCGCTTCGGGCTGGCGCACGAGCCGACCGTCGGCGAAGCGATCGCCGACGGCGCCGACATCGTCACCTTTTCCGGCGACAAGCTGCTCGGCGGACCGCAGGCCGGCTTCATCGTCGGGCGCAGCGCCTTCATCGAAAGGATCAACTACAACCCGATGAAACGCGCGCTCAGGGTCGACAAGATCCGTCTTGCGGCACTGGAGGCGACGCTCAGGCTCTATCGCGACCCGGATCGGCTCGGCGAGCGGCTTCCGACGATGCGGCTGCTTTCCCGCCCGAAGACGGACATCGGCGATCAGGCGGCACGACTGGCACCCTTGGTGGAGCGCGCGGTGAAGGGCGCATTCCGCGTTTCGGTCGTGGATTGCGAAAGCCAGATCGGCTCCGGCGCCCTGCCGCTTTCCACGGTCCCAAGCGCGGGGCTCGCCCTGACGCCGCGGTCGGGCAGCGGCCGCACGCTCGCCGAACTGGCCGCGGCCATGAGGCATCTTCCGATGCCGGTCATAGGCCGCATCGAACGCGGATCGCTGATCCTCGATCTGCGCTGCCTTGAGGACGAGGATGGGTTCGTCGCCAACCTCGCGCATCTCGATCCGCCCAGCGAAGGACCGTCGTCGTGAGCCTGTTCAGCCGCCTCTTGCGAAGACCGACCGTGGGCGGCACCTCCGGCGAGGCGTCGATGGAGAAGGCGCTCGCCGCCGCCCGCAGTGGTGATTACGAGACTGCACATGCGATCTGGGTGCCTTTGGCGCAGGCGGGAAATCCGCGGGCGCAGAACAATATCGGCGCGTGTTTTGCCGGTGGACTGGGCGTCGCCCGGGATGTCGATCTCGCCTATCGCTGGCTCAATCTCGCCGCCGAGGCCGGCGACCCGGTCGGCCAGCGCAACCTCGCCTCGCTGCTCTTCAAGGGCGAGGGGATAGCAGCGGATTATCAAAGGGCGGCGGCGCTCTACCGCAAGGCTGCCGAACAGGATGACGCCGAGGCTCAGGACATGCTGAGCTGGATGCTTCTGGAGGGCGATCTCATCGAGCCCGACTTCGCGGAAGCGCACCGCTGGGCGCTCGCTGCGGCGAAGAACGGATCAGCTCCGTCGATGACGCGGCTCGGGATGCTCTACCACAATGCCATCGGCGTCGCGCGCGATCCGATCGAGGCGGTCCACTGGTGGGGACTTGGCGCGCGCGCCGGCGACGCCGACGGGCAGGCGATGCTTGGCGCGGCCTATCATCTGGGAAACGGCATCGCCCACGATCCCATCGAAGCCTTCGCTTGGCTGTTGAGGGCGCGTGATGGCGGCAGCGCGCTGGCGACGCCATTCTTCGACGTCGTGCGTGACGCGCTCGACGCAGAGCAGTTGGCGGAGGCCGAGCGCCGCGCCGCAATGCCGCTGTCCGAGACGGCGGATCCTTCCCAGCCGGCAAGCGCGAGGACAGAGACGTGATCGTCGGAACGGCCGGTCATATCGATCATGGCAAGACGTCGCTCATCGGCGCGCTGACCGGTGTCGATACCGACCGGCTGAAGGAGGAAAAGGACCGCGGTATTTCGATCGACCTCGGCTTTGCCTACATGCCGGTCGAGGGCGCGGAGACCCTCGGCTTTGTCGACGTTCCGGGCCACGAGAAATTCATCCACACCATGCTGGCGGGCGCCGGCGGTATCGACTTCGTGCTTCTGGTGGTGGCGGCCGACGACGGCGTCATGCCCCAGACGCGCGAGCATCTGGCGATCGTCGATCTTCTCGGCATCGAACAGGGCATTGTCGCCATCACCAAGGCCGATCTCGTGGCGGAGGATCGCCTTCAGGAAGTCGAACGGCAGATGCGCGACGAGCTTGGCGGCACGGCGCTTGCCGACATTTCGATGATCCCGGTTTCGACGGTGTCGGGCAGGGGCGTGGCGTTGCTTCGTGACGAAATCGTCGATGCGGCACGCCGCTTCGCGCGGCGACAGGCAAGCGGGCGCTTCCGGCTGGCGGTCGATCGCTCCTTCACCATTCAAGGCGTCGGCACGGTCGTCACCGGGACCGTGCTTTCAGGACAGGCCTCGGTGGAGGACCATGTCACCACCAGCCCGTCCGGCCTTAGCGCCCGGATACGATCGATCCATGCGCAGAACAGGCCGAGCGAAATCGGCCGCGCCGGCGACCGTTGCGCGTTGAACCTCGCCGGTCCCGGCATCACGAAAACCGCGGTCACTCGCGGCGACATGGTCTGCGACCCGAGCCTGCATGCGCCGACGAGCCGGATCGACGCGACGCTGCGCGTGCTCGGTTCGGAACCCAAGCCGATCGGCCATTGGTTCCCCGTGCGGCTTCATCATGCCTCAGCGGAAGTCGGAGCCCGGATCGTCCTTTTGGCCGATGAGCCCGTCGCGCCCGGAGCGCGCACGCTGGTCCAGCTCGTGCTGGAGCGTCCGATCGCCGCGGCGGCCGGAGACCGGTACGTCGTTCGCGATACCTCTGCCCGGCGCACGATCGGCGGCGGTCGGTTCCTCGATCTGCGCGCGCCGGCACGCAAGCGCCGTACTCCGGAGCGCATGGCCCAGCTCGAAGCCCACGCGCTCATCGAGCCGAAGCAGGCGATCGAGGCGCTGCTTGCCGCGCCGCCGTTTTATCTCGACATGAGCGCCTTTGCCCGCGACCGGGCGATCGCTGCAACGGAAGCCGTCGCGTTGGCGCAAGCGCTAAGCGTCGTGCAACTGCCGCTGGAGGCGACGACGCTCGCCATGTCTCAGACGAGTTGGGATAATTTCCGCAACGGTATCCTTGCCCGGCTCAAGGCCTTCCATGCCGACAACCCGGACCTGTTGGGCATTGGGGTAGAGCGGCTGCGCACGCAGGCGGAACTTCGCTTGCCGGTACCGGCTTTTCGGGCGGCCCTCCAGGCACTCGCGCGACCGGGAGAGATCGCACTCGACGGAGCATGGGTCCGGCTTGCCGACCATCGGGTGACGATGACCCTGGCTGACGAGCGGCTCTGGCATGATATCGAGCCCCTGCTCGATGGAGCCGAGCGGTTCCGCCCGCCGCGCGTGCGCGACATCGCCGGGTTGCTGGCGGTGCCCGAGGCGCAAGTCCGCCGCCTCATGAAGCTCGGCAGCCGCATGGGCAAGGTGCACGAGGTGGCGCACGATCATTTCTTCCTGCGCGAAGTGGTGGCGGAGATGGTGGCGGTGATCGCCGAGATCAGCGAGGCGGCCGATAAGGGCTGGTTCACCGCAATGCAGTTCCGCGACCGTCTCGAAAACGGCCGCAAGGTTGCGATCCAGATCCTCGACTTCTTCGATCGTCACAGCGTGACGCTAAGGCGCGGCGACATGCGCCGCCTCAATCGCAACCGTCTGGACCTTTTCGGCAATTTGTCGAATGGTGTCAGTGATAAGGCAGATGTTTCAGGAGGAGATTCGTCCCCGGTGGGGCGTCCGGACTTCAAATCCGGGAGGGGTCGAGAGACGGCCTTTTGTGGGTTCGACTCCCACTCTCTTCCGCCATCATCCGGATCGGCGGGAAGCTCCCGCTGACTGCTGCATGCTTCCTTAAATCGGCTGCGATTTAAGGAAGCATGCAGCGGCCAGGCGAGGCGTTCGACGGCCGATCAGGTCGGCGGCGCGCCGAGCGCGTGAAGGATGCCGCGCAGTTCCGCGAGGCCGCGCAGGCGGCCGATCGCCGGATAGCCGGGCGTGACCGTCTTCTGCAGATCATCAAGCATCCGGTGGCCATGGTCCGAACGGAACACGATGGTGTCTTCCGCTCCCCGGCGCTGGTCCTCGGCAACGAGCTCCTTCAGCACATCGACCATCGAGACGTCGCCTTCTAGATGCGCGCTCTCGTGGAAGCTCCGGCCGTCGCCTTCGCGGGTGGTGGCGCGAAGATGGGCGAAATGAATGCGCGAAGCAAAGCGCCGGGCGATCTTCGGCAAGTCGTTGTCGGCCCTGACGCCGAGGCTTCCGGTGCAGTAGCACATGCCGTTCGCCTCGGAAGGCACGGCCTCAAACAGCGCGGCGTAGTCGGCCTCGGTCGAGGCGATGCGCGGCAGGCCGAAGAGGGGTCGCGGCGGATCGTCCGGGTGGAGCGTCAGCTTGACCCCCCGTGCTTCCGCCGCCGGTGTTACGGCCTCGAGGAATTCGATCAGGTGCTGGCGCAGGCGTGCCGCGTCGACTTCCTGATAGGCCGCCAGCCGCTCGCGAAATGCGGGAATCGTCAGCGGTTCCGTGGTGGAGCCGGGGAGCGCGGAGGTGATGATGCGGGTGATTTCGGTGATCTCCTCCTCCGGCGTCGTGCGGAAGACGGCCTCTGCCCGTTCGCGATCCGCCTGCGAGTATTCTTTTTCCGCGCCGGGACGTTTCAGGACGAAAAGCTCGAAGGCCGCGAACCGTTCGTGGTCGAAGCGCATCGCCGTCGCACCCGTCGGCGTGATGAAGTCGAGCTCGGTGCGGGTCCAGTCGACGACCGGCATGAAGTTGTAGCAGATGATCTTGATGCCGCAGGCGGCGACAGCCTCGAGACTGGCGATCCAGGCTTCGATCTCGGCCTTTGCCTTACCGCCCTTGCGCTTGACCAGATCGGGAATCGGTATGCTCTCGACGACCGACCACTTGAGCGGCGTGCGGCCGGCGGGTGTGCTCTCGATGAGCGACTGGCGCTCGCGCACGGCCTCTTCGGTCCAGGCCTCGCCGATCGGCACCTGATGCAGCGCCGAGACGACATTGGTCGCGCCCGCCTGACGCACATCGTCCAGCGTGACCGGCGCATCCGGCCCAAACCATCTCCAGCCTTGCCGCATATTGGTATTCCTCCTGTGAGTCCTGATTCTTTCTTGAGATCGTCCGGGGCGTTCGCCGTTCAGTTGAAATAGCCCGGATAGAGAAGCCGAAGTTCATCGATGTCGGGAATGACGGCGCTCAGGTGATGCATCATCGCGGCGCGCGCACGGTCCACATCATGCGCCGCGATGGCGTCGCGGATCGTCATATGCTCCTCGATGACGCTGTCCATGCGGCCGAGCACCGGCAGGGTGAGGCGGCGGGCGCGGTCGATCTGCAGCTTCACGGTTTTCAGGATGTTCCAGATGCCCGGATAGCCGGCGATCGCCGAGATGGCCTCGTGGAAGGCCTCGTCCTGCTCGTGGAACTGCGATGGCTCGTTGTGCGCGGCGTGGACGCGCTGGCGGGCGATGATCGCATCGATCCTGGCGATATCGTCGGCGGTCGCGATCTCGGCGGCGTGTTCGACCGTCGTGCGCTCCAGCGATTTGCGGATGACGACGGCTTCGGGAATGGCAGAGACCGGAATGCGAGACACGAAGGTCCCCGATTGCGGGAAGATTTCGACGAGCCCGGCTTCCGCGAGCCGCAGAAGCGCCTCGCGCACCGGCGTGCGGCTGACGCCGAATTCCTCGGAAATGCGCTTCTCCTGCAGGGCGACGCCCGGCTTCATCTGCAGTGAAAGGATCGCCGCATGGAGCTGCTCATAGATCGCCGATGCCGTCGTCACCCGGCGAATCTTGGCGCCGCCTGAGACTGCGAAAGTCGGCGACGACATGTCCGGGCGTTGGTGTTTCGACATGGAGGCGAATTCCATCAGTTGACTCGGTTTTGGATACTAGTATATCAATTCATTCACGTTGCCAATATGGATGAGGGAAGGGAGGCCCGGAAATGGCATTGCATCCCGATAGGTTGTTTCCGGTGGAGCCGGAGGCGCGGGCCATCGCCCGGCGCCTTTACGATGCTGTCGCGGGTCTGAAGATCATCTCCCCGCACGGCCATACGGAACCCGCCTGGTATGCCGAAGACCGCGCTTTTCCCGATCCGGCGGCGCTCTTTATCACGCCGGACCACTATGCGACGCGCATGCTCTATTCGCAGGGCGTCAGGCTGGAGGATCTCGGGGTCAGGAAGCGCGATGGTTCCGGTACCGCTCCCGACGGGCGCGCGATCTGGCGGCTTTTCGCCAAGCATTTCCATCTCTTTGCCGGCACGCCGACGCGGCTCTGGTTCGAACATTCGCTGGAAGCTGTCTTCGGCATTACGGAGCGGCTGGGGCCGGCGAATGCCGACGCCCTTTACGATCGCATCGCCGAGGCAATTGCGACACCTCAACTGCGGCCGCGCGCCCTCTATGACAAATTCGGCATCGAGGTGATCGCGACAACCGATGGCGCGCTCGACGACCTCGCCTATCACGATGCAGTCCGCAGTTCGGGATGGCATGGCCGCGTCGTGCCGACCTATCGGCCGGACGCGGTGGTGGATGCCGAGGCGCCGGGTTTTGCCGATAATGTCGGGAAGCTCCTCGCACTGACCGGCGAACGCGCGACCTGGAGCGGTTACCTTAACGCGCATCGCGCCCGCCGCGCCTTCTTCAGGGCGCGCGGCGCGACGGCAACCGATCACGGCCACGCAACCGCCCGGACGGAGAACCTTTCGCCCGCCGACGCTGCAAGCCTGTTCGAGAAGGTCCTGTCCGGCAAGGCGGGCCCAGCGGAGGCCGAAGCCTTCCGCGGCCAGATGCTGACGGAAATGGCGCGGATGAGCCAGGAAGACGGTCTCGTCATGCAGATCCATCCCGGCTCTTACCGCAACCACAATCCGTCGCTGTTTGCGAACTTCGGACCGGACAAGGGCGCCGATATCCCGAAGGCGACCGACTATGTGCATGCGTTGAAGCCGCTGCTCGACGCGGTCGGGAACGACCCTTCGCTGACGGTCATCCTCTTCACGCTCGACGAGACCGCCTATTCGCGCGAGCTCGCACCGCTCGCCGGCCACTATCCGGCACTGCGGCTCGGTCCCGCCTGGTGGTTCTTCGACAGCCCGGAAGGCATGCGCCGTTTCCGCGAGACCACCACGGAGACCTGCGGCTTCTACAACACCGTCGGTTTCAACGACGATACCCGCGCCTATCTGTCGATTCCGGCGCGGCATGACATGGCACGCCGGGTGGATTGTGCCTATCTCGCTCGCCTCGTCGCCGACCACCGCCTCGACGAGGAGGAGGCGCACGACCTTGCGCGCGAACTTGCTTACGGGCTCGCCAAGCGGGCGTATCGCTTGTGAGTCAATTCAAGGTGCTGCAGCGACCTTGGCGCGCCGATGAGACGCGCGGCGTTGCAGGGGCCGGCCGCTCGGGAGACGTCCGGCATAACGATGGAGGAGAATGAGAATGAAGATCACACGCAGAAATTTTGTCGGCGGCGTTGCCGGCATGGCGGGGTTAAGCCTTATCCCCACCCGCGGCTTTGCGCAGGCCAAGGCGCCGTCGGCACCCGTCACGATCACCGTCGTCGACGTTGCCGGTAACCTGGCGCTGACGCAGGGCATGTTCGAGAACTACGCTGCGGCAAAGCCGGAATGGGTGTCGAGCTTCGCCTTCACCAAGGCCCCGGCCCCCGAATTGCCGTCGAAGATCAAGGCGCAGCAGGCCGCCGGCAAGGTTGATATCGACCTCGTGCTCACCGGCACCGACGCGCTTTCCGCCGGGCTCGATCAGGGGCTCTGGGTGGATCTCTCCGCGCACAAGGCAAGCCTCCCGAATCTTGAAAGCATCCTCTTGCCGCAGGCCTTCAAGATGCAGGCTCTCGCGAAGGACCAAGGTGTCGTCATCACCTATTATCCCTCCGGTCCGCTGATCGAATATATTCCTGAGCGCGTCGCGACACCGCCGAAGACGGCCGCCGAACTGCTCGAATGGACCAAGGCCAATCCGAAGCGCTTCATGTATGCGCGTCCGGCCAATTCCGGTCCCGGCCGCACCTTCCTGATGGGGCTTCCGTATCTCCTCGGCGACAGCGATCCGCACGATCCGGTCAATGGCTGGAGCAAGACCTGGGAATATTTGAAGGCGCTCGGCGAAAACATCGAATATTATGGCACCGGAACGACGCAGGTGATGAAGGAGCTCGGCGAGGGCACCCGCGACATCGTCGTCACGACCACCGGCTGGGATATCAATCCGCGCGTGCTCGGCATCGTTCCGGCCGAGGCGAAGGTCGGTACCCTCGAAGGCTTCCATTGGGTGACCGATGCGCATTATGCGGTCATTCCGAAGGGCGTGTCCGAGGAAAAAGTTGGCGTGCTTCTCGATGTCGTCAACTTCATCCTGCAGCCGCAGCAGCAGGCGATCGCCTTCGACGAGGGCTATTTCTACCCAGGCCCGGCGGCGAAGGGCGTGACGCTCGACATGGCGCCGCAGGAAAGCCAGGACGCCATCGCCGAGTTCGGACGGCCGGAATACGAAGACTGGATCGCCAACAACCCGCTCGAGGTTCCGCTTGAGCCGGCCAAGCTCGTCGATGCCTTCCGCATCTGGGACGAACAGATCGGCGCGTCCAAGGGCTGAACAAGCTTCGATCAACCGGATGCGACGCCGGCGAACTGTCGGCGCCGCATCCGAACGCTATCGGCCGGGCAGACGCAGCGCGCTCGACGAATGGGTGTCGTTCCCATCCGCTAACAGCTCGGCAACCGGAAAGCGCATCATGAATAGGAGAATACCTTGACCCTGCCGGTTCAAAACCCAAGACAGGCGCCCCCGCAGCAACAGGGCCAGTTAAAAAAGGGCGAGTCGAGACAGGGCGCTCGTCTGGAGCTTGATGGCCTGCGCCGCTCGTTCGGCGCGTACAACGCGCTTGACGGCATCGATCTCGCGATCGAGCCGGGCGAATTCATCGCGCTTCTCGGACCCTCGGGCTGCGGCAAGTCGACGGCGCTCAACTGCGTCGCAGGCCTCCTGCCGCTGACGGGCGGCGAAATCCGCCTCGGCGGCCAGCGCATCGATCAGCTGGAGCCGGAAAAGCGCGGATTCGGCATGGTGTTCCAGAGCTATGCGCTCTTTCCGCATATGAGCGTGCGTCGCAATGTCGGTTTCGGCCTTGCCATGCAGGGTATCGGCGGCGCCGAGGCGGACAAGCGGATCACCGACGCGCTCAATCTCGTGCGCCTCGGTTCGCAGGCCGACAAGCTGCCGGGGCAACTGTCCGGCGGCCAGCAGCAGCGCGTCGCCATCGCCCGCGCCGTCGTCATCAGGCCTCCGGTCGTGCTCATGGACGAGCCGCTCTCCAACCTCGACGCCAAGCTCAGACTCGAGATGCGCGCCGAAATCCGCGGCATCCACGACCAGATCGGCTCGACCACCATCTACGTGACGCACGATCAGGACGAGGCGCTTTCGCTTGCCGACCGCATCGTCGTGATGAGCCAGGGCCGCATCATGCAGATCGGCACGCCCGAAGATCTCTACCAGCGCCCCGTCCATGTCGAGGTGGCGGATTTCATGGGCTTCCGCACCCGACTTGCCGGGCGGGTCCTGTCGGTCTCCGGCAGCGAGGCGGAAATCGAGGCGGCCGGTGCCAGGCTTACGGGCACGGTGCGCGAGCCGCTGAAGCCGGGGGACGCCGCAATCCTTTCCGTGCGCCCGGAAGACCTCGTGGCCGTCGAGGGCGGCGACGGAATCCAGGTCACGGTGAACAGCATGGAATATCGCGGCCGTGCCTTCTTCGGCATGGCGCATGCCACTGACGGCTCCGAACTCTATTTCCGCGCCGACCATGCCCTGCCGCGCGGTGCGGCCGCAAGACTGCAGCCGGTCGCCGGCCGGGCGCTGCTCTTCAAGGGGCAGGCAGCATGAACAGGCCCTCCCTCCGGTTGCGGCTCGCCGCCCGCGGTTTCGACGCGACGACGCTGCTCGTCCTGCCCGGACTGGCGGTGATGCTCGCGCTGTTCGTCTATCCGTTCATTTACGGGATCATCGATTCGCTGATGCCACGTGAGGGCGTCTGGTATTCGAACTATACCCGCTTCTTCACTGACCGCTTCCAGTTCGCAACGATCGGCGCGACGCTCTGGCTCGCTTTGCCGGTGACGATCGTCAATATGGCGCTGGCGCTGCCGATTGCCTTTCGCGTGCGGCTGATGCGCCGGCAGCGGCTGTTGACGACGATCCTCGTGCTGCCGATCACGCTCGGCACGGTATTCGTCGCCGATGGCCTGCTGACCTTCCTCGGTCCTCAGGGCTGGTTCAACCGCGCGCTGATCCTCGTCGGCCTGCTCGAAGCGCCGGTGAAGCTCACCAACAACTATTGGGGCGTCTTCGCCTCGCTGCTGATCACCGGGTTCCCCTTCGCCTTCCTCCTGACGCTCTCCTACGTGACCGGCATCGATCCGGCGATCGAGCAGGCGGCCGCGACGCTCGGGGCCGGACCGCGGCAGCGCTTCTTCCGGGTCTTCCTGCCGTTGCTCGTGCCGGGCCTCGCCGTCACCTTCTGCCTCGCGTTCGTCCAGGCCTTCGCGGTGTTTCCATCGGCCGTGCTGCTCGGTGCGCCCGCCGGGCCGACACGGGTGATTTCGATTGCCGCCTACCAGGCTGCGTTCGAGCAGTACGATCACTCGATGGGCTCGGCGATCGCGATCATCATGGGCCTCGTCGAACTCGTCGTGGTCGTGGCGGTGCTCGGCCTGCGGTCGCTCTTCTATCGCGGACCCGCCGGCGGCACGAAAGGGTGACGCAATGCACTTCGACGTTTCAATGACATTCTACCTTGGACCAGAAAGGCTGACGCCATGATCCGTGACCAGGGCATTGCCTCCAAGCTGTGGCGCTTCTCCGTATGGGCACTCGCCGGCCTCTTCGTCCTCAACTTGATCGGGGTTATCGCCGCCGTGGTGATGAACTCCTTCGCCAGGCGCTGGCTCGGCACCTGGCTGCCGTCCGGCTGGACGACGCGCTGGTATTTCGACGCCTGGAGCGAGTTCCAGCTTTCGAGCGTCGTTCTCGTTACCTTCCAGGTCGTCTTCGCCGTCGTCCTCATTTCCGGGATGATCGGCGTCGTCACCGCCTATGCGCTGGCGCGGCGCGACTTTCCCGGCAAGCGTGCGATCATCCTGCTCTTCCTGCTGCCGCTCCTCATCCCGCCGCTCACCTACGGCATTCCGCTGGCGACGGTCCTTTACCAGATCGGTCTCGGCGGCTCGTTCTGGGGCGTGGTGCTGATCAACCTGGTGCCGTCGCTGCCCTTCGTCATCCTGGTGATGATCCCGTTCATCGAGCAGATCGATCCGCGTATCGAAGCCGCCGCGCGCGTCTTCGGCGCGGGGACCGGCAGCCTCTTCCTGCGCATCCTGCTGCCGCTCCTGTTGCCGGGCATGCTGGCGGCGCTGCTTCTCGTCCTCGTGCGAACCATCGCCATGTTCGAGCTCACCTTCCTGATCGCCGGGCCGACGAGCCAGACGCTGGTTGTCGCACTGTACTATGCGGTCTTTGCCTCGGGCGTTCGTGCCAGCCAGTCGATTGACGCGATGGCCGTCGTCTATATGGTGACGACGCTCTTCTGGCTGGTCCTCGCGCTCCAATTCGTCAGCCCGACGCAGATCGTCGCGCGCGCCAAACAACAGCAGGCTTCATGATGCGGCTCTCACGACAGATACTCGACCGGCTGCCGGCTACCGTCAAACGGCCGGAATACGACCCCGCCCGGCTTGCCGTCGGCATCGTCCACCTCGGCATCGGCGCGTTCCACCGGGCGCACCAGGCCGTCTTTACCGATGCGGTGCTCGCAGAGGATCCTTCCTGGGGTATCTGCGGTGTCTCGCTGCGCAGCCCCGAAACGCGCGATGCGCTCGCGCCGCAGGATGGGCTCTATACGCTCAAGGTCCAGGATGGCGAGGGCGAGGAACTGCAGGTGATCGGCAGCGTCGCCGAACTTCTCTGCGCGCCGGAGGACCCGGAAGCCGTTCTTGCCCGCATGGCCGACCCGGCGACGCGGATCGTGTCGCTGACGATCACCGAGAAGGGTTATTGCCACAACCCGGCGACCGGGCAACTCGATGAAGCTCATCCCGACGTCGTCCATGATCTTCAGAACCCGGCGCGGCCGAAGTCGGCGGTCGGCTTCATCGTGGAAGCGCTTGCGCGGCGGGCGAGCGCAGGCGTGCCTGCGTTCACGCTGCTCTCCTGCGACAATCTTCCGTCCAACGGGCACGTGCTGAAAAACGTCGTCACGCGCTTCGCGGAGCTGCGCGATCCGGGCCTCGCCAACGTTATCCGGGAGCTTGCCTCGCCGTCGACCATGGTTGACCGGATCGTCCCGGCGACGACGGAAAAGGACCGGTCGGAGATTTCCGTGGCGATCGACGTCGTCGATGCCTGGCCGATCGTGACCGAACCGTTCCGACAGTGGGTGGTGGAAGACGATTTTCCGCTCGGCCGTCCGGCCTGGGAGAAGGCAGGGGTCGTTTTCGTGGACGACGTCGCCGTCTTCGAGATGATGAAACTGCGCTTGCTCAACGGCAGCCATTCGACGCTTGCCTATCTCGGCTATCTCGCCGGTGCGGAGACGGTTGCCGAAGCCATGGCGCTGCCGGGTATGGAGGCGCTGATCGAAGGATTGATGGTCGAGGAAGTGTCGCCCACCTTGCCGGCGCTGCCGGGCTTCGATCTCGCAGAATATCGCCGGGCACTGCTGCAGCGGTTCCGCAATCCGGCGCTGCGTCACCGGACATGGCAGATCGCCATGGACGGATCGCAGAAGCTGCCGCAGCGGCTGCTCGGAACCATCCGCGACCGCATCGCCGCGAAATCCTCCTATGACCGCCTGGCGCTCGGCGTCGCCGCCTGGATGCGATACGCGCGCGGCATCGACGAAAAGGGTAACGGCATCGATGTCCGCGACCCGCTTGCCGGCCGGATCGCCGGCGTGGCGCAACCGCTGCAACGGCCCGAGGAGATCGTGGCTGCGCTTCTGCGCATCACGGAGGTATTCGGCGATGACCTGTCGGTGGATGAAGCGTTCCGCGACACGCTCGTCCGCACGCTCGCCAGGTTGATGTCGGACGGCGCTGCAGCGGTCGTGAAATCCCACGCATGAAGCCGGCTGCATGATTTCTCAAATCGGCGACGAGAATTCAAAGTGCTACAGCGTCCTTTGCGCGTCTCATTACAGCGCCGTGCGTCCTTTAGGACGCACAAAGGACGCTGTAACTCTTTGATTCCATGCATCGTGCTTTCCGAAAATCGGGTCCGATTTTCGGGCCGATGCGCTAGACGCGCGGCGCTGCAGGGAACCATGCACCAGCAAGCCTCACACAAGATCGCACCGGAATAAGTGTTCTCATCGGTTCTCTGCCTTGCGCAGGCTGCGTAGGCTTTGGGAGAGCGGCCTCTCGGTGGCGAGCAAGCGCCATTCGAGATGAATTAACTCTTTGAAACTACGCAATTCCGGACGAATACATTTTTCCTGGAATTGCTCTAGCAGGAACACTTGGGTGGATTCCGTCAAGCTCAGCATCTGCATCCCGACCTATAACCGAGCGCGGTTCCTGGAGAATGCTCTCGGCCGCTTTGTCGAAAGCTACCAGATCCCGTTCAGCTTCGAGATCGTCATCTCCGATAACGCGTCCACGGACGACACGCGGGAAGTTGTCGAGACGTTCGCCGGCAAAGGATTGCCGATCCGCTATTTCCGCCAGCCGGAAAATCGCGGCGTCGACGCAAATCTCGGCAGTGCCTTCCGCCATGCGGCGGGCGCGTATGCGATTTATCTCGCAGACGACGACATGCTGGCGGTCGACGGTCTTGTCGAGGCCGTTGCCTACCTCGACAGGAACCCGGCGCTCTCCGCCTGTTATGCGCCGTGGCACGTCCACAACGAGGTCGAAGGCCGGGACACCGAACTTTTCTACAAGATCGACGTCGACACCAAATTCGACAAGGATGAGTTCGAGCGGCTTTTCGCTTTCATCGTCGAGCGGCACATCTTTCCCGAGATTGGAATCTATCGGACCGCGGCGCTGCGCACCTCGTGGCTGCCGCGCCATTTTGCCTACTGGGCGTTTTCCAATCTCGCGCATTTTCTCGAAAGCGGCGGCGTCGCGTTTCTGAAGAAGCCCTTTTACAGGCAGGTCATCCAATCGAAACTGGGACGGGATCGCCCCCAGGCCGGCCACGACGAACTCCTGACCGCCTGGGACCGATATCGGGGCGGCCTCGAATATTTCCTCCATGTCGGAGCCAAGCGTGGGGCCTTGCGTATGACACCCGACCGTCGCACCGCGCGGGACACGCAGATCAGGCACTTCATCTCCATCCGCATGGCCGTCGCCATGCGCATGTGGGCGGCCAAGAAGGACTACGTCAAGGCCTATGAAATCTATACGCGCATGGCGCTCGCCGGATTCGAGCACCATCCGACGGCGCGGCAACTGAAAGATTCCCTGCCGCTGATGGTGGCCGTGCAAACGCTTGCCTGGCAGGTCAATGCGGCTGCGGAGGTCAACTGCGTGATCCTGCATGGCGTCGACAGTCCGTCGTCACTTGAAGGTCTGCTGCGCGAACTGGGCTTGCGCTCGGACATCGCCGTCGTCGCCCCCGCGCTGGAGCTCGAGCCGAAGGAGATCGCGCGCACGGCGGTCTTCGTCGTTGCCGAAAGCGATCGCCAGCAGTTCCTCGCGCAAGGTTATTCGCCGAACCTCGTTCTCTGCGAAAGCGACATCGTCGGCAATGTCGTGGTTTGATCACGCACATCATTTTAGCTCGGACCGACCTTTCGTAGGCCCGACCGCAAAGGCGCGGCTGCCAGAACGTCATTGAAATCGATTACATTTTCTGGCTTCATGTCCTCCTTAAGATTTGGGAGGATCTTATGAAAAAGCTTATCGCAGTAGCGCTCAGCACAGTTGCGTCCATCGTCATCTCGGCATCGGCAGTCAACGCGGAGACCTTCAAGATCGGTCTCTCGAACGGCTGGGTCGGCAGCGAGTGGCGCACCCAGATGATCGACGAGGCCAAGGCGGCCGCCGCCGCGTGGAAGGACAAGGGCGTCGACGTCGAAGTCTCGGTCCAGAGCGCGAATGTCGACGTTCCCGGGCAGATCGCCCATATCCGCAACTTTATCGCCGAAGGCGTGAACGCCATCATCGTCAATCCGAACAGCCCGACCGCCTTCGACCCGATCTTCGCCCAGGCGAAGGAAGCCGGCATCCTGGTGATCGCGACGGACGCGGAGGTCTCGTCTCCGGATGCGCTCTATGTCGGCATCGACCAGACCGCCTGGGGTGCGGCCGGTGCGAAATGGCTTGCCGAGACGCTCGGCGGCAAGGGCAAGGTGGTCGCGATCAACGGCGTTGCCGGCCACCCGGCCAACGAGATGCGCGTGGCGGGCTACAAGCAGGTCTTCAAGGACTATCCGGACATCCAGATCGTCAACGAAGTCAACGCCAACTGGGATCAGGCGCAGGGCCAGCAGGCGATGCAGAACATCCTTGCCACCTATCCGGACGTAAACGGCGTCGTTGTGCAGGACGGCATGGCCGCCGGCGCCTGGAAATCGATCATGGACGCCGGCAAGACGGACCAGATCGCCGCAACGGGCGAGATCCGCAAGGACTTCATCGACCTCTGGATCAAGGACAAGCTGAACTCCGGCGCGACCGTCAACCCGCCGGGCGTGATGGCGAGCGCGCTCAATGTCGCGGTGCTGATGCTGCAGGGCAAGGAGCTGAAGGAGCCCGCCAAGGCCGGCCAGTACGGTAACGCCCTCTACCTGCCGATCCCGTTCATCGACAGCAAGAACGTCGGGGATGCGGCAAAGCAGCTCGAAGGCAAGCCCGGCTACTATTCCTATACCAGCTCGCTTTCGATCGAAGACGCGGAAGCCCTCTTCAAGTGAGTGTTTCCAACGGAAGCGCGGGCCGAGTCTCGGCTAGCGCTTCCCCTCGAACTGCAACGGACGAAGTTCGATGTCGAAATTGAAACTGAGCGGCGTAAGCAAGGCTTACGGCGCCACATTGGCATTACGTCGCGGCGATCTGGAGGTGCTGGCCGGCGAAGTCCATGTGCTCATGGGCTCGAACGGATCGGGCAAGAGCACGCTTTGCAAGATCATCGCCGGCAGCGTGCGGCCGGACGGCGGAAAAATTCTCATCGACAACAGGCCGGTCACGATCACCGGACCGCGCTCGGCACGCGCTGAGGGGATCGGCATCTTCTATCAGGAGCTCAGCCTTGCCGCTCATCGCTCGGTCGAGGAAAACATCTGCCTTGGCGCCTTGCCGATCAAATCCCACCTGTTCGTCGACAGGGCTTTGCTCAAGCGGCGCGCGGCGCGTTATATCGGCCTTTTCGAGGAGGTAGCCGGAGAAGGATTTTCCGCCGACGCTCTCGTCGGCAACCTGCGTCCCGATCAACGGCAGCTCGTGGAAATCATGAAGGCGCTGGCAAGCGAGGCGCCGATTCTGATCTTCGACGAGCCGACCTCGGCGCTCGACCGGGCGCAGGTCGATTGTTTCTTCGAGATCCTGCGCGATCTGACATGGCAGGACCGGGGCATCATCTTCATTTCCCACCGCATGGACGAGATCAAGGCGATCGGCGATCGGGTGACGATCATTCGCGACGGAGAGACGATCACGACGCTCAATCTCGCCGAGACGGATGCAGCCTCGGTTATCCGGCTGATGGTCGGCGGGTCCGGCGACATGCCGGCATCGCAATCATCGGCCCCCGCCGTCGTCAACGGCAAGGACGGCGCGGCGATGACCGTCCGCAATCTCTCCGGGCGCGGTTTCCGCAATGTCAGTTTCGAAGTCGCCAGGGGCGAAATCCTAGGCTTCGGCGGGCTCCACGGCCAAGGCCAGTCGGCGCTGCTGCGGGCGATCTTCGGCGCCGGCTCCATCTCGTCCGGCGAAGTGTTGATCGGCGAAGCCCGCTTTGACGCCTCAAGCCCGCGCGACGCCATTCGGCGCGGCTGCGCCTACGTGTCCGGCGATCGCGGCCGCGACGGCGTCATCAGCGGCAGGCCGATCATCGAAAACGTCGCGCCGATCCATTATCTCCGCGATCGCCTGATGATCGCGAGGCCTTCCAAGCTACGCGACAAGGTCGTGCCGGCGCTTCAAAGCATGCACACCAAGTTTCAGAGCCTGTTCGATCCGATCAATTCGCTTTCCGGCGGCAACCAGCAGAAGGTGATCATTGCCCGCTGGCTGATCGACCGCCCCGATGTGCTGCTGCTTGACGACCCAACCAAGGGCATCGACCTTTCGGCGAAGGCTGACCTCTTCGCGCTGATCCGCCAGCTGGCGGCCGAGGGCCTCGGCATCCTGCTCTATTCATCCGAGGACGCCGAATTGCTCGGGAACGCCAACCGCATCCTCGTCTTCAACGGTGGCTCCGTCAGCCGTGAACTGACGGGCGCCGACCGCACGCGCTACAATCTTTATCAAGCCGCTTACGAGGCCGCGTAATGGCGGAGATCACAATCACTCCGAGGGCGCGCGCGGGTCGCATCCGCAAGCTTCTGGAGCGTTATCCCTTTCTGCCGGCGCTTGTGATCGTCGCCGCCCTCCTGTTGCTCAACGGCGTCTTTTCGCCGAACAGCCTCAGCTACCGGTCGCTGACGGGGCTCTTCAGCACATACATGGCGCTGATCCTGCTCGCAATCGCCCAGACCTATGTCGTCTATGCCGGCGACATCGATCTGTCCGCCGGATCGATCCTGTCGCTCGTCAATGTCGCGATCGTCGTCCTGATGGAGCGATGGGGTGGGGATGCCGGCGCCGTGCTGCTCGCGCTCGCCCTCGGCCTCCTGCTGGGGCTTGCCTGCGGGCTCTTGAACGGCATCGTCGTCGCCGCGCTGCGGCTGCAGGCGATCGTTGCAACCTTCGCGACGAGCATATTCTTCACCGGCTTCGCCCTCCACATCCTTCCCGTTGCCGGCACGCCGGCGCCGGCGATCTTCTGGCGGACCTATGGTGGCCGGCTGCTCGGTGTGCCCTTCATCTTCTATATCCTGGCGGTGCTGGCCATCGTGCTCCTGGTCATCAGCCGCACGCGCCTCGTCACGCAGTTGCTCGCCGTCGGCGACGATCAGCAGGCGGCCTACCAGACCGGGCTCCCGGTCGTGCCCATACGGATCCGGGGCTATCTTCTCTGCGGGCTTTTCTCCGCGCTCGCCGCCTTCTGCATCACCGGCGACACGGCGAGCGGCGACCCCTTGGTCGGCGGCAAGATGACGCTCTACAGCGTCGCCGCCGTGGTGCTCGGCGGCAGCGCGCTTTCCGGCGGCTGGGGAACGGTGGTCGGCTCGGCTCTGGGCGCGCTGACGATCGGTCTCATCAACTCGGTCGTCTTCTTCATGGGCACACCGTCGGAATGGCAGAATTTCGTCCAGGGCTTCGCCATTCTCGTCGTGTTGATGGCAGGCGTGCTGGCAGGCAGGAGGGCGCGCGCATGAGCCGGATCCTCTCCTTCGTGCGTGAGCCGCTCGTCGTCGCGCTCGTGCTGATCGTGCTGTTGCTTTATCTTGGCCAGGCGCTGTCGCCCGGCTTTGCCTCCAGCGGACAGATCCTGAGACTGCTGATCGTCGCCTCGCTGCTCGGCATTGTCGCCGCGGGCCAGAACGTCGTCATCCTCGGCGGGCGCGAGGGCATCGACCTTTCGGTCGGCGGCGTCGTTTCGCTTTCGGCGATCATCGCAGGCAATGTCATGAACGGTGCAGACAGCGGTATTGTGCCGGCGATCCTCGCCTGCCTCGCCGCCGGCGCCTTCTTCGGCCTGCTCAACGGATTGGGCGTGACGCTGTTGCGCATCCCGCCGCTCGTCATGACGTTGGGCATGCTCGGCGTCCTCCAGGGCCTGCTCGTCGTCATCCGCATGGGCATCCCTTCGGGCCGCGCCGCGCCGGGCCTTTCGGGCTTCGTGACGCAGCCGCTCGCCGCCGGCATTCCCGGCATCATCTGGCTGTGGATCATGGTCGGCTTGCTGATGGCCTTCATGCTCCACCGCACGGTTTTTGGCCACCGCATCTACGCCATCGGCTCGAACGAACATGCGGCCTACATGGCCGGCGTTCCGGTCAGGCTGATGCGTATCGCCCTCTTCATGATTTCCGGCATGTTTGCCGCGATCGCCGGCCTTTGTTTGCTCGGCTATTCCGGCTCGTCCTTCGCCAATGTCGGCGAGCAGTACACGCTCCCGTCGATCATCGCCGTGGTCTTCGGCGGCACGTCGCTTGCCGGCGGCAAGGGCGGCTATACCGGCACCATGGCAGGAGCGATCCTGCTCGTCATTCTCCAGAGCATCCTGACCACGGTGAACATCGATGAATCCGGGCGGCAGATGGTGTTCGGGGCGACGCTGCTCCTGCTCATGATGTTCTATGGTCGGGGTCGGGCGATGCGCGCATGAGAGAGCGGCCGAAGATCAAGGATATCGCCGAGCGGGCGGGCGTGTCGGTTGCGACCGTCTCGCGCGCGCTCAGCGACTCGGCGCTGGTGACGGCCGAGACGCGCCAGCGCATCCTTGATCTGGCGCGCGAGCTCAACTACCGCCCCAATGTCAGCGCACGCAGCTTGCGCACCCGCAGGTCCATGTCGGTGCTGCTCGTCGTGCGCGACGTCGGCAACCCCTTCTATCTCGACATCCTCAAAGGCGTTGAGGCGACGGCCCGCGAAGCCGGCTATTCGGTGCTCATGGGCAACACCGAGAGCGATCCGGCCCGCGAAACCGAGTATTTCAACATGCTGCGCGACGGCCATGCCGACGGCATGATCCTGATGACCGGCAAGTTGCCGCCGGCCGGCGGCTGGAGCCACCTGCCGGTGGTGGTAGCGCTCGAGATGATCGAGGGCGCAGGCCTGCCGCATGTGCAGGTGGACAATATCGGCGCCGCGCGGGAAGCGGTGGAGCACCTCATCTCGATAGGACATCGACGCATCGCCCATATCAGCGGACCATTGCCGGAACTGATGAGCCTTCATCGGCGCGAAGGCTATCGCGAGGCGATGCGCAATGCCGGGCTCGACGTGCCGGAATCCTACGAAGTTCGCGGCAACTATCTACTCGAAAGCGGGCAGGAGTGCTGCCGCAAGCTCTTCACCCTGCCGGAGCCGCCGACCGCGCTTTTCGTTGCCAACGACGAAATGGCCTATGGCGCCGCATACGAACTGCGCCGCATGGGGCACGATGTGCCTGGCGACGTGTCGGTGGTCGGTTTCGACGATCTTTACCTGAGCAAGGCCTTCTACCCTCCGCTGACCACCGTCAGCCAGCCGCGCGCCGAGATCGGACATGTTGCCATGGAACTGCTTCTTAAGATCCTGTCCGGCGCCGAGATCGATTGCGACGAGCCGATCGTCCTGCCGACGGTCTTGCACATCCGGGGAAGTACGGCTCCGCCGCGGCAATGACAAACGTGCGGGAGGACCGTGGTGCGCCCATTCCGCACACAAGTTCGGGAGGAGAGAATGACTGAACTGCCAAGGCAGACATTGCGCGTCGGATTCGTCGGAACCGGCTTCATTGCGCACTTCCACCTGAAATCGCTGGTCGGCGTGCGCAATGTCGAGGTAACGGGCGCCTTCAGCCCCACGGCCGAACACCGCGCGCGGTTTGCAAGCGAGGTCGAGGCGCTCGACCTCGGGACCTGCCGGGCGCATGACAGCCTCGAATCGCTCGTTACCGCCGACGATGTCGACGCGATCTGGATTCTCTCGCCGAATTATACGCGGATCGAGGTGATGCGGACGCTCACCGCGGCGATCAAGACGGGACGCAGCAGGGTCTTCGCCGTTGCCTGTGAAAAGCCGCTCGCGCGCACTGTCGCCGAAGCCCGCGAAATGCTGCGGCTTGCCGAGGATGCCGGCCTCAATCACGGTTATCTGGAAAACCAGGTCTTCTCGACGCCGGTCCAGCGCGGCAAGGAGATCATCTGGCGCCGTGCGGCGTCCGCCACCGGCCGGCCCTATCTCGCACGCGCGGCGGAAGAGCATTCCGGTCCGCACGAGCCCTGGTTCTGGCAAGGCGACAAACAGGGCGGCGGGGTGCTCTCGGACATGATGTGCCACAGCGTCGAGGTGGCGCGTCACCTTCTGACGGCGCCGGGCGCACCGCGCAACTCGCTGAAGGTAAAGGCGGTCAATGGCACGGTTGCGAACCTCAAGTGGACCCGTCCGGGCTATGCCGATGAGCTCAGCAAGCGTTTCGGAAAGGCGGTCGATTACCGCAGGCGCCCGGCGGAGGATTTCGCCCGCGCGACCGTTATGCTCGAGGACGAGGATGGCAACGAGCTGATGATCGAGGCGACGACCTCCTGGGCCTATGTCGGCGCGGGCTTACGCATCCAGCTCGAACTCCTGGGACCCGAATATGCGCTGGAATACAATTCGCTGGGGACGGGCCTGAAGATCTTTCTGTCGCGCGAGGTCAAAGGGTCCGAGGGCGAGGATCTCGTCGAAAAGCAGAATGCCGAGCAGGGGCTGATGCCTATTCTGGAGGATGAGGCAGGCGTCTATGGCTACACGGACGAAAACCGGCACATGGTCGAGTGTTTCCGCAAGGGCGTGAAGCCGCTCGAAACCTTCGAGAACGGCCTCGCGGTGGTCGAGATCCTGATGGGCCTTTATCGATCGGCCGAGATCGGCGCGACGCTTGCTTTTCCTGCGCCGGAGCTCGAAGACTATGTCCCGGTCGTCGCGCGCATGGGCGCGTGACCGAGCCAATGTCCTTTCGGTATCGCCTCGGACGGCACGTCTGGCTATAGTCCGCGCCGCGGAGTTGAGAATGCGTGATCCGGGATACGGACGGGAGGAAAATCTGATGCAGAGGAACACAGCCAACCGGGCCCCGGGAGCATGCCCATGCTGATCCGGGACAAGGTCTTTCTGGTCACCGGCGGCGGGTCGGGGCTCGGAGCCGCCGTCGCACGCGCACTCGTCGCCGACGGCGCCTCCGTCGTGATCGCCGATATCAATTCCGACGCCGGCTCGGCGATTGCCGCCGAGCTTGGCGCGAAAACGCGTTTCGCGCCTACCGACGTGACGAGCGAGGCGGAGGGCGAGGTGGCGGTTGCGATGGCGCTTGAGAGCTTCGGACACCTCCATGGGCTGGTGAACTGCGCCGGCATTGCGCCAGGCGAAAAAGTGCTCGGTCGCGACGGACCGCATCGCCTCGACAGCTTCGCGCGCGCGATCGGCATCAATCTCGTCGGCACCTTCAACATGATCCGCCTTGCCGCCGCGGCGATCGCGAAGGAAGAGCCGGATGACGGCGGCGCCCGCGGCGTCATCATCAACACGGCCTCGGTTGCCGCCTTTGACGGGCAGATCGGCCAGGCGGCCTATTCGGCCTCGAAGGGCGGGGTCGTGGCGATGACGCTGCCGATCGCGCGCGAACTCGCACGCTTCGGCATCCGCGTTGTCTCGATCGCACCGGGCATCTTCGAGACACCGATGATGGCCGGCATGCCGCAGGAGGTGCAGGATTCGCTCGGCAAGAGCGTGCCCTTCCCGCCGCGCCTCGGCCGGCCGGACGAATATGCGGCGCTTGTCCGGCATATCTGCGAGAACGACATGCTGAACGGCGAGGTCATCCGCCTTGACGGCGCGTTGCGGATGGGCGCGCGATAGGCAAACCTTGGCGTTTGGCTGATCCGGTCCCATCCTGGTCGGCCCGCGGGCGTTCTCGACGCTTCGCGATCTGACGGGGTGCAGGGCAGTGCGTCGCCGCCTGGACCGATGCGAATGGCCCGCCGAGAGCCAACGGCATTCAGGAGGGGAGGGTTTCGTGATCGTTGTCGTGGAAGGTATCAGCGCTGCGGGAAAGACGACCTGGTGCCGAAATCATGCCGAACGGCTTCTCGTGCGAGAAAGCTATCCATCGCCGCGACCGGACCGAAATGCCGATGCAATGAAGGCGGCGCAGGCGTGGACCGATTGGAATGCAAGGCGCTGGGCCGATGCGCTGGCGACCGAGGAGGAGCGGGGCGTTGCCGTTTGTGATACCGACCCTCTGAAGCTGCACTTCATCTGGGGGCTCTGGCGGATCGGCGAGGCACCCAAAGAACATTGGCTCTACCAGTTGGAGGAGACGCGGGAAGCGTTTCGGCGGAAAGTCCTCGGCTTTGCCGATATCTACCTGGTCAAGAGGATCGATCCGGCGACCGCCCGCCGGCAAAGAGACGGAGACACAGAGCGTGATCGGTCGAACTTCGACCTCCATGCGCGGCTGCAGGCTTCATTGCACGCTTGGTATGAGGCGATCGCCGGCTGCGTACCCGCCAAGGTCGAATGGGCGTTGCCGTGCGGTTTACCGGCAGGGCGCTGCATTGGAACGAAGGCCCACCGCTATGATGTGGACTTGTTCGATCGTTTCGTCGCGAGTTTGCCGAAAGGGTGAAGCGGGGGCGCATGCTCTGTGCAGCATTCGCCTTACCGTCGCCAGAAGGGCTTGGCGATCTCTGCCTCGACCTCATGTCTCGTCAGACCGATATCGTCGATCAAATGGGGATTGTCCTTCGCCTTTTGCGCAAGGTCCCAGCGGAAGCGTATCCGCTGGTCCCAGGTCGCGAAAATGCGTCGCAGGGTCGCCAAGCTGTAGTGGCGACGGGACATGTCTGCCAGCGCCGCAGGTCTTCCCGGTCGCGCTGCCTGGTGCGGCCCGGACGCAAGAGTGAGGGTATACTTCATGGCAACCTCCATTTGGTTTGGAGGTTGGATTCTGCAGAATGCGAACAGCGTCGTACTTAAACCCTTCCAAATAGTTCTCAAAAACTTCCAAACGGACTATAGATGCGCCGCATGCAGGGATCGCGCGTTGCCTTTGGTCCGTTCGTGCTTGATCCGGGTGCGGGAACGCTCCTTCGGAACGATGATCCCGTTGCCGTTGGCTACCGCGGGCTGAAGCTGCTTGCGGCGCTCGTTGGACGGCCCGGCGAAATCCTGGGCAAGGCCGAGTTGATGGACGCGGCGTGGCCGGGCATGGCCGTCGAGGAAGGCAATCTCACCGTCCAGATCGCGCAATTGCGCAAGCTGCTTGGTCCCGCGGCCGACGGCGGTGAATGGATCACGACGGTCCCGCGCGTCGGCTACCGCTTCACGGGGGCCATCGAAAAGCTCGGTGCTGCGAAGCGAAAACCTTTGCCGCTGCCGAGCAAACCATCGATAGCCGTGCTGCCCTTCGTGAATGTCAGCAACGATCCTGATGAGGAATCCTTCGCGGATGGCCTGACCGAGGACCTGATCACCGATCTGTCCAGGAACTCCGGCCTGTTCGTCATCGCGCGCAACTCGGCCTTTGCCTACAAAGGAAAGGCGATGGACGTGCGCGCGATCGCTGAGGACCTTGGCGTCCGCTACCTGATGGAGGGCAGCGCACGGCGCGCCGCGGGGCGCGTGCGCATCAACGCCCAGCTCGTCGACGCAGTCAGCGGCGAACACCTATGGGCGGACCGCTTCGATCGCGACCTGGAAGATATTTTTGCCGTCCAGGACGAAGTCACCGGCAAGATCGTGGAGGCATTGCTCGGCCGATTGCGCGCACCGCCGCCGCGCAATCGGCCCAAAAATCTCGAGGCCTACGATCTCTGCGTGCGGGCGCGCAAGCTGATCGACGATTCGCCCCAGACGGCGCGGGAAGCGCATCTGATGCTGACGCGCGCGGTTTCGCTCGATCCGGAATACGCCGAGGCCTATCGCTGGCTTGCCATGAACCACTGGATGAGATGGGTGCATTGGGGCGAACCGATTGAAACGCACCGCAGCATTGCCTTGGAACTGGCGCGCAAAGCCGTAGCGATCGATCCCAACGATGCAGGCTGCCGCTGGGTCCTTGCCAACCTGCTTGCCTATGAGCGCAGCTTCGCCGAGGCGGATGCGGAATTCGCCAAGGCGATCGAACTCGACCCCAACGAGGCCGACACCTGGGCGACGTTATCCGACATCGCAGTCCTGGCCGGGCGGGTTGAGGAAGGCCTTGAACACATTCGCAAGGCGCTCCGGCTGAACCCGTTTCCGGCAAGCTGGTACTATCTGACGCTCGGCCAGGCGCAATATGCGGCCCGCGAATACGAAGCCGCTGTCGAGACACTGCGCAGGGACGAGACTTATCGCACAAGCTCACGCCGTTTCCTGGCGGCAAGCCTTGCTAAACTGGGCCGGCTTGAAGAGGCGCGCGCGGAGGTCGAACTGTTCCTCGTCGCCAACCCGCATTTCTCAACCCGCCGCTGGGCGGCGACGGAGCCATTCCGCGACGCGGCGACGCTTGAGCATTTCGTCGATGGCTTCCGCAAGGCCGGCCTTCCGGAGTAACGAGACTTCTACTGCATGATTCCTTAAGTCGGAATCGATTTAAGGATAAAATCATGCAGAAAATCAAAGTGCTACAGCGGCCTTGGCGCGTCCAATTGGACGCGCGGCGCTGTAATGCATGTCGCCCAAAAATGTGCACCGCAATGAGTCCGATTGAACGCGACGCACTCAAACCGCCTTCGGACTGCTCGTGCGACCTACTCCTCAAAGCGACTCGTGGGGTCATCACGATCGCGCTCGTACCGTCTCGCAAGCGGAAACGGCGGCAACCAGGACTCGCGACGGACAGTCCAGAGTTCATAGGTTGGCATCAGTTGGTCAGGGGCGTCGAGGGAACCCAGGCTCACTTCGATTTCGTCTGCGGTGCGCCCGAAAACGGACGAGCCGCAGCGGGGACAGAAAAACCGCCCGGCGTAACCGCGGGTTTCGCCATCAACCGTCACCGCGTCCTGAGGGAATATCGCGGAAGCGTGAAAAAGCGCTCCATGATGCTTGCGGCAGTCGAGGCAGTGACAAAGGCCGACCCGGTAGGGTCGTCCCGACGCCACAATTCGGACGTTGCCGCACAGGCAACCGCCCGTGAATCGCTCCATGCTGCGTCTCCTCTACTGCAGGTCTCTTAATTCGTAGCCGGTTTAAGAATAGAAACATGCGGCAATTCAAAATGCTACAGGCGGGTCGGACGCACTCGCTGATATTGGTCACTCTTCGCCATTTGTTTTCGTTTTCGTACTGCCGAGTTCTTGGGCGAGCCCGATGAGAAGCCCTTCAGGCCCGCGGATGTAGCAGAGCCGATACGCGTCTTTATATTGGACTACTTCGCCTACGACCTGAGCGCCGCGCGTGCGGAGCCTTTCAAGCGTCTCGTCGATGTCGTCCACGGCGAACATGACGCGGAGGTAGCCTAGGGCGTTGACCGGGGCGTTCCGGTGATCTGCGACGACAGGCGGCGTGAGGAAGCGGGAGAGCTCGAGCCGGCTGTGGCCGTCCGGGGTGCGCATCATGGCAATCTCGACACGCTGATCGCCCAGTCCAGTGACGCGTCCGGCCCATTCTCCTTCGACCGTGGTCCGCCCTTCGAGCTCGAGGCCGAGTTCGCGAAAGAAATCAATCGTGCCTCCAAGGTCTTCGACGACGATTCCTACGTTGTCCATCCGCTTGAGCGCCATGGTTCCAATCTCCAAGGTGTCGCCTAGTCTAACAACGGACGCTTGAAGCGCCCCCAACACCGGCGGCCATTCGAGCCCGATTCGCTGTTGTCCACATCATAATCTTGAATCACGGACCGCCTCAAACCGCTACGCCGTTTTGAAGCGGTCTCTCAGATCAAACGCACGGAATGTTTGCAACAAACGGCACCGTCGTCGCGGTAGCCCGCGGCGGGCGGCGAACTCCCGCCTGGTCTGCACTCGTCTCATGAGTTGCAACAAGTGACCAAGTGCAAACGTGTCGCGATTGCGAGCATGCAGCATTCTGCCTAAACTCTGCTTCGATACGACATCATCAGGCTTCACGGCCACCCACCGGCCATTTTCCACCTCAGCTGACAAGGAGCGTTTGCCATGAAGACGGACGGCGAAGAACTGATCAGGAAGCGGGCCTATGAACTGTGGGAGAAAGCGGGACGGCCCGAGGGCGACGGTCTGAAGCACTGGCTCGAGGCGGCGGAAGAGATTCAGTCCGAGGGGATCAATAGGGGCGGTGAGTCGGAGAACGACGTTCCTTCTGCAGGCGCAATTGTATCCGCGGAAACTTCTGAAGGGAAAAAACCGAGAAGGTCTGCAGCGAAGCAGCAAGACGATGCAAAGCCGAAGAGAAGCACGGCTTCCAAAGCTCGCACCAAGAAGAGCTAACAGGCTGACGGCCGCCAAAGCGCGTCGCGTTCAATCGCACTCATACAACGCGCTTTAGGTCATTGCTTTTTATGCATGTCGTTGTCCCAAAACCGCTGCACAACTTGGGCGGCATGCATTAGAACAGTTAGATGAGCAGCCTTGCTGCTCATTCTGCTTGCGCTCGTCATGCGGCCTCTATGTCAGTACGCGAAAAATCATCGCCTTTGAAGAGCAGCGGTTCATTGCGCGTTTTGGCCAGCGCATAGGAGAAACAGTCACCGTAGTTCAGACCTGCCGGATGTCGGCCTTTGCCGTAGCTTCGCCAGGCTCGCCTAGCCACGGCAATCTGTTCTGCGTCGACAGCGACGATTTCAACACCCGCCTTGTAGAGCCATAGGTCGAGCTCTGCGGCACCTGCTTCGCCGAGGCGGGCTTCGATTACGATGGCGAGTTCGAGAACCGTCGCGGCGGAGATGAAGCGCCGCGGAGCATCGATGACTTTCCGTTCGTAGGTTTCCGCTTCTGGCTCATTGAATGCGACGGCGACAATGGCCGACGTATCGATGACCATCAGTTGGGAGTCCCGTTTTCGTCATACCCCAGGATTTCGTCAGCAGAGCGGTTGTCCAGCACCGGCAGCTTGCTCCAGCGTCTACGGCTGGCGGCAAGCTCCTCGAGAAGAACATCCCGATTTGCTGCGTTTGCGAGACGTCGCAGCCGCTCTTCCAGTGCACGCCGGGTCGCCATGGTGATGGTCTCACCGGTCTTCTCGGCCAGTGCCTTTGCAAGGCGTTCCGTCTCGGGATCTTTGATGCTCAGTGGCATTCTGGGTTCCTTGGTTCCTATCTGTCTATATTCTACCTATTGGGCGACGGGACGCAAGGCCGCTCGGGCCAAACCCGTACCCAGGTGCGCCACATGGAGCTGGTAACGAGCTACGAGCATCCGCGGGCGGGTACGGTGAAGGTCGTAGCACCCCCGGTGCGTCTTTCGAAGACGCCGGCAACGATCCGCAACCCGACCGCTGGTCGGTGCCTATGCCGATGAGGCTGCCGAATGGCGTGTTCGCGGCGGTCACGCTTGCCTGGCGCTGCGAGCGCTGCGGCCATCCTGCGGATCCCAACGACTGCAAACGGTCGTTGGGATTTCAATATACCCGTCTGTAACGGTCAGTGCTCGATTCGGTCACCACGACGTCCATCCGGATGTCATGGAGCTGCGGGTAGATGGTCCTTATTCTCGACTGCGCGAAACCAACGCCCAGTACGCGCCGCTTCGCCGCCATTCTGGCTAATGTCCGGTCGTAGTAACCTCCGCCATAACCCAGCCGATAGCACGACGGATCAAAGCCGACCACTGGGGCAACAACTATGTCGGGGGTCAATGAAACATGCTCGGCCGGAACGGGTATGTTCCAGATGCCGCGGACAAGCTTGTCGCCCGGTCGCCAGAGGTGAAACTCCAGGGGCTGTCCCTTTTCGACCACCACGGGAAGCGCACATTGGCCGCCGTCATCGGCTATTTGCCGCATCAGCGGCCTGAGATCGGGCTCACCGCGAAACGGCCAGTAGACGCTGACCACGAGGCCGCGCACATCTCCGATTTCGGCGAGCACGCGGCTAACGATTTGTGTTTCACAAGCGGCCCTGACACCGGGAGACATTGCCAAGCGCTGGGCGATGAGGCGGGCACGTTCGCTTTTTCGCCACCGCTTCACATCGGCACAGGTTCCAGGATCGGACGACAGGCCCGCATAGGCCGGATCGAGTTCGTGCATCAAGCAGGGAGGCGAGGCAAAAGTCGCCGGAATATCATCGTCGATGTCCATTCCCGTCCCTCCTTGATTGCCTCAACAGGCGTTCAGGCCGGCTTCGAGACCGTCTATAAGATCGTCAATGTGTTCCAGTCCGACCGAAAGTCTCAAGAGCTCGTCGCGAATACCCGCGCGCGCCCTGGCTTCGGCACCCATGTCGACATGGGTCATGGTGGCCGGATGAGCCACAAGACTTTCGACCCCTCCGAGCGATTCGGCCAAGGTGAAGCAGCTAACGTGGGCCAGGAACTCCCGAACGGCTGGTACGCCTCCTGCAAGTTCGAAGCTCATCATCGCGCCAAAGCCGCCCTGCTGCCGTTTTGCGAGCTCGTGATCGCGATGACCGGCAAGCCCCGGATAGTGGACGTGGCGAACCGCGGGATGTGCGTCGAGATACTCGGCGATTTTCATGGCATTGCGCTCTTGCATCGACATGCGCGCAAACAACGTTCTGAGCCCGCGCAAGGTAAGCCAGGCATCATAGGGTGCCGCGATGGCCCCGGTGATATTGGCCCAGCGCTTGAGATCCTGGGCTTCCCGAGGGTCGGCAGCGATTACCGCCCCGGCAATGACATCCGAATGTCCGTTCAGGAATTTGGTCGCCGAGTGAATGACGTAATCGGCCCCGAGAGAGAGGGGCCGCTGGAGGGCGGGAGAGAGAAACGTGTTGTCGACAGCCACGGCAGCGCCGGCTGCCTTGGCGACGTCGGACAATCGGGCAATGTCGACGACGCGCATCAGGGGATTGCTGGGGCTCTCGATCAGGACGAGCGCCGGAACGTCAGACAGCGCGGCCTGAAATCCGCCGAGATCTGTCTGATCGACGAGCCGGAGCGTGAGGTGCCCCAGATCTGCACGCGCTTTTAGAAGACGTAACGTGCCGCCATAGCAATCGTGCGGCGCCAGTACGAGATCGTTTCGCGTCAAACGTCCTATCAAGAGATCGAGCGCGGCCATGCCGCTCGGCGTAACAACCGCGCCTGCGCCTCCCTCGAGCTTTGCAAGCGCTTGCGCCAGCAGGTCACGCGTAGGATTTCCACAGCGGCCGTAGTCATAGGCGCGCGGCGTCTCGAAGCCAGCGAACTCGTAGGTGCTGGAGAGATACAAGGGTGGCACCACGGAGCCAAATGCCGTGTCGGTCGCAACCCCGTGGGCTGCCGCCGTGGTCTCGGCTCTAGGAGATCTGGTTTTTCGCTCGAGCATCAGCCGTAGGGCCTTTCATTCAGATGGCATCAAAGTTCGATGGCTGGTCAGGACTGGCCAAGGGACGTCAGTCTCAGATACGGTTTTAACTTCCGGAAACCCTGGGGAAACAGGCGAGCCGCCTCCTCGTCGGAAAGCTTGGGAGAGATCACCACCTCCCCACCCGGATTCCAGTTTACCGGCGTCGAAACGCCACGGCTTGCCGTCAATTGCAGACTGTCGATCGCGCGCAGGATTTCCTGGAAGTTTCGGCCGGTGCTTGGAGGATAGGTCAGTATCAGCCGGATCTTTCGCGCGGGGTCGATGACGAAGACAGCTCTGACGGTGAGATTGGGATCACTTTCCGGATGTATCATGCCGTAGAGGGCCGCCACCTTTGCGTCGGGATCCGCGATCATCGGGAAATCCGGCGAATGGCCTTGCGTTTCGGCGATGTCCTCTTCCCATTTGCGGTGGGATTCGACCGGATCGACGGAAAGCCCGATGACCTTCACGTTGCGCTTGTCCCATTCCGGACCCAGCCGCGCGACCTCGCCCAACTCCGTGGTGCAGACCGGCGTGAAGTTGCGCGGGTGACTGAACAACACACCCCAACTTTCTCCCAGCCACGCGTGAAAGCGAATGTTGCCGTGGGTGCTTTCCTGTTCGAAATCCGGTGCGGTCTGGCCGATCTGAAGGGACATGGGAATTCCTCTCGTTGCTCGGTCGCAAAATGGCAACGTCGGTTTCCGCTGGCAAACGAATTGAATTGTGGGTTAAGCGCAAATATTCTGCGCTTATTTTGGAGGAGGCGTGCCGACGGAGGCAGGCTGTCGAAAGGGCTGACGTTAGATAGAGGGCGACGATGGATATCAGCATAGCGCGTACGTTCCTCGAAGTGGTCAAGACCGGCAGCTTCGTGAATGCTGCTACCAATCTGAACATCTCGCAGACCGCAGTCAGCGCCCGCATCCGCGTGCTCGAGGAACAACTCGATCGTCCCATGTTCGTTCGCAACAAGGCCGGTGCCAGGCTGACACCCGCCGGAGAGCAGTTTTTCCGCTTTGCGACGAGCCTCGTACAAGTCTGGGAGGCGGCGCGGACCACGGTCGCCTTGCCCCCGGGCCGTGAGGCCATGGTGACCATCGGTGCCGAGCTCAGCCTCTGGAATCCACTGTTGAAGCATTGGCTTTTGTGGATGCGCCGTGAATCCCCCAGCGTTGCAATCCGGACGACGATCGACAGGTCGGAGCGGCTCATGGAACTTGTGCAGGATGGTTCGCTTGACGCTGCCGTCCTATATGGGGCGCCCAGCCGTCCAGGCACGCTTGCCGAACTGCTCTTTGAAGAAAAGCTCGTTCTGGTGCGCACGACACCTTTGTCGCAACCGCTCGGCCCGGAAGACCTCGTCGGCATCGATTGGGGAGAGGACTTTGCCGGGAGCTATCGGGCGGCTTTTCCCGGCTGTCCGAATCCGGTGGTGTCGATCAGCTATGGTCCGCTGGCTCTCGAATACATTCTGGCGGTCGGCGGATCCGGATATTTTCGGCGGGGCTTTATTCAGCCCTATCTCGAAGAAGGCCGCCTTGAGATCATTCCAAACAGTCCGGAATTTGCCTATCCGGCCTATCTTGTTTCGTCAGCAAAGGCAGACCAGTCGATGCTGGATCGCATTCGGGCGGGACTGAGGGCCGCCGCATCCATGGCCGGCCACTGAAGCGGGGCGAAATTTATTCTGGCAACTCTGGCTACGGGGCGTCGTGCTCCGTCCTGGTGCCTTCTCGCGCACTCAGCAAGACAGTGATCACGAGCTCGCGACCCTGCCTGCTTATGCCGATTCCGTTGTGTCGTTCGACCGCCAGTCCCAGCGCAACCAACCGCTCGCCGACCGGCTGGGAGATGACGTGGCCGGGGCCGCGGTTCATCCGCTTCAGTGCTGTCTGTTCCTCGCTCGAAAGATCGTCCCAGCTTATCGGGCTAGCAAGCGGCGCAGGCGCTTCCTCGCACCCCTTCGGCCCACGATCGACTCTCGTTTTCCGCCTCATACTCTATCGCCGCCATGTCGCGTCGCCTTCTCTTGGCCAGTGCGCGGCCGGGCTTCCCGCGTTTCCATTGGCGTCTTACAGGACGGACATGGCGGCGGGAAGTGCGGTGTTTGCGCGCCGCTGCCCCCGAGGAAAGGAGCTTGCGCGCCGGCGGCGTCACTTTTTCTCGCGCAATGTTCGATTTGCCCGAAGCCCGAATCCGGGAACGAATTTGTCGGGTGGCAATTGTCCGCTAGAAACGTCATCTAAAATCTAATTTCCAGCAATTTATTTGCGTTTATGCTGCAATATCCTTCGTTTGTCAGGTCCGGGACAGCGTGGCAATCATCCGCGCAGCAACCAAACACTTCTGCGCATCTGGGAAATGGCTTCCTGACCGTCGCCTTACTCAAGCTGGAGGCATGCACATGACCGCACTGGAGTTTCCCGGCCCGGGGCTGACGGCCGACCAATGGAGCCAGATCTCGGCACTCGCGACATCGCTCCGGCCCGGGCAGGCCCTTTGGATCAGTGGATATTTCGCCGGGCTCGATCATGGCGCACGCGCCCTTCACGGCGCGATTCCCCTGACGCCGCATCTCGCCAAAGCTGAAACAGTTGATGTTCTCGTCGCCAACACTCGTTCCCTTACCATCCTCTTCGGCAGCGAAACCGGCAACAGTGCGGCCCTCGCAAAAAAGCTCGCCGATACGGCGCGGGGGAAGGGGGTTGAGCCGGCGCTGATCGACATGGCTGACTACAAGCCGCGCAAGTTGAAGGAAGAGCAGGATCTCCTTGTTATCACGTCCACGCAAGGCGAGGGAGAGCCGCCTCATTCGGCGGCCGGCTTCTTCGAGTTCCTGGAGGGCCGCAAGGCGCCGCGGCTCGATGACCTGCGCTATGCCGTGCTGGCGCTCGGCGACTCCACCTATGAATTCTTCTGCGGTGCGGGCAAGCGGCTCGATGCGCGGTTCGCCGAACTGGGTGCCACGCGGCTTCGCGAACGGGTCGACTGCGACGTCGACTACGAGGATCTCGCCGCCGACTGGATCGAAAAATCCGTCGCCGCGCTCACGCTTTCCTCGCGGCCGTTCGGCGAAGCGGCGACCTTGCCATCAGCCGCGCCAGCCTCAACGCCGATCGCGGCAGCTCATGACAAAAGCAATCCGTTTTCCGGACTTGTCATCGACAATCTGGTGCTGACCGGCCGCGGATCGAGCAAGGAGACGCGCCATGTCGAACTGTCGCTTGATGGATCGGGCCTTGCCTTCGAGCCTGGCGACGCGCTTGGCGTCGTGGCCCGGAACGACCCGGCTGTCGTCGAGGCGTTGCTCTCGGCACTTCAGCTTTCGGGGGAGGAGCCTCTCCGCATCAAGGAGCGTGAGACCACGCTTGGCGAGGCCCTCGCCGGGACGCTTGAAGTGACGGCGGCCACGCCGCGCTTCCTCGATCACTGGGCCGAGATCACCGACGCGAAGGCACTGCAGGGATTGCGCGGGGAGGAAAACACCGATGCGCGCACGACGTTCCTGCGGACGAACCATGTCGTCGACATCATACGGCAATTTCCGGCTACCGGCATCGACGCGCAGAGCTTCGTCGCGGGCTTGAGGCCGCTGCAGCCGAGGCTCTATTCCATCGCGTCCTCGGCATCCGCGATTCCCGACGAGGTTCATCTGACGGTGGCCACGGTTCGCTATGAGCTCAATGGCGAAGAGCGCTACGGCGTCGCCTCCGGTCATTTCTCGCAGCGCGCCGAACCCGACACGGTCGTTCCGGTCTATGTGCAGGCCAATCCGCGTTTTCGGCTCCCCGGCGATGACACACCAATCATCATGATCGGGGCCGGCACCGGCGTCGCTCCATACCGCGCCTTCATGCAGGAGAGGGAGACGCGTGGCGCCGGCGGAAGGGCATGGCTGTTCTTCGGCGAGCGCAACTTCGACAGCGATTTCCTCTATCAGACGGAGTGGCAGGGTTTTCTGAAGGACGGCGTCCTGACGCGCATGAATGTCGCCTTCTCGCGTGACGGCGAGGCGAAGACCTATGTGCAGCACCGGATGATGGAACAGGCACGCGACATCTATGCCTGGCTGGAAGAGGGCGCCCACGTCTACGTCTGCGGCGACGGCGCGAAGCTCGCTCCCGATGTTCACGCGACACTGGTTACTATCGTCCAACAACAGGGCGGGATCAGCCACGCGGCGTCGAAGGAATATATCGGCGCCATGCAGGCAGCCCGCCGCTACCAGATCGATGTCTATTGAGGTGCGATGATGCCACTGGATCGCCGCCATGATATTTCGCAGCCGCTCGACCGGCTCGGCCCCGACGAGACGCTGAAGGACCGCAGCGATCAGCTTCGCGGCACGATCGCTGCAGGCCTGGAGGCGGAACTCACGGCGGCTGTACCCGGCGACGACGTGAAGCTGATGAAGTTCCACGGGCTTTATCAGCAGGATGACCGCGACATCCGGGATGAACGCCGCCGCCGGAAGCTGGAACCGGCATACCGGTTCATGGCGCGAGTCCGCCTGCCGGGCGGGGTGCTGTCGCCTGGCCAATGGCTGAAGCTCGACGAACTCGCCCGCGCCTATGCCGGCGAGACACTGCGGCTCACCACAAGGCAAACCTTTCAGTTTCACCGCATTCACAAGCGCAACCTCCGCGCCGTCATCCAGGGCCTGCGTGACGTGCTGCTCGACACGAAGGCTGCGTGTGGCGACGACTCGCGCGGCGTAATGGCCTCGATAAACCCCGAACTTTCGGCGCTGCATGCGGAAGTGTATGCACTCGCCAAACAGGCCAGCGACCACGCAATCCCGAAGTCTGGAGCCTATCGCGAGATCTGGTACGGCGAGGAACGGACAGAGCCGTCCGCGGGACCGGAGGAGCCGTTTTACGGGCGCACTTACATGCCGCGCAAGTTCAAGATCGGCTTCGTCATTCCGCCGATCAACGACATCGACGTCTATGCGCAGGATCTGGGCTTCATTGCCATCGCGACGAAAGATGGGCTCGAGGGCTTCAACGTCGCGATCGGCGGCGGCATGGGCCGGACGGACCAGGCTCCCGACACCTATCCGAGGCTCGCCAGCGTCATAGGGTTTATCCCCAAGGACAAGGTCCTGGAGGCCTGCGACGCAGTGATGTCGGTCCAGCGCGACTATGGCGACCGCGTCGACCGCAGTCACGCCCGCTTCAAGTACACCATCGACGACAAGGGGTTAGACTGGATAAAGGCCACGATCGAGGAACGGCTCAGCTTTCCCCTGGAGCCGGCGCGGCCCTATCACTTCGTCTCGAACGGCGACAGGATCGGTTGGGCGCGCGGCGAGAACGGGCGCGAGCATTTCACGTTGCGCGTGGAGAACGGCCGTGTCAGCAATTTCGAGCACGTCGCTCTGCTCGACGGCTTGCGCGCCATTGCAAGGGCGCACAGTGGGATGTTCCGGGTGACGCCCAACCAGAACCTCATCATCGCCGATATCGAGCCGCACGAGCGGCCAGTGATTGAAAAGCTGCTGAAGGAGTATCGGCTGGACAGGCTCAACGAGGGAAGCGGACTTCGTCTCAACGCGATGGCCTGCGTGGCGCTGCCGACCTGCGGCCTGGCCATGGCGGAGAGTGAACGCTATTTGCCGACGCTTGTCGGAAAAATCGAGACGATCCTCGCCGATCACGGACTATCGGAAGAAGCCATCACGATTCGCATGACCGGTTGTCCCAATGGATGTGCACGCCCCTACATAGCCGAGATTGGACTGACCGGCCGTGCGCCTGGAAAATATAATCTTTATCTCGGTGGCGGGTTCCATGGCCAGCGGCTGAACAAGATGGTGCTCGAAAACGCAGGCGAGCAGGCCATTCTCGGTCTGCTCGGCAAAGTCATCGCCGATTTCGCGCGCTCCCGCCTTCCGGACGAGCGGTTCGGCGACTTTGCGATCCGCGTGCGCTACGCCGCCGAGGTCAAGGAGGGCCGACACTTCAACGACTAGAGCGGGATGAGCAGAAGTGTGCGCGGTTTTCCGCCCGCATCCCGCTCTAACTCATTAGAATCGATCACGATGACTTTGGGTCGATTCGACCCAAAGTCATCGTGATCTAACATGCGCGGCGCGGTTTCGTCCACGCTAGGCCTGGCTTCAGATGCCTTGCCCGTTGCCGTGCATGATTTCGGACGGACCGTTTTGCGAGAGACTCTTGGCCAAAGTCGCGAGCAGGTCAGTCTGGGATATGATGCCCGCGACCTTTCCGTCGCCGTCAAGTACGACCACCGCATGTATCTTGCCATCCGTCAGGCGGGGAAGCAGGCCAATCGCAGGGTCGGATGGCTTGGCGGTCGCTGCCACGGTTATCGGCAGTTTGCCGTCGAGTTCCTTGCCGGCGAGCTCTCGCAGGCCCACCGTGCCCTGCAGCTTCTCATTCTCGTCAAGCACTGGAAGCGTACGAATGTCGTGCTTCAGCAGCAGGGATCGTGCCTGATCCGGCGTCGCGTCGTTCGGGACGGTTACAACGTCGCGGGACATGATATCGGCGCAGGTCAGCTCTCCCCTTTGCCGGACAAGGGCCTGCAGCTCGACTTCCCTCAGGAGGGCGTCGATGTCCTCCCGGCTGATATCAAGTGTTTCATTCAACCGTGCGATTGCCTCGTCGATGTCCTCGGAAGTGAAGCCGACGCGAAGCGCGGGTGGCGGGTCCGCGGTCTGATGGGTATTTACCGGCGCGACTGCCGGTCGATGCGGATATTGGCGGCGAGCCAGCCGGTGAAACACGATGCCGAGGGCGACGAGGATCAAGGAGTTGATCGCCACCGGTATGAATGGGAACCAATAACCTGCGCGTGCAACGGCGGCTCCCCCGATTACGGCCGTCAGTGCGGAGGCGCCCCCCGGCGGATGAAGCGACCGCGTGAGCGACATGGCAAGGATCGCCAGGGCAACCGCAAGGCCGATGGCAAGCATTTGGTCCTTCACCAGGTAGCTCACCGTGACGCCGATCAGGGCGGAAATCGTGTTCCCGCCAACGATTGACCAGGGCTGCGCGAGCGGACTGGCCGGGACGGCAAAGAGCAAGACCGCCGAGGCGCCGATGGGTGCAACGATCAACGGCAATTGGGGATCGTCGCCGAACACAAAACCGCAGACCAGGCCGGTGAGGCAGATGCCGATCAACGCCCCAAGGCAGCCGATCAAGCGCTCTTTCAGGGTTGCACCCGCCAGGATCGGCGAGAACAGCTTAAACCTGGGCAAAAAGCCCGATTTCTGGTGAGGCGGAGGCGGGACAATCATGCGGGGGCGTCAGATGCAGTTGCTTATTTTTCGAGGCTTATGTGCCTATAAAAAGGGCGAGGCAATAGCACGAACGGAATTCTTTGTGGTTCCGACGCCATTTCGGAAATTCGGCCAGCAATGAGAGGGTGCGACGCATCGCGTCGTTATGTTCGCTTTCGCCATTCAGCGCGGTCGGGTGGCGGCTGGCACGCAATTTGCTCCCCTTAAACCGACAACAGTCGGTATGGGTGCAAACTTGGACTTCTTCGACTTCTCCTCCGCGCTGATTTGGCTTGCTCTGGGATTGAGCGGCCCCGCGTTTCTGACAGCTTTTGTCGACCGGCCCCATAACTGGAAATCCGCCGTCGAAACGACTGTCGGAACCACGGTTTTTGTCGGAGCCTTGGGCCTGTATCTCTCTGCCGGCGCCATTCTTGCTGCCGCGATTGCCGCTCTCGCGGCACTCGCGTTCGCCGTTATGTTTCGCGGGAAGAGTCAGCGCTTGCCGATGTTAGCCGTCTCGATCCTCTGCCTGGGTTTCTATGTGTAGAACCGTCAGCGGCCGATTGCTTCAATTTCCGCCATCAACGGTTCGTCGACGGGAATTCCCTGCTTGAGGAGCGACTGCCTGAGCGGCTGGCGACGGCGGCCGGGAAGCCGGGCACCCGGCGCATCCGAGACCATGTCGGCCATGGCCGCGAATCGTTCGAGGGTGCCGCTGCCGAAAGCCATGGGATCGATGCAGACAATCAACTGGCCGACCCCGGGAGGCGCGCCCTTGTCGTCGAAGACAGAGTTCGTCGCCGATCTCCGACGCCGAGCCCGTGACGACATTGACCACGCCGGGCTGTATCCGACTTCCTCGCAGAGAACGCCCCAGGCCCGACTAGGGCGTCTGGGAGGCGGTTTGACCACGGCGGTGCAGCCCACGGCGATTGCCGGGCCGATCGTGCGTGCCAGCATGGACGACGGAAAGGTCCATGGTGTGATTGCCGCGACCACACCCACCGGCTCCTTCATCACGAGAATGCGGCGATCGCCGTCGAGGGCGCGATGATCGCAAAATATCGCAACTCCGGGCAGACCTGCGTGTGCATCAACCGTTTCTTCGTGCAGAGCGGCGTCTACGATCGCTTCGTGGAGAAGCTCGCTGAGGCCTGCGACAAGCTGAAGGTCGGATCCGGTCTCGAGGAAGGCGTGCAGCAGGGCCCGCTGATCGACGAAAAGGCCGTCGAGAAGGTCGAGGAATTGATTGGGGATGCCACTGCGAAGGGCGGAAAGATCGTCGCCGGCGGCGGGCGGCACGAACTCGGCGGCACCTTTTTCCGGCCGACCGTCATCTCGGAAGCGACGACCGACATGCGCTTCATGAGGGAAGAGATCTTCGGCCCGGTCGCCCCCGTCTTCCGCTTCGAGACGGAGGAAGAGGCCGTCGCGCTCGCCAACGATACCGAATACGGGCTCGCCTGCTATTTCTACACCAGCGACCTCGCCCGTGCGTTCCGGGTGTCGGAAGGCCTGAAATACGGCATGTTGGGCGTCAATGAGGGGCTCATCACCACGCCGGAGGCTCCCTTCGGTGGCGTCAAGGAGTCCGGCCTCGGTCGCGAAGGCGGGCATCAGGGCATCGAAGACTATCTCGACACGAAGTACGTTTGCATCGGCGGTCTTGGATGACGAACGGACCACCCTCGCTTGCGAGGCGTTGATCAGATCAGCCCGAGATCCTCGAAGCTCGAATGCAAGGCCCAGTCGGCGGGGCAGAAGCGGTCCTTGGCGAAATTGTGCTGGTGCCAATAGGGATAGATATAGGGCGGGCGGCTGACCTGGTTCAGCCGCTCCAGCTCTTCTTTCGAAAGCTTGAGATCGGCCGCGGCGATATTGTCCTTGAACTGCTGCTCACTCAGTCCGCCGACGACGAGGGTTGCGATGCCCGGCCGGGAAAGTGTCCAAGCAAGATTGACTTGCGCGACGCTCCCGCCGCGCTCCCTGGCAATCTCCTCGAGGACATCGACGATGTTCCACAGGCGCTCCTGATCGCGGATCGGCGGTTCCGTCCAGCCGGCCGCCTGCCGCGAATCCGCCGGCGTCTTGTCGCGGCCGAAGGCGCCGGAGAGCAGGCCGGCGGCGAGCGGGCTCCAGACCATCACACCGAGGCCTTGATCGACGGAGATCGGCAACAGTTCGTATTCCGCTTCGCGCGCCTCGAGCGTGTAATGGATCTGCTGCGTGACGAAGCGCGGCAGATTTTTCGAGTCCGCGACGCCGAGCGCTTTCATGATGTGCCAGCCCGAATAGTTGGAGCAGCCGATGTATCGGATCTTGCCCTGCCGCATCAGCATATCGAGGGCGGAGAGCATCTCCTCGACCGGCGTCAGGCCATCCCATTCGTGCATGAAGTAGACGTCGATATGATCGGTCCTGAGGCGCTTGAGGCTCTTCTCGCATTCGCGGATGAGGTGATAGCGGGAAACGCCCTCGTCGTTCGGACCATCGCCGATCCGCATGCGTGCCTTTGAGGAGATCAGCACGCGGTCTCGTTTGCCCTCGAGTGCCTCGCCAAGGATTTCCTCCGAGCGACCGAGTGAATACATGTTGGCGGTGTCGAAGAGGTTCACGCCGCCATCGATGCAGACGTCAATGAGCCGCCGGGCGTCCTTCACGTCCTGGTTTGCGACCTTCGCGAAGGCGCCGACGCCGCCGAAGGAGAAGGTTCCCATGGTGATGGCCGAGACCTTGAGGCCGGACCGGCCGAGTGTCCTGTATTCCATTGTTCACTCCCATCAATGAACGCAAGGGCGAGGACGCCGCGCGTCCTCAGAACGATTTCAATTGTCTGGCGATATGGGCCATGCCGAGTTCCGGGCTGGTCAGGAACGGTACGGGTGTTTCATCGCCGCGGTCGGCAAGTGCCGCGGCCATCGATGCCTGGGCAAGCACGACAAGATCGACGGATTCCACCAGCGACCGGTAGCCCTCCATCACCCGCTGGTCGTGCGCCTCGCGATCGCCGGCGGCGAGCCGCTCGAAGGCGCCGTCGCACAGCATCGGCACGACCGTGCAGTCCTTCCCGGCGGCGTCGGCGCAGTGCTGCAATAGCGCACTTGTCGGGGCGAGAGTTGTCGACAGCGTCGCCAGCACGCCGATCCGCCGGGCGCGTTCCACCGCCGCCTCGGCCATCCCCCGGTCGATGCGGAAGAGCGGCACGGACGAGAGCGACTGAATAAGGTCGACCGCGCCGCCAAGCGTCGAGCATGTGACGACGATTGCGTCCGCACCGGCGTCGGCAGCGGAGAAGACGTAACTGCCGAGCCGCTGCATCGTCTTCTGCGAAAGCACGCCCTCACGCACAGTGTTGGCGAGCAGGCTCTCATCGACGATGTTGTAGCTCGTCCAGTCGGGTAGGGACCGCGTAACAAGCGGCCGAAACCTGGCCACGAGATCGGGCACCGTGTGTATCAGGGCCAGCGACGGCATCGCGAGTTCCTCCCATGGCAGGCTGAAAAGCTAGCTTGGCGTCTTAATCTGCAGGCAGCTTCGCGGTCGCGGTCTTGCCCGACCGCCGGCCTGTCGGCTGGGTTTCTGCGCGCGAGTCGCTGGCGCGCACGACAAGGTCTGCGCCCACCAGGATTTTCACCGACGGTTGAGGCTCGGAAGCATTGATCAGGTCGTCCAGAACGGTCACTGCCAGGTAGCCGATCTTGCGCTTGGAAACTTCGATGGTTGTCAACGACGGTTCCATGGTTGCGCTCTGCGGCAGATTGTCGAAGCCGATGACGGAGACATCGTCGGGAATGCGGACGCCGAACTCCTTGAGCGCTCGGATGAAGCCATAGGCGATGATGTCGTTGGTGCAGAAATAGCATTCTGCGAGCTCGATACCGGAGCGTAGCAGCGCGCGCGTATCGGCATAGGCGCCGTCATAGGTCGACTCCACGGAGATGACATCCTCCTCGCGCGGCTTCAGGCCGAGGCGCGCCATGTTCTTGAAGAAGGCGTCCCGCCGCAGCCGGAAGTTCGTGGTATCGACATGGCTCGCCACGAAGCCAATGCGCTTGAAACCCTGCCGCTGGAAACGCGACAGCACCTTGTAAACGGCGTCCTCATTGTTCATGTCGACGAAATTGGCGTCGATCACGTCGTAGAAGGTATCGATGAAGACCGTCGGCAGCCCCAGGCCCTGTATCAGGCGTATGTCGGCCTCGGTCAACTCGGTGCCGAGCGCAATGACGCCGCTGATCGGGGCTCCGGCCAAGGATTCCGCGACGGAGCTGATCGGCTGGCCCTCGAAACTGACGACCTCCAGCGTGTAGTTCCGGCGCGTGGCCTCCGCCGACATGCCGTCGATGTAGTCGGAGATGAAGACGCTGTGATCGCGATTAACCGTATGGCCGTGTTTCGCAATCTTCAGGAACCGTAAAGTTTCCCCGGGCTCGGAGCTGCTTTTGGTGGCGCGCGGTACGTAGTTCAGGTTGGCGACCGCCTCGAGCACGCGCGCTCGCGTGACGCCGGAAATGTCCCCCTTTCCATTCAGCACGAGGGAAACCGTGGCAGGCGAAACGCCCGCCGCGTCGGCGATATCCCGGATCGTCAGAGTCTTCTTTTCCTTCATGCGCGCCTGTCCGGATTCCCTGTTTATGTGCTGCAGAGGCGAAGGCGTTTAGTAAACAGATCTCTCACCTGATTTGGAGGCGTAGGACAAAACTCGGGCCTCCGCAACCGAATTTCGTTGAAAATCAGCTTGCAGAAGGTAATCGGCTTTGATAACCAGTTTAGTAAAGCTAGCCGTCGTTTACTAAACATGGGAGGAGACCATGCAAAAGACTGGTGGGCAGCTGGTCATGCTCGTTGCCATCAATTGCCTGCTGCTGGTCCTTGGGGCTGTCATATCGGGCGGCACCTTCCTGTCGCTGTTCAATCTCCAGTCGATGGCGAGCCAGTTGCCGGAAATCGGCCTTCTGGCCATTGGCGTCATGCTCGCCATGTGCGCCGGCAATGGCGGCATCGACCTCTCCGGCATTGCACTTGCGAACCTCTCCGGCGTGCTCTCCGCGGTGATTGTGTCCTCGTTCCTGTCGAGCGGGGAAAGCGAATTGGCTTTCAGCCTGGCCTTTGTCGGCGGGGCGGTGTCGATTGGGCTTTTTGGTGGCGTGATCAACGGGCTGCTGATCTCGAAACTCAACATCACGCCGATCCTTTGCACGCTCGGCACGCAGATGGCGTTCATGGGGCTCGCGGTTGTCGTCTCCGGCGGCAAGGCCGTGATGGTCGGCAGCCCGGCACTTCTTTCGAGCATCGGCAACGACATGTTGCTGGAAGTGCCGATCAGCTTCCTGATCTTCGTCGTCGTAGCAGGGTTGATCGCGGCCGCCTTGAAGTTCACGCCCTATGGGCTCTGGCTGATGCTGATGGGCACCAATCCAAAGGCAGCAGTCTATGCCGGCTTTCCGAAGAATGGCGTGTTGGTAGCGACCTACGCGATCAGCGGCACACTCTCGGGGCTGGCGGGTGCCATCATCGCCGCGCGCAACGTCAACGTTAAGTTCGACTACGGCAGCTCCTACCTGTTGATCGCGATCCTGATCGCCGTCATGGCCGGCGTGAAGCCCGAAGGCGGCTACGGTCGTGTGATCTGCGTGGTGCTGAGCGCCGTGGCGCTGCAGCTTATGTCGAGCCTTCTGAACTTCGGCGGTTTGTCCAACTTCGTGCGCGATTTCGCCTGGGGGCTGCTGCTGCTCACCTTCCTTGCCGTCGGTCGTTATGACCTGACTGGCTTCCTGTTCCCTGGCAATCGCCAAGCGGTTTCTTTGGCGCCGCGCCCTCACGCGCCGAAGCAAGATAACTGAGGGAAACTTGTCGTGGAGGAAAACATGAAGTCACTTTCGAAGAAGATGCTGGCCGGCACGGCTGTCGCCGCCGCGATGTTCGCCGGTTCCGCAGGCGCCCTCGTCGCGCAGGAAAAGCCGGTCATCGCGACCGTCGTGAAGATCAGCGGCATTCCGTGGTTCGACCGGATGAACACGGGCGTCGATGCCTTCGCCGAGGCCAATCCGGATGTGGATGCCAGCCAGAGCGGCCCGGCCACCGCCGATTCCGCCCAGCAGCTCCAGATCATCCAGGACCTCGTCGCCAAGGGCGTCAATGCGCTTGCCGTCGTTCCGATGGATCCGGCCGTCCTCGAAGGCACCTTCAAGCGCGCGATGGAGCGCGGCATCGTCGTCGTGACCCATGAAGCCGACAACCAGACGAACACCAACGCGGATGTCGAGGCGTTCGACAATTCCGACTATGGCGCCGCGCTGAACGAGCGTTTGGCCGAGTGCATGGGCAAGGAAGGCAAGTGGACCACCTTCGTCGGTTCGCTCGGCAGCCGCACCCACATGCAGTGGGTTGGCGCCGGCGAGGAGAACGCCAAGAAGTATCCGGGCATGGAACTCGTCGATCCCAACAACGAGTCCTTCGACGATGCGAACGGCACCTATGAAAAGGCCAAGGAGATCCTGCGCAAGCACCCGGATATCAAAGGCTTCCAGACGTCGGCCGGCAATGACGTGCTCGGGGTCGGCCGCGCGATCGACGAAGCCGGGCTGACCGGCAAGGTGTGCCTGGTCGGTACCGGTCTGCCCAATCCTTCCGCTGACCTGCTCGAGTCTGGCGCGATCACCGCCATCGGCTTCTGGGATCCGCAAAAGGCCGGCATGGCGATGAACGCTGTCGCCAAGCTTCTTCTCGAGAAGAAGGAAGTCACGAACGGCATGGATCTCGGCGTCGAGGGTTACAACAAGGTGACCGTGAAGAAGGGAGCGGGCGAGGGCTTGCTGATCGTCGGCAACGGCATGGTTCTCGCCGACAAGGCCACCTACAAGGAACACCTTTTCTAATCGCTCTCCCAAGCCGGCCGGGGGCTCCAAGTGGTTCCCCGGCCGTTAACCGCCGCGCCCGGCGCGGCCGTTGGCAATTCACGAAGGATCGCGACGTGTTGGCAAGAGCAACGAGCGAGCAAGGCTCAGGCCGGTTTCTAGAACTCCGGAACATCCAGAAGTGGTTTGGCGGCGTGCATGCCCTGCGCGGCATCGACCTCACGCTTCAGCTTGGCGAGGCCTATCACCTCTTGGGCGAGAACGGCTGCGGCAAGAGCACGGTCATCAAGATCATGTCCGGGGCGCTTGAGCCGAGCGCGGGCGAGATCGTGCTGGACGGCCAGACCTACGCTGCTCTCACGCCGATCCAGTCGCTGGCCGCGGGGATCGAGACCGTCTACCAGGATCTTTCGCTTCTGCCGAACCTGACCGTCGCGGAGAATGTGGCCCTGAACGAGCAACTCGTCGGCGCCAATGGCCGCCTGGCGCGCCTTTTCGACCGCTCGCGCCTCAGGCAGACTGCCGAAAAGGCGCTTGCCACCGTCGGCTTGCCGACGGACCGCACGTTTCTCAACACCACCGTTTCCGATCTGCCGCTGGCAGCGCGTCAGCTCGTGGCGATCGCCCGCGCTATCGCCACCCGCGCCAAGCTGGTGATCATGGACGAGCCGACCACCTCGCTCACGCGGCGCGAGGTCGACAACCTGATCCGCGTCGTCGAACGGCTGCGTTCCGAGAACGTCGCGGTGCTGTTTGTCACCCACAAGCTCGACGAGTGCTACCGCATCGGCGGCCATGCGATCGTGTTCCGCGACGGCCAATGCGTTGCGCAGGGTCCGATCGAAGATTACAGCAAAAAGCAGCTGGCCGAACTGATGACGGGACGCGTCATCGACTCCGAGCGCTACCGGACGGGCAAATCCGCGGCCACCGAGCTTCTGAAGGTAAGCCGACTGACCGCCCCCGGCGTCGAGGAGGTCAGCTTCGCCGTCCGGCAGGGCGAAATTCTCGGGATCACAGGACTGGCGGACTCGGGCCGCAATGAACTGGCCATGGCGATCGCCGGCGTTGAATCGGCGGCGGCGGGCACGATCATGCTTGACGGACGCGACGTCTCCATCCGCCGTCCTGCCGATGCCATTCGGCATGGCATCGGCTATGTCCCCGAGGATCGCCTCGCCGAAGGCCTGTTTCTCGACAAGTCGATCTTCGAGAACGAGATCGCCTTGATTATCACAAGGCTCAGCAATGCGCTCGGCGTTGTCGACAAGGAAGAGGGCCGCGCGATCGCTGCCCGTCTTTCGGAGGAAATGCGCCTCAACACCAAAAACCTCGACCTTGCGGTCGGTGCGCTTTCCGGCGGCAACCAGCAGCGCGTCCTGATCGGCCGCTGGCTCAGCATCGCACCGAAGCTGCTCGTCCTCCATGGCCCGACGGTCGGCGTCGATGTCGGGTCGAAGGACACGATCTATCGCGCCATCCAGTCGCTCGCCGAAGCCGGCATGGGCCTGATCATCGTCAGCGATGACCTGCCGGAGCTCATCCAGAACGCGGACCGCATCCTGGTCATGAACAACGGACGCGTCGTTGCCGAGTTCGACGCGGAGCAGGCGAGCGAGGACCAGCTCTACAGGGCAATGCTGACTTCGAAGATGGAGACCGTTCAATGAGTGCTTCACGGATCGAGGAGCTTCAGGAGAGCGCCTCTGAGACCCGGTCCTTCAGCCTGGGAGACCTGATCCGCAGGCGGCCGGAATCGATCACCTTTGCGCTTCTGGTAGCGATCTGCGTGATCGTTGCGGCAATCAATCCCGCTTTCCTTCAGCCTTCGACGCTGATCGACATCGGCCGCGCAAGCGTGGTGATGGGTCTCTTCGCCCTCGGCGTCTTCATCATCCTGGCGGCAGGCGGCATCGACGTATCGTTCACAGCCATCGCAGCCTTCACCATGTACTCGCTGACGGTGCTGGTGCTGAACCACTTTCCCGCTACGCCGATCGTCGTCATCCTGCTCGTCCCAATCCTGGGGGGCACGCTTCTCGGTGTGATCAACGGCCTGCTGGTGCACCATCTGAAGGTGCCATCGCTGATCGTGACGATCGGCACGCAATATCTCTTTCGCGGTTTCCTGCTCTCCTTCATCGGCACGGTATGGATCATGTCGCTGCCGCCGCAGATGGGCGCGTTCGGTCGCATGCCGCTCTTCCAGTTCGAATCCGCGAATGGCGCAGTGGTCACGCTCCCCCTCTACTTCCTGGTCCTTCCGATTGCGGCCTTGTTAACGTGGTGGATCCTGAACCGGACCCTGATGGGACGCGCGATCTTCGCCGTCGGCGGAAACGCCAACATCGCCAGCCGTCTCGGCTACAACCTGCGCACCGTCCAGATCTTCCTGTTCGGTTATGCCGGAGCGCTGGCGGGGCTCGCGGGCATCGTCCATGTCTGTGCCAACCGGCAGGCCAATCCGTTCGATCTGGTTGGCACCGAAATCAACGTCATCGCAGCTGTAGTCCTTGGCGGTGCGCGGATCACCGGCGGCACGGGCACCGTGCTCGGCACGCTTCTCGGCGTGCTTCTGATCGTCGTCATCAACAGCGTGCTCGTGATGGTTGGAATTCCGAGCACGTGGCAGCGGCTCGTCGTGGGCATTTTTATCCTGCTCGCCGCGGCCTTCTTCGTCACCCGCCAGCGCAAGAAATAAGCCCCTACCCAGAGAGGAATCCATGAAGAAGTTTCTGAACGACCCGGTCAATTTCGTCGACGAGATGCTGGAGGGCATCTACGGCGCGCACAAGGAGCTGACCTATGTCGCCGATGACAAGCGCTGCATGGTGACGGCGAAGCCGAAGGCCGGCAAGGTCGGGATCGCGACCGGCGGCGGCTCCGGCCATCTTCCGCTCTTCCTCGGCTATGTGGGCGATGGCATGCTCGATGGTGCTGCGGTCGGCGGCGTCTTCCAGTCGCCGAGCGCCGAACAGATGTACCAGGTCACCAAGCACATCGACCAGGGCGCCGGCGTGCTTTACATCTACGGCAATTACAGCGGCGACATCATCAATTTCGACATGGCCGCCGAGCTTGCCGATCTCGACGGCATTCAGGTGAAGCAGGTGGTCGGCAATGACGACGTGGCCTCTTCGGTCGTTGGCGAGGAGCACAAGCGCCGCGGCGTCGCCGGCATCTTCTTGGTCTACAAGGCGGCCGGCGCGGCCGCGGCCGAAGGCCTGTCGCTCGAAGAGGTCACCCGAATTGCCGACAAGGCGCGGTCGCGGACCCGGACCATGGGCGTTGCGCTTTCGAGCTGCGTCGTGCCGGAGATCGGGCATGCCACCTTCTCGATCGGCGAGGACGAGATGGAAATCGGCATGGGCATCCATGGCGAGCCCGGTATCAGCCGCAAGAAGCTGGCGCCCGCCGACCGCGTCATCGACGAGATGATGGAGCGCATATTCGCCGAACAGGACTACAAGCGGGGCGACGACGTCGCCGTACTTGTCAACGGCCTCGGCGGCACGCCGATGGAGGAACTCTATATCCTGTTCCGCCGCGTTTCACAGCTTCTCGGCGAGCGTGGGGTCAAGCCAAAGCATGTCTGGGTCGGCGAGTTTGCCACGTCCATGGAGATGGCGGGCGCCTCGGTTTCGGTGCTGCATCTCGACGAAGAGCTCGACCGCCTCGTCGCGGCGCCCGCCAACACCCCGTTCTTCAAGCACGTTTGATCCTGAGGTCACAAATGGACGCGATAAAGGCTTCCGACCTGATTCGGCTTTTCGAAACCTGGAAGGCGCTTTTCGCAGAACAGCGTGACTTCCTCATCTCGCTCGATGGCAAGGTGGGCGACAGCGACCTCGGCATCACCATGAGCAAGTCGTTCGCCGCCGCCGCCGAGACGGTTGCGGCCGAGGGCGAGGCGGCGGGAATTTCCAAGCTGTTGCGCACAGCCGGGGCGACGATGGCCCGCACCGCGCCCTCCACAATGGGAACACTGACTGCGACCGGTTTCCTGCGCGCGAGCAAAGCGACCGAAGGCGCGGACGCGTTGGGGACGGCCGAGGTCGCCGGTTTCTGGCGGGCGTTCCGCGACGGCGTTGCGGAGCGAGGCAAGGCCAAGCTCGGCGATAAAACGCTGCTCGACGTGCTGGACCCGATTGTCGTGACGCTCGAGGCGCAGGCCGAAAGCGGCGCGTCGCTCGCCGAGGCGCTGGCTGCGACCTCGGCCGCGGCAGAGCAGGCGCTTGAGGCAACCAAGTCCATGCTCGCGCAACACGGCAAGGCGGCTGCCTTTCAGGAGAAGACCATCGGCCTGCAGGATGCAGGTGCAACCGTTGGCTATTTCCTGATCAGGCGCATGGCGGAGTTTGTTGCGAAAGCATAACTCCTCGATTACGTGACGCGGCCGCTGCCTCTACAGCGCCGCGCTACCGCAGGCGCCTGCCATTGACATCGAAAACGAGCGCGGAGGCGGGGTCGAAGCGGGCGGCGATGCGGTCGCCCGACTTCAGTCCGCGGCCGTTTTTCGTTTCGATGACGACGAGATCGCCCTTGCCGTGGCGGGCATAGGCGAAGGTTTCGCCGCCGAGATGTTCGAGCATGTCGATCGTGAGATCGAGGGCCGCGGCCCCGCTTTCCTTGAAGTGCTCCGGGCGGATACCGACGGTTACCGGGGTTCCCGGCGCCGCCGCATCGAGTTGCACCGGGATCTTTGCGTCTCGGTAGTCCGGCAGGCGCACACAGAGCTCTCCGCCGTCGCCACGCTCTGCCACACCCTTGAGGAAATTCATCTTCGGCGAACCGATAAAGCCGGCGACGAAAAGATTGGCCGGATCGTCGTAAAGTTCGAGCGGCGAGCCGACCTGCTCGACCACGCCGCCGCGCATGACCACGATCTTGTCGGCAAGCGTCATCGCTTCGACCTGATCGTGGGTAACGTAGACGATCGTGGTGGCGAGCGTCTTGTGGAGCCGCGCGATCTCGATGCGCATGTGCACGCGCAGCTCCGCGTCGAGATTGGACAACGGTTCGTCGAAAAGGAAGATTTTTGGGTGCCTCACGATCGCCCGGCCGATCGCCACGCGCTGGCGCTGCCCGCCGGAAAGTTGCTTCGGCTTCCGGTCGAGCAAGGGGTCCAGTTCGAGGATTTTAGCAGCCTCGCCAACGCGGCGTTCGATTTCCGCCTTGGCGACGCCGGCGAAGCGCAGGGCAAAGCCCATGTTCTCCCGCACGGTCATATGCGGGTAGAGCGCATATGACTGGAAGACCATGGCGATGCCGCGCTTCGACGGATCGACATCGTTCATCCGCTCGCCGTCGATCGTAAGATCGCCGGAGGTGATCTCCTCGAGTCCGGCGATCATCCGCAAGAGGGTCGACTTGCCGCAGCCGGATGGACCGACGAAGACGACGAACTCGCCGGATTTTATGTCGAGATCGACGCCCTTGATGACCTCCAGACTGCCATAGGATTTGCAGATGCCGCTGAGTTGCAGGTCGCTCATGCGCTCGCTGCTCCTTCGACGGAGAGCTCCACCTTCGCCGAGCCGAGCCGCGGCGAAGTGACGGTGACGACGACGTCGCCCGTTTCCCCTGTCGATTCCAGCCAGAAGCCGGCCGAGCCACCCTGGAAGACAATCCGGCTCGGGCCGGTGAGCCGCGCCGGCCCTTCAACCGTGACGTCTACCGCGTCGTTCAGGAAGGGCAGGATGTTGCCGACCTGATCCAGCGCGCGGACGATCACCCGCACGCTGTCGCGCCCCTCGGCATGGAGCGTCCTGCTGTCGGCCGCGATCTCCAAGGTCGTCGGAACGGGATCGGCGACCATGTGCAGAGTGATCACCGGCTTGCCGGCGATGAAGCCGATAAAGGTTGCATCCTCCCACTTCATGCCCCAGACGCCGAGCTCGTCCTTGGTGAAGTGGCGATGGTCGATGACGACCGGGGCATGCGGCAGATGCGGGAAGTTGTGGCGGTCGGGCCCGATGCGTTTTGTCAGCGAGCCGTATCTCAGTTCGATCTCGTCGCAATTGGTGAGCACGATCAGGGGCAGCACGCCGCCGATGTTGCGCTCGCCGCGCGCCCAGAAGGTGACCGGCTTCATCACCACTTGCTCCGACGGATCGCACTGGCTGGCATAAACGTAAGCCGCGAATTTGGGCTCGCGGAACATGTCCAGGACGCCGTGATAGCAGATCCGGTCGCCGGAGCCGAAATCCTTGTGGGTGTTGTAGTCGAACATGCACCAGCCGATCGCGCCGGAAATACTTGGGTCGCTATAAGCGGCGTTCAGCACTTCGAGGTGCCGGCGCACATGCTCGGCCTGCCGCTGCTCCTGATCGTAGATTTTCGTCGGGAACATGTGGCCGCCGAACTCGGTGATGAGATAGGGCACCTTGCGATCGAGGCCGGTGCATTCCTGTTGCGGCCGGAGCGCCGTGCGTGGCCGGTTCGAGCCCGGCAGTTCCTCGTTGCCGAGGATGAAGTCGTTCATCGTGTAGACGTCTTCCAAGAACTCGCTGTCGGTGATGTAGCGCACACCGCCGGTCTGCCGGGTCGGGTCGAGTTCGCGGGCGAGCCGGTTGGTCTCGACGTAGAAGTCGTGCGAATCCTGTGACTCGTTGATGCGTACGCCCCAGATGACGATCGATGGATGGTTCCAGTCGCGCTCGATCATGCGGCGGACGTTCTGGATCGCCTCCTGTTTCCACGCCTCGCCGCCGATGTGCTGCCAGCCCGGAATTTCCTCGAAGACGAGCAGGCCGAGCCGGTCGCAATGGTCCAGGAACCACTTCGACTGCGGATAATGCGAGGTGCGCACGAGGTTGCAGTGGAGCGTGTGTTTGAGGATCTCCGCGTCGCGCTCCTGGGCGCTCCGGCCCATGGCATAGCCGACATAGGGGAAGGACTGGTGACGGTTGAGGCCGCGGATCTTGAGCGGCCGGCCGTTGAGGCGGAAGCCTTCCGTCGTGAACTCCGCCGTGCGGAAGCCGAAACGCGAGGAGAGAAGATCACGGCCGTGATCGGTCCTGAGCTGAACTTCGACCTGGTAAAGCACCGGATTGTCGATATCCCAGAGCGAGAGGCCAGTGAGGCCGCTCATTTCGAGCGTGACGCTTTCTCCGCGGGTCTCGCCGACCGCCTCAGCGAGCAGTTCGCCCTCCGCGTCCCTCAAGAGCGCCGTTACCGTTCCGGAGAAGGTAAGACCCTGCGGATTGGCGAGATCGCAGCGGACGGTGACCGACTTCGTCTCGGCAAGAACATCATGTGTCTCAATCTTGATATTGGCGATCGAGACCGCGTCGGTGATCTTCAGCCAGACGTCACGATAGATGCCGGCATAGGTGAGATAGTCAATCCGGCCGCCGAACGGCGGGATCTCCGGATTCTCGCTGCCGTCGATCTTGACCGTGATCAGGTTGTCGTCTTGGCGTAGCTTGCCCGTCAGCCGCACCTCGAACGGCGTGTAGCCGTCCTTGTGGGCGATGATCTCCTCGCCGTTGAGGTAGACGACGGCATCCGCCATCGCCGCATCGAAGACGAGCGAGACTTCGCGCTCGGCAAATTCCGCGCGCCAGGGCAGCACCTTCTGATAGGTGAAGGCGCGTTGGTAGGACGTCTCGTCGAAATAGTTGAACGGCAGCTCGACGGCATTGTGCGGCAGGCTGACGGTCCTCCCGGCCAATGGTTTGCCGGCTTCGGCAGCCGTGAAGCCCTCGGAAAAGATCCATGAATCGTTGAACGAAGTAACAGAGCGCATCATCATTCCTATTTGACTGAGCCCAGCATGCCCTGGACGAACTGACGTTGCATGAAGAAGAACACGGCAAGGGTCGGAAGTGTTGCGAGAACGGTTCCGACCATGACGACGCCGTAATCGGGGTAATAGGCTGAGGCGAGCGAGGAGATCACCAGCGTGATCGTCTTCGTTTCGTTCGACTGCAGCACGATCAGCGGCCAGAGATAGTTGTTCCAGGCCGTCATGAAGACGATGATGAAGGCCGCCGCATAAGTTGAGCGCATCACCGGTACGTAGATAAAGAGGAAGATCTGCCATTCTTTCAGGCCATCGACCTTCGCGGCGTCGCGCAATTCCGACGGAAACGCCTTCGTGCACTGGCGGAAATAGAAGACGACGAAAGCCGAGGCGATCGTTGGCAGCACGACCGCGATGTGCGTGTTGATGAGGCCTGCCTTGCCCATCATGATGAAGAGCGGGATCATCAGCGCCGCGAACGGGATCATCAGCGTCAGGAGCATGGCGCGATAGAGACGCTCGCGGTGGTGCGAGCGGAATATCTCGAAACCGTAGCCGGCGAGCGACGAGACGGCGAGCGTCAGCACGGTCGAGAGGATTGCGATCTTTGCGGAATTCCAGAAGACGAGCGGGGCGTTCACCTGGGTGAAGAAGGTGCTGACATTGGTTGCGAGGGCAGCACCCGGCAGCACCCTTCCCTTGATGATATCGATCGACGAATTGGTGGCGCCGAGGATCATCCAGAAGAATGGGAAGACGGAGAGGAAGGCCATCAGCCCCAGGAAACCGTAGGTGAGAAGTGCGCCGGCGGCGCGTCCGATGCCGTTCGTCATTTGTCGCGCTCCCGGGCTGCAAAGAATTGAAAGAAGGCGAGAAGCGCGACCAGCACGACGATGACGTAGGAGACCGTCGCCGCATAGCCGAAATTCGGCATGAAGCGGAAGGTGAGATTGTAGATGTAGAGCGACAGCGTCAGCGTCGCATTGGACGGTCCGCCCCGGCCTTCGGTGAGATTGTAGACTTCGTCGAAGAGCTGCAGCGTGCCGATCGTCGAGATCACCGTGGTGAAGAGGATGACCGGTTTTAAAAGCGGGATGGTGATGTGGGTGAAGCGTGCCCAGGCGGGGACGCCGTCGATGCGGGCCACCTCGTAGATCGACCTGTCGATATTTTGCAGGGCGGCGAGATAGAAGATCATGTTGTAGCCGGTCCAGCGCCAGGTGATGGCGATGATGACGAGCACCTTCGCCCAGAAGGGATGGGTCAGCCACGGAATCGGCGAGGAAATCACCCCGAGCGCTGCGAGCGTCGAATTGACCACGCCGTCGGGGGCGAACATGCCCTTGAACAGCACCGAATAGGCGACCAGCGAGGTGACGCAGGGCAGGAAGATCGCCGTGCGGAACAGCCCGCGCCCGAAGATCCGTGGATTGTTGAGGATCGACGCCAGGATAAGCGCCAGAACGATCATGATCGGCACCTGGACGACGAAATAGGTCATCGTGTTGGTGAGCGCCTTGATGAAAACCGGATCATTCCAGAGGCGGACGATGTTCGCGAAGCCGGCGAACTTCATCATCATGCCGCGGCCGGACTGGAAGGACATCCAGAGCGACCAGACGATCGGGTAGATCATGAAAAGGCCGATCAGCCCGAGCACCGGGGCAACGAAAAGCCAGCCATTGACGTCGTAGTAGCGGCCGATGCTGCCGCGGCGCGCGTGAACCATCGTCATCCTCATGGGAAGGAACGGAAACCTGTCGGCCGCACGTCGAGGCGCGGCCGGATGGCGGGCGGTCACCCGCCCGCCTTCGTCATCCGGTCACTGGATCTGCGCGCTGACCTCGGCATCGATCGCCTTGAGGACGTCGTCGACCGGCGTTCCCTGCGTCAGCGCCGGTAGCTGCGCGGTGACGGCGGTATCCGCCTCGTTGGTGAAGATGCCGTAATTCACCGACGGCACCTTGGCGAGCCAGTCGGAGAAGTTCTGCCAGACCTTCTCGCCGCCGAAGAAGGGATCGGCCTGCTCGTAAGCCGCTCCGCCGCGCGCGGCGAGCAGCGAGCCGACGGCGCCGCGGTCCTGCAGGATCTTCTGGTAGAAATCGATGTCCTTGCCGTAGATCTCGTTGAGGAAATCGATCGCCTCGGCCTTCTCGGCCGAGCTTTCAAGCACATACCAGCTCGACCCGCCGAGGTTCGAGGCTTGCGTGGCGCCGTCGATCGAAAGCTTCGGAATGGGCGCGACTCCCCATTTGCCCGCCTGATCCGGCTGCGCCTTGACGGTGCCGGTGATCCAGACGCCGGTGACGACCGCGGCGACATCGCCGGAGGTGAAGGTTCCGACCCAGTCGGACCAGCCGGCCGCCGGCTTGTAGATATTGGCCGACATGATCTTGCCGACAGTTTCGAGGGCAGCCTTCAGCGCGGGATTGCCGGTGACATTGGCCTTGCCATCCTTGTCGAAATACCACTGTCCCGCCGACTGCATGATGATGCGGACGAGACCGGCATCATTGGGGTCAAGCCCCATCATCTTCTTGCCCGTCTTTTCCTCGACCTGCTGGCCGATCTCGATGAAGCGATCCCAGGTGAGGTTCTGCATGTCTTCCGGCTTGATTCCGGCCTGTTCGAGATAATCCTTGCGGTAATAAAGGCCGGTGACGCCGGAATCGAACGGCATGCCATAGACCTGGCCGTCAACAGTCATCACCTCGACCTTGTAGGGAGCGAAGCCGGAATAATCGACCGTGCCGGAGAGAGGCGCGAAGGCGCCGGGGAAGGATTGGAGATATTTCTGCGCGCCGTAGTCCTCGATCAGGACAATGTCGGGCAGCGCATCGGCGGTGCCGGAGGCAAGACCCGTCTGAAGCTTCTGCTCGACGTCGGTCTTGGCGAAATCGACGACGTTGAAGGTTACGTCCGGATGAGTCTTCGTGTAGCGGGCGCCGGCCTCCTTCATGATCGCGACGTTGAAGTTCGGATCCCAGCACCAGATGGTGATTTCCTTCGCCTCGGCGGCGGTCACCGCCAGAAAGCTCACGCTCGCCAGCGCAAAGCCGGCGATACGCGGCAAAGCACGCGCCAAATTATCCATTGCTTCCTCCCAAAGTTCGTTCCCCGAGACAGTCCTCCCTGTCTCGGTGGCGGAGTATTTCTCAAAATTTGGAAGGACGCAATATTTTCAGTAAATTTTTACTTTCGACGTCCGTGGCCGGGCCAAGTGAGCTCACGCGGGCTCAATATCGGTCTGTGAAAAATCATCTCCTTTGAAGAGAAGCGGAAGGTCGTGCACCCTCGCGCACGCGTAGGAAAAGCAATCTCCAAAATTGAGCCTTGCGGGATGGGCGACCACGCTGCCATAGATCCGGCAGGCTTCGATCGCGGTGCGATGCATTGCACCATCGATGACAATCTCTTTCGCGCCTATTGTCTCTATGAACGCGTCAACGTGCCGCTGCGCAAGATCGATCAGGTCGGGCGGAATTGGCGCTTGGATTCCAATGGCGCCGTCCCGTTTCTTGCGGGCGAGGCTAATGACCGCCTCGTATATGGAAAGCGACGAATAGTAGATTGGCTTGTTCGAATGCTCGATCTTGGAGATCAGGGTATCCGCATCTTCCTCGTCACCGAGGATCGCGACTATTGCGGAGGCATCCAGGAACATCAGATGCCGCCCCACTGCTCGTCAGTGAACTTCTTCATGTCGAAATTCCGATCGTCCTCGCCCATGGCGCGGACCCCATCCTGAAGTATTTTGATCCGGTCCTTCAACGGGATGGCTTTCCGGGCCCGCTCCAATTCGTTGAGCAGCGCTCTGCGCACCGCCTCGGTCTTGTTGGGGGCCTTGGTTGCCTGCTGGACCTGCTTTGCAAGCTCGTCAACGGTATCGTCGCGAATATAGAGGGACATCGGCATTCTCCGGCGTATATCTCATTCGGAATATACGGATATTCTAAGCGGAATATACGCCGATGCAAGCCGGACCACTCAAGGGCGACAATGTGCGGCCAGAGGAGCCAGTCTTCGCCTACTTACACCGATTGCCTAAGCCGACCACTATCCTGAAAGGGCGTACTGCCACGCCAGATGATTTCCGTCCCGAGCACCACCTTTTTGGCGATCTCGCGCCCCGAAAGGCGCTCGAGAAGCAGGTCGACCGCGGTTTCCCCGATCAGTTCCGCCGGAATTTTTACCGTCGAAAGCGGGGGCCCGAGAAACTGTGCGACGGGAATGTCGTTGAAACTAACCACGGCGACGTCGTCAGGAATTTTGAAACCCATTTCATGGATCGCGCGATAGGCGCCGAGCGCCATGTTGTCGTTGCAGGTGATCAGGATTGTCGGCGGATTGGGCTTCGACAGCATCGCCTTGGCGAGCGTATAGCCGCTGTCCGGTGTCATTCGCTCGACCATGCACAATTCCGGATCATAGAGGCCGGCCTTGGTCATCCAGTCGATGTAGGTGCGGCAGCGACGTTCCGCATGGATGTTGTCGGGGCCGTAGAAGGCGTCGATCCAGCCGATGAAACCGATGCGGCGATAGCCCATGCCGTGGATGGCTGCCAAGAGCCGGCTCATGGCGAGGGAAACGTCGCTCAGCACCGCGTCGTCCACGTCTCCGGCAGGCGCATAATCGGCGAACACCAGGTGCCGGCTATGGCGGCGTAGCCATTCGAGCTCGTCGCCATAGTAGTGGCCAACGGCCACCACGCCCGAGGCTCCCTCCAGCATTGCCGCCTCGGGAGCGCTCCCGGTCAGAAAAACCTTGACGACCTCGCTTTTCAACGCCTGGCAGCGGCTTTCGATGCCGAGCCTGACGCCGACATAATAGGGATCTGCAAGTTCCTGGGCGGGATCGAGGAAATGGACGAGCGCGATCTTCAGCCCGGCGCCGCCGCCCTGAGCCGCGGCGCGGATGCGGTTGCGCGGTGTCGCATAATTGAGCGCCTCGGCGGTCTCGATGATCGCCTGACGCTTGCTGGTGGAAATCGACAGCGTCGGATCGTAGTTCAAGACCCGCGAAACGGTCGCCGATGATACGCCGACCGCCGAAGCGATTTCCTTTATCGTAACCATGTTGCACTTGTCCTCGTCTCAGCCGCCCAGGATTATCAGGGATCATCGGTCGATGCCACGCGGCAAACGTGGGAACACGATCTTGGCGCGAGCGCACAAGTAAATTTTTACTGACGCTGCGCCATTTGCAAGCGGCAGTTTTGGAAACTTGCGCCGAGACAAGCTTAAACCGTTGAAATCCGACGCGGAATGCCCTTGGCCACCGGACGCTCGTTCATCCGGTGCTGGCGGAGCCAAGGGGCGCGGTGGCAGGTCCGTGCATGACTTCTCCATCGAGACCGAAACGCGATCCGTGGCAGGGACAATCCCAGGTTCGGTCGGTCTCATTCCAGCCGACGATGCAGCCCATGTGCGGGCATACGGCCGACACGCTGTGCACGCGGCCCTCATCGTCCCTGTAGGCGGCAACATGTTTGCCGTCGATCCGCATGATAGCGGCCTGCCCTGGCGGAAGCTCGTCAAAGGAATGCAGTTTGCGAGACAGATAGCCGCCCACCAGGTGGGCGCCGACGATCGCGTTCTCCTTTACATACTGCGCGGCTCCGCCGAATACTGTCGTCCGTGTGGCATCGAACAGCGATAGCCAGGGGTGGTGGTTGCCTGCCGCAAGTTCCGCCAGGATCATCGCGGCAGCGGTCCCGTTTGAAATCCCCCAAGCGGCGAACCCGGTCGCGACAAGGTAGCCGTCTTTGGTTGCTGACCAGCCGACGAAAGGCAGCTTGTCGACAGACGAGTAATCCTCGTTGATCCATTGGTACTCGATGGGTCCCGAATCGAAGTTTTCAAGCAGCCACCGCTGCAGATCCGCCATGTATCGACGCTCATCGTCGGTATGACCCGGTTTGAAGCTTTCGCCGGCAACGATCGCGTAAACCTCTCCGTTTTCCCGCCTGTGGGTGCGGATCGAGTGGCCGGGCTGATCGACACTGATATACATGCCCGGCGGCGGGCTCTGGATACGCGCGGCGGCAACGGGCTCGGCATAGGGATGAGCCGCCGTGTAGAAGCCTCCGATCTGGCCGAGCGGGAGATGGGTCGCCATGATGACGTGGCGTGCGCCGACGCTACCCGTTCGCGTGACCACGCGCGTCGGCTCCCAATCCGTGACCGGGCTGTTTTCGAAGACATGACAGCCATCGCCTGGGATCGTTTGCGCCAGACCCGCTACATATTTCGTCGGATGGAATTGCGCCTGGCCATCGAAGCGTATCGCGCTCGATACTTCGAATGGCAGTCCTGTGTCGCGGGTGAGGACGGCCGGTAGGCCCAGGCGCCGCGCCACTTCTGCTTCCGTCTCTATACGGTCGACCGACTTTTCCTCGCGGGTATAGACGAAGGCCGACTTCTCCTCGATGTCGCAATCGATCGAATGCTCGCGGGCGAGACTGCGGATCTTTTCGATGGCGCTTTGCTGCGCCTCGCCGTAGAGACGGGCGTGGTCTGTATCGAACTTCTGCTCCAGTGTCTGATAGATGAGCCCGTGCTGGGAGGTCATCTTGGCGGTTGACTTGCCCGTCACCTGCCGGCCCGCTCTGCGAGCCTCCAGCAGGACGACGCGCAGACCCTTGTCCTTGAGGAGGCGTGCCGTCGTGCAGCCGACGATGCCGCCGCCGATAATGACGACGTCGGTGGTGGTATCCTGCGCCAGACGGGGAAAACCCGGAGCGTCGCAGGTCGCGTTCCAGTAACTGCTTGAATCCCGTGCGTCGGGCATGTTTGTTCCTCGCGGGTGTCATCAGTCCGTGCCGTGGGCCGGACCTTCGCATCCAACAGGGAACGCCATGCTTTGTTCCTCAGACGGCCCGCCTTCTCGCAGCGAGAGAGCGACCCCGCTTGCTTGCTTGTGAGCGCACGCGTCGCGTTCAATCGCAAGCAGCAGCGAGCGTGGTCACGGACTCGCTTACCTTCTGAGCTTTTGCGGGCACGCTCGCATACATGCCCGTGGTGCGGAACTCGGTGGGGCTGGCGCCGAAGACGCGGCGGAAGACCTTGGCGAAATAGTTCGGGTCCTCGAAGCCGGATAGGATCGCGACCTCCTTGACCGGCAGGTCCGCGGTCTTGGTGAGCAGCTTCACCGCCCGCTGCAGCCGCTTCTGTAGGACGAACTCGGCCGGCGGCATGCCCTCGCTCGCCGCGAACACGCGCGAGAAATGCGCACGGCTGAGACCTGAGACCTTTGCCAGTTCCTCGACCGGCAGCGGCTTTTCGAGGTTCGTCATGATGTGATCGATGACATGCTGCATAGTCCGGTATTCCTGGCTGAAGACCGGGTGCGAGCCGAAGACGTCGTCATAGAGCGTCATTGCCGCCTCGTAGGCGATCGCCGAGGCACGGCCCGGCGTCTCGCCGCCGGTGATGAGCCGCAGGCTGCAATCGGCGAGATGCTCGATCGTTTCCGGCTGCAGCTTCAAGACCGGCCCCGTGACAGCCAGGATCGCTCGATGGATGCGCAGCGCCTCCTCACCGTTCATCGATATCCAGAAGAACTCCCAGCGGCCCCCGTCCTCCAGCCAATAGCGATGATTGTGCGGCACGAGCAGAAGCAGCGTATCGCTTTCGCGCAAACGATAGGTTCGGTTCTCGTAGCGCAGGTTGCCGGCGCCGCCAATCGTGTGCTGCAGCACGGTGAACGGCGTCTGGCCTCGCTTGCGTCCGTCCCAGTCATAGGTCGCATCGGTCCTGATCTCATAGCCGGTGCTGGTCGGCATGGTGTGCAGGCTCTGCCTTCCCCGCGGCAGCGAAACCGTCCTCATCACCGGGCCGCGGTCGATCAAATCCTGCAGCACAGAATTACCCATGAAAGCACAATACCTCTCTAGTCGTGCGGTCGATTATACACATAATGGCGGCAGATCGCGCAAGACGGCCGCTTTTCCGCAAGGGAATATGGCCTGGGAGGAAGAGATCGCGCTTTGCGACCAAGGTCAATTCGATGAATTGATTTTACCCTTATTGCGCGAATTCCGCAGGACGAGGAGGGACGAGACGACCATGAGCCGCTTCAAGATCGCCATTATCGGTGCCGGCAGCATCGGGTTCACCAAGAAGCTTTTCACCGACATTCTTTCCGTGCCGGAGCTCCAGGACGTCGAATTCGCGCTCACCGATTTGAGCGAGCACAACCTCGGCATGATCAAGACGATCCTCGACCGCATCGTCGAGGCGAACAGGTTGCCGACGCGGGTGACCGCCACCACCGATCGCCGCAGGGCGCTCGAAGGCGCGCGCTACATCATCAGCTGCGTTCGGGTGGGTGGGCTTGGCGCCTATGCCGACGACATCCGCATTCCGCTGAAATACGGCGTCGACCAGTGCGTCGGCGATACTATCTGCGCCGGCGGCATTCTCTACGGCCAGCGCAACATTCCGGTCATCCTCGACTTCTGCAAGGATATCCGCGAAGTTGCCGAACCCGGCGCCAAATTCCTGAACTACGCCAACCCGATGGCGATGAACACCTGGGCCGCGATCGAATACGGCAAGGTCGACACCGTCGGTCTCTGCCACGGCGTCCAGCACGGAGCCGAGCAGATCGCCGAAATCCTCGGCGCCAAGGATGGCGAGCTCGACTACATCTGCTCGGGCATCAACCACCAGACCTGGTTCATCGACGTGCGCCTCAATGGCCGCAAGATCGGCAAGGACGAGCTCGTCGCCGCCTTCGAGGCCCATCCGGTCTTCTCGAAGCAGGAAAAGCTCAGGATCGATGTCCTGAAGCGCTTCGGCGTCTATTCGACGGAAAGCAACGGCCACCTTTCGGAATATCTGCCCTGGTACCGCAAGCGTCCGGAAGAGATTACCAAATGGATCGACATGTCGGACTGGATCCATGGCGAGACCGGCGGCTACCTGCGTTATTCGACCGAAACCCGCAACTGGTTCGAAACGGAATATCCGCAGTTGCTCGCTTCCGCCGGCAAGCCGATCGATGCGGCGAAGCGTTCGAACGAACATGCGAGCCATATCCTCGAAGCGCTGGAGACGGGCCGGGTTTATCGCGGCCACTTCAACGTCAAGAACAATGGCGTCATCACCAACCTGCCGGCGGATGCGATCATCGAATCGCCCGGCTTCGTCGATCGCTTCGGCATCAACATGGTTTCGGGAATCACGCTGCCGGAGGCCTGCGCGGCCACCTGCATCTCGTCGATCAACGTCCAGCGCATGTCGGTTCATGCGGCGATTTCCGGCGACATCGAGCTTCTGAAGCTCGCCGTGCTCCACGATCCGCTGGTTGGCGCCATCTGCACGCCGGAGGAGGTGTGGCAGATGGTCGACGAGATGGTGGTTGCCCAGGTCGAATGGCTGCCGCAATACGCCCACGCGATCGACGCTGCGAAGGAGCGGCTCGCCCGCGCGACGGTCAAGACCCGCGACTGGAAAGGTGCTGCGCGCCGCGAGGTGCGCTCGATCGAGGAAATCCGTCAGGAGAAGGAAGCGGCAAAGCTGCGCGTTGCGGGGTAGGTTCGTGCGGGGTGGACTTGAATGATGGGTGACACCAGCTACCCCCCTCTGGCCCGGGATTGCCCCTCACCCTAGCCCTCTCCCCGCAGGCGGGGAGAGGGGACGGAGCGGCCGCCGCGAGTCCCTTCGCCCCGCCTGCGGGGAGAAGGTGGCCGGCAGGCCGGATGAGGGGCATTTGAGGCGGGAGGGGGATCACCAGTGCAGGTAAACCGCCCGCACATTGAATTACGCGTGATGGGCATTCGTGTGAGGAGACACGCCGCGCCCGCGACGCAAGGAGGAGCGCCAGCCGCCCCGGCATGGCGATGACAGGAGGGAGAACCTGAGGCAATGAAAACGCACCGATTGAAGATAATGGCCGCCCTGCTGGGCGGTATTTCCGCCTTCGCCGTCGAGGCCTGGGCGTCCGAACCGACCGTCGTGCCCGAGCAACCGCCATTCCCGGCCCAGGGCAAGATCACCTTTGTACCGCGCGACGCGCTGCTGGAGTTCAAGGCGCTGCCGGAATATCACGAGCCGGACTGGGTCACGGAGAAATTCGTCAAGACCGGCAAGCTGCCGCCGGTTGCCGAGCGGCTGCCGAAGGAGCCGATGGTCTTCAAGACCGGCAACATGCCGGACGGCGTCGGCGTCTATGGCGACGTGCTGCGCCATGTCATCGGCGGCCGGCCGGAAGGCTGGAACTACAGCGCCGGCCAGACCCAGGGCTGGGGCGGCATCGACATAGGCATGTCCGAATGCCTGACGCGCACCGCGCCGCTCTTCCAGGTCGAGGCCGCCGACGTGGAGCCGCTGCCGAACCTCGCGAAAAGCTGGGAGTGGTCCGAGGACGGCCACAAGCTTACCATGCATCTCGTCGAGGGCGCGAAATGGTCGGACGGCGATCCCTTCGACGCCGAGGACGTGATGTTCTACTGGGAAGACAATGTCGTCGACCCGAACGTTTCGCCGTTGAACGGCGCGACGCCCGAGACCTTCGGGGTCGGAACCACGCTGAAGCAGATCGACAAATACACGGTTGAATGGACCTTCAAGGAGGCCTTTCCACGCCAGCACCTCTACGCCATGGCCTACGGCACCTTTTGCCCCGGCCCGTCGCATATCCTGAAGACCAAGCATCCGAAATATGCCGGCACGACCTATGACCAGTACAAGAACGGCTTTCCGGCAGAATACCTGAACATTCCGGTGATGGGCGCCTGGGTGCCGGTCGCCTACCGGGCGGACGACATCATCGTGCTGCGCCGCAATCCCTATTACTGGAAGGTGGACGAAGCCGGCAACCAGCTGCCTTACCTCAACGAATTGCACTACAAGCTTTCGACCTGGGCCGATCGTGACGTGCAGGCGATTGCCGGCTCCGGCGATTTCTCGAACCTGGAGCAGCCGGAAAATTTCGTCGAGTCGCTGAAACGCGCGGCCGACGAGGCGGCGCCGGCGCGGCTTGCCTTCGGTCCCCGCGTGATCGGCTACAATCTGCGCATGAACTTCTCGGCCAATGGCTGGGGAGAGCCGGATGCCCGGGCCCAGGCGGTGCGCGAGCTCAATCGCAATCTCGACTTCCGCAAGGCAGTCACCATGGCGGTCGACCGCAAGAAGCTCGGCGAAGCGCTGGTCAAGGGGCCGTTCACGGCGATCTATCCGGGCGGGCTCTCCTCCGGCACGAGCTTCTACGACCGGCAGTCGACGGTCTACTATCCCTTCGACCTCGAAGGCGCCAAGGCGCTGCTCGAAAAGGCCGGGCTCAAGGACACGGACGGCAACGGCTTCGTCAACTTTCCGGAAGGAACCGCAGGCGGCGCGGACGTGCAGATCGTGCTGCTCGTCAACTCCGACTACGGCACCGACCGCAACCTCGCCGAGGGCCTGATCGGGCAGATGGAGCAATTGGGTATCAAGGTCGTGCTCAACGCCGTCGACGGCACCAAGCGCGACGCGACGCAATATGCCGGCAAATTCGACTGGCTCATCCGCCGCAACGAGCAGGAGCTGACGTCGGTGGTGCAGAACACGACGCAGCTAGCGCCGACCGGTCCCCGCACCAGCTGGCACCACCGTGCCCCTGAAAGCGGCACCGTCGACCTGATGCCCTACGAGCAGGAACTCGTCGATCTCGTCAACAAGTTCATCGCCAGCAACGACAATGACGAGCGGGCGGAGCTGATGAAGCAGTTCCAGAAAATCTCGACGACCAATGTCGATACGGTCGGCCTGACGGAATATCCGGGCGCGCTGATCATCAACAAGCGCTTCTCGAACATTCCGACCGGTGCTCCGATTTTCATGTTCAACTGGGCCGAAGATACGATCATCCGCGAGCGGGTCTTCGTCGCGGCCGACAAGCAGGGCGACTACGAGCTCTATCCGCAGCAGCTTCCCGGCAAGCCGGGTGAAAGCGGGCCGATCAACTAAGCCTTGAACCATCCTTCCGGCTTCCCGTGGTGGAGCCGGAAGGATGGGCGCCCTTTCAATGCGCCCGGGAGGCCGGAAAGACCGGGGTCCCGCGCGACGAACGACAGAAGGAAACGGCATGTTCAGGTTTCTGCTTGTCCGCCTCGCCTCTGCCATTCCGGTATTGCTTGTCCTGAGCGTGGCGACCTTTGCCATCATCCAGGCGCCGCCCGGCGACTACAGCGACTACATCCGCTCGCAGCTCATCAATCAGGGCGGGGCCTCCTTCGAGGAAGCCGACGCCCAGGCGCAGGCCTATCGCAAGGAGCACGGCCTCGATCAACCGCTGCCGATCCAATACGTCAACTGGATGACCGGGATTCTCACGCGCGGAGATTTCGGCCACAGCCTCTATTACAACAAGCCGGTTGCCGACGTCGTCGGCGAGCGCCTGCCGCGCACGCTTGCACTCGCGCTGGTGTGCCACATTCTGGCGTCGCTTCTCGGCATATCCTTCGGCATCATCGCAGCGACACGGCAATATTCCTGGGTCGACAGCCTGCTTTCGACCGTCTCGTTTCTCGGCATGACGGTGCCGCGCTTCCTGATGGCGCTGATCATCGTCTATGTCCTCGTCTTCCATTTCAATGTCAGCGAGATCAACAGTTTCCATTCCGCCCGTTACGGCGGCGCGCCCTGGTCGTGGGACAAGTTCGTCGATCTGGTAAAGCATGTCTGGCCGGTCGTCGCGATCGCGACCTTCGGCGGCCTAGCCTACAATATGCGGGTCATGCGCGGCAACCTGCTCGACACCTTGAACGCGCAATATGTCGAGACCGCTCGCGCCAAGGGGCTCAGCGAAGGCGCCGTCGTCATGCGGCATGCCGTTCCGAACGCGCTGCATCCGCTGATCATGTATCAGGGCGTGGTGCTTCCCTACATGCTGACCGGCGAGATCGAAACGGCGATCATCTTCGCGCTTCCGACCGTCGGTCCGGCGATCGTCGGTTCGATGTGGGTGGGCGACGTCTATGTGACCGCGACCTTCATGCTCGTTCTGTCGGCAACCCTGATCGTCGGCAACATCATCGCCGACCTGCTGCTTGCTGCCCTCGATCCGCGGGTTCGTATGGGGGGAGGGGCCTACGCATGAGCGTCGAAACACACAGCACCATCCCGGTTGCCACGCAGCCGAAGGAGCAACCGGAGGAAAAGCACCACAACGAAAGCTATTCGGCTCTCGTCTGGCGGCGACTCAAGCGGTCCTGGACCGGCGTCCTCGGCCTGATCCTCGTCAGCCTTTTGATCCTCATGGCGCTCTTTGCCGATTTCCTGTCGCCTGTCGATCCGAAGGCAACCGGCGTCGGCTTTGCGCCGCCGCAGGCAATCAGCATCCACGACAAGGACGGCAATTTCGTCTTCCCTCCGCGCAGCTATCCGGTGCGCGAGACGGAGGAGCTCGACCCGATCACCTTCCAGCCGGTGGTTGGCCCGGACTACGACAACCCGCAGATCCTCGGCTTCTTCGTCAAGGGAGCATCCTACCGGCTTCTGGGCCTCATTCCGGCGGAGCGCCATCTCTTCGGCGCGGTTGACGGGACGGCAGTCCATTTCCTCGGCACCGACAAGTTCGGCCGTGACGTGCTCTCGCGCATTCTCCACGGCTCGCGCATCTCGCTGATGATCGCACTCGTCGTCGTCTTCATCGTCACAGTGGTCGGCACGACCGTCGGCATGGTATCCGGCTATTTCGGCGGACGCTTCGATGCCTGGGTGCAGCGTTTCGTCGAACTCGTGCTCGCTTTTCCGCAACTGCCTCTCTATCTGGCACTCGCCTCGCTGATTCCGGTGACGGCGCCGACAAGCGTGTTCCTCGCCTTCGTCATCATCGTGATGTCGGCGCTCGGCTGGGCGCAGATGTCGCGGGAGGTCCGTGGGAAGACGCTGGCGCTCGCGCGGATCGACTACGTCCGCGCGGCGATCGCGATCGGCGCGACGGACCGGCGCATCATCTTCCAGCACATCTTCCCGAATGTGATGAGCCACGTCATCGTCGCGGTGACGCTGTCGATCCCGCAGGTGGTGCTGCTCGAATCCTTCCTCGGCTTCCTCGGATTTGCGGTGAAACCGCCGCTCATTTCCTGGGGGCTGATGCTGCAGGACACGGCAAATTACTCGGCGATCGGTTCCTATCCCTGGATTCTCTCGCCCGTCGCCTTCGTGCTCGTCACCGTCTTCGCCTTCAACGCGCTTGGTGACGGCCTGCGCGACGCAATCGACCCCTACTGAGGAGCACGCCGATGGCGACGACAGAAACCATTGTCCCGGCTCCTGAAGAAAGGCGCGACCGCCACACCAAGGATACGCGACCGGTCATCGACGCCCGCAAGGTGGCGGTCACTTTCAAGGTCGAGCATGGCACCGTCGAGGCGGTGAAGGATGTCTCCTTCCAGCTCTATCGCGGCGAGACGGTGGCGATTGTCGGCGAGTCCGGCTCCGGAAAGTCGGTGACGGCACGGACTGTCATGGGGCTTTTGTCCAAGCGTGCGACGATCGCTCCGCAGGCGCGCATAGAATATGACGGCCGCGACGTCCTGAAGTTTTCGAAGAAGCAGCGCCGGGCGCTGCGCGGTGATCGGATCTCGATGATCTTCCAGGAGCCGATGAGCTCGCTCAATCCCGTCTACACGATCGGGAGCCAGATTATCGAGGCGATCCGCGCCCACCGTCGCGTCAGCCGCCGCGCGGCGAGCGAGCGGGCACTGGAGCTTCTGCGCCATGTGCAGATCCCGGACCCGGAGGCGCGGCTGAACCAATATCCGCATCAGCTTTCCGGCGGCCAGCGCCAGCGGGTGATGATCGCCATGGCGCTCGCCAACGACCCGGACGTGCTGATCGCCGACGAGCCGACGACCGCGCTCGACGTTACCGTGCAGGCGCAGATTTTGAATCTGATCCGCAAGCTGCAGAAGGAACTCGGCATGGCCGTGATCCTGATCACCCATGACCTGACCGTCGTCCGGCAGTTCTCGGACTATGTCTATGTGATGCAGTACGGCGAGGTGAAGGAGCACAACACCACCGCCGCCCTCTTTGCCAACCCGCTTCACGCCTACACCCGCCGGCTGCTCGCGTCCGAACCCTCGGGCGCGGCCAATCCGCTGCCGGACAATGCGCCGATCATGCTCGACGGCCGGGATGTCAGGGTTTCCTTCATGCTGAAGAAGGGCGGTTTCTTCAAGCCGGAGCTGAAGGAGCTCGTCGCGGTCGACAGTCTGAACCTTCACCTGCGACGGCACGAAACACTCGGTCTCGTCGGAGAGTCCGGCTCGGGCAAGACTACTTTCGGCCAGGCGCTGATCCGGCTTATCAACACCGACAGCGGCGAGATCTACTTCGACGGGCAGCCGATCCACGGCAAGGACCGCAAGGCGATGCGGCCATTGCGCTCGCGGATCCAGATCGTCTTCCAAGATCCGTTCGCTTCGCTCAATCCGCGCATGTCGGTCGGGCAGATCATCGAGGAAGGCCTGATCGTCAACGGCATCGGAGAGAATCGCCAGGACCGGCTGGCGCGTGTCCAGGACGCACTCGTCAGCGCCGGCATGCCGGCCAACATCCTGTCGCGCTTCCCGCACGAGTTTTCCGGCGGCCAGCGCCAGCGCATCGCCATTGCGCGGGCGATCGCGCTGGAGCCGGAGTTCATCCTGCTCGACGAGCCGACCTCGGCGCTCGACCTTTCGGTACAGGCCCAGATCATCGATTTGTTGCGCAAGCTGCAGGACGAGCGGGGCCTGAGTTATCTTTTCATCTCCCACGACCTCAAGGTCGTGCGTGCGCTCTGCCACCGCGTGGTGGTGATGCAGCACGGCAAGATCGTCGAAGAGGGACCGGTGAGCGAAATTCTTTCCAATCCCAAGACCGCCTACACCGAACGGCTCGTCAGGGCCGCCTTCGATGTAGCCGCATGACCTTCAAACAGAGGTATCAAATGACCAGGCAACCCAAGATCACCTTCATCGGCGCCGGCTCCACCGTCTTCATGAAGAACATCATCGGCGACGTCTTGCAGCGCCCGTCGCTTTGCGCCGCTACCATCGCGCTGATGGACGTCAACCCCGAACGTCTCGCCGAAAGCGAGATCGTCGCCGGCAAGCTCGTGCGCACGCTCGGCGTGAAGGCAAAGATCGAGACCCATTCGAACCAGCTGAAGGCGCTCGAAGGGGCCGATTTCGTTGTCGTCGCCTTCCAGATCGGCGGTTACGAGCCCTGCACCGTAACGGATTTCGAAGTGCCGAAGAAATACGGTCTGCGCCAGACAATCGCCGACACGCTCGGCGTCGGCGGCATCATGCGGGGCCTACGCACCGTGCCGCATCTCTGGAAGATCTGCGAGGATATGCTTGAGGTCTGCCCCGAGGCGATCCTGCTGCAATATGTAAACCCGATGGCGATCAACACCTGGGCGATTGCTGAGAAATACCCGACGATCCGGCAGGTGGGCCTCTGCCATTCGGTGCAGGGCACGGCCTTCGAGCTTGCCCGCGATCTCGACATTCCGGTCGAGGAAATCCGTTATCGCGCGGCGGGTATCAACCACATGGCCTTTTATTTGAAGTTCGAGCACCGCCAGAAGGACGGCAGCTATCGCGATCTCTACCCGGATTTGATCCGCGGCTATCGCGAAGGGCGGTTCCCGAAGCCCAGCCACTGGAACCCGCGCTGCCCGAACAAGGTGCGCTACGAGATGCTGACGCGGCTTGGCTATTTCGTTACCGAGAGTTCGGAGCATTTCGCCGAGTACACGCCCTATTTCATCAAGGACGGCCGCCCGGACCTCATTGAGAAATTCGGTATCCCGCTCGACGAATATCCGAAGCGCTGCATCGAGCAGATCGAGCGCTGGAAGGGTCAGGCGGCGGCCTACAAGGAGGCAGAGACGATCGAGGTCGCGGAGAGCCACGAATATGCCTCATCGATCATGAACTCGGTCTGGACGGGCGAGCCTTCGGTCATCTACGGCAACCTCAGGAACAAGGGCTGCATCACCTCGCTGCCGGAGAACTGCGCTGCGGAAGTGCCGTGCCTGGTCGATGCGTCCGGCATCCAGCCGACCTATATCGGTGCGCTGCCGCCGCAGCTCACCGCGCTGATCCGCACCAACATCAACGTCCAGGAACTGACGGTTCAGGCGCTCGTCACCGAGAACCGTGAGCACCTCTATCACGCGGCGATGATGGACCCGCATACGGCGGCCGAGCTTGACCTCGACCAGATCTGGTCGCTCGTGGACGATCTGCTTGCGGCGCATCGCGACTGGATCCCCGAATGGGCACGCGTTTCCAAGAAGGTTCAGGCCGCCTGACTTTTCTCCCGGTCAGACGGCAAGAAAGCCCCGGGACAGTCGTTCCGGGGCTTTTCCACAACCGACCCCTTAAAAATCACGCCGCGGTGCGCCACATTACCCCAATGTATATATCCTGCATGTCTGCTCGAATCAGTGTCGGTTGCAGTAGGAACGTGCAGCGATTCGAAGTGCCGCAGCGACCTGTTTGGATCCGAGAAGATACAACGGTGCTGTCGGCGATGACGGAGTGTCGCAATGCAGTCGCTATTGAATCCGGATCTTGCCGAGGCGCGCCAGGACGACGGAAACCGGCCGATCCAAGGGCGGAAAATCGTCGACTGGTTGATCAACGAGACGCGCGGCGAGCGTTTCATCGATAACATCTTCGTGGAAATGTGCGAGCGGCTGGTGACGGCCGGCGTCCCGGTCGCGCGGGCGACGCTTCATTTCAGGATCCACCATCCGCAATGGATCGGCGCGCGCATCCTCTGGCGAAAGGGGCTGTCGGAGGCGGAGCTCCAGACCTATGAATACGGCATCGAGGACACGGAGCAATATCTGAACAGTCCGTTGCACGAGTTCAATAACGGCGCGTCGGAGGTGCGGGCGCACCTTGATGACCCCGCGGCCGGCGGCCCGCAATACCCCCTTTACGATGAGCTGCGCGCCAGCGGTCTCACCGACTATTTCATCTGGCCGCTCGAGCATACGCTCGGCAAGCGGCATGCGGTGACCTTCGCTAGCGACAGGCCGGGCGGCTTCAGCGACGACGACATGGCGGTCTTCGCCGATCTCCTGCCAGTGCTGGCGCTTGTCAGCGAGATCAGGTTGAAGAACCGCTTTGCCCGGACGCTGCTGGAAACCTATGTCGGACCGCATGCGAGCGAACAGATCCTGGCCGGCGCGACGACGCGCGGCAGCGGCGTGACAGTCGGCGCCGCGATCCTGATCTGCGATCTTCGCGACTTCACGAAACTGTCCGATCTTTGGCCGCGCGACGACGTGATCGAGCTGCTGAACGGCTATTTCGATGCGATGTGCGAGCCGATCGAGCGGCATGGCGGCGAGATACTCAAGTTCATGGGCGATGGCCTGCTGGCGATTTTCCCGCTGAGCGATCCGATGGCCTGCAGCAATCTTCTCAGCGCGATCAGCGAAGCGCAGGCGGCGCTTGCCAGGTTGAACGAAGAGAACCTGAAAAAGGGCCATGAACCGCTCGGCTACGGCATCGGCGTCCATGTCGGCGACGTGATGTACGGCAACATCGGCTCAAGCAAACGCCTCGACTTCACGGTGATCGGGCCGGCCGTGAACATCGCGTCCCGCCTCGAAAGCCTGACAAAGGTGATCAAGCGGCCCATTCTGCTCTCCAGGGCCTTCGTCGAGATGGCGAAATGCCAGGGCGAGTTGGCAAATCTCGGCTCCTATCCGGTAAGGGGGCTCGACGAACCGATCGACGTCTTTGCTTTCTCCGGCAATTCCGCGTCGGCGGAGTCGGCTGCAAGATCTTAAATTCGGCAGCGCTGCGTCTGCGGCCCGGAAGAGGTTCTTCAGCCCAAGGACTTGGGCTGGCTGGATTCCCGTGACAAGAAGCTTTGCCGTGACCGCGACCGACGAGTCGCGGACCGAAGCTGCAGGCTGACGGTCGCCTTACCGAAGACGCAAGCGAAGGCAACGTGCCGGCCTGCCGGAACTTATGCGTTCCTCATGTCTTTGAGGTGAGTGAGGTATCGATTTGCCATGCGACTTCGGGTCACGGTGGCGCCGAACGGGAAACGTTTTTGGCGGGCGATGCCTTCAGAATTCCACAGTTGTCGCGTCAAGCGGGCCCGGCCTGGAGATCAGTATCGGCGGCGTGACCGCCGCTTGCAGTGAGTAAGAGACGATGAAGATCAAGAACGGCTTCAGGATTACCTGGAAGACCAGCCGGAACCTGCCAGTTGAGTATTTCATCCTGGCGAACGTGCAATTCGAAGGAAGCGTAATCGGACATCTCGCCGGTCGTCCGATCCGCGAGATCGTCATCGACGACAACGGCCTTCAGTATCGGTTCGTCGGTGTCGCGCCGCGCGACGAGAGCGGCCGGTTCGATGTCCAGTCGCTCCGGGCCGGGGAATGGATCGTCCGGCCCGGGCTCGTATACGCCCAGGATCCGACGCTCGCCTCCAACCGGCGCGCAGATCGCGCGGCGTGACGTCCGTCATCCAGCCGCGCATCTTCGCAAGCGTGTGGTTCAGCGCCAGCGCGCGGTCCTTTCGATCCATTCCCGCGTCCGCCCTTCCGGATCGGCATTCAGCGTAATGTCGGTGACCACGGCCGCACTGTCTGCGCCGTGGGTGAAGACGCCTTCGAGCCGGTCGGTGTTCAATCCGCCGATCGCGACCAGCGGCAGCGGTCGCACGCGCTCGCGCCAGGCGGAAATGCGGGCAAGCCCCTGCGGCTCCCATTTCATCTTCTTGAGGATCGTCGGGTAGATCGGTCCAAGCGCCACGTAGTCCGGCTTGGCGGCGAGTGCCGTTTCGAGCTCCGTTCCGTCATGGGTGCTAAGGCCGAGCTTCAGTCCAGCGGAGCGGATCGCCGCGACGTCGGCCTCGGCAAGGTCCTCCTGGCCGAGGTGGACGAAGTCGCAGCCTTCCTCGATTGCGATCTGCCAGTAGTCGTTGACGATCAATTGGCAGCCATGGAGGGCACAGACCGCCTTCGCGTCCCGGATTTGGCCCCGGATGTCTTCATCGCTCCGGTCCTTGATCCGAAGCTGCACCAGTTTCACGCCGAGCGGCACAAGGCGCTCGATCCAGTCGGCGCTGTCGACGATGAGATAGAACGGGTCGAGCTTCACGAGAAGACTGCCTTTCCGATGACGGGGGTCGAGGGGACGGCCATGTCGCGCGGTTCGAGCATGCCCGCTTCGAAAGCGGCACGCCCTGCGTCGATCGCCTTGGCAAAGGCTGCGGCCATCAGCGCCGGATTGCCGGCACCGGCAACGGCGGTGTTGAGCAGCACCGCGTCATAGCCGAGCTCCATCACGGTCGTCGCGTGCGAGGGCCGGCCGATGCCCGCGTCGACGATCAGCGGCATATCGGGAAAATGCGCGCGCATGGTTCGAAGCGCCGCGATGTTCTGCGGTCCCATGGCGCTGCCGATCGGCGCGCACCAGGGCATCAGCACCTTGCAGCCCGCCTCGACCAGCCGTTCGGCAACCACGAGATCATCGGTTGTATAGGGGAAGACGTCGAACCCTTCGCCGGCAAGGATGCGCGCCGCCTCGACGAGCCCGAACACGTCCGGCTGAAGCGTATCGTGATGGCCGATGACCTCGAGCTTGATCCAGTTCGTCGAAAAGACCTCGCGCGCCATCTTCGCCGTCAGCACCGCTTCCGACACTGTGTGGCAGCCGGCGGTGTTCGGCAGGACGCGCACGCCGAGTTCGCGGATGAGTTCTAAGAAGGCGCCGCCCTGTCGGCCGCCGGCCGTTTCACGGCGGAGCGATACCGTGACGACCTCGGTGCCCGCCTGCCGAACGGCATCGGCGAGGATGGCGGGGGAGGGGTATCGCGCCGTTCCAAGCAGCATGCGCGAGCTGAGCTCCTGTCCGTATAATGTCAGCATCTTCAGCCTCCCTTCATCGGCGAGAGAATTTCGATCCGGTCGCGATCATTGAGCCGGCGGTTTGCCCGATCGGTTCGGTGAACCAATTCGCCATTGACGGCGGTTGCGAGCCAGTCCCCTTCGAAATCGAGCTGCGTCAGAAGCTCGGAAAGCGTGGCGGCGGAGACGTCCTGTTCTTCGCCATTGACGATCAGTCTCATCGAGAAATCTCCCTTCGGTCTTGCTCGCCAAGGACCAGTCCGGCCGCTTCGCTCGCCAGGGCCGGCGAAAGGAGGAAACCGTGGCGGTAAAGGCCGTTGACGATGATGGTTTTTCCCGCACGGAGGACGCGCGGCAGGTTGTCGGGAAAGGCGGGGCGCACGCCGGTTCCGCTCTCGAGGACGCGCGCCTCGCCGAAGGCCGGATGGAGAGCGTAGGCTGCGTTCAGGAACTCCATGAGCGACCGGGCGGTGATCGGGCCGGCATCGTCGCGCTCGATCATCGTCGCCCCGCACATGAAGAGCCCATCGCCGCGTGGCACGATGTAGAGCGGAATGCGCGGATGCAGCAGGCGCACCGGCCGCGACAGTTCGAGCTCTTCAGTCTCGAGATAGAGCATTTCGCCGCGAACACCGCGCAAGCCTTCGAGGCTGCCGATCTTCGACGCACCGGTGCAATCGACGAGGAGGTCGAAGCGGCCGTCGTCTTCGTCGCGAACGAAAGCGACGCCCCGCGCCGCCAGCTTTTTGCTGAGTAACGAAAGCGCCCGGCGCGGGTCGAGATGCGCTTCCCCGGGGAAGAACAGCGCCTGCCGGAACCGCCCGGCGAGCGCCGGCTCCAGCGCGCCAATGCCGTCGGCATCGAGCCACTCGTAACCAGAGGTCCTGGACGCGAAGCGCTTTAGTTCGCCGGCATCACGCGGTAGCGCGACGACCAGGGTTCCGTTGCGCCGGACTTCTCCGGGAAGCGCGCGGTCCCACCAGTCGGCGGCGCCGCGGCCGCGCGTGAGCACGGTTTTGTCGGCGCTTTCCCGCTCGCACCAGGGCGCAAGCATGCCGCCGGCGTACCAGGATGCGGCGGCCGCGAAGCCCGGCTCTGGCTCCGCGACCGTGATGTCAGCGCCACGCGCGACGAGTTCGCGCGCGACGGCGAGGCCGGCAACGCCCGCTCCCTTGACGAGGACCCGCATGGTCATTCGGCCGGTGTCCGCTTGGCCAGCCGCTCCGCCTCATCGACCGGCATGTAGAGGTCGCCGCCCTCGCGATACTTCTCGGCCATGGCCGCGAGCCCCTCCTTCTGTGCTTCGGCACGGATGTCGTGGGAGATCCGCATCGAACAGAATTTCGGGCCGCACATGGAGCAGAAATGGGCGACCTTGTGCGCTTCCTTCGGCAACGTCTCGTCGTGGAAATTGCGGGCGGTTTCCGGATCGAGCGAGAGGTTGAACTGGTCCTCCCAGCGGAACTCGAAGCGGGCGCGCGACAGCGCGTCGTCGCGGATGCGGGCGGCCGGATGTCCCTTGGCGAGATCGGCGGCGTGGGCCGCGATCTTGTAGGTGATGACGCCCGTCTTGACGTCATCGCGGTCGGGCAGCCCCAGATGCTCCTTCGGCGTCACGTAGCAGAGCATGGCCGTGCCGAACCAGCCGATCATCGCCGCGCCGATGCCTGAGGTGATGTGGTCGTAGCCGGGAGCGATATCGGTCGTCAGCGGCCCGAGCGTGTAGAAGGGTGCTTCGCCGCAGACTTCAAGCTGCTTGTCCATGTTCTCCTTGATCTTGTGCATCGGCACGTGGCCGGGGCCTTCGATCATCACTTGGCAATCTTTCGCCCAGGCGATTTTCGTGAGTTCCCCGAGAGTTTCCAGTTCCGCAAACTGCGCGGCGTCGTTGGCGTCGGCGATCGAGCCGGGTCTGAGGCCGTCGCCGAGCGAGAAGGAGACGTCATAGGCGCGGCAGATGTCGCAGATCTCCTCGAAGTGCTCATAGAGGAAGCTCTCGCGATGATGATGCAGGCACCATTTCGCCATGATCGAACCGCCGCGCGAGACGATGCCGGTAACGCGGTTGACGGTCAGCGGGATGTAGTGCAGCCGCACGCCCGCATGAATGGTGAAATAGTCGACACCCTGCTCGGCCTGCTCGATCAGCGTGTCGCGATAGACCTCCCAGGTGAGGTCCTCGGCGATGCCGTTCACCTTCTCCAGCGCCTGATAGAGCGGCACCGTGCCGATCGGCACTGGCGAATTGCGGATGATCCATTCGCGGATGTTGTGGATGTTGCGGCCGGTCGAAAGGTCCATGACCGTGTCGGCGCCCCAGCGCGTCGCCCAGACCATCTTCTCGGCTTCTTCGGCCATCGACGAGGTGACGGCGGAATTGCCGATATTGGCGTTGATCTTGACCAGGAAATTGCGGCCGATGATCATCGGTTCCGATTCCGGATGGTTGATGTTGGCCGGAATGATCGCCCGGCCGGCGGCGACTTCCCGGCGGACGAATTCCGGGGTGACGAAATCGGGAACCGATGCGCCGAAGCTTTCGCCATCGCGCTGAAGCGCCTCCTTTGCCGCCTTGCGGCCGAGATTTTCGCGGATGGCGATGAATTCCATTTCCGGCGTGATAATGCCGGCACGGGCATAGGCGAGCTGGGTGACGGCCTGCCCGCCCTTGGCACGCAGCGGTTGGTGGCGAACGGGAAATTCGGGCGTCAGTTTTTCGCCGGTCGCAAAGCCGTTGTCCTCCGCCTTGACGCTGCGGCCCTGATAGGCCTCGACGTCAGCGCGCCCAAGGATCCAGTCGCGGCGAAGTGGCGGCAGGCCGGCCTCGATGCGAATGTCCGCGCCCTCGGCCGTATAGGGGCCGGAGGAATCATAGACGGTGACCGGCGGCTCGCCAGAGGTCGGATGCAGGGCGATCTCGCGCATCGGCACGCGGATATCGGGATGGATCTCGCCGGGCTTGTAGACTTTCTGCGAGGCCGGAAGAGGGCCCTGCGTGACCGAGGGCGCTGCGAGAGGCTTGAAAACATTCATCTTGAGGCTCCAAAGTTTTCGCGTTGGAGACCCAGTTCTGAAGCCGGAAGGATGAAAAGACGCTGCGCCGATGGATCACGGGAACACGGAATCCTGGCCTTCGCACGTCCGCACCGTCCCTACGCCAGTATGAACTGGATCAGGTTCAACGGGTCACTGCGCGCTTTAGCAGTATCTCAGCCCCTTGCCGGGACCCCCCTGGTGAATGGATGCAAATAGTCACCGATATCGCCGCTGCGTCAACCCTGTTTTTTCGACGTCCGGTCGCGTGCAGCCCGATCGGAGTTGCCGCCCTTGGGAAGCGGGAGGCCTGACCCTATGTAAGAAGGATCAAATCCGGAGGCGTTCGCTGATGTTAGACAAGCCGATCAAAATTCCCGGGCCCGATCATCCGATCACCATCGACCACAATCCGGCGCGCGTTGTCGTCAAGCTCGACGGCCGCGTTGTTGCCGATACGCGCGATGCACTGACCCTGCGCGAGGCGTCCTATCCGCCAGTGCAGTATATTCCCCGCGAGGACGTCGACATGTCGCTGCTTGCACGCACCGAGCACTCGACACATTGCCCCTACAAGGGCGATGCTTCCTATTACAGCATCACACCAGGCGGCGACCGCTCGAAGAACGCCATCTGGACCTATGAAGACCCGCATGCGGCGGTGCGCGAAATCAAGGACCACATGGCCTTCTATCCGGATCGGGTGGATTCCATCGAGGAAATGCAGGCTTCTTAGGCGGCCTGTTCAACCGCCCCCGACGAGACAGCGCGCACCGTCACACGCCAAGCTTTTGCCGCTCGGCCATGCGCCAGGCCCGCGGTGTGGTCCCGACGTGACGGACGAAGAAGCGTGAGAAATAGGCCGCGTCTGAAAAGCCGAGGCGGAAGCTTATTTCCTGGACGCTCGCACGCGTGAAGACGAGCTCGCGCCGCGCCGCGTTCAAGAGCCTTTCGGCGATGACCTCGTGCACGCTCTGCCCCGTCATCGACCGGACCACGCGGTTCAAATGCGTCTGCGACAGGCCGAGTTCTCGCGCGTAGAACGCGGCCGGTCGATGCGAAAGAACGTGCTGGCGAAGCAGCGCGTCGAAGCGCTCCATCCGGCGCTCGTTCTCGCTTTCCGCGACAGTTGCGTCCTGGCGCGGTGCTTCTGCGAGCCGCGCCGTCAGCGTCAGCACCGTCGAGAGATAGGCGTCCAGCAGGCCCGTGCGGTGGCTGCGCCGCGCCTGCCATTCCTCCGCCAGGCGCTGCAAGGTCTCGGCGACGTAGCGGCCGTCCTCGCTTTCGCCGAGCGGCGTCAGGCAAGGTTTTGCCAGCCATGTACCCAGTCTGCTGCGGCCGCCCGGGACGGCCGGCAGGTGCGATGCGAGGATCGTGAAGACGAAACCGTCGATGTCACGGGAAAAGCGGAAGCCATGGCTGACCGTGGGCGGAATGGTGATCACGGCCGGCGGAGAGATCGCCTGCGACGTCTGGCCGAATACGGCGTCGCCCGACCCTCCGGCGATGTACAGGATCTGAAAAAAGCTCTCATGGCGGTGAAGGCCGATTTCCCAATGGTGCAGGCTGCTGCGTGAAGGGATCGTCTCGCAATGCAGCCAGAAATCCGGACGTTCTCCAGACTCCTCACCGTAAAGTTCATATGTCGGGATCGCCCGCTTCATCTTTTTCACCCAATGCCAATGTTCGATAAGTGCAATTTCTTGGCTGAAATGTCCATTGAGACAGGCCGGGGCGGCGCGCAAACTTCCTGACAAAAGACAATTCTTGTGCGGGGCCAACGTCGGGCAGCCGGTTCGCGGGCGGCCAAAAGTTCGAACGCGCGAACGACGTGCTCAACGGGAGGAGGTCCATGCGAACGCAGGTCGTCATTATCGGTTCGGGACCGTCCGGTCTCCTGCTCGGGCAGTTGCTGACTCATGCCGGGATCGATAACGTTATCCTCGACCGCGCCAGCAAGGATCATATCCTTGGCCGGGTTCGCGCCGGGGTGCTGGAGGAGGGTACCGTGCGGCTCATGGACGAGGCCCGGTCCGGCGCGCGTATGTATGCCGAAGGGCTCCCGCATGATGGGGTCTCGCTCGCCTTCGACGGCCGCGATCATCGCATCGATCTTTTCGGCTTGACCGACGGCAAGCGCGTGCTGATCTACGGTCAGACGGAACTCACCCGCGATCTGATGGGCTGTCGGGAAACAACCGGTGCATCGACGGTTTACGAGGCGGTGAACGTTACGCCGCATGATTTCGACGGCGATGCGCCCTATGTCACCTACGAGAAGGGTGGCAGCACGCACCGCATTGAGTGCGATTTCATTGCCGGCTGCGACGGGTCGCACGGGGTGAGCCGCAGGGCAGTGCCGGAAAAGGCGATCCGCACCTTCGAGAAGGTCTACCCGTTCGGCTGGCTCGGCATCCTCGCCGACGTGCCGCCGGTCAGCCCCGAACTGGTCTACGCCAACCATCCGCGCGGTTTCGCCCTCTGTTCGATGCGATCGATGAGTCGCAGCCGCTACTACATCCAGTGCTCGCGCGACGAAAAGCTCGAGGAGTGGGACGACCAGCGCTTCTGGGACGAGCTGCGCCGCCGCCTGCCGGCTCACCATGCCGAACGGGTGGTGACTGGACCGTCCTTCGAGAAATCGATCGCACCGCTTCGATCCTTCGTCGCTGAGCCGATGCGCTTTCACCGGTTGTTTCTTGTCGGAGATGCAGCCCATATCGTGCCGCCGACCGGCGCCAAGGGGCTGAACCTCGCCGCAAGCGACGTGCATTATCTCTACGAGGGCCTGCTTGAGCATTACGAGGATCGCTCCAATGCCGGCCTGGATGCCTATTCGGCGCGAGCGCTTTCGCGCGTCTGGAAGGCGGTCCGTTTTTCCTGGTGGATGACGACGATGATGCACCGTTTCCCGGACACCAGCGACTTCGACCAGAAGATCCAGGAGGCCGAGCTCGACTATCTCACCCATTCGCGGGCGGCTGCCACCGCGCTCGCGGAAAATTATGTGGGCCTGCCGTTTTGATGACGACTACGACATGGCCACGTCGCCGCCCTCGACAGTGGCGGAGCATGTGTTTTGAGCGTCGACGCGTTATCTTGGCAGGGAGAACCTAGGCTCAACATTCGTCGCGGTAACATAACCCAGCAGTTATGGAACGAGCGCGGACATTTCATTATTTATCGCGGTTGGACATGACAGACTGACGGGATGGGGCTGAACACAAATAAGATGGGGCTGAACACTAATAAATAGACGATGCCGGACGGAGTGAGCCGGCTGTCGCAGGGAGGAAAAATGAAACGGATCATTCTCGCCGCGCTGGCGGCATTGGCAATGAGCGGGGCAGCCGAAGCGGACACGATCAAGATTGGCGTAATTGGACCTTTTTCAGGCCCGTTTGCGCTGCAGGGCAAGAATTTCAAGGCGGGCATCGACGCCTATATGGCGCTGAACGGCAGCAAGGTCGGCGACGACGACGTCGAGGTCATCTACCGGGACGTGCCGCAGGCGGATCCGGCCCAGTCCAAGGCGTTGGCGCAGGAGCTCGTCGTCAAGGAGGGCGTACAGTATCTCGCCGGCTTCTATTTCACCCCCGACGCGATGGCGGTGACGCCGTTACTCGAGCAGGGGAATGTGCCGCTGGTGATCATGAATGCCGCGACCTCGGCGATCGTCACCAAGAGCCCGCTGGTCGTGCGCACCTCGTTCACGCTCTGGCAGACCTCGACGCCGATCGCCAAGGTCGCGAAGGATGCAGGTGTCTCGAAGGTGATATCGGTCGTCAGCGATTACGGCCCGGGCGTCGATGCCGAGAACGCCTTCAAGAAGGCGTACGAAGCGGCGGGCGGCGAGATCGTCGAGGCGATCCGCATGCCGCTCGCCACCAACGATTTCTCGCCGATCATGCAGCGCGTCAAGGATTCGGGCGCCCAGGGCGTCTTCGCCTTCCTGCCGTCCGGCCCGACGACGCTCGGCTTCGTCAAGGCCTATAACGAAAACGGGCTCAAGGATGCGGGCATCAAGCTCTTTGCGCCGGGCGACCTGACGCAGGAGTCCGACCTTCCGGCGCTGGGTGAAGCTGCGCTCGGACTTCAGACGACGTTCCACTATGCCGTCTCGCACGACTCTCCCGAAAACAAGGCGTTCGTCGAGGCCGCCGGCAAGGCGATCGGCAATCCCGCTGAACTTTCCTTCCCTGCCGTAGGCGCCTACGACGGCATGCATGTCATTTACAAGATGATCGAGGCGACCGGCGGCGAGCAGGACGCGCAAAAGGCGGTCGATGCGGTCAAGGGGCTTTCGTGGACGAGCCCACGCGGGCCTGTTTCGATCGACCCGGAATCGCGCCACATCACCCAGAACATCTATCTGCGCGAGGTCGCCAAGGCCGAGGACGGATCCTACTACAACAAGGAGATCCAGACTTTCGAGAAGCAGGCCGATCCCGGCCTTGCGGCGCTGAAATAGCAACGGCCAGCGACTTGGATGCGGGGCGGCGGCTCGACCCCGCATCATCGGGAAACGGGATGGGCACATGCAAACCGTCTTCAGCATAGCGGTCGACGCGCTCGCTTACGGCATGGTGCTGTTCGTGATCTCGATCGGTCTTTCCGTCACTATGGGGCTCATGCGGGTGGTCAATCTCGCTCATGGCGCCTTCGCAATGATCGGCGGCTACATCGCCTCCTATGTGGCACGCGACATGGGGCTCGGCTATGGGATCGCCCTGATGATCGCGGTCTTTGGCACGATCCTCATCGCCATCCCGATCGAGCGGCTGCTTTATCGCCGTATCTACGGGGCACCGGAATTGACGCAGGTCTTGATGACGATCGGGATCACCTTCTGCATCATCGGCATCGCCAACTATGTCTTTGGCCCGACGCTGAAGACGATCCCCTTGCCGACGGAGCTCCGGGGGTCCGTCGATCTCGGCTTCCGCTCGATCGCCACCCACCGCCTGTTCGCGATCCTTTGCGGGCTCGCCGTCGCAGCCGCCCTCTGGTACGCGATCGAAAAAACCGCTTTCGGCGTGAAGCTCAGGGCGGCCGTCGACAACGCGGCGATGGCGGCAGCCCTCGGGGTGCGTACCAAAATCGTCTACGCGGTGAGCTTTGCTGTTGCCGTCGGTCTCGCTGCCCTGGGCGGTGTGGTGGGCGCCGAACTGCTCCCCGTCGAACCCTACTACGCGCTGCGCTACATGGTGACCTTCCTGGTCGTCGTTTCCGTCGGCGGCGCGGGCTCGATACCGGGCGCCCTTGTTGCATGCCTTCTGCTGGGCGGCATCGATACGGCGGGCCGCTACCTCGTGCCGGAATTCGGCGAGTTCTTCTTCTATCTCGCCGTCATCGCAATTGTCTGCGTCTTCCCGCGCGGCCTTGCCGGGAGGGCGAGATCGTGACCATGGCGACGATGGACGACGCACTGGCAGCTGCACGCGGCAACCGGCGAAAACTCGGCCGCGACCTCGCCGGCCTTGCCGTGATCCTCGCACTCGCCATCGTCGGCTACCTTTTGTTTCCAAACAATCTGGCGCTGCTGACGCGCATGACGGCGATCGCGCTCCTGGTGCTATCCCTCGACCTCGTGACGGGCTATTGCGGGGTGGCGACGCTCGGCCATGCGGCCCTGTTCGGAACCGGCGCCTATGCGGCCGGCATCGCCGCCGTCCATTTCGGCATCACGGATCCGCTGCTCATGCTCGCCTGCGGCATTCTCGGCGGCATTGTTGCGGGGCTTCTTTGCGGCGTGGTGATCCTGAGGGCCCACGGTCTCCCGCAGCTCGTATTGTCGATCGCGCTCATCCATCTGTTTCACGAGTTCGCCAACAAGGCCTCGGCCTGGACGGGCGGCAGCGATGGGCTCGCTGGCATCGCGCCCGATCCGCTGCTCGGGCTTTTCGCGTTCGACCTTTGGGGCCGCACGGCTTACGTCTTCGGCATCGTCCTGCTTGCGGTCGTGTTCACGCTCTTGCGCCTTGTCGTGCGCTCGCCCTTCGGCATGCTCTGCCGCGGCATCAAGGAGGATCAAGTCCGCGTTCGTGCGATGGGCGCTTCGCCGAAGGTCACCTTGGTCAAGATGTACATGATTTCCGGTGCGGTGGCCGGGGCCGGCGGTGCGCTCAACGCCATCTCGACGCAGGTGGTCGGCCTCGACAGCCTCTCCTTCACGCTCTCAGCCGAGAGCCTGGTCATGCTGGTGCTCGGCGGCACGGGTTCGCTCTTTGGCGCACTTACCGGCACGATCGTGTTCATGTTCTTCGAGGATATCGTTTCGGCGGCCAATCCCTTCCATTGGCTGACGATGGTCGGTGCTCTGCTGATCGCCGTCGTGCTCTTTGCGCCCAAAGGTCTCTACGGCACGATCGCCGCCGTGGCGATCCGTTGGAGGGAGGCGCGCCGATGAGTGCCATCTTCGAGGTTCGGAATCTGAAGCGATCGTTCGGCGGCCTCGCCGTCACCAACGATGTCAGCCTTGCCATGGCGCCGGGCGATCGTGTGGCATTGATCGGCCCGAACGGCGCGGGAAAGACGACCTTCGTCAACCTGGTCACCGGGAACCTGAAGCCCGATTCCGGCGAGGTCCGGATCGGCGGCGAAGATATCACCCGAGTGGATGCCATCGGACGCGTTCGGAGGGGTCTCGTGCGATCGTTCCAGGTCACGCGTCTCTTCCAGGACATGACTCCGGCGGAACACGTGGCGCTTGCAGTCCTGCAGCGCGACGGCCGGGCAGGGCGTTTTTTCGGGAATTACCTCGCAATGCCCGAGGTCATGACGGAAGTCGACGATCTTATCGGCAAGCTCGGGCTGCGCGACCAGATGCACCGGCATGTCAGCGAGATCGCCTATGGCCAGCAGCGGCTTTTGGAGATCGCCGTGGCACTGGCGCTAAGACCGCGGGTGCTGCTCCTCGACGAACCGGCCGCCGGCGTGCCGCAAAGCGACACGGGCCGTATCGAACAGGCGCTGGCCGACCTTCCGGCCGACCTTGCCGTACTGATGATCGAGCATGACATGGACCTTGTTTTCCGCTTCGCCAAGCGGGTGATCGTGCTGGCCAACGGCACGATCATCTTCGACGGTTCGCCGTCGGGCGTGACCAAGGATCCGCGGGTACGCGAAGCCTATCTCGGGAGTTATGCCAATGCCGGCCACGCCGCTTGAGGTCGAGAACCTTTCCGCGGGCTACGGACCGACGCGGGTGCTTGAAGGCATTTCTTTTTTGGTGCCGGCCGGCGCGCGTCTCGCCGTACTCGGGCGCAACGGCATGGGGAAGACGACGCTGCTTGCGACGCTCGCCGGCCAGACGCGGCGCTACGAAGGGCGCATCCGCATCGGCGAAACCGATGTCACGGCGCTGCCGAGCGCGTCGCGGGCTCTGAGTGGTCTCGGCTTCGTGCCGCAGGCGCGCTGCGTCTTTCCAACCCTGACCGTCGAGGAAAACCTCTTCGTTGGGCTCAAGGGCCGACCGAAGAGTGCACTCCAGGAAGCCTATGACATGTTTCCGCGCCTCCATGAGCGGCGCAGGAATCTCGGCTCGCAACTCTCCGGCGGAGAGCAACAGATGCTGTCGACCGCGCGCTCGATCCTCGGACGGCCATCAGTGTTGCTGCTGGATGAGCCGCTCGAAGGCCTGGCACCGGTCATCTGCGAAGAGCTCATGAAGGTCTTTGCCGAGCTTGCCAGAACCGGCGACATGACGATAGTGCTCGTCGAACAGCGCATACAGAGTGCGCTGGATTTCGCCGACCATGTCATCGTGCTGGAGCGGGGACGGATCGCCTGGACCGGGACGCCGGTGGAGCTTTCGCAGGATCATGTGACCGTCGAACGGCTGCTGGGTGTGGGTAGTCTGCATTAGATCACGGTGATTCTGGGTCGGCCCAAGATCATGAACGTGATCGATTCTAAGAAGTTTAAGCGGGATGCTCTAACAGAACGAGGCCTTCGGGTGACGGCGCCAGAGACTCGGCAGCGTTTGCCCGACACTCGTTGTTGACTATAGTTCCCCCACCACCATTCTTTTCCCGTTGGTATTCAATGTCCTTTGACGAACGAAAAAAGAGCCGCGTTACGCTTCTCGATGTCGCGCGACATGCAAACGTCTCCCGCGCGACCGCGTCCCTAGTTCTTCGCAAGAGCCCGCTGGTCGGCAGCGAGACGCGCAGCCGCGTCGAGCAGGCAATGCGAGATCTCGGCTACGTTTACAATATCGGCGCGGCCCGCCTGCGCGTCGAACGCAGCCAGATCATCGGCGCCATCGTCCCAAATCTCACCAATCCCTTCTTTGCGGAGCTTCTGTCGGGTATCGAGGAGGTCATCGGGGAGACCGGCAAGGTGGTTCTCCTCGCCAACAGCGGGGACAAGGTCGAGCGGCAGGCAACGCTCCTCCAACGGATGCGGGAACACGGTGTGGACGGGGTCATTCTCTGCCCCGCCGCAGACACGCCGCCAGCCCTGTCCGAAGAGATAGCGGATTGGGGCATGCCGGTCGTGCAGGTGTTGCGCCATATCTCCTTCGACATGGACTATGTCGGAGCCGATTATGCCGCCGGGATGCGCCAGGCGGTGGACTATCTCGCTTCGCTCGGCCATGAGAAGATCGCCTTTGCCGCCCATGGCCCGGTCCAATCGGCCTATCAGGAGCGCGTCGATGGATTCCGCGAGGCCATGCTGTCAAAGGCGCTCGATCCCGGAATCCTGATCCACTTTCCGGCGCAGCTCGGAGAAATCGCCAGCGCAACGCATCTTCTGTTCGATCAGGCGACGCGGCCCACAGCGGTGATCTGCTTCAATCATCTTGTTGCTCTCGGGCTCTCCGCAGGACTTCACGACTGCGGTTTGACGATCGGTCGCGATCTCTCCCTGATCGGCTTCGACGATGTGGCGGATGAAGAAGCCATCCGGCCAAAACTCACGTCGGTCTCGACCGGGCCGGTGACGATCGGCGAGATGGCCGCGCGGCTTCTCCTCGAACGTATCGCCAATCCCGACTTGCCGCCGCGCCGCGTGGTAAACGACACCGCCCTGCACGTTCGGGAGTCCTGCGGCCGTCCCATGTGAAAATTGATGCTCATTTGTGGTTGACGCCTGCTGGCAAACATTTTAGATCGATCTAAGTAACGAGGACGCGAGGAGGCGCGACGTCCCGTCTCGATGTCTTGGGAGGAGGTCCCTGCATGTACGAGTTCAATTTCACGCCCGTGCTGGCGTCCTTCGACCAGTTGCTGGTCGGCGCCTGGCTGACCGTTCGCCTGTCATGCGCCGCCATGCTGATCGGCCTTGTCGTCTCCATCATTTGCGCCTGGGGAAAGACGTCCGGGCCGAAGATCGTCCGCACCGTGATCGATGGCTACATTGAGATCATCCGCAACACGCCCTTCCTCGTGCAGATCTTCTTCATCTACTTCGGCATGCCATCGCTTGGCCTGAGGCTGTCTCCGAACAGCGCGGCGCTCCTGGCGCTTGTTGTCAATTTCGGTGCCTATGGCACGGAGATCATTCGCGCCGGCATCGAATCGATCCACAAGGGCCAGGTGGAGGCGGGGTGGGCTCTCGGACTGTCGAGGGCGCAGATCTTTCGCTACATCATCATGAAGCCGGCACTGCGCACCGTCTACCCTGCGCTTACCAGCCAGTTCATCTACCTGATGCTGAATACCAGCGTCGTGTCCGTGATCTCGGCGGACGACCTGGCTGCAGCCGGAAACGACCTCCAATCCGCGACCTTTGCGAGTTTCGAGGTCTATATCACGGTCACCCTGATCTATCTCGCTTTGTCGGTCGGCTTCTCCGCGCTGTTTTACGCGATCGAGAAAATGGCCTTCAAATATCCGCTCAGCCGCTAGGAGCACCGCCATGATCAGAGTCTTCGGCTGGAACGAGTTCCTCATCATTGTTGTGGCGGCGCAATGGACGATCGCGCTTTCGGCAATCGCCTTTGCCGGCGGCAGCATCGGCGGACTGTTGATGGCGTTGATGCGCGTGTCCGAAGTGCGGGCTTTCCGTCGCCTCGCCACCGGGTTCATCCGCCTCTTCCAGGGTACGCCGCTGCTGATGCAGCTTTTCCTGGTGTACTTTGGCATGAATATCTTCGGCTTTGCGATCAACCCGTGGATTGCTGCGGCTGTTGCGCTTGCGCTCCACGCCAGCGCCTTTCTCGGCGAAATCTGGCGCGGCTGCATCGAGGCCGTGCCGAAGGGGCAGCGCGAGGCCGCGACGGCGCTTGGCCTGCGCTATTACCATTCCATGCGCCACGTGATCCTGCCCCAGGCGGTCCGCATCGCAGTCGCGCCGACGGTCGGCTTCATGGTCCAGCTGATCAAGGGCACGTCGCTCGCCTCGATCATCGGCTTCACCGAACTGACCCGGCAAGGGCAGATCATTAACAATGCGACGTTCAGCCCATTCCTCGTCTTCGGGACGGTGGCCACTATCTATTTCCTCTTGTGCTGGCCGCTGTCGCTGGTCGCACGCCGAATGGAAACCCGTTTTTCCCGCGCAACGGCACGTTGACGGGCCCCCGCCGGCGGGAGGCCGGTATGTGAAAGGGAAGGAAGAATGAATATTTCGAGACGCATGGCAATGTCAGTTCTTGGCGCTGCACTTCTTGCCGGTTTCGTGTCCCCCGCCGCCGCGCAGACGGTGGAGGCGATCAAGTCGGCCGGAACGGTCAAGGTCGGGATGCTGGTCGATTTTCCGCCATTCGGAATCATGGACGCGAGCAACAACCCAGATGGCTATGACGCCGATGTCGCCAAATTGCTTGCCAAGGAGCTCGGCGTCGAGGTGACGATCGTGCCCGTGACGGGCCCGAACCGCATCCCCTATCTGCAAAGCAACCAGGTTGACCTGCTCGTCGCTTCGCTGGGCATCACCGAAGAGCGCGCCAAGAACGTCGACTTCTCCCAGCCTTACGCCGGCATCTCGATCGGCGTGTTCGGTGCCCAGGATCTGGCTGTCGCAAAACCGGAAGATCTGGCCGGCAAGACGATCGGCGTGGCGCGCGCCAGCACGCAGGACACGGCGGTCACCAGGATCGCCCCGCAGGACGCCAACATCCAGCGTTTTGACGACGACGCCAGTGCGGTGCAGGCCTTGCTTTCCGGCCAGGTCGAACTGATCGGCGTGTCCAACGTCGTCGCCCAGCAGATCGAGGCGGCCGCTCCCGGGCGGTTCAACCAGAAGCTTGTACTGAACCAGCAGGTTCAGGGCATCGCCGTCCGCAAGGGATCGAGCGAGATGCTCACCTTCGTCAACACCTTCCTCGACAAGGTCAAGGCTGACGGACAGCTCAATGCCATCCACGAAAAATGGCTTGGTTCTCCCCTGCCGGAATTCGTGACCAAAGCGAAATAAAAAAACGGGAGCCCCTCGCGATGAACATGGTAAGCGAAATCGCCTCCGCCCCCGGGTCGCGCGGGGCTTCTGATCCGGCCGTGCGCATGGAGGACGTCAACAAGTGGTATGGGTCCTTTCATGCCCTGAAGAACGTCAACCTGACCGTTGGTCGGGGTGAACGGATCGTTATTTGCGGGCCTTCGGGCTCCGGCAAGTCGACGATGATCCGCTGCATCAACCAGCTCGAGACCATTCATTCGGGCAAGATCGTCGTCGACGGTCACGACCTGACCGCCGGTGGAAAGAATGTCGACCTGATCCGTCAGGAGACCGGCATGGTCTTCCAACAGTTCAACCTGTTCCCCCACATGACGGTGCTTGAGAACTGCACGCTCGCGCCGATGAAAGTGCGCGGCATCACGAAAGCCGAGGCCGAGGAGACCGCCATGAAGTTTCTTCGGCGCGTGCGTATCCCCGAGCAGGCGGCGAAATATCCTGCGCAGCTTTCGGGCGGACAGCAGCAGCGCGTGGCGATCGCGCGTGCGCTGTGCATGAATCCGAAGATCATGCTTTTCGACGAGCCGACCTCGGCGCTCGATCCGGAAATGGTCAAGGAGGTCCTCGACACCATGGTCGATCTCGCGAATGAAGGCATGACCATGCTGTGCGTGACTCACGAGATGGGCTTCGCGCGAAGCGTCGCCGACCGTGTCGTCTTCATGGACCGCGGCGAGATCCTGGAAGTGGCGACGCCCGATACTTTCTTCAGTGCCCCGCAACACGAGCGCACACGATTCTTCCTCGGCCAGATTTCCTGATCGTCGGCGCAACTGAAGCGCGCCGCCTTCAAGCGAACTTCGGCGCGCCTCAAGTCTTTGTTTCCACACATGTCATCGTCCCAAAACGCCGCTCAGTTTTGAGCGACATCTCAGCAATTGGAGTTTAGACGTGAAACCAGATCTGTTGCTCGTAGAGCCAATGATGCCGCCCATCATGGAGGAGCTTCACCGGGACTACACGGTTCACAGGCTCTACGAGGCCGCCGACCGGCCGGCGCTCGAAGCGGCACTCCGGTCGATCCGCGCGGTTGCGACCGGCGGCGGCACGGGCCTTTCCAATGACTGGATTGAGAAGCTTCCCTCACTCGGGATCATCGCGATCAACGGGGTCGGCACGGACAAGGTGGATCTTGCTTATGCGCGCAGCCGCGACATCGATGTGACGACGACACCGGGCGTGCTCACGGACGATGTCGCGGATCTCGGTATCGCGCTCATGCTTGCGGTCCTGCGCCGGCTCGGCGACGGCGACAGGCTGGTGCGGGAAGGCCGCTGGGCATCGGGCGAACAATTGCCGCTCGGCCATAGCCCGAAGGGCAAGCGGATTGGCGTTCTCGGTCTCGGTCAGATCGGGCGTGCATTGGCGCTTCGCGCCGAGGCCTTCGGCATGTCGGTGCGTTACTGGAACCGGTCCAGGCTGACCGACGTCGAGTGGGTGGCCCATGAAAGCCCAGCCGATCTCGCCCGCGACAGCGACGTGCTCGCCGTCTGCGTGGCGGCGAGTGCGGCAACAAAGAACATCGTCGACGCCTCCGTGCTTGAAGCACTTGGCCCGCAGGGCATCGTGGTCAATGTCGCGCGCGGCAGCGTGGTCGACGAGGACGCCTTGATCGAGGCGCTGAGGTCCGGAACGATCGCGGGTGCGGGGCTCGACGTCTTCGTCAACGAGCCGAAGATCCGCAGTGAATTCCATTCGACGCCGAATACCGTGCTCATGCCGCATCAGGGCAGTGCGACGGTCGAGACGCGGCTGGCCATGGGGAGACTCGTGCTCGCCAATCTCGCCGCCCATTTCGCCGGCCAGAAATCGCCGAACGTCGCCAACTGAAGTGGAGAAGACAGCATGATCATTCGACAGGCCCTGTTCGAGGGCGTGATCCATCCCGGTCGGGAAGAAGCATTCCGCGCCTATATCGCAGAGAAGCTGATGCCGCTTTGGCAGGCCTTTCCGGGCGTCCGGGAAGTCCGGGTTCTCCATGCCGTGGAGCGCGACGAAGGGGCGACGCCGTTCGCGATGGTTCTTTCCACCGCCTATGACGACCGCGAGGCGCTGGCGCGGGCGCTTGAATCACCTGTGCGCTACGAAAGCCGCGAATTGACGAAGGGCCTGCTCGAGATGTTCGAAGGGCACATCCATCATCACGTGTTCGAGCTTGACGGTCGCTAGCGCATCGGCCCGAAAATCGGACCCGATTTTCAGAAAGCACGATGCATAGACTCAAAGCATTACAGCGTCCTTTGTGCGTCCTAAAGGACGCACGGCGCTGTAATGCGGTACCGAACATCGAGATGAAATGCATCGGCCGGATCACAGGAGCCTATTGCACAAGGTAGGTTTCGATCGTGCCGATGCCGCGCAGATCCAAGGCGCAGCGCGGCTCGAGCGTCCATTGGCCTCGAAGCGAGCGCCTGGTCGCCTCGGAGATCTGTATGCCATCGGCAACGCCCTGCGACTCGAGGCGGCTTGCAATGTTTACGGTTTCTCCCCACACGTCGTAGACAAAACGAAGCCGGCCGATCAGCCCCGCCACAACCGGTCCGGAATGGATTCCGATCCGAACGCGAAATCGATCGCGTTCGGGAGGCATGTCCCGCAACGATTGAAGCATGGATTTCGCGAGAGCCACGATCCTGTCGGCGTGATCCGCTGCGGGTTCCGGTATCCCGCAAGCGGCCATATAGGCATCGCCGATTGTCTTGATCTTCTCCACCCGGTGCTGTTCCGTCAGGAGGTCGAACCGGCTGAACATCCCGTCCAGCCGGCTGACGAGATCGGACGGTGGCAGCCTTGTCGCGATGGCGGAGAAGCCGACGATGTCTGCAAAAAGAATGGAAACCTCTTCGAAGCGGTCGGCGATGATCTCTTCGCCATCCTGCAATCGGCTGACGATCTGGTCGGGCAGGATCGCGTGAATGAGCGTATCGCCACGTCGCTTCTCCGCTTCTATCTGCTCAAGATAGTGGTGCTCGCGGTCGAGCCAGCGTTTCTTCTCGAGCGTGGAGTTGATGCGTGCGCGCAGCAGGACCGGGTTGAACGGCTTTGTCAGATAGTCGTCGGCTCCCGCTTCGATGCATTTCGCCACCGCCGCCACTTCGCTCAAGCCTGATATCATGATCACCGGGACGTGCCGCCATCGGTCCTCCGACTTCAGTCGCGAGAGCATTTCTATGCCGTTCATGTCGGGCATCAGGATATCGAGCAGAATAAGATCGAACTCGTCCTCCGCCAGCCTCGCAAGCGCCGACAGTCCGGATTCGGCGGTGACGACGCGATGACCTTCGCGCCGCAGCCGTCGGGACAGAAGGTCACGATTGCTGGCGACGTCGTCGACGACGAGAATTCTGCCGCCCTGATCCGTCCAGGCCTCGCGCTCGGTCGTGAACAGGAGCCGTTCAAGCCCCGCCGCGTCGATTCCGCTTTGCTCCGCCGACTGGAGCATCTCGATGGCGTGCCCGCGCGAAAGGCCCGCAATGGCGTCGACCTGCTTCAAAAGCTCGGCCGCCGCCGCCAGTATGACGCCGAGATCCTCCGTTAGCGGATGCTCGTGCACATCCCTTGCGTCTTCAAGGAGCATTTCCGAATAGCCGATGATGGCATTGAGCGGTGTGCGCAGGTCATGGCGGAGCCTCGCCTCCGCCTCCGTCAACGGGACTTCCTCAGAGCAGGCCGTGCCGTCGAGGAGGTGATCGATGAGACCGTTCAGTTGCCTGGCGGCGGTGCCGATCCGCTCCAGATCGGGCTGCATGTCGGGCAAGCTGAGATCCCGCGCCTGCTCGACAAGCAGCTCCTGAAAACCCAAGATGGCGCGAGCGGGGCCGGCCAACCGCTGGGCCACATGTGCGGCGATCGCCTGGTGCTGGAATTCGTTGCCGATACTCATCCTGCAGGTGTCCTGAGCCTAGGTCGCGAGCAACTGCTCGATCTTCCGGACGAGCTGCGGCAGATCGACCGGCTTGCTGTCATAGTCGTCGCAGCCAGCCTCGAGCGCCATCTCCCGATCGCTCGCCATTGCGTGCGCAGTGAGCGCGATGACCGGTATTCCAGACGTCGCCGGATTGGCCTTGATCCGTCGCGTCGCCTCCCATCCGTCCATCACGGGTAGGCTCATGTCCATGAGTATGAGGTCGGGCCTTTCCGATGCGGCAAGCTCGACACCGGCCTTGCCATTCTCGGCGATCAGCACGTCGAAGCCGCGACGAGACAATCGTCGCGAAAGCATGTCTCGGTTCATTTCATTGTCTTCCACCAGAAGGATTCTCGTCATTTCGGTTTCCTCCGGTCATGCTTTTCAGCCCTCGGCAACGGCCTTGCCGACAGTTTCCTGCATTGCGATCTGGCGCTCGAGCGCCTTGACCAATTGGGACCTGCTGTTTGCGCCCTTGTTTACGACCGCGACCGCTCGATCGCGCAGCCATATCAACTCGTTCGAAGAGAGGTCCTTCGACGTGACCACCACCACCGGGATGTTCTGCAGCTCCGGGATCCTCTGCATCTCACTCAGGGTTTGGAATCCGTCCATCTCCGGCATCAGAAGATCCAGCAGGACGAGGCGCGGCAGGAGCCGCTTCATCATTTCCAGCCCGCGAACACCGTCACCCGCCTCGTGGACGGTCCAGTTCCTCTTCACCAGAATGCGGCGGAGAAAGTCGCGTGACGCCTGATCGTCGTCGATGACCAGTACGTCGCGGTTGCCGCCGCCGTGAGCCTCTATCGTCCGGATCAGCTTGTCGGTGTCGATGGGCTTGGTCAGGTATTCGACGGCGCCGAGCGAGAGGCCGAGTTCGCGATCCGCCAGGATCGTCGCCAGGATAACGGGGATCGTGCAGAGTTCGGGATCGCTCTTCAGCGTGCGCAACACCGACCAGCCGTCCTGATGGGGCATGATGATGTCGAGGATGATCGCGGCTGGCCGATGCTTTCGAGCGGCGGCTATTCCTTCCGCCCCGCTTGCAGCCTCGATCGAGGCGAGTCCCGCGTCGGCGAGTGCCCTGGCGATCAGCGTTCGGGCAGCCGGTTCGTCGTCAATGATGAGAGCGGTGCGACCTGGCTGCAAAGCCGGCGCCGGCACGGCGACTTGAGGCTCCTCGGCTTCTCGCCTGCACTGCGCGGGTACTTCCATCGTGAAGACCGAGCCTTTGCCGACTTCGCTTTCGACGGTGACGGCGCCGCCGATCATGTGGCTGAAGCTGCGGGTGATGCTCAGGCCCAGTCCCGTGCCGCCGTAGTTCCGGGTGGTGGAAGCGTCCGCCTGGGTGAAGGCGTTGAAGAGCCGTTCCCGCTGCTCCGGCGTCATGCCGATCCCGGTATCGGATACCTTGAACAGAAGCCAATCGCCGTCGGCGCGTCCCTCGCGCCGGACCGAGAGCGTGACGCGGCCGCCATTGGTGAACTTGGCCGCATTGCTGAGCAGGTTGAAAAGATTCTGGCGCAGCTTGGTCTGGTCGGAGTGCATCTGCCCAAGATCGGCTCCAAGGTCCTCGACGAATTCGTTCCGGTTCCGCGCCATCAGCGGTGCGACGGTGGCGGCCACGTCGCGGAGCAGTTCGGCGACGTCGAAAGTCTCGAGAAAAACCTCCATCTTGTTCGCCTCGATCTTCGAAAGGTCGAGGATGTCGTTGATGAGCGTGAGAAGATGCCGGCCGGCGGACGCTATTTTCTCGAGATCCGGGACAAGCTCGTTGTCTTCGTGGTCGCGGGCCTCTTCGATCAGCATTTCGCTGTAGCCGATGATCGCGTTCAGCGGCGTGCGCAACTCGTGGCTCATCGAGGCGAGAAAACGGCTCTTGGCCTCGTTTGCCGATTCCGCATGGCTCTTTGCACGCTCGAGCTCGACTTGCCTCTGCTTGAGTTCGGTGATGTCGGTATAGACCGCGACGGTACCGCCATCAGGGATCTTGCGCTTGCTGATCCGGACCCACTTGTCGCCGAACCGCCTCTCGTCGACCAGGCCTGCGGGATCCCTGTGAAGGCGCAGCCGTTCCTCGATCCACTCCTCCCGCGTTTTGCCTTCGAGGTCGACTTGCCCCCTTTCCAGGTTCTGCTCCACGATTTCGCGGAAGCTCTTGCCACGAAGCGTCGACGGCCTGTGGCTGGGGAAGATTTCGCAATATTTGCTGTTGGCGATCAGGATCCGATCATCCGGATCGTAGAGGACGAATCCGTCGGAAATCACTTCGAGCGCCGCGGAGATCGTCCGCCGCTGCCGCTCGGCCTCGTCCTCGAGCTTTCTCTTCTCGATCGCGCTTTCTCGGAAAAGCGAGAGCGTCTTCGCCATCGCTCCAAAGTCCTCGCCGCCCTCCTGCGGGATCTCGACGTCATAGCGTCCTTCCGTCAGCTCGCCGACCACACGACTGAGGCGCCGGAGCGGGCCGACGATCGAGCGCAGGACAAGAAGAGTAAGGAGCGAGCCGACCAGAACCACGACGCCGACAAGGATGGCGGCCGCCGTTGCGGTTTTCTGTGTTTGCGCGACGACCTCGTTGCGGGCGGCATCCGCATCGGCTCTTACCTGCTCGACGAGCCTGTTGAGGTCCGCGTCGACGTTGCCGCTGTGAGTGCGCGCCTTTGCCAGGAAGGCGTTACCGACGATGCGGTTGTCCTGAGTATAGCTGTCGGTTGCCTGGAGCGCCGTCTCGACATAGGCATCGACCTCGGTGCGGATCTTCCTGACCGCGTCGGGCGAATGCTCTGCAAGACGCTCCAGTTGAACCTGCAGGCGTTTGCGGGCCTCGTCGGCGTTGCGTTCTGAATTCATCAGCAGACTGACGGAGAGATCGGTCAGCCAGTATCTGAGGTCTCCGAAGGCGACATGCGCCGCAGCCGCCGAATCGGCGCGATCGAACAGTTCCCTGGTCTCCGCCATCCGCTCGGCGCTGCGGTAGAGCGCCTGGGTGAGAAAGACCGAAGAGAGGATCAGACTTATCAGGCCGGCGGCGGTTAGCGCCGCCACGCGGGCGGAAATTGGCAGATTGGCAAGCCGGCTGGCGAGGCTCCTGGCCGGCGCCGGGGCAGCCTCGATCGACCGCTGCTGCCCCAACGCGCTCATTTGAACAAGACGATGCTGATAGCACCGCCCAGATCACCCGCCTTGCCCCCTTCCTTCGGGTAGCCGGTGACGTCGATCTCGCCCTTGGGCGAACCGTGACAGGAAAGACAGGACTCCGTGTAGTATTCCGGCAGCAGCATGCGGAAGGCAGGGCGGCCGTTTACCTTCGTCACTTCCGTATGGGCCTCGCCCTTCTGCTTCTGCGGATTCGAGAAGATTTCATTGATGACCCGGGTCTCCCAGTCATCGGGAAGCGACTTGCGGTTACGCACGAGCACTTCCGGCGCGGTCACGCGGACCAGCGCCTCGTTTCCCACTTTTGCGGCAAACTTCTCATTCATCAGGCGCGCGAAAACGGCGGGCACAAAGCCCTTGAACCCGATGCCGGGGCGATTGATGTCATTCTGCTCTTCGTCGACGACCTCGCGCATGGCCTCGACCTGCGCCTGCAGCAGTTTGCGATCGCGCTCCGCCAGGCCATCGGACATCAGAGGATGGCCGGTGCGTTTGGCATAAAGGGCAATCGCCTCTGCCGTGAAGCGCTCGCCGTCGAGATGTTTGTCGCCGACGGCCGGATCATTGATGAGCGACTGATAATTCGAAAGGACGCTTCGGGCGGACCTCAGCAATTCGGCGAGCCGCTCCCCGGTCGCCACATCGGCGGCCTCTTGAGCCGCCGCCGAAGACGACAAGAGCATGCAACCGCACAAAACGGTGAAAACCCGGTTTCGCGCCAATGCTACAAGGGCTTCCATTTTCTTTCCCCCCGAGAGGAAGCAAGCAGCAAAGATACCACAGCAAGACCGGTGGAAGGAGTCATCTATGGAACAGGGCTTGGCACTCGTTGCCGGAGGCAGGGTTCGCGTTCAATCTCCACAACAATAAATGGGGCACCAATTTCCCGATGTGGTGGGAGGGCGACTTCATGAGCCGCTTCCGTATTCGCATCGACTGTTGAAAAGCGGCGCACGCCGGAACTTGATCAGTGCGGGAAAGACGGAAACAAAGGAGCTCCCCGCTGCTGAAAGCGGGGAGCTCCGGTCACCTATTGGATAACCTGACCTACTGGATAACCTGAACTACGGTATAGGTCCTTGGATCAACGATGACGCGCTGATTGTTCACGACCGCGTAGGCATAGGTCGGGTTCTCGGGTATCGGCGTCAGAGCAACCGTTCGTGGAAGCGGCCGACCGACTGCAATACGCTCGCGGACAACGACACCGGCCGGCATCGGCTGTTGCTGTACGTACGTGACCACCTGTTGCGGCGGAGGCGAGATGACGGCACCGGCGATGAGACCAACCGCGCCGCCGACAGCAGCGCCCACCGGGCCTCCGACAATCGCACCGGTCACGGCGCCGCCGGCCGCGCCGGTCACGGCGGCGTCATTGTTGTCATTTGCCATCGCAGGCGTTGCCATAAGCCCGGCTGCAAGGGCAGGAACCAGAAGAATTTTAGCACTCATGATCAATCCTCCTTCTTCTGTGAAAGATTGAACGTGATGCAAGTGGATTGGTTCCGCATATTTCCGGAATGTTAAAGAATAAAATAAAACGTGAAAACTATATTTTGAAAAATCGCGCGCGCTGTATTCGCCTGTGCGCGTAATATGACGCTCATTTTCCCGAGCATTACATAATACAACGCCTGCATCGCGCGAGTTTGACGATCGATGGGGTGCAGGCAACGACCCAGCCCAAGACGATACGTTCCCGCAGCAATCTCCACCGCCGCTTTCTTGACGTGCTTGGCGGCGACACGACAATGCAGAACCCCCTTTGCGTTCGATTTCGACCGGATCCCGAGCGCGGGTCCGGGAAAGAGGCACCAGTGGGACTGTCTCGACCTTCAAGGACGTGTGGGTCTGGGAAGCAATCTGGTCGGTCAGGCCTTGAAACCTGCTGTCCAAGACCCATCTATCGCACACTGCCCGTATCGAGGCGCTTTCGAGCCGACGGATGGTCTGGCCGGTAAGCATCTCCGGGTCGAATAGGGCGCTCCCCTCAACGGGTTGAGCGCCCTATTCCATTTTGACGGACCGACACTCCACGGCGGTCGAGGAAAGCGAAGCGCCGCCCAAGCGTTGCATTAATTGCATTATCGGCGACAATGGTAGGGACGATAAGCCACCAAGGGAGGAAGTGCGATGTCACTGCAGCCTCACTCCGTTGCCACTCCTGACGAGCACGTTGTGACCGCCCGCGAGGCATTGGAGCCGCTATATCTGCACCTTGAGCAGGAAGCCGAGGCCAAGCTCGTCGCGGCGGCCTTGCGCGCCGGCTGGTCGGCCGAAGAGGCATTATCGGCGATCGATGACCTTAAACTGGAGGACATGCAAGCCATCGCCAGGCGGAAATCCTAAATGACGCAATTGCGGATGGCAGAGCGTCGCCTGGCTGCTGATTTCGAGACTTCGACCCATTTCCCGCAGCCGGTTGCGAGGTTGCGAGGCTATTTTTCGCAAAGCCGACGAGGCCCTGTGTACGGCTGAAAGGTGCAGTCGTACGGCCGGAACGAGCGATAGGCGCGCGCGCAGGCGTTAACATTGCAGGAAGCAGACGCTCCGCCGCCATCTGCGGAACTCATCGTCGCATCGGGCTCGCCTGGCGCATTTTCGCCACCCTTGGCCGACGCCGCCGTCATGAAGCTCCGCCAGATCCGCGCCGGCAGCTTGCCGCCTGTTACCTCGTTCATCGGCATCTCGTCGTCATTACCGACCCAAACGCCAACGACCAGCCGCTCGTTGAAGCCGATGAACCAGGCATCGCGGTGGTTCTGGCTGGTGCCCGTCTTGCCGGCTGCAAACATCCCAAGGTCAGCCTCCCGACCCGTCCCTCGCTCGACGACCAAGCGCAACAGATCAATGAGATCCGGCTGATATTGGCGAAGATCGGTGGTGGGCTGCCTCGTGGCGCCCAAACGGAACGCGCGGGGCTCGCCCTCGGCTCGGAAGGATACAATGCCCCACGGCTCGACCGGGGCCGCGCCCGCCCGTACCGAGGCGTAGGCGCCGGTAAGATCAAGCAGGTTCACCTCCGACGAACCGAGCGCCAGGCTCGGCGTTTCGGAAAGTTTGGCATCGATCCCCAATTCGCGAGCGGCGGCGATAACCTTGTCGATCCCGACCTCCATCGCCAGAGCCACCGTCGCGGCGTTCAGTGATCGCGCGAAGGCCTCCGCTATACTGACCGGCCCGCGATAGTCGCCCTCATAGTTTTCCGGAGACCAGCCGTCGATCTCGATCGGCGCATCTTCAACCCAGTCGAAAGGCGTGAGGCCGGCCTTCAATGCGGCATAGTAGACAAAGAGCTTGAAGGCAGAGCCCGGCTGGCGCATCGCCGAGACCGCGCGGTTGAACGTGCTTTTCGAGTAATCACGCCCGCCGACCATGGCGACCACAGCGCCCTCTGGCGTCATCGCCACCAAGGCGGCCTGCTGCACACCCGCTTTTGCGCCTTCCTGCTCGAGCGCTTCGGCAACCACCTTTTCGGCGATCGCTTGCAGCCGCGGCACCATCGTCGTCCTGACCTTGATCGTGCCCCGGTAAGGGCCTGCAAGCTCGCGCGCCTCCTGCATCACCCAGTCGGCAAACCAACTGCCTGATCGTATTGCCGGCTTTACCGGACGAAGCTCCGCGGTCGCGGTCCTGGCCTGCTCTGCGGTCACCTTGCCGCTCTTGATCATGGCATCGAGCACGAGTTCGGCCTGCCGGCGCGCACCGTCCGGGTTGCTTATGGGATTGAGCTGCGACGGCGCGCGGATAATGCCCGCGAGCATCGCCGATTCACTCACATTGAGTTCGTGCACGTCCTTGTCGAAATAGATACGGGCAGCCGCCGGGACGCCTGTTGCGCCGGCACCAAGATAGATGTTGTTCAGGTATCGCGTGAGGATCTCGTCCTTGCCAAGCTTGCGTTCCAGCCAGAAGGCGATCACTGCTTCCTGGATCTTCCGCTTCCAGGTGCGGTCTCGCTCCAGATAGAGGATCTTGACCAGTTGCTGCGTGATCGTGCTGCCGCCTTGCACGACTTCGCCTGCTCCGACATTGGTGTAAAGGGCACGAAGAATGCCCCTTAGATCGATACCGAAGTGCTCATAGAAGCGCCGGTCCTCTCTCGTAAGCACGGCATCGATGAGGTGCGGCGGGAAATCTGCTCGGGCCGCATAGGACCCCTGAAGCGGTCCTTGGGTCACCAGCGGCTTGCCGGCAGCCGTTTCAAGCACCACCACCGGCTTCAGCGAACCATCGGCTATCTCGTTCCACGGCACGTCCCTCAACGCCCATGAGAAAAGAGCGATCAGCGAGGCAAGCAATACCACGCTCGCGATTGCCGCAGTCCGCACGAGGATGCCGCGCCTGCTGCGTGCGCCTGCTGGTCCAGCGGGCATGTCTCTCGAACGCCGGCGCCGGAGGCCTGCCCGGATCTTTCCAGTCAAGCCGGCGGTGTTGTGCGTTGCTTCCGAGCCCTCGGTCGCTTGCCGCCGCTGGAGCTTGTCGCCGCCGCCAAGCCTTTTAGCGAGTTGGGAGCTCCAGCCAACCGCATCGTGACGGACTGCCTGCCCGAAGGTCAGCAACGCCCGGCCGATTTCTGCAAGCGCGCTGCCCGTACGCGCAAACGCTGCGTCATCGGAGCCTTCGGTCGCTTTAATACCGGGCCCGGATGACTCTGGTTCTTGGGTTTTCGCGCCTCCACCCGGAGCGGCGTTGTTGTCCGCCATACGTGAACTCTTTTCCAAACGAATACGCCAACGCCATGAGGCGCGCGACGCGACCCTCCCGATATCTTCGGTTCGCCGCCTTGCTTGTCACGCAGAACGCATTGGCCGGGCAAGAGGTTGCCAACGACCGGTGCGCCGCTGGCGAGTGTGACAATACACTATTGGAACTCTATAGCAGAAATTGCGAGCCGCGTTTCGACTGATGCTATCCGGCATCCCATTGGCTTGCAGGGCACCGGCTGGCGAAATCGAGCGTCCGTTCGAGAAACGCCGCCTTTGCCACGACGGCCTTGGGTTGCTCGGCCGATGTCAATAATCTTGTGAAAAATCCGATACTAGGGCACAATTTGTGAATGCACCCGAAGTGCGGAGCTATCGCAGTCCGGCCGCACTCGCGCCGAGTGACAGTTCGCGTGGGAGGGGTCGGCGTCGATGGATCAGGGGTTCTTTCTTCTGTTCGCTGCGGTGTCCGTGATCACGGCCCTGACTGTGGTCCTGGCGCGCAATCCCGTTCACAGCGCATTGGCACTGATGGCGTGTTTCCTGCAAGTCTCGGCAATCTTCGTCCTGCTCGGGGCGCCATTGCTCGCGGGTATCCAGATCTTCGTCTATGTTGGCGCGATCATGGTCCTGTTCCTGTTCGTGATCATGATGATCGATGTGCGCGAAGCGGTGTTGCAGCGGTTCCTACCGGGCGGCAACCTGCCGGCTCTGGTGTTGCTCGTCCTGCTCGGGCTCGAGATGCTCGCACTGGTGCTCTGGAGCGACCGCTTTTCGGCCACCGAACCCGCCGCCGCCCGTGACGGCGATCAGGTGAGAGAGCTTAGCAGGGCAATTTTCACCGACTATCTCCTGCCGTTCGAAGCCGCCTCCGTCATTCTCCTGGCCGCCCTTGTCGGCGCGATCGTACTGGCGCGGAAGGAGCCGGGCTGATGGTTCCGCTCTCATGGTCCATTTTGCTTGGAGTGGTTCTGTTCGTGATCGGGGCGGCGGGCGTGCTGCTCAGGCGCAATATTCTGGTCGTGCTGATGTCGCTCGAATTGTTGCTCAACTCGGTCAACATCAATTTCATCGCATTCGGGCGCTACTACGCTGATTTCCGCGGGCAGATCTTCGCGATCTTCGTCATCGCAACCACCGCTGCGGAGGTCGCCGTCGCCCTTGGCATTCTGGTCGCCCTCGTGAGGAACAAGGCCACTCTCAAGGTCGACGACGTGACCGTGATGAAAGGATAGCGGCTTGGAACCGGTGATCTCGATCCGGCCGCTGCTTGCCGTCGCCATTGCCGGCCTGGCGGCCCTTTCAGTTCTCCTGTTGAACAAGCGCGAAAAACTCCGCGATCTCGTCTCGCCGGTGGCCGCGGTCGCCATGTTCGCAATCGTCGCCTCGATGGCCCCCACGGTGCTTTCGGGCGGGACTGTCGAACTACGTCTCTTCGAGATCCTGCCTGGCATCGATTTCGCGTTCCGGGTCGATGCGCTCGGTATGGTGTTTGCCACCGTCTCGTCGCTGTTGTGGATCGTCGCGGCGATCTATTCCATCGGCTATATGCGGCACTTGCACGAGCATGCGCAGACTAGGTTCTTCGCATGCTTTGCATTGAGCCTCGCGGCGGCCGTCGGGGGCGCCTTTGCCGCCAATCTCTTCACGCTGGTGATCTTCTACGAGGTGCTGAGCCTCGTCACCTATCCGCTCGTTTACCACCACGAGGACGAAGAGGGGTGGAAGGGCAGCCGCAAGTACCTCGTCTATCTGATGGGCGCATCGAAAAGCGTGCTTCTTGCCGCGCTGGCGCTGACCTATGCCATAGCGGGATCGCTCGACTTCGTGCCCGGGGGACTGCTTGCTGGCGCCAACGCCCCGGCGGCACTGCTGACGGTCGTCTATTTCTGCTATCTGTTCGGCTTCGCCAAGGCCGCGGTGATGCCGATGCACGCCTGGCTGCCCGCCGCGATGGTGGCGCCGACACCGGTAAGCGCTCTGCTGCATGCAGTGGCCGTGGTCAAGATGGGCGTCTTCTGTGTGCTCCGGGTGGTGTTCCACGTCTTCGGCGCGGGGCTGGTCGGCGGGTTGGGGCTGGGCATCGCAACGGCCTATCTGGTTTCGTTCACGATCCTGATGGCGTCCGTCTATGCGCTGACGCGGGACGACCTGAAGGCGCGGCTCGCCTATTCGACGGTCAGCCAGCTCTCCTACGTGGTGCTGGGCGCGGTTTTATTGTCGCCGGTCGCCATGGTTGGCGGGATCATCCATATCGCCGCGCACGCCTTTTCCAAGATCACGCTCTTCTTCTGCGCCGGGTCGATCTATTGCGCCTCCGGCAAGCGCAACATCAGCGACATGGCCGGCATCGGCCGCAGGCTGCCCTGGACGATGGGGGCGTTCTTCGTCGCCTCGCTCAGCATGATCGGGGTGCCGCCGACCGCGGGCTTCGTCAGCAAGTGGTATCTGACGCTTGGATCGGTCCAGGCGGGGGAGACGGCGTTCCTGATCGTGCTCCTGGCAAGCTCGGTGCTGAATGCCGCCTATTTCCTGCCGGTCAGCTATGTCGCCTTTTTCGGGGCGCCGGCGCCGGAGAGCTCGGCAAAGGTTCGTGAGATTCCGCTGGTGACGATCCCGCTGGTTGCGACCGCCATCCTGTCGGTGTTGATGGGCGTCTTTCCCGGTTATTTCCTCACGTTGGCGGAAGGAGTGGTCAGATGATCGAGCGCATCGTCGATTTCTTTGGCGACGAGACCTATGCAATACGCCGCCGCCGGTTGTTCTATCTGGTGCTCGCTCTGATCGTCGTCGCCGATTTTCTGGTCTCCCGCGAGCATGCCGAATATCTATGGGAGCGTCTGCCAGGATGGTCGGCCGTCTACGGCTTCGGCTCCTGTGTGATCTTGATTTTCGTTTCCAAGTTCCTCGGCCATCAGGGCGGGCTCATGCGGCGCGAGGACTATTATGATTGACTTTGTCCATCCCGCCCTCCTGTTCATCCTTGGTGCCGTGCCGATCCCCTTCCTGAAGGAGACAATCCGCAAGGCCTATCTGGTGTTGATCCCGCTGCTCGCGTTCCTCGCCGTGCTCGCCATGGAGCCGGGTAGTTACGGCGCGGCGAGCTTCATCGGGCAGGAAATCCTGATCGCGAAGGTCGACAGGCTCAGCATCGTCTTTGCCACGGTTTTCACCATCATGGCACTGATCGGCATGATCTACGCGCTGCATCTGACGCGCCCGGGCCAACATGTGGCGGCCTTCGTCTATGTCGGCAGCGCGCTCGGCGTAGTCTTCGCCGGCGACTACCTGACGCTCTACCTCTTCTGGGAGGGCATGGCGTTCGCCTCGGCCTACCTGGTTTTCGCTCAAGGTGGCGAGAAGGCAGTCCGCGCCGCATTCCGCTACCTCATGGTCCACGTCACTGGCGGCGTCGCCCTGCTCGGTGGCATCCTTGTCCATTCGGCCGCCACCGGATCGCTGCTCTTCGGCCCGATCGAGAGCGATATGGGCCCGGGCGCCTATGTGATCCTCGCGGGCTTCCTGCTCAATGCCGCCGTGCCGCCGCTCAACGCCTGGCTCACCGACGCCTATCCGGAGGCGACCGTCACGGGGGCGGTGTTCATGAGCGCGTTTACCACCAAGACCGCCGTCTATGTGCTGGCGCGCGCCTTTCCCGGGACTGAGCTTCTGGTCTGGCTTGGCACGGTGATGGCGCTTTACGGTGTCGTCTATGCGGTACTTGAGAATGATTGTCGGCGGCTGCTCGCCTATCACATCGTCAGCCAGGTGGGCTACATGGTGGCGGGCGTCGGCATCGGGACCGAAATGGCGGTGAACGGAGCCACCAGCCATGCCTTCGCCCATATCCTCTACAAGGGGCTGCTGTTCATGGGGGCGGGCGCGGTGATCCACGTCACCGGGCGGCGCAAGCTTACCGAGCTCGGCGGGCTCTACAAGACGATGCCGCTGACCGTGGCGCTCTACATGGTCGGCGCCTTTGCGATCTCGGCATTTCCGTTCTTCTCGGGCTTCGTCACCAAGTCGATGGTGGTGGCGGCGGCCGGCCAGGATCACCGCGCGCTGGTGATGCTGGCACTCACGATGGCATCGTCGGGGACGTTCCTGCATACCGGGCTCAAGCTGCCCTATTACATGTTTTTCGGCACGGACCGGAAACTGGAAGCGCAGGAGCCGCCCCGCAACATGCTCGTTGCGATGGGAATGGCGGCGGCGCTCTGCATTGCGATCGGCGTCTATCCCGGGCCGCTTTATGCGCTCCTGCCCTATCCGGTCGACTTCGACGCCTATACGGGCGCCCATGTCACCGAGAGCCTCGGAATCCTGATGTTCACGGCATTGGGCTTCGTCATTTTCCTCAAGGCACTCGATCCCGAGAACACGATCAGCCTCGATACCGACTGGTTCTACCGCAAGGGCGCGCGAGGCTTCATGTGGCTCGCCGAAAAACCGCTAGCGCGCTACGAGAAGGCGGTGAGCGACGTATCGGAGACTGCGGTGCTGCCCTTCCTGCACGGTTCGGCGCGGGCGGGGCTGCAGCTCGACCTCAATGGTGTGGATGGCGTCGTAAACGGCGTAGCCCGTTCGATCCTCAACGGCGGCGGCGCGCTGAGGCGGCTGCAGACCGGCGTCGTGACTCATTACGCGCTGGCGATGATCGCCGGTGTGATCGCGACTATCGTTGTTTTTGCCGTGGTGTGGCGGTAGGGGGGCGCGATGGGATTCCCGCTGCTGAGCCTCATCATATTCACGCCGGCCGCCGGGGCGGCGGTTCTGATGTTTCTCCGCAGCGACGACGCGGTGCGGTGGACAGCGCTTGTTGTCACGCTCCTCGATCTCGCTCTCTCGATCGTACTGCTGGCTGGCTTCGACACGACGACGCACGAGATGCAGTTCACCGAAAGGGTACCGTGGGTGCCTGCGCTCGGGATCACCTATGCGCTCGGCGTCGACGGGATCAGCGCGCTCTTCGTGTTCCTGACCACGCTCTTGGGCGCGGTCTCGGTGCTCGCCTCGTGGGTCGCGATCGAGCGCAGGGTCAAGGCGTTCATGGCGAGCCTGCTTGCCATGCAGGCGCTGATGCTCGGGGTGTTCTCGGCGCTCGACCTCTTCCTGTTCTATGTCTTCTGGGAAGCGATGCTGATCCCCATGTACCTGATCATCGGCGTCTGGGGCGGCGAGGGCCGGGTCTATGCGGCGTTCAAGTTCTTCCTGTACACGCTGGCGGGCAGCCTCCTGTTCCTGGTCGGCGTCATTACACTCTTTTTTCAGGGCGGGGAGACCTTCGACATCGTCGCCCTGACGGCGCAGGATTTGCCGTTCCGGGTCCAGTCCTGGCTGTTCTTCGCCTTCCTGGTCGCCTTCGCCGTCAAGGTGCCGATGGTCCCGGTCCACACATGGCTGCCGGACGCCCATGTGCAGGCGCCGACGGCGGGCAGCATCATTCTTGCCGGCGTGCTCCTGAAGATGGGCGCCTACGGATTCCTGCGCTTCTCGCTGCCGATGCTGCCGGAGGCCTCGGTATATTTTTCGCCGCTGATGCTGGCGCTATCGGCGCTCGCCATCGTCTATGGCGGGCTGCTTGCGCTTGCGCAGGATGACCTGAAGAAGCTGGTCGCCTATTCCAGCATCAGCCACATGGGGTTCGTGACGATGGGAATCTTTGCGCTGAACCCCCGCGGGCTCGAAGGCGGCATCCTGCAGATGTTCAATCATGGGGTGACGACGGGCGCTCTGTTCCTCTTCGTCGGCCTGATCTACGAGCGGACCCATACCCGCAGCATCGCCGACTACGGCGGGCTGATGAAGGTCGCGCCGGTCTATACAGTGTTTCTTGCGCTCTTCACGCTCTCGTCGATGGCGCTGCCGGGAACGAATTCGTTCGTGGGTGAGCTCTTGGTGCTGTCGGGCGGGTTTGCGGCCAACCTCGCCGTCGGCGCGGCCGCCGTTTTGGGCGCAATGCTGGGTGCGGCCTATCTTCTCGGCATGTATGGAAGGGTCGCGCTTGGTCCGGCGAGCGTCGGCGCCCGGTTCAAGATCCGCGACGTGAACGCCCGCGAGATGGTTGCGATCCTGCCGCTCGCCGTCTTCGTGCTTTGGGTCGGGCTCTATCCAAAGCCCTTTCTCGATATCATTGATGCCTCGGTGACGCATCTGCTGACTGAGGTGCATGGCAGGGAGAGGGGCCAATGACCGCCGCCGCGCTTCTCCAATCGATCATCGCAAGCCTGCCCGAGATCGTGGTGGTCACCGGGGCCTGCATCCTGCTGATCCTGGGCCAGCTTGTGCGCAAGGGGCAGGAACATTTCCTCGTCTCGGCTTCCGTCGGGATCGTGCTGATCGCCGCCCTGGCGACGCTCCTGCTGGCGAATGAGGTGCGACCGGCCTATTCCGGCATGTTCATCGCCGACCGTTTCGCGGTCTTCTTCAAGCTCGTGTTCTACGTGGCCACCGTCCTGACGTTCCTTCTGTCGCGGAAATATGCCGATATCGAAGGGATCGCGAGCAGCGAATACTATGTCCTGCTGCTCTTCGCGCTTTTCGGCATGATGATCATGGCCTCGGCGACGGATCTTCTGTCGATCTATGTGGGCCTCGAACTGATGGTGCTCTGCACCTATGTGCTGACTGGCTTCATGCGGCGCGAGCGGCGCTCGAACGAAGCCGCTTTGAAATACGTGATCCTCGGCGCGGTCTCGACCGGGATTTTCCTGTACGGCGTCTCCCTGGTTTACGGGCTGACCGGCACGACGCAACTCGATGCGATGGCTAAGGCGGTGACCGGCGATCCGCTCGATCCCGGATTGCTGCTGGCGGTGGTCTTCATCGTTGCGGGGCTGGTCTTCAAGGTCGGCGCTGTGCCGTTCCATATGTGGCTGCCGGACGTCTACGAAGGCGCGCCGACGACCATCACCGCCTTCATGTCGGTGGGGCCGAAGGCGGCAGGGTTTGCGGTGATCCTCAGGGTCTTCCTCAATCCCCTGGTCGCCGCCTCGGACGCCTGGATCATCGTCGCGGTCATCGCAGTCGTGACCATGGCGCTCGGCAGTTTCGTGGCGCTGGTGCAGGACAATTTCAAGCGGCTGCTTGCCTATTCCAGCATCGCCCATGCCGGGTTCGCCATTTTCGGCGTGGTGGCCGGCGGTCAGGACGGAATCGCCAGCGTGATGCTCTACATGCTGATCTACGCTTTCATGAACCTCGGTATTTTCGGCGCGGTCATCATGATGCGGAACGGCGATTTCTCGGGCGAGGTCATCGACGACTACGCGGGTTTCGCCAAGTCGCATCCGGGGCTCGCGCTTCTGATGCTCCTCTATCTGTTCTCGCTCGCCGGCATTCCGCCGACGGCCGGCTTCTTCGCCAAGTTCTACGTGCTGGTCGCTCTCGTCGAGCGCGGTTTCGTCCTGCTGGCGGTGATCGCCGTGCTCCTGAGCGCGGTCGCCGCCTACTTCTACATCCGCATCGTCATGGTGATCTACATGCGCGAGCCGGAGAGGGCGTTCGAGCCGGCACTGACGCCCATGGTGCGCGCCACGCTCGCCTTCACGGCCCTGGGCACCATCGGCATCGGCCTTTTCCCGGCGTGGTTCCTTGGGCTTGCACAACAGTCGGCATCTGGGGGTTAAGCGGGATGCCGACATAGCGGGCGTTGATACCCCCTCGGCGCACACGCCGTCATGACCCCAAAACGATCCCATTCGACCCGATCCCGCCTAATCGATTGGATTTGCAATGATCCGCCCGACGGAATAGAGTCTTAAGAGGATTGCCCAGGTTGCTTTTCGGGGCGACGATATTACCGGCCCCATATCGCGACTGAGCAAGGCCCTCGTTGGTTAAGCGGGGCGTAACGATATGGCAGCAATGGAATTCCTGCCGGTTCTTCTCATGGTCGCCGGAGTTGTTCTGGTGGCAGGGGTGACGCTTTTTGTTTCCTCGCTGCTGCGCCCTTCCAATCCTTACCCGGCAAAGAACATGCCCTATGAATGCGGCATGGACCCGGCGGGTGAGGCCGCGGGGGGCCGCTTCCGGGTTCAGTTCTATATCCTTGCGATCCTGCTCGTCGTCTTCGATGTCGAGACGATGTTCCTCTTTCCCTGGGCCGTCGTCCTGAAAGAGATCGGGCTGGTCGGTTTCGTCGAGATGTTCGTTTTCATCGTGCTGCTTCTCGTAGGCTTTGCCTACGCCTGGCTGAAAGGAGCGCTTGAATGGGAGGAGTAGGAAACGCGATCCGCGACAGCGTCCTGTTCACCACGGCCGACAGCGTCATCAGCTGGAGCCGAAGGTCGGCATTGTGGCCGGAGACCTTCGGCATCGCCTGCTGCGCCATCGAGATGATCTCGGCCGGTTGCGCCCGCTATGATCTCGACCGGTTCGGCGTGGTGTTCCGCCCGTCGCCCCGCCAGTCCGACGTGATGATCATCGCCGGCACGGTCACCCGGAAATTCGCGCCGGTCGTCAGGCGGCTCTATGACCAGATGCCGGAGCCGCGCTGGGTGATCGCCATGGGCACCTGCGCCATTTCGGGTGGCGTCTACAACACCTACGCCGTGGTGCAGGGATCGGAAACTTTCGTGCCCGTCGACGTGCATGTGCCCGGCTGTCCGCCGCGGCCGGAGGCGTTGATGCACGGCTTCCTGCTGCTGCAGGAAAAGATCAAGAAGTCCCGTTCGTTGACCGGCACGCCTCTCGATCGGGTTGCAGCGTCATGAGTGTGGAACCGTCCCTCAACCGCGCTCCGATCCTGGAGCGCTTCGGACAAGCAATCGAAGATCTCGGCACCGCGCATGGCATTGAAGTCTTTGCTGTCCCGCCGGAGAAGATCGTCGAGTTCTGCCGGTTTCTGAAAGAAGATCCGGCATTCAAATTCAATTTCCTCTCGGACATCTGCGGGGTCGATCATTATCCGGAGACGCCGCGCTACGAGGCGGTGTACCACCTCTATTCGCTGCCGAACAAATGGCGGATCCGCATCAAGTGCCGGCTTGGTGATCCCCCGGAGGTTCCTTCGGTCACGGGAGTCTGGCGCACCGCCAACTGGCACGAGCGCGAAGCCTGGGACATGTACGGCATCCGGTTTACCGGGCATCCCGACCTGCGGCGGATCTACATGTGGGAAGGCTTCGAGGGCTTCCCGCAGCGCAAGGATTTTCCGCTCCGTGGCTACAAGGACAAGCTGAACCCGTTTGGCGCCGAAGGCCCGCCGCCGACGCAGCCCGACCTTGCCACCAGGGAGATTCCCTAGAGCGAGGAAAAGTAAGCGGTTTTCCGCCCGCATTCCGCTCGAACTGAATTGAAGGAGGCCGTTGACGCCGGAGAGTTGAGATGACCGAAGTCACCGAGCTCATGAGACCGGAAGGTGAAGCGCTCAATACCAAGGAAGTGCTGCTCAACCTCGGTCCACAGCACCCCAGCACCCACGGGGTGCTGAGGCTCGTGCTCGAACTCGATGGCGAATATGTCGAGCGCGTGGATCCGCATGTCGGCTATCTCCATCGCGGCACCGAAAAATTGGCGGAGAGTTTCACCTATACCCAGATTTTCCCGCTGACCGACCGGCTCGACTATCTCTGCCCGCCTTCGAACAACCTGGCCTTCGCGCTGGCGGTGGAAAAGCTCCTCGGGATCGAAGCGCCGATCCGCGCGCAGTATATCCGCGTGCTGATGGCCGAACTGGCGCGGATCTCCGGACATCTCCTCATCACCGGGGCGCTGCCGATGGATCTCGGCGCCATGACCGCGCTGCTTTACGTCATGCGCGAACGTGAAATGATCATGGACCTTCTGGAAATGATCACCGGCGCCCGCATGCACACCTCCTTCTGCAGGGTTGGCGGCGTGCGTGAAGACCTGCCTGAGGGGTTCTTTCCGAAGATCAGGGAGTTCTGCGATATCTTCCCGAGCCGGATCCGCGATTATGAGCGATTACTCGAAGATAACCGGGTGTTCCTCAATCGCACGGAAGGCATCGGCGTGATCTCCGGCGAGGACGCGATCGACCTTGGCCTAAGCGGTCCAAATCTGCGTGCTTCCGGGGTCGACTGGGACATCCGGCGCGACGAGCCTTACGAAATCTACGACCGGCTCGATTTCAACGTCATCACCCGCGACGAGGGCGATTGCTACGCGCGCTGGCGGTGCCGGGTCGACGAGATGCGTGAAAGCATCCGCATCATCGAGCAATGTATCGCCCAGATGCCCGAAGGGCCGTTCCAGATCGACATGCCGACGATCGCCTTTCCGGTGGACAAGGAACGGGTGCACTGTTCGATGGAGGCGCTGATCCAGCATTTCGACCTGTCGGCCTATGGCTTCAACGTGCCGGCCGGCGAAGTTTACTCGGCTATCGAGGCGCCAAAGGGCGAGCTCGGCTTCTACATCATCAGCGACGGGTCGCCAAAACCGTTCCGCATGAAGGTGCGGGCCCCTTCGTTCGTCAATCTGCAGGCGCTCTTCGGGGTCACCAACGCCCGCTACCTGGCGGACATGATCGCCGTGCTCGGCAGCCTCGACCCGGTAATGGCTGAGGTGGACAAGTAGGAGATTTGGACGCGATGAGCATGCGCGAAAAAATCGAACAGGCAGCAGCGGCCTATCCGGACCAGCGCTCGGCGATCATGCCGGCACTTGTGATCGCACAGAAGGAACACGGCCACCTGCCCGGACCCGTGCTGGAGGAGGTCGCCGACATCCTCGGTGTCGAGCGGATCTGGGTCTACGAGCTCGCGACCTTTTACACGCTCTTCCATACCGAGCCGGTGGGCATGTTCCATTTGCAGCTTTGCGACAACGTCTCGTGCATGCTGTGCGGATCGGAAAGCCTGCTGACCCATCTGGAAACGGCGCTCGAGATCAGGAAGGGCGACACCACAGCGGACGGGCTGTTCACTCTTTCGACCGTCGAGTGCCTTGGTGCCTGCGAGATGGCTCCGGTGATGCAGGTCGGTGACTATTACCACGGCAATCTTGACGTCGCGCGGCTGGACGCGCTCCTGGATAGCCTTCGCGCCGCAGCGGGGCCGCCAGCAGGCGATGAGCACGCCTCTCAGTCAGTGCCGGGAAAGTAGCGCCATGTTCGAGCCGGTCCTTCTCAAGAATATCGAGGTCGCGAACGGCCATCTGCTTTCGGCCTACGAGGCCGGAGGCGGCTATCAGGCGCTCAGGAAGGTGCTCAGCGAATACACGCCGGACGAAGTCGTCGAGCTCGTGAAACAATCCAACCTGCGCGGTCGCGGTGGCGCCGGGTTCCCGACGGGAATGAAGTGGAGCTTCGTGCCGAAGGGGGGCGACAAGCCGAAATATCTGTGTTGCAACGCGGACGAAGGGGAGCCCGGCACCTTCAAGGACCGGATCATCATGGAGCGCGACCCCCACCAGCTCATCGAGGGGCTGGCGGTGAGCGGCTACGCGATCGGGGCGGAAACCGCCTATGTCTACGTGCGCGGAGAATATGTCACGGCGATCCGTCGCCTGGAGCAGGCGATCGCGGAAGCCCACGAAAGAGGATACCTCGGAAAGGGTATTCTGGGTTCGGATTTCAATTTCGCCGTCTACATCCACTGCGGCGCGGGCGCCTATATCTGCGGCGAGGAGACCGCGATGCTCGAGTCGCTCGAGGGCAAGCGGGCGCAGCCGCGATTGAAACCGCCGTTTCCGGCCGTGGCCGGGCTCTACGCCAGCCCGACGGTGATCAACAATGTCGAGACGCTCGCCTGCGTGCCGCACATCGTGACACGGGGGGCTGCCTGGTTTCGCGGCATCGGCCCCGACAAGAGCCCTGGCCCGAAGCTCTATTGCGTGAGCGGGCAGGTGAAGAAACCCGGACTCTACGAGCTGCCGATGGGCATACCGCTCAAGGAACTGGTCGAGGAGCACGCCGGCGGCCCGCTGCCGGGACGCAAGATCAAGGCGGTGATCCCGGGCGGAGTTTCGGCGCCGGTCATCCCGGAGCGCGAGCTGGAGGTGGGGATGGATTTCGACTCACTCGCCGCCGCCGGTTCGATGCTCGGTTCGGCCGGCGTGATCGTGGTCGACGATTCCACCTGCATGGTCAAGGTCGCGACCCGGATCATCGAGTTCTTTCACCACGAGTCCTGCGGCAAGTGCACGCCGTGCCGCGAGGGTTTGAACTGGGTCGTCAAGGTACTGCGCCGGATCGAGGCCGGGGAGGGCGCGCCCGGTGACCTGGAGCAGCTGGACATGCTCTGCAAGGGCATTTTCGGCAATACCTTCTGCGCCTTGGGTGACGGCGCCGCGATGGGATTGCGGGCCGCATTGAAGCATTTCCGCGACGAGTTCGTCGCCCATATCGAGGAGGGGAGGTGCCCGTACCACTAATGCATGTCGCCCAAAAGTGTTCAGCGGTTTTGGGACAACGACATGCATGAAAACAAGGCCTGCGGGACAGGGCTGAGAGGAAACATGGTTAGCATCACGATCGACGGACAAATGCTGGAAGTTGAGGCTGGCTCTACGGTGCTCAACGCGGCCGAGCGCTTGGGCATCGACATCCCGACCTTCTGCTATTGGAAGCGGCTGCCGGCACTCGCCTCATGCCGCATGTGCCTGGTGGAGATCGAGGGGCTCAGGCGGTTGCAACCGTCCTGCGCGACCGTGGTCACCGACGGCATGGTGGTCAGGACGAACACGCCTCTTATCGAGGAGACGCGCTCGTCCATGCTAGACATGCTGCTCGCCAACCACCCGCTCGACTGCCCGATCTGCGACAAGGGTGGAGAGTGCGAGCTGCAGGACATGGTGATGGCCTACGGTCCCCGCAAAAGCGAGTTCCGCGATCCCAAACGCGTTTTCCACTCGAAGGACATCCGTCTGAGCCCGGTCATCATCATGAACGTCAACCGCTGCATTCAGTGCCAGCGCTGCGTCAGGATGTGTGAAGAGGTCGTTGGCGCAGTCGCCCTGGGGACGGTCGAGAAGGGCATGGACACCGCTGTCACCGGCTTCGAGGGCAGTCTTGCAAGCTGCGACCAGTGCGGCAACTGCGTCGAGGTCTGCCCCGTCGGCGCGCTGATGAGTTTCCCCTACCGCTACAAGGCACGGCCGTGGGATCTCGCCGAGACCGATACCATCTGCCCGCATTGCGGCACCGGCTGCCAACTGACGGTCGGCGCACGCAAGGGCGAGTTCATGCGTGTCCGCTCGGACTGGGAGCACGGGGTCAACCGCGAAACGCTCTGCGTGCGCGGGCGTTTCGGCCTCGACTTCATCGAAAGCCGGGACCGGATCAAGCGACCGATGATCCGTCGTGACGGCGCGCTCACTCCGGTCTCCTGGGATGAGGCTGGCGACTACCTGCGCCGGCGCCTGTCGGCTGTCGAGGGCAAGGCTGCCGGAGGGCTCGCGTCCGCGCGCCTGCCCAACGAAGTGCTCTATCAGTTCCAGAAGCTGATGCGGACGGTGTTCCGCACGAACAATATCGACTGCTCGTCGCGCTGGTCGACGCCTTTCGATGCGCTCGGCCCGCTGGTGGCGGGTTTCCATGCCCGCGCGCCGTTGGATGAGGTGGTCGCTAGCGACTGTGTGCTCGCGGTCGGCGGAAACGTGACGGAAGAAAATCCGGTTACCGAATACCTGCTCAGGGATGCCGCGCGGCGGCGGCAGACAAGATTGCTCATGCTCTCGGCGCGACCATCCCGTCTCGACGCCGATGCGCGTGCAGTGGTTCGCGTGCGGCCGGGCGGAGAAGCGGCGAGCCTTGCGGCGGTAGCGGCCGCGCTCGTGGCGGCGGACGGTCAGGCGGGCGACGTTTCTGCCATGACCACCAACCGTGCGGGATCGGATCGTCTGGCCTCCGCACTCAAGGAGAGCCGCAGTGTCACCGTGCTTGTCAGCATCGACCTGTTGAGATCACCCGAAGCGCGCGCGACGCTGCAGCAGATCAATAATCTGCTCAACGTTCTCCATCTGCTCGGCAAGAGCCCGGCGATGCAGTTCCTGTTCGACCGCGCCAACCAGATGGGCGCCTGGGACATGGGGGTACTGCCGGCGGTGCTGCCGGGCTTAAGCGCTGTCTCCGACGATGCGGCGCGTACAGCTCTCGAACGGGGCTGGGGCGCCGCGATCCCGTCCGAGCCGGGCGCCGCTCTCGACGCCATGCTGGAGCTTTGCGTCGACGGGCGGATGGGCGCGCTCTACATCGCCGGAACCGATCCCCTGATTGCCTATCCCGACCGGGACTTCGTGACGCGTGCGCTTGGCGCCGCCGACCTCCTGATCGTGCAGGACACATTCCTTACCGAAACGGCAGGCCTGGCAGAGGTCGTCCTGCCTGCGGCGGGTTTCGGCGAGGAAGCCGGCACATTCACCAACAACGAGGGCCGGCTTCAGACGGTCCGCAAATTCCGCGAACCAGCCTTCGAGGCGCGAAGCAATCTGGCGATCTTCGATTTCGTCGCGGCGCTCCGCAAGGAACCGCTGCAGCCGTCGACGCAAGGTGAGATTTTCGACGAGATTGCCCGGCTTGTTCCAGCCTACCACGGACTGACGCAGGAGGGGCTTGGTCCCGACGGCGCCTTCACCAAGGCGGCGCCGACACCGGCGGCTGGCGGGTTCTTCCCGGCGCCGCCTGCCCCGAAAGCAACAGACGGGCTGGTGCTGGTGACCGGCAATGGCCTGTTCCACAACGGATATCTTTCCGAGCGCTCGGAAATCCTGAATACCGTTGCAGACGATCCCTATGTCGAAACGAGCGGCGAGGATGCCGCCGAGCTCGGTCTTCCGGATGGCGCTCAGGTGGTGGTGCGATCCGCGTGGGGCGAATTGACTGCGAAGCTCAAGGTCAACCGGCACTTCCCGAGCGGCCTCGTGTTTGTTCCCGAAAACTACAGGGCGCTGCGCCTCAACAGCCTGATGCGGCGCGGTGAATATCCTTGCCCGGTGGAGGTGCGCGAGGCCGCACCGACCTTCGAGAGCGCCGCTTCCACTGGTTCAGCCTTTGAGCAGAATCGGATTTGAGCGGATCCAGCTCTGTGGGGTATGCACCCCCCTCTGCCGTTGATGTGGTTCCTCTCGAGGGAGACGTGCAGCGGCTGATCTCGTCAGTGATAGTGGGTCCCGCAAATGTAGTCGTGCAGGTCCTGCTCCGTGCGCAGCGCTTCGTCGAGCCTGTGCTTGACCACGTCGCCGATGCTGACTACGCCGACAACGGAATCGCCTTCGAGCACCAGCACATGGCGGGTACGCCGCTGGGTCATCATCGCCATCACATAGGGAAGCAAATCCTGTGTCGAGCAGGTCGCCACGCTGCGGTTCATGATGTCGACAGCGCGCATCATCGCCGCCTCGGCTCCGTATTCCGCCAATGCGTTGCAGCAATCCCGTTCCGAAAGCGTACCCAGGTACTCGCCAGGGGCGCGGCTGACGACCACGAAACCGATATTGCTTTCGCGAAACAGCCGCAGCACTTCTACCATGGTGTGAGAAGGGGTGACCGCAATAACCCCGACGCCCTTGTTCTTCACGATATCGCCGACAAACATGTGAGCCTCCTGCCCTGCAGCGCCGTGCCTCAGACGCACAAAGGTCGCCGTAGCACTTTGAACTGGCGCACGATTTTACCCCTAAATCGCGTGCGATTTAAGAAGTCGTGCGGTCGCCCCGGGATTGACAGCTGGCGTGTTCACGTTCGGCGGATATTTCGCCACCAGTTGTAACCCTGCGGCTCGCTCGCCTCCACCAGAACGTCCTTTTTCGTGTCAAGGCGGGCGGCAACCACGCCGCCGCCGGTCGCCGCCTTGCCGGGCTTGGCGAGCAGGTCGTCACGCCCGATCACCAGGTCGTGCGAGGAAAAACTCGAGAATTCATATTGTTGGCCAAGGGCGATCGCATCCGCCGGGCAGGCGTCCTCGCACAGCCCGCAGAACAGGCAGCGGGCGGTGTCGATCTCGAATTTGGCCGGGCGTCGGTTGCCCTTCTCGTCCTCGTAGGGAACGACTTCGATGCAGTCGCAGGGACAGATCCGCGCGCAGAGTTCGCAGGCCACGCACTTGATCTCGCCCTCGTCGTCACGCTTCAGGAAGTGATGACCGCGGTAACGCGAATAGGGCAGCCATTTCTCCTTGTCCGGATACTGCATGGTCACGGTTCTGGAGAACATGTAGCCAAGGGTCAGCGCCAGGGCGCTCGACAGATCGGAGAAGAACGCCCAGCCGATCCAGGTTCCAGTTCTGTCCCATGTGCGCGACATCGCCGCCCCGCTGCCGCCTGTCTCCGATCAAGGAGAAGCTATGCGGCGTCTCAAAATACCACAGCGGCCTTGTTGCGCCGGAGACGCAGGACGCTGCAGGGAGCCGCTCTCGGCCCCTAGGAGAAAACCATACCGGTAATAATTATGTTCGCCATCGACAGAGGAAGCAAGACCTTCCACCCGATCGCCATCAGCTGGTCGTAGCGATAGCGCGGGAAGGTGAAGCGAAACCACATGAACAGATAGACGAAGAACGCCACCTTGAGCCCGAACCAGACGAGCGGCGGCAAGGGGATCAGCACGCCGTTCCAGCCGCCGAAGAACAGGATCACCGAAAGGACCGACACGAGCAGCATGATGACGTATTCGCTGACCATGAAAAATGCGAAGCGGATGCCGCTGTATTCGGTGTGGAATCCGGCCCCGAGATCGCCTTCCGCTTCCGCCAGATCGAAGGGGATGCGCTGCGCTTCAGCAAGCCCTGCGACGAAGAATACGAAGAAGCCGACCGGCTGGTAAACGATGTTCCAGACATCGGCCTGAGAGCGGACGATGTCCAGAAGACTCATGGATTGCGCCAGCATCACCACGCCGATGACAGCAAAGCCCATCGGGATCTCGTAGCTGATCATCTGCGCGCAGGTCCTGAGGCTGCCCAGCACCGCGTATTTGCTGTTCGCGGCCCAGCCGCCGAAGATGACGCCATAAACCTCGAGCCCGATCACCGCGAACACGAAGAGCAGCGCCACGTTCATGTTGGAAACGTAGAGGGAGATCTCGTTGCCGAGCACCGAGACGGTCTCGCCGAAGGGGATCGCGACGAACACCACAAAGGGCGGTGCGAGCGCCAGGATCGGTGCCAGCTTGAACAGGAAGCGGTCGGCTTCGGCCGGGATGTGGTCCTCTTTGGTGAGCAGCTTGATGCCGTCCGCCACCGGTTGCAGCATCCCGTGCCACCCCACGCGCATCGGCCCCATCCGCTGCTGCATATGGCCTGCAATCTTGCGCTCCAGCCAGGTCAGCGGCAAGGGCAAGAGCAGCAGCATTGCGATCAGCAACGCGACCTTGAAGACGATCAGGCCAAGAGCGACGATAAGTTCCATGTCCGCGGCTGCTTATCCAACGGGTTGAAACACGTGGCCGGACTTTGGCGCCGGCCGTGCACTGGCAATCTGGGCGCTTGTCTATCTGTACGGTACAACGGTGGCGCACGACACACAATGCCATCACAGTTCGGCCGCGGCTGCCGCGGTATGCGCCGGTCCAGCGTCATCAGCGCCCGGAGTCAACGTTCCCATGGGCGAGTTTCCCGACAATTTGATCCAGTGCAAGGTCGCGGGGCTGTCGCTGACCTAGGATATAATAGTCATCAAACGATTGGTTGGGAACGCTGATGGCTTCGAGCGGTTCTGACGGCGCTCACCTCACGGAAGGAGGACTCCTCATGACACTCAATGCATTGCTGCGTCCGGTTATGCTTGCCGGTCTTGTCGCCCTTGGCATGACTGCCGGGGCCGGCGCGCAAACAACCCAAAGCGACACGCACCATCCCGACCCTTCACCCGAGTCGCAGGCGCAGTCTTCCAGCCCGGACGGCGCGACAGGGCAGAGCGACCAGCCTGGCCAACCGGGTATGATGGGCCCGGGTATGATGGGTCCCGGCATGATGGGCCCGGGCATGATGGGCCAAGGGATGATGGGTCAGGACATGATGGGCCGCATGCCTATGATGGCCATGCGCGGGCACATGATGAAGATAATGTTCGCCATTGCCGATGCTGACGGGGACGGCAGCCTCTCTTTCGATGAGGTGACGGCCATCCACAAACGAATCTTCGACAAGGTGGATGCCAACAAGGACGGGAAAGTTTCTACCGAAGAGATTCAGGCATTCCTGCGGCCTTAGCCGAAGGACACCCCGTCCCCCTGGTGACGGTCGCTGCACCTACAGGGCCGCATGCTTTTTGCGGGCCGGCCCTATCGCCACATGTCGCGCATGCGCGCGGCGACGTCGATGCGGATCTGCTGGGCGTTACGCTCGGCGGTCGTCGGATTGGCCAGAGGCCAGGTTCCGGTTTCGAAGAATTGCAGGAGCGTCGCGGGAATAAAGCGCGTCCGGCTCGCATAGACGTGGCGGTCGCCCTGGGCATGCTGGCCACCGGTGAAAAAGCGCTGCGGCACCATCAGCGTCAGACTGTCCTTGGCGCGCGTCATGCCGACATAGAGCAGCCGCCGCTCCTCTTCGAGATCATGCGTCGTCCCGGTTCCGAGGTCGGACGGAATGCAGCCGTCGACCACATTGAGCATGAAAACGGCGCGCCATTCCTGCCCCTTGGCTGAATGGATTGTCGACAGGATCAGATAGTCTTCGTCGAGGAGCGGCACGCCCGCCTGGTCGCTGGTCGCATCCGGTGGATCGAGCGTCAGTTCGGTCAGAAAACGCTCGCGGCTCGGATAGCCGGAAGCGATCTGTTCAAGTTGCAGAAGGTCGGCCTTCCGGGTCTCGGCGTCCTCGTGGATGCGGTCGAGATGCGGCTCGTACCAGGTGCGCACCATGGCGATTTCCGCAGGCCATCCGGACCTGCGGAGACCCTGCAGCAATTCTACGAGGCGCACCCAGTCGTCCCCGCTTTTCGGCGGGGAAGGGATTTCGGCAAGCGTCATCAGCGGTTCGGGGTCGGCCGCAATCGCGTCCAGGATCTTGCCGGCGGTTTGCGGGCCGATTCCGGGGAGCATCTGAAGCAGCCTAAATCCGGCGACGCGGTCACGCGGGTTCTGGGCGAAACGCAGCACCGCAAGCATGTCCTTCACATGGGCCGAGTCGAGGAATTTCAGGCCGCCGAACTTCACGAAGGGAATGTTGCGACGGGTGAGTTCCACCTCAAGGGGGCCGCTGTGGTTCGAGGCACGGAACAGGACGGCCTGCTGCTTCAAACGCATTCCGGTCTCGCGGTTGGCGAGGACCTGCTCGACGATATAGTTCGCCTGATCGCTCTCGTCCCTGACCGTCAGCAGCTTCGGACGCTCGGCCGACTGTCTGTCCGTCCAGAGATTCTTGGTGAAGCGCTCGCGTGCAAGCTCGATGACGCCATTGGCAGCCGCGAGGATCGTCTGCGTCGAACGATAGTTCCGGTCGAGCGTGATGACGTCGGCAGGCGGGGAAAACTCCTTGGGAAAATCGAGGATGTTGCGAACGGTAGCGGCGCGAAAGGAATAGATGGACTGGGCATCGTCGCCGACGACCGTCAGGCCGCGGCCGCCGGGCTTCAGCGCCATCAGGACTGAGGACTGCAGCTTGTTGGTGTCCTGGTATTCGTCCACCAGCACATGGTCGAACCGGCCGCCGATGTCGGCGGCGAGCAACGGGTCGCTCACCATCTGCGCCCAATAAAGAAGCAGGTCGTCGTAATCGAGAACGTTCTGCGCCTGCTTGGCTTCGACGTATCCGGCGAACAGCGCCTTCAACTGGCTCTCCCAGCCGGAAACCCAAGGGTACCAGTTCCGCAGCACATCGTTCAGCGGCGTCTGCGAATTCACCGTCCGCGAATAGATCGCCAGGCACGTGCCCTTCGTCGGAAACCTGCTTTCGGTTTTCGAGAATCCGAGCTCGTGCCGGACGAGGTTCATCAGGTCGGCGCTGTCCTCGCGGTCATGGATGGTGAAATCCACGTTCAGGCCGATCTGTTCGGCGTAGATCCTGAGCAGGCGCGCCCCGATGCCGTGAAAGGTTCCGGCCCAGGCGAGGGCGTCCGTCATCACGCCGCAGCCGGCACCAAGCACCTGGGTACAGATGCGCTCGACTCGGCGCGACATTTCAGCGGCGGCCCTGCGTGAAAAGGTCATCAGAAGGATGCGGCGGGGATCGGCTCCATTGACGATGAGGTGAGCGACCCGGTGGGCCAGCGTGTTGGTCTTCCCCGATCCCGCTCCGGCAATGATCAGCAATGGTCCGCCGACAAGGCCGTGGTCCGGTCCGATGCCATGCTCGACGGCACTGCGCTGCCTGTCGTTCAGTTTTTCAAGGTAAGCTGCGCTCATTCGCCCTGTCACGTTCGTTCCGCAATGAGTCCGGCTCTGCACATAGCAGATCGCCGTCGGCGGCGGGTGAGGTCAAGCTGAAAAAGGACAAGAGTGGCAAAAGCCCCCAGCAAATGAACATTTCGGCAGCGCCGCGCGGCTTTTGAAGACGCATGAAGGTCGCGGTCACATCCCTGAATTGCAGCCATTGTGCGGCAGGCCGTTGTCTCAACGGCCAGCCCCCACCGCCCCCTTCCCCGCATTGAGCGGAACAAAGATGCGTGCATATATCTTCCCGACCTCAATCGCGCGGCAGCCTGCCGAGCAACAGCTCATTTCCCTCGGCGTTTCCGCATCGCCGACATTTCAGCATGCCTGCGATGGCCATCAGGGACGTGCGGCCACCGCGCCTTCGGGCAATCTGGCGACGATCAATGGGAGCCTGGTGCAGGCACTTCCCGCACTTGGCAACGAGCACATACCATTCGGGCAGCGTCTCCAGGGTCGAGGCGTATTCCGCGGCTTCCCCGGGCGGTGCCAGGTCGATTCCTCGCCGATGCCGCATCGTCATTCATCAACGCATGGCCGCCGCGCGTCAAACCGCGGTTGCCGCGCGAGAGACCTGCCGGCGGCGCAGGTCCCTGCAATCTGCGAGGCAGGTTTGTGACTTCGGCCTTTGCACCCCCATTGTGCCTGCCGGGGCGGCTTCGACCTGAAGGCCGCTCCACGCGGCATGGAGCTTACTCCGCCGCGATCGGCGTTGCAAAACCCTCGCGCTCCTCGACCGCGTCGTCTTGCGGCGTTGCTGCTTCCGGCTCCGTCTTCCGCGACTTCGGCTCGCGGCCGAAGAACAGCGCGTAGCCGGCCGGCAGCACCAGGATCGTGAGCACCGTCGCAACGAGGATGCCGCCCATCATGGCGTAGGCGAGCGGACCCCAGAACACGCCGCGCGAGATCGGGATCAGCGCCAGCACTGCCGTCAGTGCGGTGAGCATGATCGGACGGAAGCGGCGGACCGCCGCGCCGATGATCGCCTCGGCGCGCTCCATGCCGGCCGCGATGTCCTGATCGATCTGGTCGACGAGGATGATCGAGTTGCGGATGATGATGCCGAGGAGCGCGATGACGCCGAGGATCGCGACGAAGCCGAAGGGCGCGCCGCTGATGAGCAGTGCCGCGGCAGCACCGATGATGCCGAGCGGGCCGGTCGCGAGCACCAGCATCGCCTTGCCGAAGTGCTGGAGCTGCGCCATCAGCAGCACGACGATCACGACCAGCATGATCGGCGCCTTGGCGGCGATCGAGGCCTGGCTTTCGGCGCTGTCTTCGGCACCGCCCTGGACTTCGATCTTGTAGCCGGGAGCAAGGCTGTCTCTCAGGCCCTGAAGCTCATCATAGAGCTTCACCGTCACGTCGTTCGACTGCACGCCGTCAGGGAGCGTCGCGCGGACCGTGATCGTCGGCAGGCGGTCGCGGCGCCACTCGATGCCCTGTTCCATGACCGGGACGACCTTGGCGACCTGCGAGACGGGCACGAAGCCACCGAAGTCGGTCGGGACATAGACCGAGTTGACGGCCGAAAGCAGCTGGCGATTGCCGTCCGGCTCCCGCGCGACGATCGAGACGGTTTCCTCGCCGTCGCGGAAATCGTCGAGCGGCACGCCGGACATCGATGCCTGCAGCATCTGGCGGATACGTTGCGAGGTGACGCCCAGCGCCCGCGCGCGGTCCTGGTCGATCACCAGCTTCATCGCCGGCACCGGCTCCAGCCAGTCGTCGTGAACTGCACCGAGCAGCGGGTTTTCATTGAACTTCGCCTTCACCTCATCGGCGATGCGGCGCACTTCGGCGCGGTCCGGACCCATCACGCGCAACTGCACGGGCCAGCCGGTCGGCGGGCCGAGGAACAGCCGGTCGACCTTGGCGCGGATCGACGGGAAGTCTTCGGCGAGAACCGTGCGCAGCTTTGTAATCAGCCGTTCGCGGGCCGGCTCGTCCTTCGCCATGACGAGGAGCTGGGCGAAATTCGGATTGCGAAGCTGCTGGTCGAGCGGCAGGAAGAAGCGCGGCGCGCCTTCACCGATATAGGTGGCGATGAAGCGCTTGTCCTCGTCGTCCATCATCCGGGCCTCGAGAGCCTTCGCCTGCTTCTCGACCTCCTTGATGCTGGTTCCTTCGGGCAGCCACAGATCGACCAGGATTTCCGGCCGCGAAGACTGGGGGAAGAAGTTCTTCGGGATGAACTGGAACGCCCAGAGGCTTGCCATGAACGTGGCGAGCGTCATGACGAGCACGATGACCCGATGGCGCACGGCCCAGCCGACGGTCGCGCGCAAGCGCCGGTAAAAGCGTGTGTCGAAGACGTCGTGATGGCTGCCTGCATGGTGGCGCTGCTTCAGGATCATGTAGCCGAGCCAAGGCGTGAAATAGACGGCGACGAACCAGGAGACCACCAGCGCGATGCCGACGACATAAAAGAGCGAGCGCACATATTCGCCCGCAGTCGATTCCGCGAAGCCGACCGGAATGAAGCCCGCGGTCGTGATCAGCGTGCCAGTCAGCATCGGAAAGGCGGTCGAGGAATAGGCGAAACTCGCCGCCTCGATTTTTACGAGGCCTTCCTCAAGCTTGCGCTCCATCATCTCGACCACGATCATCGCATCGTCGACGAGCAGTCCGAGCGCGATGATCAACGCGCCGAGCGAGATGCGCTGCAGGTCGATGCCGAGCTCGTACATGATCGCGAAGGTGGCGGCGAGCACGAGCGGGATGGCGATCGCGATCACCAGGCCCGAGCGCCAGCCGATCGACACGAAGGAGACGATGAGCACGATGATCAACGCCTCGACAAGCGCATGCATGAACTCGCTGATCGCGTCGGTCACCACTTCCGGCTGGTTGGCGATCTGGTCGACCGACACGCCGTAGGGAAGTGAGGATTCGAAACGCTCGTAGGTCGCTTCCACCGCCTTGCCGACGTCGGTGACATTGAAGCCTTTCGCCATGACCACGCCGATCTGGACGCCGTCGTGACCGTTGAAGCGGAACTTGCGCGAGTAAGGGTCCTCCAGTCCCGAGGTAACGGTCGCGATGTCGCCGAGCCGGATGACCTGGTTACCGGCGCGCAATCTCAGCTGGCGGATATCCTCGGCCCGATCGACGCCGCCTTCGACCGAAATGCGGACGGAGCGCGTGCCGGTATCGACGGAGCCGGCGAGATCGACATTGTTCTGGCCGACAATCGCGCTGCGCAGATCGTTGAGCGTCAGCCCGCGTTCTGCGAGCGCCTTGGAAGAGACGTCGATATAGATCTTCTCCGGCTGGTCGCCGATGATCGACACTTTCTCTACACCGGGCGTCGTCAGCAGCATGTCACGGCCCTGGATCGCGAACTTCTTCAGTTCGGGATAGCTGTAGCCGTCGCCACTGATCGAATGGAGCGTGATGAAAGTGTCGCCGAACTCGTCGTTGAAATAGGGGCCGAGCAGCCCTTCCGGCAGCTCGTTGGCGATGTCGCCGACTTTCTTGCGCACCTGGTAGAAGGCGTCGGCCACCTCTTCGGCATTGGTGTCGCCTTCGACCTGCAGCGTGATGATGGCGCTGCCGGCGCGTGTGTAGGAGCGCACGAAATCGAGGTGCGGCGTTTCCTGCAGCTTGCGCTCGATCTTGTTGACGACCTGGTCCTGCATCTCCTCGATCGATGCGCCCGGCCAGACGGCCTGGATGACCATGACACGGAAGGTGAATTCCGGATCTTCGCGCTGGCCCATGCGTACGAGGCCAAGCGCGCCGGTGATGATGATCAGCGCGAAAAGAAAGCGCGCGATGCTCGGGTGGCCGATCGCCCAGCGCGAAAGGTTGAACGGTTTCCTGTCCTCAGTGGAGGCGTGCATGGCCGTCGTTCCGTTCTATCGGTAAATGGAGAGGGTTAGCGAAGGACTTCGCCGGTTTCGGCAAGCGCTGACTGTTGTTCGGCCGCCGGCAGCTTCACCTTCAGGCCTTCCGTCATGAATTGCGTGCCGGCGGCAACGACGAGATCACCCGGCTGAAGCCCTTCGGCGACGCGGATGCCATCGCCGGTGAATTCGCCGAGTTTCACGTCGCGCGCATGCACCGTCGAGCTGTCGCGATTGACCACCCAGACGAGCTTCCGCCCGTCCTTTTCGGCAAGCGCGCTCAGCGGGATGGAGACCGACGGCCCGGCATTGGCGGCGACCGCCTCGATCGTGGCGGTCATGCCCAGCAGCACGCGCGGGTCTGTCGGCAGGCTGACGCGCACGGAAAAGGTCCGCGACTGCTGGTCGGCGCTGCCGGAAACCTCGCGCACCTTGCCGTCGAGCACAAGCGCTTCGTCCGACCAGAAGCGCGCCTTGACCGTCTTGCCCGGTTTGAACTCGGATATATCCATCTCGGGCACCGCGATCTGCACTTCTTTCTCGCCATCGACGGCGACGGTCACGACCGGCGTGCCGGTACCGACGACCTGGCCGATGTCGGCATTGATCGCGGTGACGATGCCGTTCTGGTCGGACTTCAGATCCGTGTAGATGACCTGGTTCCTGGCCTGGTCGAGCGAGGAGGCGGCGGCGTCCCGCGTGGAGACCGCCTGATCGTAGAGAAGCGTCGCCTGGTCGAGCTCAGCCTTGGACGAGAATTCCCTGGTGAAGAGCTGCTCGGCCCGCATCTTGGTGAGCGCCGTCGTTTCCACCTGCTTTTCGGCGGCAGCGAGGCTTGCCTCGGCGCTTTTGACGGCGAGCTCGTAATCGGTCGGGTCGATGCGCGCGAGCAGGTCGCCCGGCTTTACCCGGTCGCCGATATTGACAAGCCTTTCAGTGATCTTGCCGCCCACACGGAAGCCGAGATTCATCTCCGTGCGCGCCTTCACCGAACCGGAATAGTCGAGCTCGCGCTGATTGCCGGCGGCGGCGATCTCGACGACCTTGACTGGCCGGATGATCTCCTTGGTCTCCACCTTCTCTTCCGAGCAGGCGGAGAGGGCGACGGCGATGACAAACGCGGCCGCGAGCTTGGCGGCGACCGGGGTTCTCATTGCGAGGGCCTTTGGTGAAAACATCTCTGGCACTCCTGATCCTGTCTGCCGCCACGCGGCTCGAGTATGGTTCGATTATTTCTTCAGCGCTCTGATCGCGAATTCGATCAGCTCTTCGGGAGTCGCGCGGTTTTCCTTCGCGAGACACTGGGCCACGATCTGCGGATGACAGAGCGTGACGATACTGGCGCCGAAGCAGCGCGCGGCCTTTTCCGGATCCTGATCGGCGAATTCGCCGGCCTTGACGCCGTCGCGGATGATCTCGGCCAGCAACCCATCCATACGGTCGATGTGCTTTTCGATGACGTGCCAGTCCCGCTCGATCGCGACTACGACCATTTCGTGGACTTTCTTCTCGTCGAGCATGGTCTCGACCGTCATCTTGTGCTGCCCCTGCGCATAGCGCCGCAGCCGCTCGGAGGCGCTCAACGGGAGGCGCGAGGTCTCGAAGGCCTGCTGGTAGCTCGCGGCCAGCATGCGCGCGCAAAGCGCCTGGTGGATCTCTGTCTTCGAAGCGAAGAAGCGGTAGATATTGGCCGGTGACATTTCGAGGTCGCGGGCGATGTCGGCCACATTTGTCTTGCTGTAGCCGTAATGCCTAAACAGCCGCTCGGCGGTATCGAGGATCCGCGTCACGTTTTCCTGTCTGGTTGCATCGACGCCGGTGTCTGCGAGTTCGCTCATTTCTTCTCACGAATTACGAGTGACGATTTTCGAATTTCGTCAGTTTTAATCCGACAAACGTAACCTGTCAATGATCCCCGACGACGGAACTCCCGCCTAAAATCGGGTTCGCGGCGGAGATGTCGGGGTCGGAAGGGCCGCAAGGCACCGGCGATCATGTCGAAGTTCAGGTGCACGCGGTAACAAGAAGGCCGCGGCAATCAGCTGTCATGTGCGCGTTATTTGACGCGCGTCAAAGTCGACAGGTCGGCATCGGCCTATTTCCGGGAGCGACAACCACGGCAAGGGCCCGGTAGGTTCAACGGAGAAGATGAAATGCTGACAATGATGAAGAAGGGCCTTGGGCTCGCGGCAGCGGCAATGCTGATCACCACGCCCGCGCTTGCGGCGGACTTTGAAGTGCACATGCTCAACAAGGGCAAGGACGGCGTAATGGTCTTCGAGCCGGCTTCGTTGAAGATCGCCGCAGGCGATACCGTGACCTTCATCCCGACCGACAAGGGCCACAATGTCGAGACGATCAAGGGCATGCTGCCGGATGGCGCCGAAGCGCTGAAGAGCAAGGTCAACGAGAACTACAAGGTCACGTTCACCACGCCGGGCCTCTATGGCGTGAAGTGCACGCCGCATTACGGCATGGGCATGATCGGCGTCGTGCAGGTCGGCGACAGCCCGGCCAATCTCGACGCGGTGAAGGGGGCGAAGAACCCGAAGAAGGCGCAGGAGCGCCTCGATGCCGCCCTTGCGGCTCTGGCATTGTAAGCGGCGGCGCCGTCGATAGCGGGCGACATTCTGGCAGAATGATAAAGGCCGATGCGGCGCCACGCCCCATCGGCCTTTCTTCGGTGCCGCAATCGATGTTTCCACGCGCTGGCGTTGTAGGACATGCATTTTTTCGAAAATGCGAAATGCTGCAGACGCTCACTCCAAGAGAAACCCGATATTTTGCCCGGGTAATATATCCCATTGAATTGACAGATGTTATCTCTGTTCTTGAGGAAAAGAGTTTAGTTTATTTTCCTTTCTTTCCCGTCAAGGATTGTTACTATGTTGGCGAGTGCATCAACGGGGGACGTTAGCGTGTCAGAGTTATCTCCTCAGCAGGTGACGGCGCCCCCGCCGCCATCCCGACGACGCGAACTTCTGACATTTCTGGTGCTGGCCTTCGGCATCTGGCCGCTGCTCGCCGTCGCTGTCGTCGGCGGCTATGGCTTCCTGGTCTGGATGTTTCAGCTCGTCTTCGGACCGCCCGGTCCGCCGCCGGCGCCGCATTGAGGCTTGTCATGGCGGTTGCGACGACTTCCAGACGAGACCTGCTCTTCGGACGCGGCGCGTCTCGGCCCGAACGGATCTGTCCGCCGGGCGTGACGCCCGAGAGCCTCGCCGCCTGCACCGGTTGCGGCCGCTGCGTGGACGCCTGTCCTACGCATATCATCAGCCTTGCCGGCAACCGGCCGTCGCTCGATTTTTCCATTGGCGAGTGCACCTTCTGCGGTGAGTGCCGGCGCGCCTGTCCGGAGCCGGTCTTTGAGTTTGCCGGCGTGGCGCGCTTTGCCCATGTGGCGGCGATCGCCGATCATTGCCTGGCGAAGAACGCTGCCGCCTGTCAGTCCTGCCGCGACAGTTGTCCGAAACAGGCGATCCGCTTCCAGCCGCGGATCGGCGGGCCTTTCCTGCCGGTCATCGATGAAGACGCCTGCAGCGGCTGCGGCGCCTGCGTCAGCATCTGTCCGGTCGGCGCCGTTCATGTCTCTGCGCGACATCAGGAAGGCGCCAATGCCTGACAAACCGAGCGAATATCATATCTCGAGCGCCGTCATCGTCGCCGTTCCGGCGATGGAGAACAGGGTTCTGGCGGCGCTTTCCGGCATGAACAATGTCGAGGTGCACGGCCACCAGGGCGGCAAGATCGTGGTGGTCATCGAAGGAATGAGCACGGGCATGCTCGGCGAGTGCCTGTCGCAGATTTCTACGCTCGAAGGCGTGGTCGCGGCCAACATGGTGTTCGAGCATGTCGAGAAAGAGGAGACGATCGGCAATGACCGGCGAACTGACGCGGCGTGACATCCTCAAGGCCCATGCGGCCGGCATAGCGGCGGCGACCGCGGGCATTGCGCTCCCCGCCGCGGCACAGCCGGTGCCGGGCGGTGTCGAAGCACTGCAGATAAAATGGTCGAAGGCGCCATGCCGCTTCTGCGGCACCGGCTGCGGCGTGATGGTGGGCGTCAAGGAGGGCCAGGTCGTTGCCACCCATGGCGATATGCAGGCGGAGGTCAATCGCGGCCTCAACTGCATCAAGGGCTACTTCCTCTCGAAGATCATGTATGGCGCCGACCGGCTGAAGACGCCGCTTCTGCGCAAGCGGAACGGCGCCTTTGCCAAGGACGGCGAGTTCGAACCGGTGAGCTGGGACGAGGCCTTCGACGTGATGGCCGAGCAGGCGAAGAGAGTCCTGAAGGAAAAGGGGCCAACGGCTGTCGGCATGTTCGGATCCGGGCAGTGGACGATCTTCGAGGGCTATGCGGCGACGAAACTGATGCGCGCCGGCTTCCGCTCCAACAATCTCGACCCCAATGCCCGCCATTGCATGGCGTCCGCCGCCTATGCCTTCATGCGCACCTTCGGCATGGACGAGCCGATGGGATGCTACGACGATTTCGAGCATGCCGACGCCTTTGTCCTCTGGGGCTCGAACATGGCGGAGATGCACCCGATCCTGTGGACGCGGCTTGCGGATCGCCGGCTGGGGCAGGAGCATGTCAAGGTGGCGGTGTTGTCGACCTTCACCCACCGCAGCATGGACCTCGCCGACATCCCGATCGTCTTCAAGCCGGGCACGGATCTCGCGATCCTCAATTACATCGCCAACCACATCATTCAAACGGGGCGCGTCAATCAGGAGTTTGTCGACAAGCACACGACCTTCATGGTCGGCGCGACCGACATCGGCTACGGCCTGAGGCCGGACAATCCGCTCGAGGTCAAGGCAGTGAACGCCAAGGACGCCGCCAAGATGACGCCGAGCACTTTCGAGGACTTCAAGAAGTTCGTCTCGGAGTACACGCTCGACAAGACAGTGGAGCTGACCGGGGTCGAGGTCGGTTTCCTCGAACAACTGGCCGATCTTTACGCCGACCCGAACCGCAAGGTGATGTCGCTCTGGACCATGGGGTTCAACCAGCATGTGCGCGGCGTCTGGGTCAACCACATGGTCTACAACCTCCATCTCCTGACGGGGAAGATTTCGGAGCCGGGCAACAGCCCGTTCTCGCTGACCGGGCAGCCTTCGGCCTGCGGCACGGCACGCGAGGTCGGCACCTTCGCGCACCGGCTGCCGGCCGACATGACAGTGACCAATCCCGAGCACCGCAAGCACGCCGAGGAAATCTGGCGGGTGCCGCACGGCATCATCCCGGAAAAGCCGGGTTACCATGCCGTCGAGCAGGACCGCATGTTGAAGGACGGCAAGCTCAATTTCTATTGGGTGCAGGTCAACAACAACATCCAGGCGGCGCCCAACACCAGCAACGAGACCTATCAGGGCTACCGCAACCCCGACAATTTCATCGTCGTCTCCGATGTCTATCCGACGATCACGGCGATGAGCGCCGACCTCATTCTGCCGGCCGCGATGTGGGTGGAGAAGGAGGGCGCTTACGGCAATGCCGAGCGGCGCACCCACGTATGGCACCAACTCGTCGATGCGCCCGGCGAGGCGCGTTCCGATCTCTGGCAGATGGTGGAGTTCTCCAAGCGCTTCACCACCGACGAGGTGTGGCCCGCGGAAACCCTCGACGCCAATCCCGGCTATCGCGGCAAGACGCTCTACGACGTGCTCTTCAAGAACGGCAATGTCGATCGTTTCGCCGCGAGCGAGATCAACAAGGACTACGCGAACCGGGAAGCCGAGGCCTTCGGCTTCTACATCCAGAAGGGCTTGTTCGAGGAATATGCCTCCTTCGGGCGCGGCCATGGACACGACCTCGCGCCCTATGACCGCTACCACGAGGTGCGCGGCCTGCGCTGGCCCGTGGTCGACGGCAAGGAGACGCTCTGGCGCTACCGCGAGGGCTACGACCCCTATGTGAAGCCGGGCGAGGACGTGAAGTTCTACGGCCGTCCGGACGGCAGGGCGGTGATCCTCGCCGTTCCCTACGAGCCTCCGGCCGAGTCGCCGGACGAGGAATTCGATATCTGGCTCGTCACCGGTCGCGTGCTCGAACATTGGCATTCCGGATCGATGACGATGCGGGTGCCGGAACTGTACCGGGCCTTCCCGGGCGCCGTCTGTTTCGTGAATGCTGACGACGCACGCAAGCGCAACCTCAATCAGGGTGCCGAGGTCAGGATCATTTCCCGGCGCGGCGAGATCCGTGCCCGCGTCGAGACGCGCGGCCGCAATCGCATGCCGCCGGGCGTCATCTTCGTCCCCTGGTTCGACGCCAGCAAGCTCATCAACAAGGTGACGCTGGATGCCACCGATCCCATCTCCAAACAGACGGATTTCAAGAAATGCGCGGTCAAGATCGTCTCTGTCGCATGATGCGAAGCCCCGTATGGATGTTTGGTGCGCTGCTCGCGCTGCTGTTCGTCAGCAGCGCGGCGATCGCCCAGATGGCGCCCGAAGAAAGGGTGCCGGAACTCTCCGGTCCCCCGCAGGAGATGACCGAGCCAGGGGCGCCCCCGATACCGAAATGGGTGGTCGATGACGTTCGCAAGGAGCGCAATTATCCTGACCAGCCGCCGGTGATCCCGCACTCGATCGAGGGCTATCAGCTTTCGGTCAACACCAACCGCTGCCTCTCCTGCCACAAGCGCGAGCTTACCGAGGAGTCGGGTGCGCCGATGATCAGCGTCACCCATTATATGACGCGTGAAGGCCAGATGCTCGCGGACGTGTCGCCACGGCGCTACTTCTGCACCGCCTGCCACGTGCCGCAGGCGAACGTCAAACCGCTCGTCGGCAATACCTTCAAGGATATGAGCGAGCTGGGCGTCAAGCCCGCGGGGAGCGAGTGACGCCATGGCATGGATCAGGAAACTCGTCCTTTGGGCGTGGCGCATTGTCAGCACGCCGGCGGGAACGCTGAGCCTCGGCTTCCTGACGCTCGGCGGCTTCGTCGGCGGCGTGATGTTCTGGGGTGCCTTTAACACCGCGCTCGAGCTCACCAACACCGAGGCCTTCTGCACCTCCTGCCACGAGATGCGCGACAACGTCTATCAGGAGCTGACGCGGACGATCCATTTCTCCAATCGCTCCGGCGTCAGGGCCACCTGCCCGGACTGCCACGTTCCGCATGACTGGACGGACAAGATCGCCCGCAAGATGCAGGCATCGAAGGAGGTCTGGGGCAAGATCTTCGGGACGATCAACACCCGCCCGAAATTCCTCGAGCATCGGCTGGAACTCGCCCAGCATGAATGGGCGCGGCTGAAGGCAAACGACAGTCTCGAATGCCGCAATTGCCATTCGTCGGTGGCTATGGACCTCCAGAAGCAGACGGAACGGGCGGCGACGATCCACACCCGTTATCTGCTTCCCGGCCGGGCGACCTGCATCGATTGCCACAAGGGCATCGCGCACGAGCTGCCGAACATGCAGGGCATCGATCCAGGCTGGAAGGTGCCGCCGGAACTGGAAGGCGAGACGACCACGAGTTCAACCCCGATCGACGAACTGCGGCAGGCGATGAAGGAGCTGCACGCGAGCAACTTCTAAAGCCGTTGGATCGGCACTCAATTGCTTGGGCGCGTCAGAATGAAGGCGGCGGGGAGTGCCATCACGGCCGCGACGATGGCCGCAAGCATCGCGTCCGGATTGCTGAAAAGACAGAAGAGACCGAAGCTTGCGGCGATCAGGGCGACGGCGGTGAACTTCGCCTTCGCCGCGATCGCACCCTTTTCCCGCCAGAGGCGCAGTGAAGGACCGAAAACGGGATGCTCGACGAGCCAGCGCTCAAGCCGGGGAGACGCCCGGGCGAACAGGCCGGCCGCCAGGAGCAGGAAAGGTGTGGTGGGCAATAGCGGCAGGAACACGCCGGCGATGGCGAACCCGACCATCAGCCAGCCAAGGCACAAACAAAGGATACGCAACGGAAGGTTCATTCACCGTCTCCAGATCACGCGCTCCCGAAAGGGTAACCGTGTTCATCGCACACCCGCCTTCGAGCTTGGCAAGGCGGCGACATTGAGGAGCCGCGCACCTTGCAGCGCGGCTTCGGCAATGTCCTCGAAAAGCAGCCGCGCTTCCACCAACACGCTTCGGTCGGCATCCCCATAGCCGATCTCGTCAAGCTCGTGAAGCAGTTCCATGATCGTGGCGATGCGGCGCCGGCGGCGCCGGACCTGGTCGAGCATGCGCTTTTCACGCTGCCTCGCCGTCAGGCTTTCGAAGCGAAGCAGCAAGTCGTCGACACGAGCGCGGCAGCCGCATTCGAGCGCAGCACCGTCGATCAGCCTGCGGATCTGGCCGAAGACCGCCACGAGATTTTCATCATCAGCGCTTCCACCTGCGAGAACGTCGATTTCACGTACCATGGCGAGACTCCGGCTAACAGCGGGATGCGGGCGAAAACCGCCCACGCCCCGCACTAGGTTGATGCGTGGCCAGCAATCCAGGCGGCGCCTTGCTGGGCGTAATGGAAGCCGTTGGCAAGGCTTGCGGCGGGATAGGCGGCTTGAAGACCGGCGATGGCATCGGCCGGTGCGGACCTGCCGGCGATCGCGTCGTCAAAGGTTCGTGCAACGGCAACCATGTCGCAGTCCTGCGGCGAAAGCCGGATCCGCGAAATGCCGGCGGCCGCTAATTCCGGCAGCTCCTGGATCAGTGCCTGGCATGTGTGCGACACGGTCTGCACGCCATTCAGGGCAAGAAAGGGCTGCCGGTCGAGCGTTTCGACGACCAGACCATCCGGGTCGTCGCCGCAGATGAACTGACAATTGTCCTTGACCAGCCCCTTGGACCGGGCGTGCGCACAGCGGGCGGAGATCGCGAGCGGCACCCGCCCGAAGGCGAATATCTCGAAGGCCACGCCGGGCGCATCGCGAACGATCTCGCGCACGGATGTCATGGGCAGTTCGGGCGGCAGGCATATGCTCGTCGCACCGCGCGAAGCGAGCAGCCGCGCTGTGGCGCCATTATAGACGTTGATCAACGGGCCGACGGAGTGCGGCTTGCCGGCCAGCAGTCCGAGCGCCGACAGGTCATTGGCTTCGACCGGGTGGGCGCTGTCGCGCACCAGAGCGCGCACGATCTGGCTTTCGCGTTCGAGCGTGACGAGCGCCAGCGAGGCGAGGCTGACGCTCTTGCCCGCGCGCTCCAGCCGCTCGACCACTTCGCCGACATGCGGCTCGATGAAATGCAGCCGTTTCGAGCAGACGGTCTCTCCGATGACGACATGCGTGACCGGCGCTTCGTCGGCGATGCGGAAATAGAAATCGCGCCATTTGGGTCCGTCCCACAAGTAGAGGACGGGGCCGAGGCTAAGGCTTGGAAGCGTTGCGCCAGTCATGATCTACCTCCAACGCTTTTCATAGGCGCCGGACGTCGTCCGCTGGCCTTCGCTCAAGAGTCTCAGCCGTGAGATGAGGGCAGGTCGATCGGCGGCATTCGCGGCAAGCGCGCGGCGCATCACCGAGACGACCTCCGCCACATAAGCCTTGCCGCGCTGGCGTCCCTCGATCTTCAGCGCGCTGACGCCGGCCTCGCGCAACAGATCGACGTGGTCCATCACGTCGAGCGAAACCGGGTCCTCGAAGGCGTAGCCGCGCTCGTCCGCGACGTTGAAGCGTCCCTTGCAGAGCGTCGGATAGCCGGCTGCCTCGCCGGCGGGAAAGCGGTTGATCGTATACTCGCCGAGTTCCGAGACGAGTTCGCGGCCATCCTCGCGATAGCGCACATGGCTTGCCGGAGAACAGACGCCGTTCATGTTCGGCGACTTGCCGGTGGCATAGGAGGAGAGCGAACAACGTCCCTCCGCCATCACACAGAGCCCGCCGAAGACGAAAACCTCGATCTCGCAGCGGATCTGTTTTGCAAGGCGCGCGATGTCGGGAATGGTGAGAATGCGCGGCAGCACGACCCGCTTTGCCCGAAACGTCTCGACCAGGAAATTGACCGCGTCTGTATTAGCGGCGGAAGCCTGCACGGACACGTGCAGGCGCTGGTCGGGATAGCGCTCGGCGGTATAGGCCATCAGGCCGAAATCCGCGAGGATGACGGCGTCGGCGCCGAGGCGCACGGCGTCGTCCACGGCCTCGTGCCAGAGCTTTTCGCGACCGGCGCGCATGAAGGTGTTGATGGCGACGAAGGTCATCGTTCCGTGCTGGCGGGCATAGGCGATCGCCGCCTTCAACTCATCGCGGGAAAAGTTCAGCCCCGGGAAATTGCGGGCATTGGTCTCGTCGCGAAAACCGCAGTAGACGGCGTCGGCTCCGGCATCGACGGCCTCGCGGAAGGCGGCCGGCGTTCCGGCCGGGCAGATCAGTTCCATTGGCCGGCCTCCCTGGGCAGGACGCGGCTTCTGATCTCCGCGGCGGCCCGCCGGATCAGCGGCGCAAAGGGGCCCGCAAGGCTGCCGATGTCGGAGGGCAGGTCGATGTTGCAGTCGTCGAGCGCGTTGCGCAGCGCCAGCATCGCCTCCATGTCGCCGGTCACCGTCAGGTCGCGCGAGAAGAACACCGCGTCTCCATCAAGGCGGCCTTCAAGCAGCCCGAGCAGAAGCACGAAACCGCCGGTGACCGCAGCGTCTGTGGCAGGCAGGTCGGGCTTGCGGTGCACGGATATGCGGTTCTTGGCAGGCTCGACCAGGAAGCCGACCGGCAGGTCGGACGGGAAGAAGCCGTATCGCTTGGCCGCGTGTTCGCCGAGGCGACCGAAAAGGCCCGGATGCCGCGTCATGACGTGGGAGAAGACGAGCCTTGTTGCCCGCTCGATGGCGGGAAGGGGGATGAGCCGGAGCGGAACGGCCATCGCTGGGGGAACGGTCATGTGGGGCCTGCAAAATGTGAATATCTGCCTAATGTTAGCCGGCGGCTGTCTCTTGTGTTTGTCCCACATCAAAGACAGGCTGAAATCACCGGCACAAAGAGGCGGCATGAACAAAGCCTTCCGCACAGCACAGCACTTCGCCTCGCTACAGGATTTTGCTTCGTCGCTTGAACGCGACGGCGAGCTGAAGCGGATTTCGCAGCCTGTTTCGCTCGTACATGAAGTCACCGAGATCCACCGGCGCGTGCTTGCGTCAAGCGGACCGGCGCTGTTGTTCGAAAAGCCGGTCGATGCTTCCGGCCGTGTGCACGAGATTCCGCTGCTCGCCAATCTTTTCGGCGCGCAAGCGCGGATCGAGCGCGGCTGCGGCCTGGAGCCGGGCGGATTGCCGTTCCTTGCCGCGGAACTCGCCGAGCTGCGCGACCCCCGCGCGCCGGGATCGCTGCGTGACGCCTGGGAGAAACTGCCGTTGCTGCGGTCCGCGCTCTCGATGCGGCCGAAGCATTGTAGCCGGGCGCCATGCCAGGAGATCGTCTGGAGCGGTCCGGATGTCGATCTCGGAAAACTGCCGATCCAGTGGTGCTGGCCGGGCGAACCGGCGCCGCTCATCACCTGGCCACTGGTGATCACCATGGCTCCGGACGACCCGTCCGACATCAATGTCGGCATCTACCGCATGCAGGTTCTGGGCAGAAATCGGGCGATCGTCCGCTGGCTCGCCCATCGCGGCGGTGCGCGCCATCATCGCCTTTGGCAGAAACAGGGCCGGGACATGCCGGTCGCGGTCGCGATCGGGGCGGATCCGGCCACTATCCTCGCGTCGGTGATGCCGTTGCCGGACGGACTGAGCGAACTTAATTTTTCAGGGCTCATTCGCCGGCGCCGAACACCGGTTGCGACCGGTCGTACGGTGCCGTTGCCGGTGCCGGCGAATGCGGAGATCGTGCTCGAAGGGACGGTGTCTGAGACCGAGACGGCGGATGAAGGGCCTTACGGCGACCATACCGGCTATTACAATTCTGTCGACCGCTTCCCGGTCATGACGCTTTCGGCGATCACGATGCGCCGAAATCCGATCTATCTCTCCACCTATACCGGGCGCCCGCCCGACGAACCGTCGTGTCTTGGCGAAGCGATGAACGTGCTGTTCGTGCCGCTCGTGAAGAAGCAGTTTCCGGAGATCGTCGACTTGTGGCTGCCGCCGGAAGCCTGCTCCTACCGGGCGATGGTCGTGGCGATCGACAAGCGTTATCCGGGCCAGGCGAAGCGGTTGATGATGGGGCTCTGGTCGATGCTGCCGCAGTTCAGCTACGTGAAGCTCATCATCGTCGTCGACCCGGATATCAATGTGCGCAACTGGCCGGATGTCGTCTGGGCGCTTTCCACGCGCTTCGACGCGAGCCGTGACATCACCATCGTCGCCGACACGCCGATCGACTATCTCGACTTCGCCTCGCCTCGATCCGGCCTCGGCGGCAAGCTCGGGCTCGATGCGACCACCAAGATCGGCGCGGAGACCGACCGCGAATGGGGGAGGGTGCTCGACATGTCGCCAGAGGTGAAAGCCGATGTCGATCGGATGTGGGCGGAGCTGGGTCTGGGAGAGAGCCGATGACGGCAAGATCGAGGATAGTCGTCGGCGTAACCGGCGCTTCGGGGGGCGCGATCCCGCTGCGCATCGCCGAGCGACTTGCGCGGATCGACGAAGTCGAGATGCATCTCGTCATGTCGCCGGCGGCCCATCGCACGCTGAGCCACGAGGTCGGACGGGACGCGCTACTGCGCTTGCTCGAAAAGGCCGATCGGGTTTACGAGCACGACAACATCGGCGCGGCGATTGCCAGCGGATCCTTTCCGACCGCCGGCATGATCGTCTCACCCTGCTCGATGCGCACGCTGGCGGCGATCGCCAGCGGCCTTGCGGACAACCTTCTGGTCAGAGCCGCAGACGTGCATCTGAAGGAGCGCCGGCGTCTCGTGTTGATGACGCGCGAGACGCCGCTCCACCTCGGGCACCTGCGCAACATGTGCGCCGTCACGGAAATGGGGGCGATCGTCATGCCGCCGGTGCCAGGATTTTATCACCGGCCGAAAAGCGTCGAGGCGATCGTCGATCACCTTGCCGCGCGCGCCATCGACCTTCTGGCGCTGCCGATCGCGCCGCTCGCCGAAACCTGGCAGGGATAAAGCCGCGTCAGGAATGTGCGACGCGCGGCAAGGTCAAATCATGGCAAAGGCTTGCAGCAGAGGATCGGCACCGAAGAGGGCGTGATGGCCGCCGGCAAGCAGCCAGAGCGTAATGGCTGCCGTGGCGAAGGCCGACAGCACCAGCACAGGATCGAGCCGGAAGCGAGTGGTGCCGCCGAGGACGGCGGCGAAGGGCCAGATCGACGTGCCGGCGGCAGCGCTCGGCCACTTGTCGCCCAGGCGCCGGCGCGCGCGCCGTTCGACCATCAGGAAACCGCCCGCGGCAAAGAGCGCAAAACCGCCGAAAAGTACGAGCGAACGAAGATCGCCGTTCGGCACAACGTGTCCCGCCGCCCAGATGAGGAACCCCCAGAGCACCGGATGTCGCGTGATGCCGACGATCGCTCCAGTCCGTCCGGTGCCTTGAAAGATCGAGACGGAAAGCGGGTTCTCGCTGAAGAGGCCCGCAAGAACAAGAAATATGCCGAGGGGTGCGAGCACGAAGGTCACCCAGGCCTGCCAAGGCGCCGGGTCCCAGAGCGGTATGAAATCCAGCGTCAGCGCCGCGTGGAAGACCCAGACGAGCGCTACGATCGACAGCAGCGAATAGCCGGCAAAATAACCCTTGCGGCCCAGCCGCTGAATAAGCCGCTCGCGAAGTTTCGGCATGGCGGGCACCATGTGCAGCGCGAGAAAGACCGCGAAGGCCAGAAAAAATTCACGCATTGCAGGCACCCCGACGGCGTTCGGCAAGCAGTAGACGCTCCGTCGCGACATGGCGGCGGAGGTTCTCGAAGAGGACACGCAGCATATAGCCGATCGCGTCCCAGCTTAGCCGGCAGCGACCGTGAAGAAGCTCGCGCAGGGCATCGGCGACTTCCGCCGCAGCTTTCTCATCGTGTTCGTGCTCTTTGCGAAGACGCTCGATTAACGTCGTCACGTTGCGACCGTCCGGTTGTGAGCGAAGTTGCCGAAAGAGGACTTGCTCCTCCAGTTCGTGCAGGTTGCCAAGCGTCGGTACCAGCGTGTTCGCGATCTCATCGTAGCGCGTCACATCGATTGCGTTCGGCAAGGTGTCGGCGATTGCCTCCAGCCGATCACATAATTCCAACAGCGCGTCATAGCCGTTTTCCAGCATGCGGCTTCGTTGCATCGTCTCTTTTCCAGCCATCAGCCGGACTCCAATCGATTGATCCTGACGCAATCGTCTAGCCGGCGAGCCGGCTCGCTTCTTTGACATATCGCAAGTCCCGATTGATACGAGCCATGCGCTAGCGGTCGAGAAAGAGCACCACGGCAATCGCGATCGAGAACAGGACGGCCGAGACCGTGCCGGCACGCTGCAACACGCCCATGCGGTGGAGGACTAGGGCGAAAACGATGATGATGGGGGTAGCGACCGAAAGGCCGATCTGTGCGTCTGTCATCGAAGAACTCCTAGATCACGATGATTTTCGGTCGAATCGACCCAAAATCGTAAACGTGATCGATTCTAATAAGTTGAGACGCGGGATGCGGGCGGAAAACCGCGCACACTTTTCCTCATCCCGCTCTGGGTGCCCTCGCCGATATCCGGTTTTTGGCCCTGCTTCCTTGCGAAATGTCAAAGATATCGCTCTGCCGGCTCGCCTAAGTGCCGATCGTTTCCGATCAAGGGAGATGCGGCATGGATGCACGGGTAACGTCTGATATCGAAGCGGGAGAAGAAGCGCCCGCGGATGAGCTTCTGCTCTGGATTCTGGTCTGGAGCGAACTTGCGGCCTTCGGCATTCTGCTAGCGGCCTTTCTCGTCACCGGCTCCCTGCAGGCCGAGGCATTTGCTGCCGGGCGAAACGAACTCAACCCCCTGCTCGCAGGCATCAACACGCTGGTACTTTTGACGAGCGGCTGGCAGGCGGCGCTCGCCGCGCGCAAATCCGCTCTACCCGGGGAGCGCCGGCGTGCCCTCGTCATGGCCGCCCTGCTCGGCTTCGTCTTCGTTGCCATCAAGCTCACGGAATATAACGGTGAGCTCGCAAGCGGCGACATTGCCCGGTTCGGCGCCTTCTTCGAGCTCTATTTCCTGATCACCGGCTTCCATCTGCTGCATGTGGCCTTCGGTGGCCTGATCCTGCTTCTCGTCGCCTGGCGTCCGACGCCCGGCAATGTAACCCTGATAACAACCCTCTGGCATGTCATCGATCTCATCTGGATCGTGATGTTCCCGATCATCTATCTGGTATGACCTATGACGGACCGCACTCGAAACCAACTCGGTCGAACCTGGATCGTGCTCGTTGCCATCGTGCTTTCGGGCATGTCGGCGGTCGCCTTTCAAGGCCGCGCCTCTGTCGTCGTTTTCGGCGTCCTCACTCTGGCGCTCATCAAAGCCAGGCTGATCATCCTGGATTTCATGGGCCTGCGCTCCGGTTCGGCCGCCGTGCGGCGTGGGCTTTTCGTCTGGCCGCTGGTCCTCGTGCTGCTCGCAGCGGCGAAGCTCGTCGCCACCGGCATGCCATCCGTTTGAAACCGCTTTCCTTGTTTGCCGAAACGCAAAGAACGCGCGCGGGAAATCCATAGACATGGATCGCGCCCCGGACATTCGTCGGCACCGCTGCAGGCGGCGCCAAACGGGGAGGGGATCAGATCAAGCCGGCCACGCTTTCGCGGCCATCTGAAATCGAAAGGACCACGTGATGGCAGAACGCCTCACCAAGACCGGGGCCCGAAACGTCTTCTATGGCGGGTCCTTCTTCTTCTTTGCCATATTTGTCGGGCTGACCGCCCATAGCCACTATTACATGAAGACGAGCTCGACGGACGAGACGACGCTGACGGACTCGGTCGGGCGCGGCAAGCACGTCTGGGAAAAGAACTCCTGTATCAACTGCCACACGCTTCTCGGCGAAGGCGCCTATTTCGCGCCCGAGCTCGGCAATGTCTGGAAGCGCTGGGGTGGCGACAAGGATCCGGAAGGCGCGCGCGAAACGCTGAAGGCGTGGATGGCGGCGCAACCCTCCGGCGTCGAAGGGCGCCGGCAGATGCCGCAATTCAGTCTCACCGAACAGGAGCTCAACGACCTCGCCGACTTCCTGGAGTGGACGAGCCGCATCAAGACCCAGAACTGGCCACCGAACGAGGCTGGCTAAGCGTTGCGATTGGAGTAAAGAACCATGAAATACCAGACCCAGAAGGTCGCGATGCTCTATTTTTATGGCGCACTCGGCCTGTTTCTCGCCCAGGTGCTGTTCGGTGTTCTCGCCGGCACCATCTACGTCCTGCCCAACACGCTCTCCGAGCTCCTGCCGTTCAACATCGTGCGCATGGTGCACACCAATGCGCTGATCGTCTGGCTGCTGATGGGCTTCATGGGCGCCACTTATTATCTCCTACCAGAGGAAGCGGAAACGGAGCTTTACAGCACCAAGATCGCGGCGGCGCAGTTCTGGCTCTTCCTGATCGCGGCGGCCGTCGCGGTGGTCGGGTACCTTTTCCATATCCACGAGGGCCGTGAGTTTCTCGAGCAGCCCTTCGCGATCAAGGTCGGCATCGTCGTGGTGGCGCTGATGTTCCTCTACAACATCACGCTCACCGTTCTCAAGGGCCGCAAGACGACGGTGACCAACATCCTGATCTTCGGCCTCTGGGGTGTGGCGATCTTCTTCCTGTTTGCCTTCTACAACCCGATGAACCTGGCACTCGACAAGATGTACTGGTGGTACGTCGTCCACCTGTGGGTTGAAGGCGTCTGGGAGCTGATCATGGCATCGGTGCTCGCCTTCCTGATGATCAAGCTTAACGGCATCGACCGCGAGGTCGTCGAGAAGTGGCTCTACGTCATCGTCGGCCTGGCGCTCTTCTCCGGCATCCTCGGCACCGGTCACCATTACTACTGGATCGGCGCGCCGGGCTATTGGCAGTGGATCGGCTCGCTCTTCTCGACGCTCGAAGTCGCACCGTTCTTCACCATGGTGATCTTCACCTTCGTCATGACCTGGAAGGCCGGGCGCAAGCACCCGAACCGTGCGGCCCTTCTCTGGGCGATCGGCTGCTCGGTCATGGCCTTCTTCGGCGCCGGCGTCTGGGGCTTCCTGCACACGCTGTCCTCGGTGAACTACTACACCCACGGCACGCAGGTGACTGCGGCCCACGGCCACCTCGCCTTCTTCGGCGCTTATGTGATGTTGAACCTGGCCGTGATGGCCTATGCGATCCCGGAAATCCGCGGCCGCCAACCCTACAATCAGTGGCTCTCGATCGTCAGCTTCTGGGCCATGTGTACCGCCATGTCGGTGATGACCTTCGCACTCACCTTCGCGGGCGTCCTTCAGGTCCACCTGCAGCGCGTCCTCGGCGAGAGCTACATGGACGTGCAGGACCAGCTGGCGCTGTTCTACTGGATCCGCCTCGGCTCGGGTGCAGTCGTCCTCGTCTCGGCGCTGATGTTCATCTGGGCCGTGCTGGTTCCAGGCCGCGAGCGCAGCGAACGGCTTGCCGCTTCGATCCAGCCCGCCGAATGATCGCCCCGACCGATCCCGCCCACGTCGGGATCGGTCCTTCTTGCTTCGACTATTTGTCACGGAGACCAAAATGAACTTTGTTCTGCCGAACGCACCTCGCCCGACCGCCGACATTCCGCACTACAGTCCGCTCGGCAACGAATGCGCGCTGTTCGAAACCGCCTGGGTCAGGCAATTGCCGCTCCTGCTGAAAGGCCCGACCGGCTGCGGCAAGACGCGTTTCGTCAGCCATATGGCCGCGAGGCTCGGCCTGCCGCTCTCGACGGTTTCCTGTCATGACGATCTCGCCGCCGCGGATCTCACCGGCCGTTACCTCCTGAAGGGCGGCGACACGGTCTGGGTCGACGGGCCGCTGACGCGCGCAGTGCGCGAGGGCGGCGTGTGCTATCTCGACGAGATCGTCGAGGCGCGCAAGGACGTCGCCGTCGTCCTCCATCCGCTCACCGACGATCGCCGCATGCTGCCGCTGGAGCGCACCGGCGAGATGCTCGAGGCGCCGTCCGGCTTCATGCTGGTCGTCTCCTACAATCCCGGCTACCAGAACCTTCTCAAGAGCCTGAAGCCCAGCACGCGGCAGCGCTTCGTCGCGATCGAGTTCGACTTCCTGCCGAAGGCGCAGGAAATCGCCGTCGTCGCGGCGGAAAGCGGTCTCGCGGAGTGCCAAGTGGCACGGCTCGTCGCTCTCGCCGCGCGCCTGAGAGCGCTTAAAGGTCACGATCTCGAAGAGGGCGTTTCGACCCGCCTGCTCGTCTACTGCGCCTGCCTGATCGACGCCGGGATGCCGGCGAAGGAAGCTGTCCGCGCTGCCATGATAGAGCCCCTGACCGACGAGCCCGACGTCAGGGCGGCGCTTCTGGAAGTGGCCGACTCCCTGATAGCCTGAGGTCCTGGCCATGCTCGATTTCCTCGAACTGGAAGAAACGGTCGGCCGTGCCTGGCACCGCTTCATCGGCAATACGCGCACGTGGCGGCGCTACCCGGAGCACGCCGTTCGGCTTGCGGATCTCCTGCCGGTGCTTTCGATCTCGTTCCGGGGGTACGGCGGCGAGAGCGCAGTGCAGATCGCCCCGGCGCGCGGACGCACGTCGGCCCACAGGCTCAAATGGCGCCAGCGCGTGGGCCTCGGGGAGGAGAAGCTCACGCAGCCCGGGCGCGATCACGCATCGCTGATGCTGCCGGCGGAAATCGATCGTTTTCCAGACAAGGACCTCAATCGCGACCTCTATTTCTGGCTGGTCGCCTATATGGCGACGATGTCGCTGGAGCCGCTGGCGGAGACCGATCTGCTCCGCCGCGATCTTGCCGCACTTACTCGTGCGGAAGTAACCGTCACGGCCGTGTTGGATATGTTTCCGGGCATGAGTCCGCGTTACCGCCGGCTCGCGGCAGCCGTCCTTGCGGAGCGAACCAGAGGCGCGCTGCCATCCGTGGAGCAGCATGTCGAAAACCGCATTCTCGCCATTTTGCGGACGGCCGCAGGGGAGCCGGGCAATACTTTGCCGGTCATCTTCCCGCATCGCGCGCCGCCCGGCTATCTGCCGATGCTGCCTCTGCCGCTCTGGCCGGATGCGCTGGTGCGCGCCGAGACGGATACGCGACGCGAGGATGATGACCCGGCGTTGGGCGGGGCGGCGCCGTCGCTCACCGAGACCGAGCGCCATGTCGCGACTCGCGAGAATCGCAGGAACCGCAAGGGCGACCGCAGCCCGTTCATTCTCAACCGCTTCGAGAAGATCCTTGCCATGGCGGAGATGGTCAACGTCGACCGGCCCGCCGACGACAGCGACGACCACGATGCGAAGGCTGCGGAAGAGCTGGACGAGATGACGCTCGGCGAACGGAAGGGGCGCCCGTCCGCACGCTTCCGGTTCGATCTGGACCTGCCGCCCGAGGCGGTCGACGTCACACCGTTGACGGCCGAACATACTTATCCGGAGTGGAACTACCGTACAGGCACCTATCTCAAGGACCATTGCCGCGTATTGGCTTCTCCCGCTTCCGCACTCGGCGACCGGGCCGAGCTGACCTGGGAGACGCAAAGCCTCATTCGTCGTGTGCGACGTCAGTTCGAGGTGCTCAGACCGCGACACGAGATCCTGCGCGCGCAGATCGACGGCGCCGATCTCGATCTCGACGCTGTTGTTCGTGCGCGCACTGACCTTGCGGCCGGCGGCCAGGGAAGCGACCGTATTCACCTGATGAGCCGGCCGCAGGCGCACGATCTCGCTGTGACCATCCTCGTCGACGTGTCCCTGTCGACCGATTCCTGGTCGGACAATCACCGCGTTCTCGATGTCGAGAAGGAGGCGTTGACGATCCTGGCACATGGCCTGGCGGCTTGCGGCGACAACCACTCGATCCTGACCTTCACGTCGCGGCGGCGTGACTGGGTGCGGGTGGAAACCGTCAAGGCTTTCGATGAGCCGATGAGTGGTCTCGTCGAGGCGCGGATCGCCGCGCTCAAGCCCGGTTATTACACCCGCATCGGCGCGGCGATCCGGCATGCTTCGGCTGAGCTCCGCAAGCAGCCGAACCGCAAGAAACTGCTTCTGGTGCTCACCGATGGCAAGCCGAACGACATCGACCACTACGAGGGACGCTTCGCGCTGGAAGACAGCCGGCGAGCCGTGGCGGAGGCGCGCCGAAGCGGGATCAGCACCTTTGCCGTCACGGTCGATCGCGAGGCGCGATCCTATGTGCCGACGATGTTCGGCCAGAACGGCTATGCCATGGTCGGCAACATTGCCCGGCTACCGGCCGCGCTTCCCGCCATCTATCGCGGCCTTGCCGGATAGGCCTCCAGCGACCAGTCGACAGCGACGAGGGTTCACGATCGCTACGCGACCGGGCTCTCTATCCATCCCCACCGTTTGCCTTGATTTCATCTGCTACAATGCCTAGGGTGGTCATATGTGACCACCCTTAGGAGGTTCTAATGTCAACAATCAGCCTGAAGGACGCCAAAGCTGGTTTCTCGAATATCGTAGATCAAGCCGCCGCTGGTGAGTTTGTTACGATCACGCGGCACGGCCGCGCTGCTGCCGTCCTCGTCTCTGTAAGAGCCGCAGAAGCGGCAAGGAAGGCGCTTCATAAAGAGCGCCCTAGCCTCGTCCAGTACCTGAGATCATTCCCGGCCGACATCGATCTTGACGATGATGTTTTCGCCCGAAATCCGGCTCCCTCGCGTGAGGTCGATCTGTGACCGGCTACCTTCTCGATACGAACGCAATTTCGATGTTCTCGCCCTCCAAGGCTACGGCCTCATCGGAATTTGCGGACTGGCTGGATGAGCGGGATCAGCTTAGCGCGGTCTACCTGTCTGCCGTTACCGTGCACGAAATTGAAAAGGGCGTGCGGCTTTTGGAAGCTAAGGGCTCGAAGGCCAAAGCGGCCGGAATCGAGCTGTTCTTGCAGGGTTTGATCGCCGGTTATCGTGACAGGATTTTGCCTGTAGACGCGGACGTTGCACGCGAAGGCGGTAAGTTGGAAGCCAAGGCGATTGCGGCTGGTCACAATCCCGGCGCGTCCGATGCCATGATTGCAGGAACCGCCAGCGTTCACCAGCTGACGGTCATCACGGCCAACCTGAAACATTTCCGTCCTTTCGGAATCAAGGTGAGTTCACCGGATCAAGTGATCCGCTAACGGCAAATGACCGGGGAACCCCGTCCCACGCCGGCGTTGAGCGGGCGCAGGACGGAGCAAGGGCGTCCCCTCCGCTCCTCCCGCGCATGAGAAAATGTCTCCCTTCGGCCACGCGAAGCCGCCATTCCCGTGATCAAAGTGCAGGCGTCACATTCCACCAGAGCTTGAGGACAGCCGTTGGGAGCCCGCACCTTCATCGCGCGAGACCCGGATGGCGACCCGATTGCATTTCGGGTGGCAAACATTAGCCGCGCTTTGGGTCAGCCTTTCGCTTGCCGCACCCTTTCCTCACGCAGCCTTGCTGTGCGTCCTTTGCGACTGCTCGAGGTAGGAGTCGAAGGCGGCGGCGACCGCACGAATGACGAAGCGGTGATCCTGCCGTACCTGGATGACGCCGCCTGCAACATCCAGCACGCCGTCTTCGGCAAGCGCAGCGAGCTTGGCGTTGCCCTCGATAAGCGGACGAGCGTCGAAACCGTGGGCCGCGGCGATCGCTCGAATATCGGCGGTGAAGTCGCACATCAGTCTTTCGATGATCTCAGCCCGCATCCGGTCTTCGCCGGTAAGGCGATAACCCTTTGCGGTCGCCAGGCGGCCGGACGCGATGTGGCGGGCATAGAGGCCGGGTGCCACTTCGTTTTGCACATAGCCTTCCTGCGAGCGGCCGATGGCGGACGCGCCGAAACCGATCAGCGTCTCGCAATTGTCGGTGGTGTAGCCTTGGAAATTGCGCCGCAGCTTTCCGGTATCCTGGGCTCTTACGAGGTCGTCGTGCGGCAGGGCGAAGTGATCGAGGCCGATCTGCCGATAGCCGGCGGCAACCAGCGTCTCGCTGATCGCCATCGCCTGGGCGTTACGGGCCGCACCATCCGGCAGTGCGTTCTCGTCGATCATGCGCTGGTGCTTCTTGAAGGAGGGGATGTGCGCATAGCCGAAGACGGCGAAGCGCTCCGGCCGCATCGCCAGGGCCGCCTTAGCGGTTGCGACGCAGGACCCGACGGTCTGATGCGGTAGACCGTAGATCAGGTCGAAATTGAGGTTTTCGACGCCGGAGCGGCGCAGATGATGAACGGCGTCTGCCGTCTGCGCCTCGCTCTGGATGCGGTTGATGGCTTTCTGGACGACCGGATCGAAGCTTTGCACGCCGAGGCTGGCGCGGGTGACGCCACCGGCGCCAAGCGCTTCCGCCATCTCGACCGTCAGCCGGCGCGGATCGATTTCGACTGCGATGCCGGTTGAACCGGCGAGGGAGAAATGCTCGCGCAACAAATTCATCAGCGCGAGAAATTCCTCCGGCTCGATGATCGTCGGCGTGCCACCGCCGAAATGCACTTCGCCGACCGGAAGCGGCTGACGGGTGCCGCCCGCCACCATCCGGATCTCGTCCTTCAGGACGGCGAGGTAGTCGAGGATCGGATCGTCCTGCCGGGTGATCGTCGTGTGACAGCCGCAATACCAGCACATCGAACGGCAGAAGGGGATGTGCAGATAGAGCGATACGTCTTGCTCGCGCGGTATCGCCGCCAACCATCCGGAATAGGTCTCGTAGTCGATCGTGTCCGCAAAACGCGGCGCGGTCGGATAGCTTGTGTAACGCGGCAGGCGCATTTCGCCGTACTTCTGAAGGATCGAGGCGTGCATGGCGGCTCCTGTGGTCATGTCGGAATTCATGACCCGACTCTAGGCTGCGATGCCGGACCGTTCTTTGCGAAAAGCCAAGTAACGGATGTCTTGCTCAATCCGGAATTTGTTTGCGCTTCGACAAAATGTCGCGTTGCGGCGCCGACTAGTTTTCTCAAGTCCGGGGCGGTCACGCCGCCTTGCCCTGGAGAACTGAACAATGTCGGCGGCGGCGAACGGATCCCTCATGACAACTGCAGAAACGGAATCAAAGCCCTTCATCGACGTCCGGACCATTCCGCCGGTGGAACGCCACCCGAAAATTTTCGGCATGCTGAATGCTCTCGCCACAGGTGGTTCTCTCATTCTCATCAATGACCACGACCCGCGACCGCTCCATTACCAGCTCGAAGCGAGACATCCGGGCGAATTCTTCTGGGAGTATCTGGAGCAGGGACCTGACGTCTGGCGCGTCGAAATCGGGCGCCATGAGGCCTCCGGTTGCGAATGCTGCTGCGGTAGCCATTGAGCCACCGAGTTCCGCTCCTTATGAGAACCGATCACGTGACCCCGATTGCTTCACGTGATCCGGTCAACCAGGTGAATGAAGATGTTCGGGGCCACGCTTTCCCGCTGGACCATGTCCTATTTTGCGGCCGCACTCGCCTTTCTCGTAATTGGCGAGGCGATGATGGTGCTCGGCTACGGATATCCGGCCGCGGCCATTGAGGCGCCCGAGACCCTGGCGCTGGTTCACACGATCGCGCTCGGCTGGTTGAGCCTGCTGATGGCGGGCGCGCTGCTGCAGTTCGTGCCGGTCCTTGTCGGCCGGCCGCTTTGCTGCGCCCATCTCGCCTTTCCCGCGCTGGCGCTTCTTGTAACGGGCATCGCCGGCCTGGTCTTCGGCTTCGCGGGGCTTTCCGGCAGCATCGATCTGCCGCCTGTCGTGCTTCCGGTGGCGGCAGTGCTGACGATAGCCGGCTTTGCCTGTGTCGGAATCCCGTTCGCGGTGACGCTGTGGCGCGCCCGTCCGCTGCCGCTCACCGCGCGGTTCGTCGTCGTCGGTCTCGGCGCACTGGTCGTAACGGTGCTGCTCGGCGGAACCTATGCCTTTGTCCTTGGCGGCGTGGTGGAGACCAGCGCGGCGATCGCTCTCACATTGGAAGGGGTCTCGCTGCATGCCGTACTCGGCCTTGGCGGCTGGCTGACCTTTACAACGATGGGCGTCAGCTATCGTCTCTTGACCATGTTCATGCTTTCGCCGGATACCGAGCGTCGCAGCACCAGGATCGTCTGGCTGTCCGGCAGCGCTGCGCTTGGCCTCGTAACGGGCGTCGTTCCGCTCATTCTGACGGGCTCGTTCGGCCGTCTCGCCCTGTTGCTCCTTGCCGCCCTTCTCGGCGTGCTTGCCGTCGTGGTCTATGCCAGCGATATCCTCCGGATCTACCGGCAGCGAAGGAGGCGGGAAATCGAACTCAACGCCCGCGCCGGCATCGGTGCCTTCTGCGCGCTCGCAGCCGCGACCGTTCTTTTCATTGGACTGCTCGTGACCGACCGTATGGAACAGGGTATCGGTTCGCTCGTTTATCTCGTAGCTTTCGGATGGCTGACGGGCATGGGTCTTGCGCAGCTTTACAAGATCATTCCCTTCATGACCTGGCTCGAATGTTATGGTCCGGCGCTCGGCCGCACCCCGACACCGCGTGTTCAGGATCTGGTCGTCGAAAGGCGGGCGCTTGGCTGGTTTCGTGCATTCTATGCATCGGTGCTTGTCGCAACCCTCAGTCTCTCGGTCGGTGCGCAACCGCTTTTCCGGCTTGCCAGCCTTTGCCAATTGGTCGCAATCTTGGTGCTTGTCCTTGAGTTCACCCGCGCGCGCCGGCTTTCGAACGTACCCGCCACTCTCCGTTTGCCGACAGGTGCCGTTCGTCCGCACCTTTTCCTGCCGTCCCTTCCGTTGTGGAGACAACCATGACCATTGAACCCCATGCACTTGACGTCCGGCCGATATTGCGTGGCGGCGGTGATCCTTTTCAGGTGATCATGAACGCCGTCGACAACCTCGTTCCCGGACAAGGCCTGAGGCTCATCGCCTCGTTCCGGCCGGTGCCGCTTTTCAGCGTCATGGCCGGGCGCGGGTTTTCCCACCAGGAGGAGGACCTCGGCAATGGCGACTGGGCAGTGCTGTTTACCCCGGAAGGACAGGTCGACGACATCCGCATGTCGGCCGGGGACATGGATCTGGATGGATGGCCGGATCCGGCACGGCAGCTCGACCTCACCGACCTCGATCCGCCGGAGCCTATGGTGCGCATCCTTGCCGCGCTCGAGAAGATGGAAGTCGGCGAAGTGCTTTTCGCGCTGCTCTCGCGCGAGCCGCTTCTCCTCTATCCCGAGCTCGCGAAGCGCGGTCATCGCTGGGCCGGAAACTTCGATGTGACCGGCGAGGTCTATCGCATCCTCATTCGCGCCGGAAAGCCAGCTCATCATGTCGGCGCCTGATAACGACGAACTGGTCGAGCGGATCCGCGACGCATTGCGAATCGTCATCGATCCGGAACTGGGATCGAACGTCGTCGACCTCGGTCTGATCTATGACATCGAGGTTCAGGAAGGCGGCGTCGTGCGTGTCACCATGACGACGACCGTGAAGGGCTGCCCCGCGACGGCCTTCCTCAAGGAGGCGGTGCAGAACTGCGTCTGGTCTGTCCCCGGCGTCGAATATGCCGAGGTGCGGCTGACCTACGAGCCGCCCTGGACGCCGGACAGGATGGCCACGGCGCCGGCGCTTCATCGAAGCGGCAATCCCGCTCAGAGAATGAAGTAGCCCTTCTGCATGGCGACGGCATCATCGAGATGAATGGCAAAATCCGCCTTTCTGTCGCCGTTGACGTCACCATAAATATAGGTGTCGGAGGCCGCGCGGTCGTAGCGTAGCTCGCCCTTGCCGCCGGAAAACGCGGCTGTTCCAACGAAGACAAATGCCTGGTTGCCCGTCACCGTCGTGTTGGCGTCGATCGTCGAAAGGTCGATCCTGTCGGATTGCGAGGCGACGAAATCGTAGATCGTGTCGCGGCCGGTGGTGGCGACGGTCGTTTCCGCAAGCGACTTGAAGAGAAACCTGTCGGCTCCGGTCCCGCCCACCAGCCTGTCGGCTCCGGCGCCGCCATACAGGCTGTCATTGCCGACGCCGCCGTCGAGCAAGTCGTTGCCGCGGTCGCCGCTCAGCGCGTCGTTGCCGGCATAGCCGCGCACTGTGTTGGCGGCTTGGTTGCCGATGATCGAATCGTTGGCCGATCCGCCCAGAACGTTTTCGATCAGCGAGCGCGTGTCGCCATGGTAAAGCAGGGCATTGAAGATATTGCCGCGGGCAAAGCCGTCGTTCGGGCCGCCGCCGAGATAGGCGAGCTGGTCGGCGTTGAAGGTCGAGGCCTGGCCGGGGCGCAAATCGATCTTGAGCCCGGTCCTGTAGGCCGAAAGGTCGTAGGTGTCGTTTCCGCCGCCATCCCAGACGGTCGCGAAAATCCGGTTGGCGCCTGGGGCGATGGCGGTCGCGCCGTTGACCAGCGTGGCGCCGCTGCCCGGTGTCCATTTGTAGACGGTATTGCCGCTGTTGGTTGTGAAGTCGGCGCCGTACATCTCCTGCAGCGCGGCGATGTCGGCCATCATGAAGGTCTGCGGCGCACCGAAGCGCTCGTACCAATAGGCGTTGCCGGAGCCGATGAAGCCGCTGTAGGTCATGACCGAAAATTCGATCGAATTGTATTGCGCGGGCAGCGCCCCGAAGTCGTCGGGATCATGCCCGTGCGACAGGCCAAGGGCGTGACCAAGCTCGTGCAGCAGCGTGTGCCACGCGTAGTTTCCGGCAACGGGCGTGCGGTAGTCGTTGACGGTGCCGGCATAGGCGGTGCCGAACCAGACGTCGCCGGCTTCGGCATAGGTGCCCGGGTAATAGGCATAGGCGGTGCTGGGCAGGTTCGACTGCGCGAACCGAACCGACGCGGTGCTGGCGTTGCCAAGCGCGAAGCTGGCGTTGGTGAAGCCCTCGACGGAAAAGCCGTCATTGGCGGCGGAACCGAAGGACTGCTCCATGGCGAAGAGCGCGGCGTTTTTCTGAGCGGTCGACACGGCAGCGAAGCCGCTGTTCTTTTCCCCGCTGTAGCTGTAGCTGCCGGCGGCTGTCGGAAAGGCATAGGTGATCGTGCCGTACCAGGCCGCATTCGAGAGCACTCCATCAATCAGGCTGTTCCCGGTTGGCTTCACAATTTTGATGGATTTGCCCGTTCCGCTCATGCAAATTCCCGATCTTGACGTGATGGCGCTGAGCGCCTGGAAGCTCGCGTCCGGGACAATAGCCGCCGCGAGATACGATTCTCATAAGCCGATCGATAAAATTGGAGACATTTTTGTGGCCATGCGTGGATTATTGAAATCGGTCGGTCTCGCCATCCTCGTGATGGGGACGTCGATCTTCGTGCAAGGCGCAACAAAAGCAGGCGGGGTAGAGATGCAGAAGCCTCCGGATCCTGAAGTCGCCGTCAGGTCCGAGTTCGAACGGGTGAAGGCGAAGAACACGGTCGAAGCCTATGAACGCTTCATTCGCCGTCACCCGGACCACGCCCTGGCTGAGGAAGCGCGGAAGGCTATCTTGCGACTCAAGCAGTAGCTAACCACCGGCGGGGCGCTGCCGCCGGCGAGAGTCACAGGGGTTCGACGCAGCTTCGAACGGATCTCAGGCTGCGCCGCGCGGTGAGCGGCGGTTACACGCCAGCATCGGCCCGTATTCCAGGATAAACAGCGTGAATGCGCATATCCACAAGGTGCCCGATGCGGCGGCGAGCACGTGGTAGTAGGTCGGCACGATTTCTGCGAGAGGCCGCAGCAGCGCCGCGCCTATGATCGCCACGTAGGATGCGCTGGTGATCGGCGACGCCGTCAGCGGCCGACCGGTGTGTCCGCGGCTTGCGCGGGTCATCACCGCCAGCATCATGCACGCGATGACGCCGACGGCCAGGATGTGCAGCACCGGATATTCCCCGACTGCGCCAAGCGCGCCTGCGGCAATCCCGGCGAATCCCAGCGGCACGAAGGCATAGGCGACGTGCAGCACGACGAGCAGCTTCTCGGGATAAGTCGTCCAGCCGCGCCAGCGAAGCAGGCGGGCCATGTGCAGCACGGATGCGATCGTCGCGATTGCGGCGGTGAGCACATGTTCCGGCGTCAGCACCCACGAAGCGAGCGTGGCAATGCCCGTCAGGATGGTGGCCGTGTCGAAGCGATTACAAGGTGTCGGAAAATCGCTGCGGCCGAACTTGTTCAGCCAGTTGCGCGTGAAGCTCGGCAGTATCCGTCCCCCGACGATCATGATCAGCATGACGTATGCCCCGATCGCCAGCCTTGCAGCCGTATCGACATTGGCGTTCGCCAGCACGGCGAGATGGAAGTGCACGTTGGCGCAGGACAGAAGCACCAGCCCGCCGACGACCTTCAGGTCCTTCCATTTGCGCCCCGCGATCACTTCACGGGCGCAGATCGCGAGTAGCGTCGGAAGAAACAGTGCCTCGATCACAGCCGCCAGCATCAGGCCGAGCAGATCGGTTGCGAGGAGCGCCAACCGGCCCGCGACCCAGAGGCCGAAGAGCCCGGCGAGCGGCAGGCCGGATACGGGAAGCCTGCCGGTCCAGTTCGGTACCGCGGTCAGAAGAAAGCCTGCAAGCACGGCGGACGAGAAGCCGAACAACATTTCATGGGCGTGCCAGTGCGCGGCGCCATAGCCCCCCGCGATGTCGATGCCGGTGCTCAGCGCCGCGACCCACGCGGCCATCGCGCCGATCGCCCAGAGACCGGCGCCGAGAAAGAACGGTCTGAAGCCATAGGAGAAGAGAACGGGCCCGGTGGTGGCAAGCCCGCGCGGGATGCCGCCAGTGGGCGGCGATTTGCTGCGCATATGAAACATCGTCCGATCCTGTCTGCGGGATCCCGACCGATATCGGGATGGCACCGAGTACCATGGGGGGAGGTCCATTCTTTGCGAAAACGCAAGTATTGGGGCGCTTTGCTGATACGCAAGTATTGGTGAAGGTGCGACAAAGTGCGCACGTGAATTCTCCAAAATACCCAAGCCGGCGGGAAACGTTTGTTCCAAGACAAAGATGTCGATGGGATTTGGTTCTACTTGGAATACGAACGCTGAAAAAGCAGCGAGCAAAGCAACGGTGAGCCGGCCGAGAGGTATTGGCGACCGTAACACGTTGAATATCGGCTTGATCTTTCGGCAGCCAATCCCGGCGCCGTGATCATGCTCAAGGAGAGCGATGATGAGTGAACAGCTTCAGATGACTCGCAGGACGGTTCTTGCCGGCGCGGCTTTTGCAGGCGCCTTGACGCCACTCTTGCAGACGGCGACGGCGCAGGCGGCGCCTGCAGCCGCGGCCACCGCGCCGGTCGACATTTCGACCTTGCCGCGCGTGAAGGTGGATCTCGTTACCCCGCCGTTCGTCCATTCGCATGACCAGGTGGCGAAAACCGGCCCCCGCATCGTCGAATTCACGATGACCATTCAGGAAAAGAAGCTGGTGATCGACGGCGACGGAACGGAAATAAACGCGATGACCTTCAACGGCTCGGTCCCCGGCCCGCTGATGGTCGTCCACGAGGGCGATTATGTCGAACTCACGCTGATCAACCCGGACACCAACACGCTGTTGCACAATATCGACTTCCACGCCGCGACCGGCGCGCTCGGCGGTGGCGGCCTGACGAAGGTCAATCCCGGCGAAGAGGCGGTTCTGCGCTTCAAGGCAACCAAGCCGGGCGTGTTCGTCTATCATTGCGCGCCGGAAGGCATGGTACCCTGGCACGTCACCTCGGGCATGAACGGCGCAATCATGGTGCTGCCGCGCGACGGCCTCAAGGACGAAAAGGGCCAACCGCTCACCTATGACCGCATCTACTATGTCGGCGAGCAGGATTTCTACGTGCCGCGCGACGAGGCCGGCAACTTCAAGAAATACGAAACGCCCGGCGATGCCTACGAAGACACGGTCAAGGCCATGCGTACGCTGACCCCGACGCACGTCGTCTTCAACGGCGCCGTTGGGGCGCTTACCGGCGAGAACGCGCTGACGGCTGCCGTCGGCGAACGGGTGCTGATCATCCATTCGCAGGCGAACCGCGATACGCGGCCGCACTTGATCGGCGGACATGGTGACTACGTCTGGGCGACCGGCAAGTTCCGCAACCCGCCGGACCTCGATCAGGAGACATGGCTCATCCCCGGCGGCACGGCGGGCGCGGCCTTCTACACATTCCGGCAGCCCGGCATCTATGCCTACGTCAACCACAATCTGATCGAAGCGTTCGAACTCGGCGCGGCCGGCCATTTCAAGGTCACCGGCGAATGGAACGACGACCTGATGACGTCGGTGGTCAAACCGGCATCGATGTAAGCTGATACTTACGAAGTGCCGCCGCGGGGCTGCCAGATCTCCCGCGTCGGCTATGACAAGTGTCCCATCCGGAAACCAAGCCATGAGCAAGAAGAACCGGAAAACCTCGCCGTCGATCCTCTCGCTGACTGTACCGGCGGCTCTGCTCGTCGCGCTCGGCGTCACACTGTCGGCGAAACTCGGCCTGTTCGATCCGGTGGGGCCGGTCTCCGGCCTTGCGATCAAAGGGCCGGAGACCGTCGTCATCGGGCCAAGGCAGATGCGCTATCGCGCCGAGGGGCACTTCCTGAAACGCGGATTGGCCGTCGACGCGCCTCTGGTCGATGCCGCGCTCAGGGCACCCTTCGCGATCACCAAGTACCAGGTGAGCCACGGTGAATATCGCCGCTGTGTCGAGGATGGCGCCTGCGAGGCGTCGGAGGCCGCAAATGGCGGTAAGGACGTCCCTGTCACGGGCGTAAACTACAGCGATGCAGAAAACTACGCCAAGTGGCTTACGGCACAGACGGGACAGGTCTGGCGGCTTCCGACCGACGAGCAATGGGCCTTCGCCGCCGGCAGCAAATTTCCCGACGATGCGTTGGGGATAGATGCCGAAAGCGGCAATCCGGCGCTCCGCTGGCTCGCCGACTATGAGCGTGAGGCGAGCCGCGAGAAGTCGCCCGATCCGCGGCCCCAGCCGCGCGGCACGTTCGGCGAGAACGAATACGGCGTGGCGGATGTCGGCGGCAATGTCTGGGAATGGACCAGGACCTGCCATCGCCGTGTGACGATCGGCGAGCACGGCGAGGTGCTGAAGGAACAGCCCGCCTGCGGCATCTATGTCGTCGACGGCAAGCACCGCGCGTCGATGAGCTTCTTTGTGCGCGAGCCGAAGAGCGGCGGTTGTGCCGTCGGCGTTCCGCCGGACAATCTCGGCTTCCGCCTGGTGCGCGACGATCGCTGGTATGCCCGGTTGCTCTATGCCTTCGAACGTCGTCGCGAGGGTGCGGTATGACAGCGCACATGCCGTCCGGGCCGGCCGTTGAGGCCCGCGCGGACGACGGGCAGTCCTTTCTTGCTCAGGTGCTGTATGATATAGCAGCCGCCATCTCGGAACGGCAGATGACAAGGAACGACGTGGCCGCGCTCGACCGAACACTCGTAAAATCACTCCCATTGTTTCAGAAGATGAGCGACCAGGAGCTCGATCAGTTGCTGGCCCACGCGACCGTCCGGCGCGTTCCGCAGAACGAGGCGGTGTTCGAGCAGGGGGGTACGGCGGATTTCTTCTACCTGCTGCTGCATGGACGCCTGAAGGTGACCCAGGTCACGCGGGATGGCCAACAGATCATCGTTCGCGTCGTCAATCCCGGCGATCTCTTCGGTTTTGCCCGCGCCCTTCAGCGCAACGATTATCCCGGAACCGCGACGTCGGCGACCGAAAGCCTGGTGCTTGCCTGGCCGACGGAACTCTGGAACGTCTTTGTCGAGATGAACCCGCACCTCGCCGTAAACGCCATGCATACGATCGGCCAACGGCTGGATGAGGCGCATACCCGAATCCGGGAAATGTCGACCGAGGAAGTCGAACGGCGCGTTGCGCATGCGGTGCTGCGGCTTGCCGACAAGGCCGGCCGGCGGGAGGAGAGCGGGGTGCGCATCGATTTCCCGATTTCACGGCAGGATATCGCCGAAATGACTGGCACCACGCTGCATACCGTTTCGCGGATTTTAAGTGCCTGGGAAGGACGGGGGCTTGTCCAGGGCGGTCGGCAGAAGCTCGTCCTGTGTGACATCCCCGGCCTCAAGCGTTTGGCCGAGCAGGCTGAAGAAAGATAGTTTCACGCAAATCGGGGGCGGAACACTGCGAAAGAGCACCCTTCAACTTGACGGCTTGGTTGCCCGGATTGCGTAGCGGTGCTGGCTCTTGCGTGCGAGCGCCTTGAAAAAATTCCAGTTTCTCGCCTGCGTCCGATGGATTTCGCTGAGATCGGTATCGATCTCGACGTCGACGAATCCGACCTTGCGCAGGAGTTCGGCCACCTCCTCGGCTCGCGCGCCTTGCGAGAAGTGGACGCGGGAGAGGATGCTCCTGTGGGTCTCCATCATCTCGCGCGAACCGGATGGCGTGTCAGCCCTCAGAAGCCCGGCGCGCTGGCCCCAGGCGCTGAGCTTTGAGAAAAGCCGCTCCAATGCATTCGTGTTGACGAAGTCACCGTCGACGACAAGCAGCGTGCCGCCCGGTTTCAGGACGCGCAGCCACTCCGCAAAGGCCGCGGCCGGGTCGACCAGCGTCCAGACCAGATGCCGGTTGACCACCGCGTCGTAGTGCTCGTCCGGCTCCATCGTGTTTTCGGCATCGCCCATGCGAAACGAAATCTTGCGCCGGCGCTCGCGCGCCTTGTTGCGCGCCTGCTCGAGCATGGGCTCGGCCCAGTCGAGGCCGGTCACCTGGAAGCCGAGATCATCAAGCAGGTGCGAGACAACGCCCGTGCCACTCGCGAGATCCAGCGCCATGCGGCCTTCGCCCTCTCCGAGATGGTGCCGGATCAGCCGGTGCCACGCCGCGCGCTCTTCCTCGGAGAAAATTTCGTGCCCGGGAGAAAGGTCGAAGGTTGCCGCACGTTCCGACCAGTAGGCCTTGATTTCGTCGCGAAGATTATAGTTCCGCCGCTCTGCCACGTCGCTCATTCCGATCCCCTAAATCGCAGGTTTGGAAGCGTTCTAAAAGATAAATGTTGACTGATAAAGTCATGAAATATTAGATCGCCACAATTTTTTAGCGGAGCGAAGAACAATGAGGCTTTTCAACAGGGTGGCCACCGCCGCCATGGTTTCGTGCGTCCTTTTTACGGCCCCGGCCTTGGCCGAACCGGTCAAGATCAGGGACGTCACCGGTCGGGACGTCGAGGTCGAGGTGCCGGTCGAGCACGTGATCCTCGGCGAGGGGCGCCAGATCTATTTCCTCGCCGCGCTCGACCGGGAAGAGCCGTTCAAGCGCGTCGTTGGGTGGCGCGACGACCTGTCAAAGGCCGACCCGGAAAGCTATGCCGCCTACCTCGCAAAATACCCCGACATCGCCAAGCTGCCGGCTTTCGGCGGCATGAAGGACGGAACCTTCGATATAGAACAGGCTGTGGCTCTGAAGCCGGACGTCGTGCTCATGAATGTCGACGCCAAGACAGCAACGGAGGAGGCCGGGTACATCGAAAAGCTCGGCAAGGTCGGCATTCCGCTCGTCTACGTCGATTTCCGCGAGAAGCCGATGGAAAACACCGAGCCGAGCATGCGCATTATGGGCAAGCTCATCGGCAAAGAGGAAAAGGCCGAGGAGTTCATCAAGTTCCGCGCCGACAACATCGCTAGGGTGACCGACGTGCTCGCCAAGGCTGACGCGAAAAAGCCGCTCGTCTTCGTTGAACGCGCAGGCGGTTATTCCGACGATTGCTGCATGTCCTTCGGCAATGAGAATTTCGGCAAGATGGTCGAACTCGCCGGCGGCGTGAACATGGCGAAGGACATCATCCCGGGCACGTTCGGCACGGTCAATCCGGAGCAGATCATCGCCGCCAACCCGGATCAGATCATCATCACCGGTGGCAACTGGCAGGGTTACGTGCCGGGTGGCGCCTGGGTCGGTGTCGGCTATGGCGCCGACGAGACGGAAGCACGCCGGAAGCTTGAGAACCTGACCAAGCGTGCGGCCTTCACCGGCGTGACAGCCGTCAAGGACGGCAACGTCCATGCCATTTGGCACCAGTTCTACAACAACCCCTATCAGTTCGTCGCCGTACAGCAGATCGCCAAGTGGCTGCACCCGGACCTTTTCAAGGATCTTGATCCCGAGGCGACGTTCAAGGAACTGCACGAGCGCTTCCTGCCGCTGCCTTACAAGGGTGGCTACTTCATCTCGCTGAATGTCGGTCAATAAAGGATTGGGCGCCGGAGGGAAGGGGCCTCCGGCGCGCCTGTCACGAGGGTTGCATATGTCGCTCTTCAAGAAACTTCTCCCGGCGCTGGCCGCCCTAGCCGTGTTCATCGCTGCACCTGCGATGGCCGCGGAAATCACCGATGTCACCGGCCGCCGGATCGAGCTCGAACTCCCGGCCAAGCGGGTGCTGCTCGGCGAGGCGCGGCAGATCCACGTGGCAGCGGCGCTGAGGGGCGAGCATGTCTTCGACACGATCGTCGGGTGGCGCGATGACCTGATCAAGAAGGATCCGGATTCCTACGCTGCCTATCGCGAGCGCTTTCCCGCGATCGCGGACCTGCCGCTGTTCGGCTATATACCGAGCGGCGACTTCAGCCTCGAAGCGGCAATCGCCCTGAAGCCGGACGTGCTGACGCTGAACCTTGAAGCACAGCAGGCGGTCGAGGAATCCGGCTTCATCGAAAAGGCGGCCGCCGCCGGTATCGCCGTCGTCTTTCTCGACTTCCGCGTCGACCCGGCGAAGAACAGCGTGAAATCCGTCGAAATCCTCGGCGCGCTTTTTGGCGCGAAGGAACGCGCGAAGGAATTCATCGCGTGGCGTCGGGCCCAGATCGCGCTGGTGACCGACCGTCTGGCGGCAGCCGGCGCGATCAAGCGCCCGAAGGTCTTCATCGAACGTTCGCCCGGCATCACCGGCGAAACCGCCTGCTGCAGGACGTTTGGGCCTGCCAATTTCGGCGAGATGGTGGAAAAGGCGGGCGGCCACAATATCGGCTCGGATGTGACCACAACAACCTTCGTCGATCTCAACCCCGAACAACTCGTCGTCGCCGATCCGGAGCATGTGATTGTCACCGGCAGCAACTGGGCGGCCGAGTCCGACATCAACCAGTTCGTCAATGTCGGCCGCGGCGCCGAACCGGCGGCGGCCCGGGAAAGGCTGGCGGCTCTGATGCAGCGGCCGGGCTTCACGACGCTCAAGGCGGTGAAAGAGGGCAGGGTGCACGCCGTTTGGCACCAGTTCTACGGCGCACCCTATGAGTTCGTGCCGATCCAGCAATTTGCCAAGTGGTTCCACCCGGAGCTTTTCGCCGACATCGATCCGGACCGCACCTTCCGCGAGTTTCACGAAACATTCCTGCCGATCGCCTACCGGCCCGGCTATTTCGTTTCGCTTCGGCAAGGGGGTGAATGATGGTTGCGGCTGTGGGAGAATTCTCCGCTGTCGAGGGGCGCGGGCGTTACCGCGCCCTCGTCCTGCGTCGGTTGCTCTTGATCTCTTCTCTCGTCACGGCGCTCTTCGTGTCGGTCGCGGTCGACATGGCGCTCGGGCCGGCGAACTATCCGCTCGCCGATGTGCTCGCGGCCCTGTTCCGGCCGGAGACGGTCGGCGACCAGCTTCGCGTGGTGATCTGGGACATCCGCATGCCGATCGCGCTGATGGCGGTCACCGTCGGCGCGTCGCTCTCGGTGGCGGGTGCGCAAATGCAGACGATCCTTGCCAACCCGCTGGCGAGCCCTTTCACGCTCGGCATTTCCGCCGCCGCCGGCTTCGGCGCGGCGCTCGGCCTCGTCGCCGGCGTGGCGATCTTTCCAGTCGCCGTTCACTACATGGTGCCGATCAACGCCTTCCTAATGGCGATGGTGGCGGCACTCTTCATCCACTTCGCCTCGACCATGCGCGGCGTGACAGTGGAGACGATCGTACTCCTCGGCATCGCCCTCGTCTTCACCTTCAATGCGGCTTTGTCGCTGCTTGAGTATCTGGCGTCGGAGCAGGCGCTTGCCGCTGTCGTGTTCTGGACCATGGGAAGCCTCACCAAGGCGACCTGGCCGAAGGTCTGGATCACCGGCGCAGTGCTCCTCGTCGCCGTGCCGCTCTTTGCGCGCCATGCCTGGGCGCTGACGGCGCTGAGACTTGGCGACGACAAGGCGGCGAGCTTCGGCATCGATGTCCGCCGCCTGCGGCTCGAAACCATGCTGACAGTCAGCCTGCTTGCGGCAATCCCCGTCTCCTTCGTCGGCACCATCGGTTTCGTCGGTCTCGTTGGGCCGCATATCGCCCGCATGCTGGTCGGCGAGGATCAGCGCTTCTTCCTGCCGGCGTCCGTTCTTTGCGGTGCGCTCCTGCTCTCGGTGACGTCCGTCGTCAGCAAGATGCTGATCCCCGGCGCGGTGCTGCCGATCGGCATCATCACGGCGCTCGTCGGCGTTCCCTTCTTCTTCGTCCTGATTTTCACCAACAGGAGACGCTCGTGGTAGCCCTGACGCTGGAAAAGCTTGGCGCGACATACGGTCGGCGCGTGGTCCTGTCCGACGTCAATACGGGCATGCTGCGGGGTGGTGGCCTGACCGCCGTGATCGGTCCGAATGCCGCCGGCAAATCGACGCTCTTCAAGCGCATCGCCGGGCTCGCTGGCGGCCCCGGCCTCGTCCACCTCTCCGATACGGCGAAGGGGCCGGAGGCGATCTGTTATATGCCGCAGGACACCGGGGCGAATGCAGTGCTGACCGTTTACGAGTCGGTCCTGCTTTCAGCGAAGCAGGGATCCTCCGGCTGGAAGGTCAAGGACGGCGAGCTTGCCGAAATCGATCGTGTGCTCGCCGCACTCAGGATCGATGACCTGGCATTCCGCGGTCTTGGCGAACTTTCCGGCGGTCAGCGCCAGCTCGTCTCGATCGCGCAGGCGCTGGTGCGCAAGCCCGAAGTCTTGCTGATGGACGAGCCGACATCCGCGCTCGATCTCTTCCGCCAGATCGAGGTGCTCGGCTTCATGAAGCGGTTGTCGGCGCAATCCGGGATGGCGGTGCTGATCGCGCTTCACGACCTCAACCACGCGCTGCGCTATTGCGACGACACCATCGTGATCAGCAACGGATCGGTGATCGCCAGCGGCGCGACGCCGGACGTGATCACGGCCGCGATGCTGAAATCCGTCTATCGCGTCGAAGCCCGCGTCGAGGCCTGCTCCATGGGCCGCCCGGTCGTCATCGTCGACGATTCCATCCAGGCCGCCTGACAGTCGGCCGAGACCTAAATGCTGTCCGTCCGAGGATCGCTGCCGCCGCAGCGATCGACCCGGTTTGCCGCTGGGACGGGAGCGATTGTCGCCGGGGATGTCATCGGCGGTACGAAAGCAGTCCGGCAACCGCAATGCCCGTTTCTGCAACACGCTCGACGGTCAGCTTCATAGTAAATCTATCTGCAAACTGATTTGAATTCTTGCCGCCGGAATGGGCTTGATCTATATAATATATATCTAAGATGCCTACAGCGTCGCGCGTCTTATCAGACGCGCTAAGGTCGCTGTAGCACTTTGAATTGCTGCATGTTTTTGTCCTTTAATCGGCTACGATTAAAGGCAACATGCAGGAAGGGAACGTCTGCGCCGTCACGATGCGCGGCGTGTTGGGCGCTACCCCCCCGCGCGGCGCGTCTGTCTGACGCGAAAGGACGTCGTAGTACGTTGAATTGCCGCAAGTTTTCGCCCTTGAACCGGCTACGATTTAAGGGAACATGCGGTGCAAAATTCCTTCTCGAAAGCGATGCCTCATGCTCACGAAAAAAGGAAAATACGGTCTGAAGGCAATGGTTGACCTTGCCCAGCTTCAGCCGGGCGAGACGGCCTTTATCACCGACATCGCCGTCCGAAACAATTTGCCGAAGAAATTCCTCGACACGATCATGCTGGAACTTAGGAACGCCGGGTTCCTTCGCTCCAAGAAGGGCCCGGGCGGCGGTTATTCGCTGGCGCGTCCGGCAACAGAAATCCGCGTCGGCCAGGTGATCCGCACCCTCGACGGCCCGCTCGCGCCGATCCGCTGCGCCAGCCGCACGGCCTTCGAAGCCTGCGACGACTGTCGTGATCCGGAAAACTGTCACGTGCGGCGCTCGATGGTGGTCGTGCGCGATGCCATGGCAGGAATTCTCGACAACATGACGCTCGAACAGTTCGCCGCCGGCGAGAAGGAAGAGGGCGAGAAGAAAGAGACCGTGGCCGCGCTTCGCAGCGAAGCCGGTTGAGGTCTTACCCTTCGTAAACAACCGGACTGATGGTCTGCAGTTTGAAGTGTGCCGCGTGCTTTGTCGTTCGGCGCGGGGGTGCGATGCCGGCGCGCAACGCAACTCGGCGTTCTTGATCGATGGTCGCCAGACAGACGTTGGTCCGTCTTTCCAGATCGTAATCGACCCCTTCGACCGCATCCTTCTGGACCAGGCCTCCCCCGCTCCTCAGCACTGAAACTCTCTCGGGATTCCCGGCCCTTCGGCCCCGCAGAACTTCGCCATCATTCATCACGGAATCGCATCGTCTCATCTAATCGTTTCATGATTCGCATCCGGCATCGCCCTTGACTCCTGCCGGTGCACCTTTACACATAGAGTTGTCAGACATCTTACATAAAGAGGGATCGTGGCTGACGGATCGAAGAGGAGGATCATGTGAAAAAGCTCATCGCACGACTTGCCATCGGGGTTGCATTCGTCGCTGCTGCAGTCTCTGCCCATGCCGGAGAGACGTTAGATCGCGTCATGGAAAAGAAGGCGATGGTCGTCGCGACCAACAGCGGCTGGCCGCCCCAGAGCTACCTGGACGACAACAACGAGATGGTCGGCTTCGACATCGATGTCTCGCGTGAGATCGCCAAGCGCCTCGGCGTCGAGGTGAGCTTCGAGACGCCGGACTGGGCGACGCTTACCGGTGGCCGTTGGCAGGGACGCTACGACCTCGGCGTCGGCTCGGTGACACCCACCAAGGCGCGCGCCCAGGTCATCGATTTCGCCGGCATCTACTACTACAGCCCGTACGTCTACGTCCTGCACAAGGACAGCGAGGCGAAGTCGACCGACGATCTGAAGGGCAAGGTGATCGGCGTCGAGACGGCGACAACCTCGGAAGACTTCATCAACCGCCGGCTTGAAATCGACGCGCCGGGCTTGCCGCCGATCAAGTACAAGCTGGAGCCGGGCGAGGTGCGGACCTTTGCCGACTCGATGCTGCCCTTCGATGACCTGCGCCTCGGCAACGGTGTGCGCCTCGACGCGGTGATCGCACCCGAGCAGACCGCGCTCAACGCGATCAAGAACGGCTATCCGCTGCGCGTAATGGACGGCGAATACGCCTTCAAGGAGCCGCTGGTCGTCATCGCCGAGAAAGTCGATCCGGAGTGGACCGAGAAGGTCGGCGGCATCATCGAAGAGATGAAGAAGGACGGAACGCTGGCGACGCTGACCACCAAGTGGTACGGCAAGGACTACAGCGCGGACTGACAGGATGGGCGCGGGCGTTTTTCGCTCGCGCCCTTTGCGTTTTCAGCGGACCGGCACGACATGACCTACCCAGACAGCTATTACAGACGAACCATGGCGGACCAGACGGTGCGCCGGTCGCTCGCAGGCAAAGTGGACTGCGACACCGTTATCATCGGCGGGGGCCTCGCGGGCCTCACCACGGCACTGCAGCTTGCAAGGGGCGGGCAGGCGGTTGCGGTCCTGGAGGCCGAGAGCATCGGCTTCGGAGCTTCCGGCCGTAACGGAGGCTTCGTCAGTCCCGGCTATGCGACCGGCAGCGCCGAGATCGCACGGATCGCCGGTGAGGACGCCGCCCGTCGCCTCCATCTGCTGTCGATCGAAGGCATGGACTTCGTGCGCGAAACGATCGAGGCGTTGGCGATCCGCGATGCCCTGCCGACACGCGGAATCACAAGCGTGCTGCGCTATGAGGACGGTGCCAGCCTGAAGGCGCATGCGGAGAAAATGCGTCGTCTGTACGACTACGAACTCGACTACCTCGACCGCGACCAGGTCCGTTCAGTGCTGAAGTCCAAGCGCTATTTCCAGGCGCTGCGCGACAGGCGAGCCTTCCACATGCATCCGCTCAACTATTTGCGCGCGCTTGCCGCCGAGATCGAGCGCCTCGGCGGCCTGATCTACGAGTCCTCTGCAGTGACCAAGGTGGTGCTCGACGGCGCCGAGAAGCGAGTCTTGACCGGGGGTGGCGAGGTCCGCGCCCGCACCGTCGTCTTTACGACGGGCGGCTACACGGGATCGCTTCATGGCAGGCTCAAGCGCGCCTTCCTGCCGATCGCGACCTACGTGATGGTCAGCGAGGAAGCGCCCGATCTCGTCGCTTCGGCGATCGCGACCGGCGACGCGATCGGCGATAACCGTCGTGCCGGCGATTATTATCGCGTCGTCGACGGCGGAAAGCGCCTGCTGTGGGGTGGGCGTATCACCACGCGCGCCGCCTCGACGGATGCGCTCGTGCGGGAACTGAGGGCGGAGATGGTTGGTACCTATCCGCAGCTTTCCGGTCTGAAGACCGAGCTCGCCTGGTCGGGCTTAATGTCTTACGCCCGGCACCTGATGCCCCAGATCGGCCGGATGAGCCCGGGCGTATGGTACTGCACGGCCTTTGGCGGCCATGGGCTCAACACGACGGCAATCGGCGGCAAGGTCGTCGCCGAGGGCATCCTCGGCCAATCGGAGCGCTACAAGCTCTATCAGCCGTTCGGACTCGTTTGGGCGGGCGGGCTTGCCGGGCTCGCCGTCGCTCAGCTCACCTATTGGAAACTCCAGGCGCAGGACTGGTGGCGCGAACGCGCCGCCTGAGACAGGAAAGACCCACCCATGATCGGTCGATTGATCCTTACCTATCCGGAAGCATCCCGGCGCGCCGGTGCCCTTCTCGTGCTCGCGCTCGTGACACTTGCGCTTTACCAACTCGGGATCAGCTCCGCCTGGATCGGCCGGCTGCTGCCGGCGTCGCAAGGCTGGCTCGGGGAAAATCCGGCGGCCGGCCGCCTCGTTTCGGCACTCCTGATCGCGCTGATCGTGGCGGCAAACTGGAAGGCGCTACGCCAGCTTTCCCGTCGCCAGCAGATCGTCGCCGTTTGGGCCGAACTCTTCGCGCTCCTGATGCTGTTCTTCTATTCCTTCGATCTGTCCTTCGCCTTCATCGCAAAGAAGATCGGATTCCTCGTCACGCAGGGTGTGGTGACCACGCTCTACATCTCGGCGATCTCCATCGTGATCGCGACGGTCATTGCGCTTGCCGGCGCCATTGCGAAGCTCTCCAGCAACGGCGTCGTCTACGGGCTCGCTACTTTCTACACCTCGCTGTTCCGCGGCCTTCCGCTGCTCATGCAAATCTACATCATCTATCTCGGCTTGCCGCAGGTCGGCTACGTGATCAGCGCTGTTCCCGCCGGCATCCTGGCGCTGTCGCTCTGCTACGGCGCCTACATGACCGAGATCTTCCGTGCCGGCATCGAGAGCATTCCACGCGGCCAGACGGAAGGCGCGACCGCGCTCGGCCTCAGCCCCGCCCAGACAATGGGCCTCGTGATCCTGCCGCAGGCGATGCGGGTCATCATCCCGCCGACGGGCAACCAGTTCATCGCGATGCTGAAGGACTCCTCACTTGTGTCGGTCGTCGGCGTCTGGGAAATCATGTATCTCGCGCGTACCCAAGGCCAGACCGAGTTCCGCCACATCGAGATGCTGATCACCGCCTCGATGATCTACTGGATCCTCTCGATCTGCCTCGAATACGCCCAGGCTCGCATCGAGGAACGCTTCGGACGCTTCGATGTCCGTTGAGGTCTCCTCTGCGGGTGCCGACGGTGCGGCGCCCGCGCCCGCCAACGGGCGGGCCGCGCTCGTGGTGCTTCTTGCCTTCGCCGTCTTTTCCGGTACGGATGCGATCGTGAAAGTGCTTGCCGCCGGAATCGCGGCGCCGCAAGTGACGTTTCTGGTAACGGCGGCGGCGCTGCTGATCCTCTTCTGCCATGCTGGCGTCGTTGGACGCCTCCGGCGGCTCATGCCGCGCCAGCCCGGTCTCGCGCTGCTGCGTGTACTTCTTCTAGCCGGCGACACCTTGCTCATCCATTATGCCTTTGCGGCCCTGCCGCTCGCCGAGGCCTATCTGCTTGCCTTCCTGACGCCGATTCTTGTGGCGATGCTCGGATTTGTGCTGCTTGGGGAACGGCTTTCTCCGATCGGCTGGGCAGGCGTGGTGATCGGTTTCGCCGGCGTGGCGGTGGCGTTGAAGCCTGGCGTCGCGCCGCTGAACCTCGGCCATGCTGCCGCCCTCGGCTCGGCGGTTCTTTTCGCGCTCTCGCTCGTTCTCCTGCGCCGGGCGAAGGCGGCGGAGACCGATGAGGCGCTGGTCGCGAGCCTGCTCGTCGTTCTGACGCCGCTTTCGCTCGGCGTGGCACTCGTCGGCGGCATCGTCCCCGTCAGCGCGCAAGACTTCGCGCTCGCGTTCGCCGGCGGAGCGTTGCTTCTTGGCGGCCACGCTCTGCTGGTCCGGGCGTTTCGCATTGGCGAAGCCTCGGTTGTCGCCCCCTTCCAATATAGCCAGATCGTCTGGGGCGGCCTCTACGGCGTGTTCCTCTTCTCAACACCACTCGAATTCCACACGCTGGCTGGCGCCGGGATCATCGTCCTGTCCGGCTGGCTCGTGCTCAAATGACATCCGGGAGACTCATCATGCCCACGTCCACCGAAGGACTGTCGGAAATCCAGCTGCGTGGCGTTCATAAATGGTACGGCCACTACCATGCGCTTGACGACATAAACCTCTCGATCGCCCCACGCGAAAAAGTCGTGATCTGTGGCCCCTCCGGCTCAGGAAAGTCGACGCTCATCCGCTGCGTCAATCGTCTGGAGACGCATGAAAGCGGCCGGATCGTCGTTGCCGGCGTCGAGCTAGATCATGACGAGAAGCGGGTGGAGGCGATCCGCCGCGACGTCGGCATGGTGTTTCAGCAGTTCAATCTCTTTCCGCATCTGACAATCCTCGAAAACTGCACGCTGGCACCGATGTGGGTGAAAAAGATGCCGAAGAAGGAGGCGCGCCAGATCGCGATGCATTTCCTTGAGCGTGTGCGCATTCCCGAACAGGCGAACAAATATCCGGGGCAACTGTCCGGCGGCCAGCAGCAGCGCGTCGCGATCGCGCGGGCGCTCTGCATGAACCCGCGCGTCATGCTCTTCGATGAGCCGACCTCCGCGCTCGATCCGGAAATGGTCAAGGAAGTGCTCGATACGATGGTGGCGCTTGCCGGCGAGGGCATGACGATGGTCTGCGTCACGCACGAGATGGGCTTTGCACGTCAGGTCGCCGACCGCGTGATCTTCATGGACCGCGGCCGGATCGTCGAAGAGGGAACGCCGGACGAGTTCTTCGCGCGCCCCAGGACGGAGCGTGCGAGCCTGTTCCTGAGCCAGCTTCTCCACTGAAGCGGCCCCCGGACCTCCCGCGGCCTAGAATGACAAAGGCTCCTGGGGAAAGCCGCCGATGTGGGTGCAGGTCTCGGCGGCCCAGTCCCGACCGGCCTCCAGACATGCGGGAAGCGGCTTTCCGGCGACATGAGCCGCGAGAAACGCAGCGATGAAACTGTCGCCGGCACCCGTCGTGTCGACGACCGCGACTGGCCTGATGCCGGCTTCGACGCGGATAATCCCGTCGGTTGCCACGGAACCCTTCGATCCGCGCGTGACGACGGCGACACGGGCACCCTGCGCCAGAAGTTCGGCTGCGATTCGCTCCGCCGCCACTTCGTCGGGACCGGCCGAGGCGAAGGCGATGGCGAGCCCCGTGACTCCGAGGTCGTCCGGGTTGGCATTTACCGAAATATCCTGCGACAGGCTGACCCCTTCCGCCACCAGCCTGCGCCTGAGCGCGCCGCCGTCGTCCATCCAGCCGATATGGACATGGTCGAACGTCTTCAGCACAGCCACCTCCGCGTCGTCCGGTGCATAGCCGGCACAGACGCCAAAATCCTCGTAGGAGATGAGGCGCTCGCCCGACGGCAGCACGTCAATATCGGTGTAGGCGGTGATGCCCGGCCGCTCCTGAAGGTGATCCAGGGTGACGCCGTTGTTCTGCAGCAGCCGGCGCGTGCGCACGCCGTCCGCATCACGCCCGACGGCACCGAAGTAGTAGGCGACATGCCCCATCCGGGCGAGCTGTACGGCGACGTTCACGGCGTTGCCGCCGACGAGTGACTGTGAGAGGGGCGGCTGGAAGCGGTCGATGCAATTGTCGCCGACGGTGGCGAATCGAAGGGGTTTCATGCGGGCCCTCGTGATCGGACATTAAAGCCGCGAATGCGACGACGTGCATTCGCGGCTACTGCATGATTCCTTAAATCATGCAGAGACCAAAGCTGTACGGCGACCTTTGCGCGTCTGATTACACGCGCGGCGGTGTAGCGGCCCCGGGAGTCTAGCATCCGCGGTCAGTAGGCGACGCGCTTGTAATAGCGGCGAGTCGTGAGCGGATGGTTGCGCATGACTTCGAGATGGGCGCTGATGCGTTCGAGCACGGTGGCGAGCAACACCGGCGAAACGAGCGCGCGGACCTCGGAGGAAATGCCGGGCAGCGCAAAATCCGCCGTGTCGAGTACCGTCAGCTTGTCGGTGTAGTTCGGCGCGAAGTTCTCGACACGTTCGGCGAGCGGACGGAGCGCATCCTCGCCCTTGAAGAGGATGACACTAACGCCCTTTTCGACCAGTTCCAGAGTGCCATGGAAGAAGTCGGAGGCATGCACCGGCCGGGTGCGGATCCACTGCATCTCTTCCAAAATGCACATGCCGTAGTAGAAGGCCTGCGGCCATACGTTCCCGGCGCCGGTGACGATGTGATAGTCGGACCCTGCGAGGATCTCCGCGAAGGTCTCGGCCTTCGGCTCGTAGGCGCGTTTCACCTCCAAGAGCAGTTCCGGCATCCGCGCCAATTCGGCGACGATCTCGTCGTGGTTCGCGATCTCGCCGCGCTGCTTCAGGATGGCGAGTGCGATGAACAGCGACTGCAGATAGAAGGACTCGCAGGACGTGTCGTCCTCGGCGAAGTTGACGAAGACATGATCGCCCCCCTTGCCCAACGGCGTTTCCTCATGGCCGACGAGCGTGATGACGGTCGCCCCGATCTCCTTGAGCTTGCCAAGCAAAGCGACGCTCTCTTTCGTCGTGCCGGAGAGCGACGGCACCACGACGACCGACTTCTCCGTCAGATGCGCGCAGCCCGTAACGACGAGTTCGGCCGGCATGTCGAGGAAGGCGGGGAAGCGCGAACGGCGCAGCAGCAGCTGAGCAGCCGGCTGCATCAGAATCGCCGCTCCGCCCGTGCCGAGAAAGAAGATATTTTCGGCGCCGGCCGAAAGGCAGGACGCGATCACCGTTTCGAGGCGCTTCTGCAGCGCGATAGCCCCCGACTGTATGCGGAGAAATCTCTGTTCGTCAAAATTCAGCATGGTCCTGCTCTCGGTAAAATGGGTGGTGATCGTCGGGAGCCTGAGCTTCCGAATGTTGTAAGACAACTGACATCTTGCCGAGAACGAGTCAAGCCACAGCCTTCTGATTTTTCGTTGCAGTTTCCGGTGACAGCAGAACGCTCCTTTGGACTGAGAGCCGTTTGATTCGCTTGACCTCCGCGAATTTGTCAGACAAGAACAGGGCCGAGATCATTTCTTGCCGGAGGCCCGCCATGGACGAACCCCTTCGCGATTCGCGTACCCTGGCCATCCAGCTTCGTGACCGCATCGCCGATCTCATCCGCGGCGAGGGCCTCAAGCCGGGCGACAAGCTGCCGACCGAGGCGCAGCTGACCCAGCGCTTCAAGATCTCCCGGCCTGCGCTGCGCGAGGCGCTGAAGCTGCTGGAACAGGATGGGCTCATCTACGTCGAGCACGGGCGTGGCCGCTTCGTCTCGGCGATCTCCGCCGTCCACGTCGACCGGCCTATTACGGTCTTCGAGAGCGTGACCGACATGGCGCATCATTACGGCTACAGGCCGCTCAACAAGGTGCTTTCGATCGCTGAGGAAACTCCTGACAAGCATGTGGCCGCACAGCTTCAACTGACGGCGACAGACCGGGTCATCCGCATCGAGCGGCTGCGGCTGCAGGGCGAGGAGCCGATCCTCTATTGCCTCGATTACGTGCCGCGCAGCATCATTCCGGCCAGGCTCTATGACATCGACTGGACCGGCTCGCTGCTTTCCCTGCTGGAGGAACACAAGAACCGGCCGCGCATGTCGGCTGCAACGGTCTCTGCCGTCATGCTGCCCGATGAGGTTGTCCAGCGCAATGACCTGCGCGATTTCGGACCGGCGCTGCTCATCACCGAGACCTGCTTCAATGCTGCCGGCACGCCAGTGAACTACGCGATCGACTATCACCGCGGCAGCCATTTCTCCTTCAGCCTCGTGCGCAAGTGAGCTTGGCTATCAGAAAACTGCCCGGGTAAGCGGAAGAGCTATGTCCTTCGCGCGTCTGATGGACGCGGCGCATTAGTCGTACCAAAGCGATGGACTGGGATCGTCCACGTAGTCGAGTTGAAAGAAGAAATATCGGTCGTCTCCCTCCAGGACCATTACTCCGAGCAGCCTCTTCGGATCGATCCTTCGGAAATGGTCGATGATGGGCTTGCGGTCGTAGAGCATGGCCGCGCTGGTCCGGTTTCGAAAGCGGGACGTCCGCAGAGTGCCTGTCGGGCTTTGCGCGCGCAAATATTTGACCAAATGGGAGAACAAATTCCGCGCGGCGGTGCTACGACCGAGCCGATGGAAGCGAAGGGCCAGACGAAGCGGGATTGGAGATGGATCGACCGGCACGAGGCGGTTGCCATATGTATTGAACAACAGAGCGTCGGCGCGCAGATCGGCGCGGAAGCGTTTGCCGAACCAGCCCAGGTTCTCCAGCACCCCGTCCAGCGGATGGCCGGTCGGAACTCCACGCCCTTTCCAAAGCCCGACCATCTCGGTCACCGACACCGCATCCAGGCTATCGAAGTAGGCGAGAGCCTCGTGCTGGGAGCGCATCTCGATGCCCTTGCTCAACGGCGTGCCCAAGTCGTTACACCTGCCGCGTTTACCTAGCGCGCGCCTGCACGAACGTCCATGCTCCCGTTGAATCGGGCGGCATGCTCCGTTCGCTGCGGCTGCATGTTTCCTCAAACCGGCGTCAAATAGGGATAAAACAAGCAGCGATACCAGGCGCTAAAGCTGCCTTTCCGGGTCCGATAAGACGCGCGGCGCTGAGGGGCCGGGCGGTTGACAGAGGCCAGGCGGTGGGCGTCAGATGACTTGAGAACTGCGCTCCGAGGCACTTCCCGCGCAGGAGAGCGGTTTACCGCCCTTCCGATTCCGCAGGAGCGGCATGTGGTATTCCTTGTTCAACCCAGGCTGGTCAATGAGCCGTTCGGCGATGCAGGTCTCCTGCTTGATTTCACTTTCAAGTCGCGAGCGATCCTGTTCGATCTCGGCGACCTGTCTCCTCTTCCGGCTGGCACCCTTTCCAGGATCCGGCACGTATTCGTGTCTCACATGCATATGGATCATTTCGCCGGCTTCGACCGGATGCTCCGGTTTCTCCTCAACCGGACGGCAGAGTTTCAAATATTCGGTCCTCCCGGCCTGACAGACGCCGTCGAGGCAAAGCTGCGATCTTACACGTGGAATCTTCTCAATGAGACTTCCGAGGATTTCTCGATCGTTGCGGCCGAGTGGAATCTCAAGGACGAACTGACGCGATCCCGGTTCAGGGCACGCAACCGATTCGGTCGCGAAACGCTCGGTGTCGAGGTGCTAACTTCCCCGCATCTCCTCGTGGAGCCGGACTTCCATGTCGAAGCGATCGATCTCGATCACGGGATTCCATGCCTCGCATTCGCGTTTCAGGAGAGCCTGCGGGTAAACGTGCATAAGGCGGTGCTGGATCGGCTTGGTCTGCCGGTGGGGCCCTGGTTGACGGAGGCCAAGCGTCTCGTGAGGTCTCGCGGGGACGCGGGCGCGATCGTGCAAATTCCCGGCCACCGCGACATGAAACTGGGCGATCTCCTCAATGCTAAGGCGCTCGTCACTGGCCCCGGAGAACGAGTCTGCTACGCAACGGACCTGGCATTCACCGACGCGAACGTCTTGCGCTTGCTTAAGTTGGCAAGCGGGTCAGACTACCTCTTCATCGAGGGCGGCTTCCTTGACGAGGACAAGGCCGTTGCAGCTTCCAAAAAGCATCTGACCGCATTGCAGGCGGGCAGCATCGCCGCAGCCGCGCGGGTAGCAAGGTCCGTTCCCATGCATTTCTCACCGCGCTATCTCGGTCGGGAACAATCGCTGATTGATGAGTTCCGGGCAGGCCTTGCGAGCAGAGCTCCTGATGCGGATCCTTGAGGCAAACGGACGACAATCGACACGATTGGTATGAATGAGAGACGGCGGCCGCCCGGCTCGAGCAAGTCAAAGGGCCCCGTTTCGAGGCGGTGCCACGTCGTTGAGATGGTAGTTGCCGACGACGTGATATTTCCAGCGCACCGGATCGTGGAGCGTGTGGGTGCGCGCATTGCGCCAATAGCGGTCGAGGTTGAGCGCGACCTTCGTCGAGGTGGTGCCGGCCAGCTCGAAGAGCGTGTTGCTGGCGTCAAGCGCCACCTCGGTCGTCAGGACCTTGGCGGTGGCGACGGCGAGGCTTGCTTCGATTGCGTGTTGTTCGGTCGGATCGATTTGGGCGACGTCGACCTTTCGTCCCGCATGTTCGACCACCGCCGTAGCCGCCTCCAGGCCGATGGCGATCTCGCCGATCCTGGCGATCGTCAGCGGATCCTCCGAAGCCTTGTCGACGCCGCTGTCGATCCAGGGTCGGGCCTTGTTGCGGACGTAATCGACGGTTTCCCGGAAGGCGGCGCGCGCGATGCCGAGGTCGACGCCGGCATGGATGATCTGGCCGACGGAACCGATGGTGGCGGGTCGTTGGAAGCCGCGATTGAGCCTGACGACGGATCCGAGGTCCACATGGACGTTCTGCAAAACGGTCGTGCCGCTGCCGGTGACGCGCTGCCCGAAACTGTCCCAGTCGTCGATGATCTGGACACCATCGGCGCTGCGCGGCACGAAGGACATGGTGAGCTGGTCGGCGGGATCGAGCGCGAAAACGGCGATCCAGTCGGCAAAGAGTACACCAGTGGAATGATATTTGCGGCCGTTTACGCGATAACCGGCACCATCTTCGCTAAGGCGCGTGCTGTAACGGCCGCCGGTCTTCGTCCCGTCTTCGGCAAGCGCATTGCCGAACCGGTCGCCGGCAAGCGCCCGGCCGAAAAAGAACTTCTTCTGCTCCTCGGTCCCATCGTGACGGAGGGCCTCGAGCACATAGAAATGGTTCTGGGGAATCTCGCCGATCGAACTGTCGGCCTCGGAAAGGATCGCCGCGACTTCCGCAAGCACGGCGTTCGAGACATCGATCCCGTCATAGTCGGATGGAATGCTGATCGCCAGCAGGCCGGATTGCGCAAGCTGATCGAGTTCCTCATAGGGAAGAACGCGCTCCAGGTCGCGTTCGCTGGCACGTGCCGCCAAGCGGCTCGCCAGCTCTCTTGCAACCGACAAGGCCTCTTCTTCGCTCTCGATGCGCTGCGCGGGCGGCCTCGTCTTCTCGGCGAACTGCGAGATGGTTCCCATATCGATCCTCCGTGGGTCGCAAATAGGTCCTGGATCGCATCAATCCAGGACCATCGCTATCGATTCCCAGAACTTCGCTGCGGACGGACGCTGGGTCGTACGTTCCGCAATCTCTCCGGCATCGGCCGGTATCACTGAACGAACATCTTACACCGGGTAAGAAAGGTTGTTCTATAGAATTTATGGATATTGAACTTTCTTTGCTTCGCTCGCGTCGAGCTTCTTTCCATAGTATGAAGCATGAAACTTATTCTTTCATCAGCCAAATATTGGTCCGGTCGCAGGAAAGGAGCTATGGTCGCGCGGCAATGACGCTCGTGTGGCGCACCACCGATGACGGGGAATCGTCATTTGATTTCAATCGGAAAGAACACGCTGCGCTCTTCGGCGGCGGCCGCCGGAGACAAGCGGTTGAACAAAATGCTTGATGATCGGCCCCTTTGTCATAAAATACTAACTTGATAGACTATGCCGTATAACAATGCCCAAGAGCTAAAGGGCCACTGCATGTTTCCTTAAATCCTAGGAGATTTAAGGAAAGAGCATGCAGCAATTCAAAGTGCTACAGCGTCCTTTGCGTGTTTGATTAGACGCACGGCGCTGTAGGCTGGCCAAAGGAGCGGAGACTTCGCGGGAGGCGTGCGGCGTCTAGTCCAGACATCCCTGAAAATTCAAACGGCAGCTATGTGTGTGTCTCAAGGTCCTGCGTAGGGGTTGCCCATGACTGGTCCGGCTGCGGCCGGGGCGCAAAGGAGCTCACATGACTGTGCACGGATTATTTGCAGCCAAGTCGTCCGCGGCTGCCGGTCTATCGTCGAGGCCCGAGATTGCCATCATCGGGCGTGGATTTTCGGGCATCATGATGGCGATCGCGCTCATGAAGTCGGTCCGCGTTTCCTTCAATTTGACCATGTACGATCCGCACCCGTCGATCAGCGGCGGCCAGGCCCTGTCGTCGCCGCAGAGCACGGAGATCCTCAACAGTCGCGTGCGTGATCTGTCGGTTGCCGCCGGACAGCCTGACGATTTCAACGACTGGCTTTGTGCCAACGGTGAATTCCGGGCGGCGGTGCCGGCGGCCATTCCCGGCTTCCAGCAGATTTTCGTGCCCAAGGGCATCTTCAGCGACTATGTGCATCAGCGCTTTTCCGAGGCGCTTGCGCGCCGTTCCGATATCACCGTGAAGTTTTCTCATGAGCCGGTCCACGCCCTGCGCAAGCTCGCCACCGGCCGCCTCACGCTGGTTCGCGATGGCGGAACGGACGAAAGCGATGTCGTCGTTCTCGCGACAGGCTTCGGCGTCAGGTCACGCAATGTCGAGATTTCGGATGAAGAGCGGCCGGTCGTCAGAGCCCGCCGGCTCGTCGATCCGCGCCATGCGGTCCTGCTCGGCAGCGGCATCCGCGTCGTGAACCAGTTGTTCCAGATGCGCGACGGGGGGTACGCAGGCACGATCACGCTGCTCTCGCGACATGGTTTCCTGCCGCAGTCGCATACGCGCCTGTCGGCGGCGCCGAGCTTCCCTGTCGATCCGATGCCGTCGACCCTCAGGGAGATCGTCCGGTTCGTCCGCAAGGCCTGCGCCGATGCCGAGGCCAAGGGGCAGAGCTGGCAATCGGCGATGAACGGCCTTCGCCGCCGGGCGCGCTCGCTCTGGCAGGCGCTTCCCGCGCGGGAGAAGCGCCAGTTCAACCGGCATCTGCGCGCCATTTACGACAGCCATAGAAACCGCCTGCCGGCGGCCGTGCATGCGCGTCTCCAGCAGGAGCTTGCCGAAGGGCGAACCGTGCTTCGCTGCGGATGGGCCGGGCGGCGCGTGCCGGAAGGACTGATGGTCCGCTGGTCCGGCCAGCCGGCGGAGGAATTGCTGCGCGCCGACCAGGTGATCGACTGCCGCTGCTCGGCGCCGGACATGCAGGCGCCGCTGTTTCAAAGCCTTTTTGCCGGCGGATTGGCCATGCCGGACGAGCTCGAACTCGGACTTGCCGTCAGCCCCACCGGAGAAGTGCTCGGCAGCAGCGGCCGCACGCCGAACCTCTTTGCGATCGGGCCGCTCGGCGTGGGGAGCCTGCCTGACATCGATCTCGTTCCGGAGATCGTCACCCAGACTTATGCGGCGGCACGCCTGATCGCGGCCGGCAAACGGATGGCACTGAAGGCGGGATAGATCGAACCGGCGGTTCCGCGCCGCAGTCTTCCCAATTGCGCGAGCAGCCGCGCCGTGAGCGCTTGCCTTGGCCGAATCCCGGAACAGTTTTTCACCGCTGAAAAATCTCCTGCGGAATCGGAGCTTCTGATCGCCAAGCGACCAATGGCATAGTCGCCAGCATTGCTCCACGACTGGAAAGGAATGCCATGCTTGCCAGCGACATCTCTGCGGCCAGCCGCAGGCCACTGGGCCGCTCCGGCCTGTCGGCTGCACCCATCGGATTAGGCTGCTGGGCGATCGGAGGCCATTTCACGCTCAACGGAAAGCCGGACGGCTGGGGCGAGATTGACGACGAACAGTCTATCCGCGCCATTCATCTTGGGCTCGAGATGGGTGCGTCGTTGATCGATACGGCCGATGCCTATGGAACCGGGCACAGCGAGGAGGTGATCGGCCGAGCGCTGCGTGGGCGACGGGGTGACGCAATCATCGCGACCAAGTTCGGATACACCCACGATCGCGCTGCCCGCGCCCTTGTCGGCATCGATGTCAGCCCGGCCTACATCGAACGGGCCTGCGCGGCATCGCGCGAGCGCTTGGCGACCGACCATATCGACCTTTATCAAATTCATGTCGGGGAGCTTCGGGACGATCAGGCGGACGCGGCCGGCGAGACGCTTGAAAGGCTTGCGGAAAAAGGTGCCATCCGTTTCTGGGGCTGGAGCACGGACAACGCCGCCGCGGCGAAGCGTATGGTGAAGTTCCCGCATTTCGTCGCGGTTCAGCAGGAACTGAATGTCTTCATTGATGGGCCGGAGATGCTGGCAATGTGTGAGGGCAACAATCTCGCCAGCCTCAATCGATCGCCGCTCGCGATGGGTTTCCTGACCGGCAAGTTCGGTCCGCAAATGCGGCTGCCGCCGAGCGACGTGCGCGCCGCCGGCCATAGCTGGGTGCGGTTCTTTGAGGACGGACGGCCGCGTGCCGATTACCTCGACCGCCTCGCGCGGGTGCGGGAACTCCTTAAGAGCGGTGGTCGGACCTTGGCGCAAGGCGCGCTCGGCTGGATCCTTGCCCGTTCGCCCAGCACCTTTCCGATACCCGGTTTCAAAACGGAGGCGCAGGTACGTGAAAATCTGGCGGCGCTGGAGAAGGGACCGCTGCCGGAAGCGACAGTAGCCGAAATCAAAACGCTCCTTGCAAACGACGCTGGTCACCGATGAATTCTCTGAGGAGGGCAGCGCTCCGGCAGTGAGAGCCGGCCGAGCGCTGTCGTTTCCGCGAGCGACACACCCGGAAGATTGGCTCGCCGGCACGGCGAGGAACGTGCCCTTGAACAAGTGTTGCATTCCCGCAACGGACCCGAGGTGATTTCTGCAATCCGAAATTGTGTCTTTGCAGATCGGCCGGTCTCGTGTAAGGTGGCCACACTCGCAATTCAAATCAGAGGAGGCGTGAAATGAATCCTGTTCTCGTGACTATGCGCCTCTCTGGCGGGACGGCTGGCAGCACGACGATGTATCGCACATCTTGCTCGAGCCGATTTTGCTTCCAGGGTCTCTAAACCCCGGATTTCTGCCGATTGGCGCTTTCCCATTTGACCTGACGTGACCGGCTGACGGAGCGACTGTTCGCATTTCCGCGTCCGCATCCACACGTCTCTTTGACCTTCGAGAGGACCTGGCCGCATTGTCGTGCCGGGACGGAAAAATCATGCGTGAAGCACAATTTTTAGTTGTTGATACCCTTGCCGCAACGATCGAGGACCTGTGCCGCAAATTCGGCGTCCGGAACACCGCGCGTGCGCTGATCATGGCCGCCTGGAGGCATCGTCAGACGATGAACCAGGTCTCGCATTTGTCGGATCGCATGCTCCGCGACATCGGCCTTCCGGACGGGAAGCGCGGGCTCCTGGAAGCCAAATTTTCGATTTGGGATGTCCGGCTTTGAGGTGCCGTCCGAGCAGGAAGGCGATCGTGATTGCGGGTGGAGGGGCGTCCAGCGCGCCCCTCCACCGAATGCCCGCGCGCCCACTCGCGGGTCAGCGGTACAGACGGGGCTAGTATGAGCGGTACAGACGGGGGCTAGTATTTGTAGCCTTATAGCGGCGCGTCTCATCAGATGTCTGATTGGTCGCGCGTTACTTTGACTTGCTGCATCGGTACGATTTTAAGGGGAACACGCAGTAGAGTTCACGCAGACGTCATTTCACCACCGGGGAACCGATCGGCAAGTGCGACGTTTCCCCCAATCGGCGGAGATCTGCCATGTGGGCCTTGCGGGCGTTGATCGTTTTCGTGGCGGCCATAGTTCTGGCCGCAGGCGCGTTCTTTTTTCTGGCGTGGCGTTCCGAGATTCCCGAGGAAGCTGCCGCGGCAGAGGCGACGTTCGCTGCGGAACTCGTTGCGAAGGGAGCGCAACTGGCGGCGCTTGGCAATTGCATCGCCTGCCACACCGTTCCCGGAAAGCCCGCATTTTCGGGTGGCCTTGCCGTGCCGACGCCGTTCGGAACGATTTACTCCACCAACATCACCCCCGATCGTGAGACCGGCATTGGCGGTTGGAGCGAAGAGGCCTTCCAGCGGGCCATGAACGAAGGCGTGGATCGGAAGGGCAGCCACCTCTATCCGGCGTTTCCTTACGATCATTTCACGCATGTCTCGGCAGAGGATAACCGCGCCCTTTATGCCTTCCTAATGACGCGGGCCGCGGTAAAGGCCGAAGCGCCTCAGAACGATCTCCAGTTTCCACTCACATACCGGCCGCTGCTTGCTGCCTGGAAGCTCGCCTTTCTCGACAGGGGTGCGCTCGAACCGGATACCAGCCAGAGCGAGGCATGGACGCGCGGGCGCTATCTTGTCGAGGGTCTCGGCCACTGCGGCGCCTGCCACACTCCCCGAAACGCCTTCGGCGCCCAAGATCGCGACCAGCATTTTGGCGGCGGCGAGGCGGAGGGCTGGCAGGCTTACGCGATCAACAAGGATTCCAAGGCGCCGATTCCATGGGACGAGCAAAGCCTCGCCTTTTACCTTCGTAACGGCTGGCATGAATTCCATGGCGTTTCGCGTGGGCCCATGGCCGAGGTCACGGGCAATCTGTCGGGCCTCCCCGATAGCGACATCATGGCGATCGCCACCTATGTCACCTCGATCATGGGCGATCCCACGCCCGAACGCGGGCAAAGAGCGGCGCAACTGCGCGAGCAGTTCGGGGGGGACTACCGGGAACAGGCGGCCGATAGCCAGAGTACCCCTGTGAGCGCTTCCGGCGGCAGCCCCGGCGAGGCGATCTATGCTGCCGCCTGTGCAAGCTGTCACGAAGGCCAGCGACGCCAACCGTTCGGAGGCCTGAATTTCGAGCTGAGCACCGCCGTCAATGCGCCGAACCCGCAAAATATCGTCAACGTCGTGCTGTTCGGCCTTCCGCCGGCGGACGGCGAGGCAAGTGCGGTGATGCCCGCCTTCCGGCATCTGCTCAGCGATCAGCAGGTGGCCGACGTTCTCACCTACATGCGCGATCGGTTTTCCGAGGAGCAGCCATGGCCCGGGCTCGTGGAGCTGATCGCCAATACCCGATCCGGCGCGCACAAGGTCACCATCCGGCCGTCGGACGGCATTGAAAGGGCGCCGCACAATGTCGGCGCCGAGGAGGGATGATGAGCATTTCGCTGACAGTCAACGGCAGCCCGCATCAGGTCGATGTCGATCCGGCGACGCCCCTGCTTTACGTACTTCGCGATGACCTGGCCTTGAACGGCGCCAAATACGGCTGCGGACTCGGCCAGTGCGGTTCCTGCACCGTTGTTGTGGATGGCGAGGCGGTGCTTTCCTGCATGGTGCCGGTCATGCTGCTGGAAGGCCGCGAAATCACGACCATCGAGGGCTTGGGCACGATCGACGAGCCCGGACCGTTGCAGCAGGCATTCATCGAATTGCAGGCGGCGCAATGCGGTTACTGCATCCCGGGCATGATGATGAGTGCGCACGCTCTCTTGCGCCGCAATGCGCGGCCCAGCGACGCGGAGATCCGCGAGGCGCTGACGACGAATCTCTGTCGTTGCGGCACGCACATGCGAATTCTGGCAGCGATCCGGCGGGCGGGCGAACTGATGCAGGCTGCGTCGCTGCCTGAACTTGATAAAGGGAGGGCAGGCTGATGGGTATTCTCCAGCACGAAATCACCCGCCGCACCGTGATCGCCGGCACCGGAGGCCTCGTCGTCAGCTTTTCGCTCGGCCGCGCATTTGCCCAGGCGCCCGCGCCAACGCCACCGGCAGCGACGCCACCGGCACCGCCCGCGTCCCTGCCCGGCAGCCTTGACGACGATCGTTTCCTCGATTCCTGGATCCGGATCGATCCTGACAATTCGGTCACGGTCTTTACCGGCAAGGCGGAGCTCGGCCAAGGCATCCGCACCGCCCTCCTGCAGGTTGCTGCCGAGGAACTGGAGATGGACCCCGCGGAGATCACGTTTGTGACGGCCGACACCGGCCGCACGCCAAACGAGGGGTTCACGGCCGGCAGCCAGTCGATGCAAAACAGCGGTACTGCCATCAGGAACGCCGCAGCGCAGGTGCGCGCGCTGCTTCTGGCGGAAGCCGCCAAGCGCTTCGGGACAGCGCCGGCGGAACTCAGGGCCGAAAACAAATCGGTGCTGGCAAAGGATGGGAGAAGCGCGACCTATGGCGAGCTTGTTTCGGGCCAGATGCTGCACGTGGAGGCGCAGCCGCAGTCGGCCTTGAAGCAGCCCGGGACCTTCCGCGTGATGGGCAAGCCGCTTCCGCGCGTCGATATCCCCGCGAAGGTGACGGGCCGGCCTGCCTATGTGCATGACCTACGCATGGACGGCATGCTGCACGCGCGAGTCGTGCGGCCCCCGAGCCCGGCAGCGACGCTGACGGAACTTGATCAAGGCGCGGCCGAGGGAATGCCCGGCGTCGTTTCCGTCGTGCGCGATGGCAACTTCCTCGCCGTCGTCGCCGAGAAAGAGTTCCAGGCGGTGAGCGCCATGCGGGCTCTGGCGGCGGCAGCGCGGTGGCAGGAACGCGACACGCTTCCCGACCAGACGACCCTGCCGGCTGTCCTTCAAGGGCTTGAGCGCGAGGTAGGTACCGTCGCAGAGGCGGGTGCGCTATCGTCCAACGGCAAGGTCTTCGAGGCGACCTACACGCGGCCCTACCAGATCCACGGTTCGATCGGCCCGTCCTGTGCGGTGGCGCATATGAAGGCGGATGGGACACTGGACGTCTGGTCGCACACGCAAGGGGTCTTTCCCGACCGCGGGGCGATCGCCGAGATGCTAGCGATGCCGGAAGAAAAGGTCCATGTCATCCACATGGAAGGGTCGGGGTGCTACGGACACAACGGTGCCGACGACGCGGCTGGCGACGCGGCGCTCATCGCCAGCAAAATTCCCGGCAAGCCGGTGCGCGTTCAGTGGATGCGCGAGCAGGAGCACAGCTGGGAGCCCTATGGCCCTGCGATGCTGATGAAGGTCAGTGCGACACTCGACGGTCAAGGCAAGATCGCGAGCTGGGCCTATGATCTTTGGAGCAATACGCACTCCACGCGTCCGGGCGGGGCCGGCGCGTTGCTCGCGGCGCGCCACAAGGCTCAAGCTTTCCAGCCGGAGCCGGCCGAGCTCAGAATCAGTCCCTCCGGCAATGGCGACCGAAACGCCAATCCGCTCTACGTGATTCCGAACAAGCGTGTGCTCTGGCACTTCCTGCCCGACATGCCGCTGCGCGTCTCGGCGCTCCGGGCGCTGGGCGGCTATGCCAATGTCTTCGCGATCGAAAGCACGATCGACGAACTGGCGCTGATGGCCGAAGCCGATCCGGTCGAATTCCGGCTGAGCCACATGGAGGATCCGCGCGCGCGTGCGGTCATAGAACTGGCTGCGGAGCGCTTCGGCTGGGACAAGGCGCAAATGCCGAGGAATCGCGGACGCGGCTTCGCCTTTGCCCGCTACAAGAATCTCGCCGCCTACCTGGCGGTTGCGATGGAAGCGGAAGTCGAGCCGGAAACCGGTCGTGTGCGCATCGTCCGCGTCGTATCCGCCATCGACAGCGGCGAAATTGTCAATCCGGACGGTATCCGCAACCAGACGGAGGGCGGCATCCTGCAATCGATCAGCTGGACGCTCTACGAGGCCGTGGCATTCGACAGGACGAGGATCACCAGCACCGATTGGTCGAGCTATCCGATCCTGCGTTTTGCAAGCGTCCCGGACAGTGTCGAGGTGCATATCATCGAGCGCCCCCGCGAACCCTTCCTAGGCACCGGCGAGGCCGCCCAGGGACCTGCGGCAGCGGCTGTCGCCAACGCGATCAGAAACGCCACCGGCAAGCGTCTCTATGATTTGCCCTTCACCAGAGAGCGAATACGAAACGCCGTTGGACGCGCTTGATTGATCAGGCAATTCAAAGTGCTGCAGCGATCTTTGCGCGTCCTGGACGCGCGGCGTTGTAACGCGCGGGTCCGCCCATCACCGCGGCCTTCCGATCTGGCCGAGCAGCCAGTCTCGAAAGCTCAGTGGACATCCAATAGTTTTACAGGCTCGTGCGTGTATTTCTGTTTAGCCGCCGCGCAACCTTTATGTCAAAGTTCGCGCGACTCTTGAGTGAACGTCCTGAAAGGAAATGACATGGGTACAGAGAAGGTCGCGCTGGTTACGGCAGGCGGGAGCGGCATGGGAGCGGAGGCTGCATGCAAGCTCTCGGCCGATGGCTACAAGGTTGCAGTTCTCTCTTCCTCGGGGAAGGGCGAAGCGCTGGCCAAGGAGCTCGGCGGCGTGGGTGTCACGGGTTCGAACCAGTCGAATGAAGACCTGAAGCGGCTCGTGGATCTCGCCGTTTCAACGTGGGGCCGCATCGACGTGCTGGTCAACAGCGCCGGTCATGGCCCGCGCGCTCCGATCCTCGAAATCACCGACGAAGACTGGCACCGAGGGATGGACACGTATCTTCTGAACGTGATCCGGCCGACGCGTTTCGTGACGCCCATAATGCAGAAGCAGAAGTCCGGCGCGATCATCAATATATCCACGGCATGGGCGTTCGAACCCAGCGCCATGTTTCCGACTTCAGCCGTTTTCCGCGCGGGTCTCGCCGCCTACACCAAGATTTTCGCGGACACCTATGCGGGCGAGAATATCCGGATGAACAACGTTCTTCCCGGCTGGATCGACAGCCTGCCCGCGACCGAGGAGCGTCGTGATAGCGTGCCGATGAAGCGCTATGGAACGAGCGCGGAGATTGCCGCCACCGTTGCATTCCTTGCTTCAGACGGCGCGGCTTATATCACCGGCCAGAACATCCGGGTCGATGGCGGGCTGACGCGTTCTCTCTAGGACGGAGCCGGACCAGCGGAGTTAACACCCTCCTCTCTCCCCTGCCGGGCATCTCCCCCACAAGGGGGGAGATTGGCCAGAAGCAAGGTCCTGGCCGACAGTGAAATCGCAGATGCCGAAGTCTCTCAACTCACCATCGCGCGCATAGGGTCACTAAACGCCGCGCACAGGCGGTTAGAGCTGAGTGGGACATTGGCCGCTTGCCGATCTCCCCCCTTGTGGGGGAGATGCCCGGCAAGGCCGTGGGGAGTGCCGTTCTCAGGTAGATCAGGAGGCCTAATCCGTACTCTGTGGTCACGACGACGATTCACTCGGAGCGGGTCTTGCCCAAGCTGAGACCGGCCGTCGCAGCGATCGTTGCACGTGCAATGCAGCTTTGGCAGAGCACCGACGGTCCCGGGCGCATTCAGCGGAAAAGCGCCCGTCATTCACCTGCCGCCAAGATGGCCGCAGACAGGTGCCGTACCATGGCAAACTCTTCTCCTTCAGCGATGCGAAATGGAACTGTGTTGCTATAATTCACAAAAATTATAGATTTAGATGATCACATCTGAAACGGCTTCGACGGAGGTCACCGATGCCGGAAAAAAGAGTGGTCGGAATCTCGGGTAACATCACGCGCCCGTCCAAAACCCGGACTTTCGTCGATCATATCGTCCATCGGCTTGCACTGAATGTGGGAGCCGCGGCACAGACATTCGACATCGAGGACTTTGGGCCTTCCCTGCCGCATGCAAGGCGGCTGGATGATCTCGCTCCCGAAGCGCGGTATATCGTCAATCAGGCGATTTCGGCCGACGTGCTGGTCGTCGGTTCACCGACGTACAAAGGCAGCTACACCGGGCTGTTCAAGCACTGCTTCGACCTTTTCGATCCCTCGTCCCTGCGCGGCAAGCCGGTCATCCTTGCGGCAACCGGCGGCGGCGAGCGTCATTCGCTGATCGTCGAGCACCAGCTGCGTCCACTGTTCGGCTTCTTTGAAGCGCTCGCAATGCCGACGGCCATCTACACGTCGGACAAGGACTTCGCGGACGGCGCCCTCATTTCGGAAGCGATCCATGCTCGGGTCGGGCAGGCGGTCGAGGAAGCAACGCGGGTCCTCGGACGCTCCGACCGACGCAGCATCGCCGCTTAGCCGCGAACAAGCATCGTGAAGCAATCACTCGCTCATGGCCGATCGGCCGAAAACTCTCGGAGGGTTCAATGACCAAAAAGATCAAGCTCGGCGCCTTTCTGCCCGGCGGCGGCCAGCATATTGCCGCCTGGCGACACCCGGAGGCTCCGGCCGACGGCGCGACAAGTTTCGAGTTTCACAGGAAGCTGGCGCAGACGGCCGAACGCGGCCTGTTCGACGCCTATTTTCTCGCGGACAACCTCTCCGTCGGGCTCGGCGGTCGTGAGGGCGGAAACGCCAAGATAGCAGGGTTCGAACCGGTCACGCTGTTTGCCGCACTCGCACCGCTGACGACGCATCTCGGCTTCATCGCAACCGCGTCGACCACCTACGAAGAGCCCTATACGCTCGCCCGCAAATTTGCGTCGCTCGACCTTCTGTCCAACGGCCGGGCCGGCTGGAACGTGGTGACGTCGGCGGGCGACGAGACGGCTCGCAACTTCAACCGGGAAACGCAGCCGGCCCATGCCGAGCGCTATGAGCGCGCTCGCGAGCATGTCGAAACGGTGAAGGCCCTCTGGGACAGCTGGGAGGACGACGCCTTTATACGTGACAAGACGACCGGCCGCTTCTTCGATGCCGCACGCGTCCACGACGTCAATCATCGGGGCAAGCATTTCTCTGTGAAAGGGCCGCTCAACGTGCCGCGCCCGATACAGGGCCACCCGGTCGTCGTCCAGGCGGGACAATCCGAAGACGGACGCAGGCTTGCCGCTGCGACGGCGGAAGTAATCTTCACCGCCCACCAGAATCTCAGTTCTGCCCAGGAGTTCTACCGGGACATCAAGGCGCGTGTCCGACGCGCGGGACGCAATCCCGAACACGTGCTGATCATGCCGGGGGTCGCACCCTTTGTCGGCCGCACGGAAGAAGAGGCGCGCAGCAAGTACGAGCGGCTGAACGATCTCATCGTTCCTGAAGACGGCGTCGCGCTGCTCAACGGATTGACCGGCGGAACGCTCGACCTGACGGGATATCCGCTCGACGGCCCGCTGCCCGTCAGCCAGGAGACGGAAGGAATGAAGAGCCGCCAGGCGCTGATCCGCAAGATCGCCGACGAGCACGGTTTCACGATACGGCAGCTCTACCAGTGGATCGCGACAGCGAGAGGTCACTACACCGTCGTCGGCAGCGTCGAGCAGGTTGCCGACCAGCTCGAGGAATGGTTCCGCAACGAAGCCGCGGACGGGTTCAACATCCTGCCGCCGTGGCTTCCCGGCGCGCTCGACGACTTTGTCGACCTGGTGATTCCCGAACTGCAGCGTCGGGGGCTGTTCCGGACCGCATATGAAGGCCGCACGCTTCGCGAAAACCTCGGCCTCCCCAGACCGGAAAATCCGTGGACGCAATCGCGCGGGGCCGTTCAGGCCGCCGAATGAAACGCCAAAGAGGAGGGCCAAGCAGATGAGCTTGCAAGATGTCGACAGATCAATCCTCGCCAACGGCGGCGCCGGTGGGGCGAAGGCCGAAGAATATCTTCTGCGGGCCAGCGTAAAACTTCGAAACTGGCTGTCGCGCTACGGACTTCTCGCTGCCTTTCTCGTCTTCTGGCAGGCAGCCAGCAGCAGCGGCTGGATCAATCCGGCCGTTTTCCCGCCGATCGACGCGATCCTTTCTGCCCTGTGGAGAGGCGTCTTCGGCGGGGCATTGCTCGACGATATCGCCATCAGCCTTCAACGATCCGGCCTGGCATTCGTGGCGGCCATGGTCGTGGCGATACCGGTCGGCCTGTTCATGGGGCAGGTGCGCCCGATCGAGCAGGCGCTCGATCCTATCCTTCAGCTTTTCAGGCAGACATCGGCGCTGGCGCTTTACCCGGTGTTCATCCTGCTGCTCGGGCTCGGCGAGGCATCTAAAGTCTTCGTGATCTTCTGGGCGACTTTGTTCCCGCTCCTCTTGAACACGATCAGCGGGGTCAAGGAAGTCGATTCGAAGCTGATCGAAATGGCGCGTGTCTACGGAGCGTCCCGCGCAACCGTCTTCCGCCGCGTCGTCCTGCCCGGAGCCATCCCCTCCATCTTCGTTGGTCTGCGTCTGAGTGCCACGACTGCGCTTCTATTGCTGATCGCCTCCGAGATGATTGGCGCCAACAAGGGGGTCGGCTTCCAGGTCATGAATGCCCAGTACAACTTTCAGATACCGCTGATGTTCGCGGCGATCTTCATCCTCGCCGGGCTGGGGCTCATCGCCAACTACGCGCTTGTCTTTGCTCAGCGCCGCCTGTGCCGCTGGAGCGATGTTTCGATCTAATGCATGTCGCCCGAAAGTGTGCAGCGGTTTCGGGACAACGACATGCATGCAAACAAAGACTTAAAGCACGTGCGACGCGCTTCGCCATCAACTTCTCCAACCAGGAAAGACGAACACATGACCATCTCCATCCGCTCCCTCGGTCTTGGCACGCTGTTTGCAATCGGCCTCTCCGGCTACGCGGCGGCGCAGTCGCCCGATGAGGTGACCCTGCGCTACCTTGCCAGCCACGGCAGCGTATCGGCGCACGAGTTCGCTGCCGAACTCGGCTACTTCGACGGCACGGGCATAAAGCTCGAGAACGTCGGCTATGCGAGCGGCGGTCCGGAGTCGCTCTTCGGGCTCGCATCCGGCAGCGTAGACATAGGCTCCGCGGCAACCGCGGCCGTCATCAACTCGATCGCCAGCGGCAACGATTTTGTCGCCGCCTATCCGACCAATGGCATCAACGAACAGGTGAAGAGCATCTTCTACGTGCTCGAAGACAGCCCGATCAAATCCATCGAGGATATCGTCGGCAAGACCATTGCGGTGAACACGCTCGGTGCCCACCTCGACTACGCGGTGCGGGAAGCGCTGCACAGCAAGGGCTTGCCGCAGAATGCCGCCAACCTCGTAGCCGTGCCGGGCCCGCAGCTGGAGCAGACCTTGCGCTCGAAGCAGGTCGACATCGCGGCTGTCGGATACTGGCAGGCAACGTTCAACGGCCAGATCCTGGACAATGGCGGCGTGCGCGCGATCTTCGATGACACCGACGTCCTTGGCGAGATTGCCGGGGGTTTTGCGGTTCTTCGCCGCGACTTCGTCGAGGAACACCCGGAAGCGGCCAGGAATTTTGTCGAACAGTCTGCCCGCGCGGCCGACTGGTCGAGGGAAAATCCGGAAGAAGCACGGGCGCTGCTTGCAAAAATTCTCGAAAAACGCGGCGAGAATGGCGCACTCGCCAAGCACTGGACCGGCTTCGGGCTGCGCCCGGGGGCGCGAGCGACCGAAAGAGATCTGGATTTCTGGATTGGCGTTCTCGAGCGCGAGGGCAGCCTGCCCGAAGGCAAGTACAAGGCCTCCGATCTTCTACTCCAGAACACCGCCAGCACTGCTGCAAACTGAGGGGACAGCCATGGGAGACGTCCAGGCTTTGCGAAAAGGGGGGATCGCACTGCGCGATCTCTCGAAATCCTTCCAGATCGGCGGCCGTTCGCTCCGGGTTCTCAGGAACATGAATCTGGACATCCGCTCGGGCGAATGCCTTGCGATCGTCGGGGCCAGCGGATCGGGCAAGACGACATTGCTGCGCATCCTTGCGGGCCTCGAGGCCGCAGATGCCGGCAAGGTGCTCATCGACAACGAGCCGATCAGCGGCGTTGGCAACGAACGCGCCGTCATATTCCAGGAGCCACGGCTGCTTCCCTGGCAGACGGTGCTCGAAAACGTCGCGTTCGGGCTGGAGGTGAGGGGCGGCCAGGCTCGTCACGCCAAGGAGCGTGCACGCCATTACATCTCGTTGGTGGGACTGGCCGAATTTGCGGACGCCTACCCCAAGCAGCTCTCGGGCGGCATGGCGCAAAGGGTCGGCATTGCGCGGGCGCTGACGGTCCAACCGGAGATCCTGCTGCTTGACGAGCCGTTTGGCGCGCTCGATGCGATGACAAAACTGACGATGCAGGAGGAGTTGGAGCGAATATGGCGGGATGAGAACGTAACGATGGTTCTCGTCACGCACGATCTCGAGGAGGCGGTCTATCTCGCGGACCGTGTCCTGGTTCTTCCGAAGAACAAGGACAGCAACCCGAAGATCATCGAGATCGATCTCGCCCGGCCACGCGATCGAAGCGAGACGCGCTTCGTCCAGTACCGCAAGGATCTGCTCCGCGAGTTCGGGCTGCACTGAGCGAGCCGCTTCCGCGCGCCTCCTTCCATGGGACGTCCATGCCGCCTGCGCTTCACAGTTCGCTGGAACTGTGAAGCGCACGCTTCAAGGCGATGGATTGCGCCGTGTCTGCGGTGGAAAGTCGGCGCAGTATCGGCCCAAAACCGAGCGGCTCGGGACCGAAGCCGGATGAACGCGACACGGCTAAAGCGCGTCGCGTTCAATCGGAGTCTTGCGACGCGCTTTAGGTCATTGCTTTTATGCATGTCGTCGTCCCAAAACCGCTACACAGGGCGACATGCATCAGTATGGGATTCGAATGCTACCCGTCTCGCTCGCGGCGAATTCAGGCTCAGGATAGGCGCCCTGCCATTGCGCATAGGTCGTGTTGATGTCACCTGTGCCGGTGCTTGCGCATCCTGAAAGCGCCAGGAGTGCCAACGCTGCAATCAGAAATTTAAGAGGCATGGTATTCTCCCTTCACCGGAGATTGCCCAGGCCTCAAGGGCCAGCTCTAAATGTTCCCTCAAATCATCTTCGATGGCAAGCGGTCCTGCGCGCGCGCAAGCAGTCTTACTGTTTGTTTTTTCAGCTTTTCCGAGCGGCGGGGCGGTAACGGCGATATGACGATCCGTGAAGGGGCCGGCGACGGCGCGCGGGGACGTGAAGGGGTTACTCTCCGCAACATCGGTGGAGCTGGTTCCTTTGCGCGGCAAGCAGGTGGGCGCGCGCACCATTGACAATTGCGCGACGCGGGGCGAGCCTCCGCACGTGGTGAGGAAGATCGCCGAGGTGCCCTTGCTGAAGCGGAGGGACGCGAAATGAATTTCGTGAGCGGGGGGCGCCCCACGGTCGTTATCGTTGGCGGCGGTTTTACCGGGGCGGTCGTCGCCGCAACTCTCGCACGCAACAAGAGCATGGAAGGGTGGCAGATCGCCGTCTTCGAGCCGCGCGAGCGCCTCGGCTGTGGCCTTGCTTATGACACCGACGATCCGGCGCACCGGGTCAATGTGCCGGCCGGGCGTATGAGCCTCGATCCGGACGACGCCGACGAATTCGTCCGCTGGATGGAGCTTCGGGGCGAGCCGTGCGACGACCGAGAGGCACGGGCGCCGGACGGCCATCTCTATCCGCGCCGCGGCCTCTTTGGCCGCTATGTCGCCGATGCCGTGACGCCGCACCTCGGCAACGGCCGCATCGTCCACCACCGGCAGCGGGTGATCAGCGCGGAAAGGCGTGACGGAGATTGGGAAATCCGGGGTGACGCCGGCACGATGGTTCGCGCCGACATACTGGTGATCGCAACCACCCATCCGGCCCCAGCGGCGCCGGCTGGCATCGACGCCACGTTGCGGGGGCACCCGCGCTATGTACCGGATACCACCGTCCCGGCGGCTCTCGCTGCCATCCGCCCCGACGACCACGTCCTGATCATAGGCACAGGCCTCACCGCGGCGGACGTCATCGCTTCCTTGCGCACGACCGGGCGGACGGGGCCGATCACCGCCTATTCCCGGCGCGGCCTCCGCTCGCGCGGGCACCCGGCCCAAGCCCAGGACCCCTACGGAGACTTTACGGCGGCGCCGTCGCGAACGGCGACGGAACTTCTCGTGCGCGTGCGGCGGGCGGTCGCCGACGCCGAAGCGGACGGCTTTTCCTGGCATGCGGTCTTCGATGCGCTTCGCAGCCAAGGAGGGGAGATCTGGCGCAGCCTGCCAGCCACGGAACGGCGCCGGCTGATCCGCCATCTGCGCCCCTTCTGGGACGTTCACCGCTTTCGCATCGCACCGCAGATCGATGCCATCGTCAGGGCCGGACTGCAGTCCGGCGACATCCGCATTCTGGCGGGCCGAATCGATCGGCTCGAGAGAAACGGCGACGAGATCGCCGTGGCGTTCCGGCGGCGCTACGGTGCCGGGATCGAGCGCTGGGCTGTCGATGCGGTGGTGATCACCACGGGGCCGGCACACAAATCCATCTTGAAAAGCCAGCCTTTCCTCGAAACGCTTTCGGCCGATGGCTACCTGCAGCCGGATGCCGTCGGGCTCGGCCTTGCCTGCAGCGAGACAAGCCGCGCGCTCGACAGTGAGGGCCGGGAGACGGAGACGCTATTCATCGCCGGACCGCTCGCTCGCGGAACTTTCGGGGAGCTAATGGGGCTGCCGCAGGTCAACGATCACGCCATTTTCGTGGCGGAGCAGGTGGCCGCGCTCGCCGGCGGGCGAGGAGCGGCGAAAGCCGCCCAATCGCGAGACGGCGGATCGGAGGAGTTGCGGTCTGCATCGATAAGCTAAAGCCGGATGTCAGCGTTCGCCGCTCAGCTGCTCGATGCAGAAGCGCAGCGTCGCCGCCGAGGTGGCGACGGCCCTGTCGGCGTCGAGGGCATAGTCCTCGTTCTCGATGCTGATCACATCGTCATAGCCGACCTCCCTCAGAGCCGTGAGGATCTCCAGCCAGCCCCGGACCGGCGTGCCGTGCCCGAGCGAGACGAAATTCCATGATCGTCCGCGGACCGGCAGTACATGCTTCGGGTCGAGCAGACCGTCGATACGCGCCCTCGGCTCGATGCGCGTATCCTTGCCGTGGACATGGTAGATGCAGTCGCCGAGCGCGCGGATCGCCGAAACCGGATCGCCGCCCATCCAGATCAGGTGGCTCGGATCGAAATTGACGCCGACGGTTGGGCCGACGGCGTCGCGCAAGCGGAAGAAGCTCTCGACATTGTAGACGGCCTGCCGGCCATGCTGCTCGACGCAGAGGCGGAGTCCCTTCTTCTCTGCCGCGGCTGCATAGTCCTCCCAGAAGGGGATGACGCGCTCGCACCACTGCCATTCGAGCATCGCCATCGCTTCCGGCGGCCAGGAGGAGGTGATCCAGTTCGGGAAGGCATCGCCCGGACCGCCGGCCGGCAGACCGGACATCATAACGATGCGCCGGACGCCGAGCAGCACCGCGAGTTCCAGCGTGTCATGGGCGAGATCTGTGTCTTTTGCCCCGCTCTCGCCCGGATGCAGCGGGTTTCCGGAGCAGTTGAGCGCGGAGATTTCGAGATTGCGGTCACGCAGCATGCCGAGAAGCCGATCACGCGCCGCGCCGCTCGCAAGCAATTCGGCAAAGTCGAGATGCGGTGCGCTCGACCAGCCGCCGAGGCCGAATTCGACGCAAGCGAACCCGAGTTCGGCGGCGCGGTCCAGGCATGCTTCCAGCGAGAGCGCCGCGAAGCCGTCGGTGTTCAGGCCGATCTTCATCCGTTCCTCCCGATCGGCGCGATGGCCGTTCAATCGGCGTGCGAAACCCTCACCGGCGCACCGGTATCCGCAGCCAATTGGATCGCGTCGAGAATCTGTGCGGCGCGCAGGCCGTCGAGCGTCGATCCGTTCTGCATGGGATGGTTGTCGGCGATGGATTCGAGAAATTCGTGGATCATGAATCCGAACACTTCCGCGTAGCCGATCGCCACGCCGTCGTGAGGAACGGGGAGCAGTTCGGCATAGGGGAGGGCCGGGTTGTTCGTCACCAGCGCAAAGGGCGATTGTCCGCTGCCGTCGAAACGCGCGATTTCATAGTGCGCCGGCAGGCGCGAATTGTAGCGTAGTGCACCCTTCGTCCCGGTGATCGAGAAGGAAAGCGTATTGCCCATGCCAACCGCCACCCGGCTCGCCAGAAACATGCCCTGGCAGCCGTTTTCGAAGCGAAGCAGGGCGGACATGACATCGTCGTTGTCGACCGGCCTCTTTTCGGTACTGAGCGCAACCTTGTCGTGGCCGATGCCGGCGGCGGCCGGCAGGAAACGCTCCCTGATCGAAACCGTGGCGATCGCGCCGGCGACCTCGGAGACCTCCCCGCAGAGAAAGCGGACGATGTCGATGGCATGGGTGCCGATATCGAGCAATGCACCGGCGCCGGCGCGGCTACGCTCGTACCGCCAGCTGTGTGGCAGGTTGGGATCGGCGGCATATTCGCTTTCGTACTGGACCAGTAGATTGACGAGGTCGCCGATCTCTCCCGCCGCGATGATGTCGCGTATCGCCGCAACGGCCGGAATGCGCCGGTAGTTGAAGACGGTTGCGGAGACGACCGGCGATGCCGTCGCGGCGCGATGGATACGCAGCGCCTCCTCGGCATTGAGGGCGAGCGGCTTTTCGCAGAGAACGTGCTTTCCGGCGGCGATCGCCGCCAGCGTCACCTCCGCATGGAGCGCGTTCGGCAGGCAGACACTGACGATGCCGATTTCGGGATCGGCGAGAACCGCGTTGAGATCTGTTTCCGTCCTTTCGAACCCCCAGGTCGCGGCGAGGCGGCCCGCGAGCGCGTCGTTGCCGTCGCAGGCCGTTGCAAGACGAAGACCTGGAATGCGCTTTTCGAAGCGCGGTAGGTTCGTTCGGTAGCCGAAGGCGTGCGCGGCGCCGATCATGCCGGCACCGATGACGGCGATAGCGTTCCCCTTCATGTTCTCCTCCCGGGAAGAGGTGCAGCAGAACCGCGCAATCAGCGTATGGGAGCACCCCGGCAACGTCAATCGAGCCGCCGTGATACGTCGCCTGCGTCGATGAGGCCGCCGATCCGCTTGCCGAGTTGCTCGATGTCGTCGCGCGCACCCATCAGATTTCGGCGGTGCTCGGAAAGGGCGATCAGGTACCTGCTTCGCCGCCGCTCTGAGCGGCGGCACGGGCCGAATTCGTCCGCGCGACTTCCACGGCAGGTTGCGGGAGCCTTACCCTTTCGGCAGTTCTGGCCTATATTGGAATGGATCTATTGGGCGCAAAATCATCGCGATCCAAAGAAACTCTGAGGTTGTGGCGGCGAATGTCCCGAATCCTCATCCTGCTCTTGGCATTGATATCGGCGTTCGCGTCTCCTGCCCCGTCCGCTTCCGCAGCCGAGCGTCGGGCTATGGTCCTGCATGTGAACGGCGCGATCAGTCCGGCGACCGCGGAATATGTGACACGTGGCCTTGAGCGGGCCGAAGCGCGTGGTGTCTCCCTCGTCATCTTGCAGATGGACACGCCCGGCGGCCTCGACACGTCGATGCGTGACATCATCCGCGCCATCCTCGATTCCTCCGTACCGGTCGCAAGTTTCGTGGCGCCGAGCGGGGCGAGGGCGGCGAGCGCCGGTACCTATATCCTCTATGCGAGCCACGTCGCGGCGATGGCGCCCGGCACGAATCTCGGCGCCGCGACACCGATCGCCATCGGCGGTGGGTTGTTCGGCGGCGACGACGAGGGCGACAAGGGTGGTTCCGGCGAGGCTGACAAGCCAAGTGGCGCGAAGCAACCGGCCAATGCCGGCGAAGCGAAGATGATCAACGATGCGGTCGCCTATATCCGTGGTCTTGCCGAACTGCGCAATCGCAACGCCGACTGGGCGGAGCGCGCCGTGCGCGAGGCGGCGAGCCTTTCGTCGACCGCGGCCGTCCGCGAAAAGGTCGTCGATTTCATCGCCGTCAGCATCGAGGATCTGTTGAAGCAGGCCCATGGCCGCACGGTCCGTGTCGGCCAGGCCGATCTCCGCCTCGATACTGCGGGGCTCGCGGTCGAGGACGTTCTGCCCGACTGGCGGACCCGCCTCCTGTCTGTGATCACCGATCCGAATGTCGCGCTGCTCCTGATGATCGTCGGCATCTATGGGCTGATCTTCGAGTTTCTGACGCCGGGAACGGTTTTGCCCGGCACAATCGGCGGCATCAGCCTCCTGCTCGGGCTCTACGCGCTCGCCGTCCTGCCGGTGAGCTACGCCGGCATCGGGCTGATCATCCTCGGCGTGGGGCTGCTGATTGCTGAGGCGCATGCGCCGTCGTTCGGGGCGCTTGGACTCGGCGGTGGGGTCGCGCTTGTTCTCGGCGCAGCAATCCTTTTCGACACGGACGTCCCGGGCCTGCAGGTCTCCTGGCCTGTGCTCGGCGGTGTCGCCATCGCAAGCCTTGCCTTCAGCGCTCTCGTCGCCCGGCTCGCCTTCATCTCGCGCCGGCACAAGGTCGTCACCGGTGGGGAGCAGATGATCGGCATGTCAGGCACAGTCGACAGTTGGACGGACGGCACAGGCTACGTCATTGCCCGCGGCGAACGCTGGAAAGCCGTCAGCGGCGAGCCGCTCTCCGCGGGAGAAGATGTGACGGTCATAGACCGCAACGGATTGACGCTGAAAGTCGCGCGCAGTGAATCGCAAAGCTGACTGCCTCGACAGGAGAAGGTCATGGACATAGTCGGAAGTCTCGCCCCCTTCATCGCGGCGCTGGTGGTGCTGCTCATCATCATCGCCTACGCGATCAGGATCCTGCGCGAATATGAACGCGGCGTCGTCTTCACACTGGGCCGGTTTACCGGCGTCAAGGGACCGGGGCTGATCCTGCTCGTACCCTATGTCCAGCAGATGGTGCGGGTCGATCTCAGGACGCGCGTGCTCGATGTTCCGAGCCAGGACGTCATTTCCCACGACAACGTTTCGGTCCGCGTCAGCGCGGTTATCTATTTCCGGGTGATCGACGCCGAAAAATCGACGATCCAGGTCGAGGACTTCATGGCGGCGACAAGCCAGCTCGCCCAGACGACCTTACGCTCCGTGCTCGGCAAGCACGACCTCGACGAGATGCTCGCCGAGCGCGACAGGCTCAACGACGACATCCAGAAGATCCTGGACGTCCAGACGGATGCCTGGGGCATCAAGGTCGCCACAGTCGAAATCAAGCATGTCGACATTAATGAATCGATGATCCGGGCAATCGCGCGCCAGGCGGAGGCCGAGCGCGAACGGCGGGCGAAGGTGATCAACGCCGAGGGCGAGCAGCAGGCGGCGGCAAAATTGCTCGAAGCGGCGGAAATTCTCGCCCGGCAGCCGCAGGCCATGCAATTGCGTTATCTCAGCACGCTGAACGTGATCGCCGCTGAGAAGAGCTCGACGATCATCTTTCCGTTCCCGATGGATTTGGCCAATATCCTCGCGACCAAGGCGGGCGGTTAGAGCATTTTGCAGTCAGGTGGAATCACCTGACGTCGCACAAATGCGCCAAAAAACGAACAGATAGAGCGGCGGCGCGAACGCACGTAAGTGCATCCCGCTCTAGAGTCTGTCAGACCTACGTTGAAACGTATCCTGCATGCCTGAGATAGGCGGCGCATTCGTGCGGGCTGAACGCCTTGAGAACTTCGCCGACGCGCCGCCATGTCGCCTCGACGCTACGCTCGTCGGCCTTGCGCAGCAGGGTCTTGAGTTTGGCGAACATCATCTCGATCGGATTGAGGTCGGGGCTGTAGGGCGGCAGGAAGAACAGATGGGCGCCGGCGTCGCGGATGGCGCTGCGCGCCGGCTTGCCCTTGTGGCTGCCGAGATTGTCGAGGATGACGATATCCCCGGGGTTGAGGGTTGGCGCCAGGCATTGCTCGACCCAGGCGGTGAAGGCAATGCCGTTGATCGGGCCGTCGAGCACGAAGGGTGCGACGATGCGGTCGTGACGCAGCCCGGCGAGGAAGGTCAGCGTCTTCCAATGGCCATGCGGTATTCTGGCGATCAGCGGCTGGCCGCGCTGACACCAGCCGCGGCTGCGCGTCATGTTGGTTTTGACCCAGGTTTCGTCAACGAACACCAGGCGGCGCGGATCAAGTCGATGTTGATGGGTCTTCCAGCGGCTTCGGAAGCGCGCCACCTTCGGCCTGTCCTGCTCGCTGGCGATCAGCGTTTTTTTTAAATGTCTTGCCTTCGCGGCGCAGGAACCGCCAAACGGTGTCATGCGAGACATCGATCCCGGCCGCCTTCAGATCGGCGGCAAGCGCCCGCACCGTCCAATCGGTTTTGGCCGCCAGTCGGCGGTGAACCTCATCGGCCGCCGCGCCCCGCAGCATGGGTTTGACATGGCCCCCCATCTTGGCCGGCGCCAAACCGCGGCCGGACCGGTCGAGCTGGCCGATCCGCACCGCCGTCGCCGCCGATATCCCAAAGCGCAAGGCGGCCGCCCGCACGGTCATGCCTCCGGCCAAAGCGGCGGCGACGCGCTGGCGTAAATCAAAAGAAAGAGGTCGCGCCATCATTGCTGGCCTCCTCACCAGCAATGATCTTGAATCACAATCCCAACAAAAAGGGAATCCTGTTTCGATTCAGCTTAACGCTGACCGACTCTAGTCTCTCGGCAGCCCCGCCGGCCGCAGCTGCTTCTTCAAAGCGGCGATGCGGAAGATGGCATTGGCGGCGCCGTAGCCGCGATAGCCGCGTCGCTCCACGATCTCGAAGAAAAATCCCTCGCCATAGGTTGGACTGTAGAGCTGGAAGTATTCTCCGTGCTCGTCGCGATCGTAGAGAATATTGGCCTCTTTCAGGCGCTCGATCAGATCCGGCTCGAGAGCGAAGCGCGCCTCGATGTCATCATAGTAGTTCGGCGAGATCGGTAGCGCGCGAAAGCCGTTTGCCTGCAATGCCTCGGCCGTTGCGAAGATATCGTTCGTGGCGAAGGCGAGATGCTGGATGCCGGAGCCGAAGGTCTCCGCGATGAAATGCCCTGCAAGCGTGTTGCGGTTTTCGGCGCCGTTCAACGTGATGCGCAGCGAGCCTGCGTCATTCTCCACCACCTGGCTGCGCACCAATCCTGCCGGATCGACGATGTCGACCATCGGCGTCTTATGCACGTCGAGCAGTGAGTTGTAGAAGAGAAGCCAGGTCAGCATTTCCTCGTATTTGACGGTCTGGGCGACGTGATCGACGGAGACGAGGCCGGCCGGCACGGGTGATAGGTCATCTTCCACCGGTTCGAATTCGATCCCCCAGATGCGCGCCAGCTCCGACTTTTCGTCGAGGAAATAGATGACCCCGCCGCCAACGCCGCGGATCGCCGGCACCGAAAGCTCGCCGGGGCCGACGGACTGTGCGAATGGTTCGGCGCCGAGCGCCTTTGCGCGCTCGACCGTCGCCGCGGCGTCATCGACCATCAGTCCGAAGGCATAAGCCGACGTGCCGTGCACCAGGTAGGAGGCGTTGGCGAAGCCCTCGCGCTCCGTATTTATCACCAGATTGATTGCGCCCTGCCGGTAAAGCGCCACGCGTTTGCTCTTGTGTGTCGCAGTCTTCTGAAAGCCGAGCGTTCGGACCAGTGCCTCCAGTTCGGCCGCTTGCTCCTCGTCGGCGGCGAATTCGATGAAGGCGACATCCTTCACCTCGGCGGGTGCCGGCATGGCCGGCACGGACAAGGGTGTGTCCGGTTCGGCACGCTTGACCTGATCGCCGAGATAGATCAGCGAGCGGCGCCCATCGACCGCGATGGCCCCGGCATTGCCGCCGCGGAACTGGTCGTTGAAAATTTCCAGCGACAGATAGCCGTCGTACCCGGTGGCGGCGACGGCGCGCATGAAGTCGGTGACCGGAAGATCACCTTCGCCGGGCATGTTGCGGAAGTGCCGGCTCCAGTAGAGCAGGTCCATGTCGATCAGCGGCGCATCGGCGAGCTGGATGATGAAGATTTTCTCCTTCGGGATCGACCGGATCGAATTGACTTCGATCTTGCGGGAAAGCGTGTGGAAACTGTCGAGGATGAGGCCGACATTGGGGTGGTCGGCGCGCCGGACGATCTCCCAGGCGTCGCGATGATCGTTGATGTGCCGGCCCCAGGCGAGCGCCTCGTAGCCGACCCTGAGGTTTCGCTTCGCCGCCCGCTCACCGAGCTCGCGGAAATCGGCGGCCGCACGGTCGATGCCGCCCTGAGCGGCAGGCGATACATTGGAGCAGACGAGCACGAGATCCGTGCCAAGCTCCTGCATGACGTCGAACTTGCGTTCGGCGCGGTCGAAGGTCCGCGTGCGAAGCGGTTCCGGCATGCCCTCGAAATCCCGGAACGGCTGAAACAAGGTGATATCGAGGCCGAAGTCGCGCGCTATGCGGCCGACCTCCCGCGGGCCTTCGTCGAAAGCGAGGAAATCGTTCTCGAAGATTTCCACGCCGTCGAAGCCGGCCTTCGCGATTGCCTGAAGCTTGTCCTTGAGATCGCCGCTGATCGAGACGGTGGCTATGGAGGTCTTCATCGTCCTGTCCTCGCTTCTCTGTTGCAATGGCGGCGATGAGATCGTCAGCCGGTCAGCGCTCTGAAATGGCCGAGCATCCGTGCCGCGTCCGGTTCGAGCCCGGTGAATAGGCGAAAGGCGCCGACTGCCTGGAACACGGCCATGCCGCCGCCGTCGAGCGTGCGGCAGCCGCGCCTTCTCGCTTCCCGGAGCAATGCCGTTTCCAGCGGGAAATAGACGATCTCGGCGACCCAATGGCGCTCGTCGAGGAGCTCGGCATCGAGCGGCAGCCCCGGATATTTCGTCATCCCGGTCGGCGTGGCGTGGATGAGGCCCGATGCGTCCCGCATCGCGGCGGCAAGATTCGTGCCGGCCACGATGTCGGCCTCGGGAAAAATGGGCGAAAGCATCTCGGCAAGCGAATGCGCGCGCTCCGGCTCGCGGTCGAAGACCGTAAGCCGCCGCAGACCGAGCGAAAGCGCGGCGTAGGCCGTCGCGACACCTGCGCCGCCGGCGCCGAGCTGCACGGCCGAACCGAGGTCCGCATCCGGCAGGCCGCGCCGGAAGCCTTCGGCGAAACCCCACCAGTCTGTGTTGTGGCCGTAGCGCCGGCCGCCCTTGAGTACGACGGTATTGACGGCGCCGAGCCGCCGCGCATCGGGGGCGAGCTCATCGAGAAAGGAAATGATCGCCTGCTTGCAGGGATGGGTGATGTTGAGCCCGGCAAGGCCACGCCGCTCGGCATCGGCGATAAGATGTGGCAAGTCATTCTCCGTTGCACCGAGCGCATTGAGATCGATCAGCTCGTATTCGTAACGGAGCCCTTGTGCTGCGCCCTCCGCCATATGCATCGCCGGTGTCAGCGAGGCCTGGATGCCGGAGCCAATCAAGCCGGCCTTCAAAGATCTTACGAGCGTATCGGTCATGGTTTCCCGTTCCATGTGTTTTCCGCGCGGACGGCATCCGCGGCGCAGCTGAAGCCGGCCCACCTTTCGCAAGCAGGCGGGCCGGCGGCTTTCTTCGTTACTGGCCGCGCACGGCGCCGATTTCCTTGAAGAGGGTCTGCACCGTCTCCTGGCCGATGTCGGCACTGAACTTCTCGATCATCGGCTTGACGGCGTCGCGCAGGCGTTGGGTCTCCTCGGGGCTGAGTTCTTTGACCTCCATGCCGGTCTTGCGGATTTCCTCGAGTGCGGCGGCATCCTGCTCGCGCGACACCTTGCGCTGGAAGTCGCGCGCTTCGACCGCGGCCTGCTGCAGGACCGCCTTCTCCTCGTCATTGAGGCCGTCCCAGAACTTCTTCGAGATCAGCACGATCTGCGGGTTGTACTGGTGACGGGTGAGCGTCATGTATTTCTGCACCTCGTAGAACTTGGCGTTGAGGATGTTCGCGGCCGGGTTCTCCTGGCCGTCGACGGTTCCCGTTTCGAGCGCGGTATAGAGCTCGGTGTAGGGGAGCGGTACGGCATTGGCGCCGAGCGCGTTGAAGAGCTCGACGGGGATCGGCGACTGGATCGTGCGGATCTTCAGGCCCTTGATGTCCTCGAGCTTGGTGACCGGATGGCGGTTGTTGGTGAGGTTGCGAAAGCCGAGCTCCCAATAGGCAAGGCCGACGAGCCCGGTGTCGGGCAGGCGCTCGATCAGGCCGGTGCCGAATGGGCCGTCCATCACCTTGTCGGCCTCCTCGCCGCTGTTGAACAGGAAGGGAAGGTCGACGGCGCCGAATTCCTTGACGTTGCTTGCGAGAATGCCGGCATTCAGCACGGTCATCTCGATCACGCCGCCCTGCAACGCCGAGACGGTCTGGACGTCGCCGCCGAGTGTGCCGCCGGGGAAGAGTTTCACCGCGATCTTGCCGCCGCTCTTCTCCTTCACGAGCTCTGCGAACTTCTCCATGCCCGTCACCTGCGGATGGCCCTTATTGTTCGCCGAGGCGAATTTTATGGTCTGGTCGCGGATCTCCGCGAGCGCCGATCCGGCCGTGAGCAGCGCCAGGGGCAGGGCAAGCCCGAGCGCCAGTTTCGTCAATCTGTTCAACATGTTTTCCTCCCAGGTTGGACCGGTGTTCAGGCCGGCCGTGTTGACAATGCGTGAAGCCAAGCCCGTCAGTGCCCGAACCAGGAGACCGGAACGGTCACCAACTGAGGGAACAGGACGAGCAGGAAAAGAACGATCAGCTCGGCGATCATGAACGGCATGACGCCCTTCATCAGGTCCTCCATCGACAGTTTCGAAACGCCGCAAATGACGTTCAGGACCGTGCCGACGGGCGGGGTGATGAGGCCGATCGAATTGTTGATGATAAAGAGCACGCCAAAATAGACCGGGTCTATGCCCGCCTGCTTGATGACCGGCATCAGCACCGGCGTCATGACCAGGATCGTTGGCGTCATGTCCATGGCTGTGCCGACGACGACGATCAGGACCATGATCGCCACGAGCAGGGCGGTCTGATTGTCCATGAGCGGCTCGACGAGGGCGGCGAGCGCACCCGGTACGTCGGCGACCGTGATCAGCCAGGCCGAGACCGCCGCGCAGGCGACCAGGAACATGACGACGGCCGTGATCTTGGCGGCCGCGACGAAGACGTGGAAGAGCTGCGTCGGCGGAAGTTCGCGATAGATGACCATCGAAACGAAGAGCGAGTAGACAGCCGCGACCACGCCCGCTTCGGTCGGCGTGAAGACGCCGAACTTCAGCCCGACGATGATGATCACCGGCAGCATGAGCGCCCAGAAGCTGTCGACGAAGGCCTTGAGGCGCACCGCGCCGCTCTCTCTCGGCGGCAGGTCGAACTGCTCCTTGCGGGCAACGAGGAGCCAGGTGATGCAAAGGGCGGCAGCGATCATCAGCCCGGGGAATATGCCGGCGAGGAAGAGCTTGGTGATCGAGACGCCGCCGACCACGCCGTAGAGGATGAAGCCGATCGACGGCGGAACGATTGGCCCGATGATCGAGGCCGATGCCAGCAGTCCGCCGGCGCGCGCCGGATCATGGCCGCTTTTCAGCATCATCGGCAGGAGAAGGGCGCCAAGGGCGGCCGCGTCCGCGACGGCCGAACCCGACAGGCTCGAAAGGATGCAGGCCGCGAAGATCGCGACGAAGCCGAGGCCGCCGCGAATATGACCGACCATCGCCATTGCCAGCGCTACGATGCGGCGGGAAAGGCCGCCGGTGTTCATGACCTCGCCGGCGAGCAGGAAGAAGGGCACAGCCATCAGCGGGAAGCTGTCGGCGCCGTTCAGGACGTTCTGGGCGACGATCTGGGCGTCGAAGAGTCCGAGGTAAAGCATCAGTGCCACGCCGCTCAAGATCAGCGCGAAGGCGATCGGCACGCCGAGTGCCATGGGTCCGAGAAGCGCGCCGAGAAAGATGGTGACCGTCATCGTCGCCTCCTCAATGCTTCGGCGAGAGCTGACCGAGCACGGGCTCGGGCAGATCGTCGAGGACTGCCTCATCCTCGCTCTCGCGCACCAAATCGGCTGTAGACACGTCGATGCGGCCGGTCGCGATCGCGAAGGCGTCCGAAAGGAGGATCAGGAAGGCCGGAACGCCGAAGGCGAGACCCGCGCCATAGAAAAACGCCATCGGGATGCCGGTGGCCGGCGCGCCGACATGGAGGTTGATCAGCGTCTGCGTCCAACTGCCGCTGATCACCAGCCATGTGGCATAGAGCATCAGTGCATGGCCGCAAAGCACGGCCACCTTTGCGGCAGGCGGCGGCAAGCGCTTGATCAGGGAGTCCACGCCAAGATGGCCATGCTCGCGCATGGCAACGACGGCGCCGAGAAAGGTGAGCCAGACGAAGAACATCCGCGACAGCTCCTCGGAAACGGTGATGCCCTGGTTGAAGGCGTAGCGCAGGACGACATTGCCGAAGACGAGCACGACCATGCCGGCGAGCAGCAGGGCGATCGTCACCTTCAGCACGAAGAAATAGAAATCGATGATGCGGGCCATTCGCTCCTCCCAAAGCGATAGGGCGTACCGGCGGCACGTCGCGACGACGCGCCAGTGGCAGGCCTCCTCCTCCAACGCGCGGCGGTTCGCCGGCGGCCACCACGCTCCTCAGCGCGGTTCGGCAATGGATTTATAAAATGTACTAACTAGTTCGAATGTCAAGTGCTGTGCTATTGAAAGAGGATGATAACGTGAATATGACTTGAGGAATTGCTCTTGCGGGGCACAGCTAAGGGTCGAAAATCGGCAGCCATCTTCGATGACGTTGGCGGTCTCGGATCGCGAGACGAGGCGTTTCAGGTGTCCATCGAGGCGCCGTGGGACCCGCAGGAAATAGGCATGATGATTCAATGGCCTGTCGGGGCCGGGAAGCAGTGCGGAAATGGCGGAGCGGCAGGGGAATGGCAGAAAGAACGATCCGCAAAGGACGCAGGAGGATATCCTTGCGGTAGCGACGGAAGAGTTTTCGACGCATGGGCTGGCCGGTGCCAGGGTGGATGCGATCGCTGAGCGCACGCGCACCTCGAAGCGGATGATCTATTACTATTTCGGCAGCAAGGAGGGGCTCTATCTCGCCGTGCTCGAGCGCTCCTATCGCAGGATCCGCACGCTCGAAGCCGATCTCGAACTCGCCAACCTGCCGCCGGAAAAGGCGCTGAGGACCTTGATCGAAACAACCTTCGATCACGATGAGGCCAATCCGGATTTCGTCCGTCTGGTCAGCATCGAGAACATCCACCACGCGGCGCATATGCTGCGTTCGGAGGCGATCCGTGAGCTCAATGTCTCGGTCATTCAGATGATCGAGGCGATCATCGCGCGCGGTCTCGCCGACGGCACCTTTCGCCGCAAGGCCGATCCGATCGATGTTCACATGCTGATCAGCGCCTTCTGCTTCTTCCGTGTGTCGAACCGCTATACGTTCGGCACGATCTTCCGCCGGGATCTCTCGGAAAAGGCGACAATCGAACGACACCGCTCGATGATCGCGGATGCGGTCATCAGCTACCTGAAATCGGAAGGCGGGCCTGCGTCCACCCGGCCCACTTAGGGAACGAGTACGGCTGCGCCGCTCAGCCCACCGGCGCGAAGGTCGGCAAGGGCACGGTTGGCCTCATCAAGCGGATAGACGATCGTGTGCGTCTTGACACCTGCTTCCGCCGCGATGGCAAAAAACTCGCGGCCATCCCGGCGCGTGAGGTTGGCGACCGAAACCAGTTCGCGTTCGCCCCAAAGCACGGCATAGGGCATAGCGGGAATATCGCTCATGTGGATGCCGCCGCACACCACCCGCCCGCCCTTGCGCACTGCTTTCAGTGCTGCAGGCACGAGATTTCCGACCGGCGCGAAGATGATCGCAGCGTCGAGCGGCTCCGGCGGCGGCTCGTGCGAACCGCCGGCCCAGAGCGCGCCAAGGTCGAGGGCGAAGCGCTGTGCCGGCACATCGTCCGGGCGGGTGAAGGCGTAGACCTGCCGGCCCTGCCAGACGCAGATCTGGGCGATGATATGCGCGGCGGCGCCAAAGCCATAGATCCCGATCCTCTTGCCGTCGCCGGCGCGTTTTAGTGACCGCCAGCCGATGAGCCCGGCGCAGAGGAGGGGCGCAAGCGCCACGGGATCGCCGTCGCGATCGAGATCGAAAGCATAGTCGGCATCCGCAATGACATCGGTGGCGAAGCCACCGTCGCGGGTATAGCCGGTGAACAGCGGATCGTCGCAAAGGTTTTCTGCGCCCGACCGGCAGTAGAGGCAGTGCTGGCAGGTATGGCCGAGCCAGGGGACCCCGGCGCGCCGGCCGATGCGCGCCGGATCGACGCCGGAGCCTACCGCTTCGATGATGCCGACGATCTCGTGGCCCGGAACGAGCGGCAGTTTCGGCCGCGGGAGGTCGCCGTCGACCACGTGCAGATCGGTGCGGCAGACGGCGCAGGCCTCGACGCGCAGGCGGATCTCGCCGGCAAGCGGCTCCGGGAGCGGCCGCTCCACCCCTTTCAATGGTTCACCGATCCTTTCAAGGACCATCGCGCGCATCGGCTCTAGCCTCCTTGAAGTTGCATAAGCCCGATTGCCGCTCGCTCTGTTCGAAATGCGGCTCAGCAATGATATCCTTTTGGGCCACGGACGTCGAAAGGATCGCAAATGCCGAAAAGAAGCGCAGGCATCCTGCTCTACAAATACGACGGCGAGGGAATTCTCGTCCTCTTGGTTCACCCCGGCGGTCCCTTCTGGAGCAACAGGGATGCTGGGGCGTGGTCGATCCCAAAGGGGGAATATGACTCGGATGAAGAGCCAGAGGCTGCTGCGCGGCGCGAGTTCCTTGAGGAAACCGGCGTCGCGATGAACGGGACCTTGGTGAACCTTGGCGAGCTGCGGCAGAAAGGCGGGAAGTTCGTCACCGCCTTCGCCGGCGAGAGCGATCTCGACATCACCGATATCCGCAGCAATATGTTCGAAATGGAATGGCCGCCACACAGCGGCCAGACACAGGCCTTTCCAGAAGTCGATCGCGCCGGATGGTTCAGCCTGCCGGAAGCGCGGGAGAAAATAAACGCGTCCCAGCGTGCTTTTCTTGATCGCCTCGAGGCCTCGTTGTCACCCAAATAGCTTTCGGAAAGTCGGCGAAGGCTCGCACGGTCAATGATTGGCGATGTGGGCGACCTGCGTCGCGGCTGCGTCGGCCAGGCCGGCCGCAATACCGACATTGGCGAGCCCGCCGATTTCGTCCGGGACCTCCGTTCGTGAGCGACGGCGCTCGGCCTGTACCCCCGGCACGATCTCGACGGAAATGCCTTCGATTTCCAGCAGTCGGATTTCCTCACGCATTCCGATGGAAGCGGTGGGGTCACCGGATTTGAGGCGCACCACGCGCTTGCCGGCCAGGACCAGCTCAACCATGGCATTGTGGATATCGCCCCGGCCATCTGAGACCCGGCTATCCGGCCGGCCGACGAATTGCCGCCTTGCTTCCCGGCGGGAAAGTTCGAGCACGTCGTTTGAGATCGGTTCGTCGAAGACAATGACATCGGCGGCCTGCAGGGCACGAACGGCCTTCAACGTCAAGAGTTCAGCATCGCCCGGACCCGCGCCGACGATCGTGACGCGGCCGATGGCAGAGCGGGTCGCGGAAAGGCAACCCAGCTCCTCCATCAGCCGCGTCTCGACACCCTCCTCCGGTGTCTCCAGAAAGGCGCGATCGACGAACCGCTCCCAGAAGGTGCGGCGCGCCGCGCCCGGTTTCAGTCGTGCGTTGACCCTTTCGCGGATCGCCTGCGCGATCGTTGCCCAGCCCTTGATTGCCGGCGGCAGCAAGGCCTCGATCCGACGGCGGATCGCTTGCGCGAGGATCGGCGCGGCGCCGTCGGTCGAAATCGACACGACGACCGGCGAGCGATTGACGATCGAGCCGAACTGGAACTGGCAGAAGGCCAGCTTGTCGATGACGTTGACGGGAACGCCGGCGACACGCGCCGCATTGAAGAATGCCTCCGCTTCTGCGTCGTCGTCGCAATCGGCAATCGCAAGCGTGGCCCCGGAAAAGACGCCGGAGTGCCATATCTCGTCGTGATGGACGAGGCGGCCGTCTTCGTGGGCGGCGCCGCGCCTCAAGAGATCGAGGAAGACATTGCTAAGCTCCGTGCGTGGCGCATGAAGATGAACCTCCGCGCCGCAGGCTGCCAGCAATTCCGCCTTCCAGGCGGCGGCGTCGCTGCCGCCGGCGACGACGACGCGCTTCTTTTTCAAAGTCCAGAACAGCGGCAGGGTGGCGAGCGGAGCGACACGTTGCTGCGACGGCCTTGCGGTCCGGTCATTCAGCGGCAGCGGCAAGGCATCCATCGATGATCCCCCTTATCTCTGCGCGGCAGGAGCCGCAATTGGTGCCGGCGCTAAGCCTCTCGCCGATCGCCTGGACACTGTGGCAGCCGTCGCGAATGGCGGCCGTGATCTGATTGACGCCGACGCTGAAGCAGGAGCAGACCGTTGCGCCCGGGTCCTCTCTGCCGGCGCCGGGACGACCCGCCGCCACGGCGAAGCGCGTGCCGAGGTCGGTATGCGAGGCAAGAAGCTGAGAGACCGCCCAGTTGCGGGCGACCGCCACGGGGCGGGACGCAAGGAACAGGGCGGCAAGCAGCCTGTCGCTGTCGAAGAAGGCGAGGCGGAGTTCGCCGGACTGACGATCAGTATAGCCGATCGGCTCGATTCCGGCCGGGATGGAAAAGGCCCGCCGGCACCAGCCGATCCAGTCTGCTTGCGGCTCGGAGAAGGCAAGTTCCAGGCGCCAGCCGCCGTCGGCCTTGGCGATCGCCCAGTAAGCAGCATCAATACCTTGCGGTTTTTCGGCGGAGACCGCGAAACCATAGGCCCGGGCGTCCAAGCGCGTAGCCTTTACCGCCACGTTCTTCGACGCCGGCTGGCCGGAAACGGGGTCCGTGATCGGCGGCACCAGCGCGTCGATGCGGCCCTTCGAGGCGAACTGATCGTTCCAGTGCATCGGCACGAAAAGGCTTCCCTCCGCTTGGCGCTCGGTGAGGAGCGCGCGGACGATCGCTTGTCCGTAGACGCTCTCGATCGTCACCAGATCGGCGTCCGCGACGGCAAGCCTCTCGGCATCGCGCGGATGAATTTCGACGAAAGGTTCGGCGATATGGGCGGAGAGCCGGGCGCTCTTCCCGGTCCGGGTCATCGTGTGCCAATGATCGCGCACCCGACCCGTATTGAGCGTGAAAGGATAGGCATCGTTTGCCCGTTTGGAGGGGGACACGTCGACGGTTATGAAACTGGCGCGCCCGTCCGCATGGTAGAACCCGCCCTCGGCGAAAAACCGCCTCTCCCGAGGCCGCGTGCCTTGCGGCTGCGGCCACTGGAAAGGCTTGAGATCGTCATAGCTCGCCTTGTCGATCATCGCGTGAGCACTGATGTCGAAATCGCGGCGGCCATCGTTTTCAAAACCGGAAAGCGCGCCATGTTCGGCGAAGACTTCGGCGGCGGAGGCATGGGCGAAGGCTTGCGCAAAGCCCATGCGCCGCCCGACCTGCGCCATTTGCCACCAGTCGGCGCGGGCCTCGCCGGGAGCATGGAGGAAGACGCGCTGGCGGGAGATGCGCCGTTCGGAATTGGTGACGGTGCCGTCTTTCTCGCCCCAGCCGAGCGAAGGAAGCAACACGTGGGCATGGCGCGCGGTATCGGTCTCACTAAGGATGTCGGAGACGACGACGAAGGGACAGGCCTTGATCGCGGCCTCGACCGCGTTAGCGTCGGGCATCGAGACAACCGGATTCGTCGCCATGATCCAGAGCGCCTTGATCCGGCCGTCGGCGACGGCGCGGAACATGTCCACGGCCTTGAGGCCCGGCTTGCCTGCGAGCGCGGGTGCGCCCCAGAAGCGCCGGACGAGATCACGGTCAGCGGCTTTCTCGATGTCGAGATGGGCGGCGAGCATGTTGGCCAGCCCGCCGACCTCGCGTCCGCCCATGGCGTTTGGCTGGCCCGTCAGCGAGAAGGGACCCATGCCCGGCCGGCCGATCCGGCCGGTCGCGAGATGGCAGTTGATGATGGCGTTGACCTTGTCCGTGCCGCAAGCCGACTGGTTGACGCCCTGGCTGTAACAGGTGACGACCTTCTCGGTCGTTTCGAACAGGCGGAAGAAATCGCGCAATTGCGCCTGCGAAAGTCCGGTCAGCGCCGAAAGTTCCGCGAGGTCCAGCGCCGAAGCGGCCGCAAAGGCCTCGGCGAAGCCCTTTGTGTGCGCCGAGATATAGTTTTGATCGACGGCGCCGCTCGCCGCCAGATGGGCAAACAGCCCGTTGAAAAGCGGAACGTCGCTGTCCGGGGCAAGCGCCAGATGCATGTCGGCGATGTCGGCGGTCATCGTGCGGCGTGGATCGATGACGACGACCTTCATCTCGGGGCGGTTTGCCTTGGCCGCGGCAAGGCGCTGGTAAAGGACCGGGTGGCACCAGGCGAGATTGGAGCCGGTGAGCACGACGAGATCGGCAAGCTCAAGGTCTTCATAGGCGCCCGGAACCGTGTCGGACCCGAAGGCGCGGCGGTGACCGGCAACGGAGGACGACATGCACAGGCGCGAGTTCGTGTCGATGTTCGCCGAACCGATAAAACCCTTCATCAGCTTGTTGGCGATGTAATAGTCCTCGGTCAGCAATTGGCCGGAGACATAGAAGGCGACCGAATCCGGGCCGTGCTCGGCAATGGTTTGCGCGAAGCGGCTGGCGACGAGATCGAGCGCTTCGTCCCAGCCTGCGCGGCGGCCACCGATCTCCGGATGGAGAAGGCGACCGTGGAGATCGAGGGTTTCGGCAAGTGCCGAGCCTTTGGAACAGAGCCGGCCGAAATTGGCCGGATGCTCAGGATCGCCCTTGACGCTGACGGCGCCCTCATCGTCCACGCGGGCGATGACGCCGCAGCCGACGCCGCAATAGGCGCAGGTGGTCTTGACCTCGCGCGCCATGCCTACTCCGCCGCTGCCAGCGCCAGGCTCTCGAGCGCGATGAAAAGCGCGCCGTTGTCGTTTTTCACCGGGACCGTGCGGACCTCGCCCTCGTCGGCGCCGAGCGCCTTGCCGGTTTCGAGCGAGATCACCCAGTTGTGCAGCGGGCAAGTCACGGCGGTGCCGTGGACGATCCCTTGGCTGAGCGGCCCGCCCTTGTGCGGGCAGTGGTCCTCGATCGCGAAGACCTCGTTCTCCGCGGTCCGGAAGACGGCGATCTTGCCCTGCGGCGTTCTCACGCAACGCGCGCCGCGCAGAGGGATATCGGAAACATTGCCGATTGCGATCCAGTTCATTTCCATCACCTCACTCCGCTGCCTGATTGAAACCGACCGTCGCCATCGGCCGGAACTCATGCTTGTCCTTGCCGGAGACGCGCTCCGACCAGGGGTCGACCTGGGCGAATTTCTGGCTGAAGACGAAGCGGTCGAAATAGGCCTTGCGCTTCTCCGCATCGTTCATGATTTGGCGGCGGATCTCGTCGAGGCCGATGCGTTTTGCCCATTTGTAGATGCGTTCGAGATAGCGGGCCTGCTCGCGATACATCTGCGTCAGGGCAACGATGTGCTCCAGCGCCTCGTCCTCGGTCTTGACGAGCCCCAGGACCTCGGTGCCCTTGATGTCGAGGCCCGCGGCGCCGGCGAAATGGATCTCGAAGCCGGAGTCGACGCAAATGACGCCGACGTCCTTGCAGGTGGCCTCGGCGCAATTCCTTGGACAGCCGGAGACGGCCATCTTCACCTTGGCGGGAGTCCACGAGCCCCACATGAACTTCTCGATGCGGATGCCGAGCCCCGTCGAATCCTGCGTGCCGAAGCGGCACCAATCAGAGCCGACGCAGGTCTTCACCGTCCGCAAGCCCTTGGCATAGGCCTGGCCCGAGACAAAGCCGGCCTTGCCGAGATCGGCCCAGACGGCCGGCAGGTCTTCCTTCTGGATGCCGAGCAGGTCGATGCGCTGGCCGCCGGTGACCTTGACAAGCGGAACATCGAACTTGTCGACGACGTCGGCGATGGCGCGCAGTTCCTTCGAATTGGTCACGCCACCCCACATCCGTGGCACCACCGAATAGGTGCCATCCTTCTGGATATTGGCGTGGACGCGTTCGTTGATGAAGCGCGACTGGTAATCGTCGGCATATTCGTCCGGCCAGTCGCAGACGAGGTAATAATTGAGCGCCGGCCGGCATTTCGCGCAGCCGCAGGAGGTCTTCCACTCGAGCTCCTGCATGACGGCCGGAATGGTCTTCAGTTTCTTCGCCTTGATGAGACGACGCACGTCGTCGTGGCCGAGTTCGGTACAGCCGCACATCGGCTGCACGGCGGCCGGATTGTAGGCGTCGCCGAGGGTGAGCGACATCAGTTGCTCGACGAGGCCGGTGCATGAACCACAGGAGGCCGAAGCCTTGGTGTGGGCACGCACGTCGTCGAGCGACGTCAGGCCCTTTCCGGTGATCGTCGAGACGATCTTGCCCTTGCAGACGCCGTTGCAGCCGCAGATTTCCGCATCATCCGGCAAGGCTGCAACGGCCGCCATAGGGTCCAGCGGGGACCCTCCTTGATAGGCCTGGCCGAAGATCAACGTGTCGCGCATTTCGGTAATGTCGGTGCCGCGCTTCAACAGGTCGTTGAACCAGGCGCCGTCCCCGGTGTCCCCATAGAGCACCGTGCCGATAATGCGGTTGTCCTTCAAGACCAGCCGCTTGTAGATGCCGGCGGTGGCGTCGCGCAGCACGATTTCCTCGCGGCCGTCGCCATCGGCGAAATCGCCGACCGAATAGAGGTTGATGCCGGTCACCTTCAGTTTTGTCGGCGTATCGGAATGGGCGAAGGCGGCGCTGCGATCACCGGTCAGGTGGCGTGCGGCAACCCGCGCCATCTCGTAGAGCGGCGCCACCAGGCCGTAGACCATGCCGTCAACCTCGGCGCATTCGCCGAGTGCCATGATGTCTCCGTCGGAGGTCTGCATGCCGGCGTCAACGACGATACCGCGGTTGACGGCGAGCCCGGCTTCCTTGGCGAGGGTGGCATTCGGCCTGATGCCGACCGCCATCACGACAAGTGTCGCCGGGATGATGCGGCCGTCGTCGAGCTCGATGCCCTCGACCTTCTCCTCGCCAAGGATCCGTTTGGTATTTGCCTTGGTGATGACCTTGATCCCCCGTTCTTCGACCGCCTTCTGCAAAAGGTAGCCGGCGGCCGGGTCGAGCTGGCGCTCCATCAGTGTCGGCATGACGTGCAGCACGGTGACATCCATGCCGCGGGCTTTCAGGCCCGCAGCCGCTTCCAGACCGAGCAGACCGCCGCCGATGACGACAGCCGTTTCGCGCGACTGCGCCGCGAGCAGCATCGCCTGCACGTCGTCGAGATCGCGATAGGTGATGACGCCGCGCAGGTCCTTGCCGGGCACCGGAATGATGAAGGGCACGGAACCGGTGGCGATCACCAGCTTGTCGTAGCTTTCCGTCACACCATGGTCGGAGGTGACCGTCTTGGCATTCCGGTCGATGGCGATGATCTTGTGGCCCTTGTACAGCGTGATGCCGTGCTTGATGTACCAACCGTCGCCATGGATGATGATCTCTTCGTAATCCTTCTCGCCGGAAAGTACCGGCGAGAGCATGATGCGGTCGTAATTGACACGCGGCTCGGCGTTGAAGATCGTTACTTCATAGCGCCCGGGCGCCTTCTCGAAGAGCTCTTCCAGCATGCGGCCCGGCGCCATGCCGTTGCCAACGATCACCAGTTTCTCGGTCATTCCATTACTCCGCGGCTTGTTTCTTGAGGGTCTGGGCGGACAACATCGTTCGGGCGGCGCGCTTCGCCCGGATCGCTTCGAGATGTTCGGGAGCGGGGCTGGCCCCGCCTTCGTAGGCTTCCAGGAAGTCCAGGAGTTCCTCGCGGTAGGCGTAGTAGTCGGGGTGCGACAGGAGTTCCTTGCGCGAGCGAGGCCGCGGCAGGTTCACCTCCATGATGTTGCCGATCCGCGCATTGGGGCCGTTAGACATCATCACCACCCGATCGGCGAGCAGGATCGCCTCGTCGACGTCATGCGTGACGCAGATCGCCGTCACCTGGGTCCGCTTCCACACGTCCATCAGGACTTCCTGCAGCTCCCAGCGGGTGAGGCTGTCGAGCATGCCGAAAGGCTCGTCGAGCAGCAGCAGCTTCGGTGACAGCGCGAACGCCCGGGCGATGCCGACGCGCTGCTTCATGCCGTTCGAGAGGTCCGCGGCAAGCCGGTGCATCGCATCGCCGAGGCCGACACGTTGGAGGTAATACTCGACGACGTCGCGGCGCTCGGCGGGCGTCGCGTCCGGATAGACCCGGTCGACGCCGAGCGCGACGTTTTCGCGGGCGGTCAGCCAGGGAAGCAGCGATGGAGCCTGGAAAACCACCGCCCGATCCGGACCGGCGCCGGAAATTTCCCGTCCATCGAGGATGATGCCGCCGGACGAGATCGGATTGAGGCCGGCCATCATCGACAGAACGGTCGACTTGCCGCATCCCGAATGGCCGATGATCGAGATGAACTCGCCTCTATTCATCTTGAGGTTGAAGCCATCGACCACTGTCAACGCACCTTTCGGCGTCGGATAGACCTTTCGGACCTCGAAAAACTCGACGTAGCTCTTTTCGATCGCGGAGCGCGCCTTTCGCGCATAGGCGTCGGGCAGCTTGGTGCCGGCAAGTTTCTGGGTGATCGGCACGACGTTGGGCAAGGCGACGGCGCCGCTTTCTGCGGTGGTTCGTCCGGCGCCCAGATCCATCAGATATTCGGTGACGGCGCCGCGAAGACGGATGAACTCGGCGTTCGAGTTCATTTCCGCACGGTCGCGCGGTCGCGGCAGGTTCACCTCGAAGCTGGGACCGAGCGAGGCATTCGGACCGGGCGTCAAGGGGACAATCCTGTCGGCAAGCAGGATCGCCTCATCGACGTCGTTGGTGATGAGGATGATGGTCTTCTTTTCCTTCGACGAGATCTCGGCGAATTCGTCCTGAAGCTTCGAGCGGGTGAGCGCGTCGAGTGCCGAGAGCGGCTCGTCGAGCAGGAGCACGTCGGGCTGCATCGCGAGCGCTCTTGCCACGGCCACGCGCTGGCGCATGCCGCCCGAGAGCTCCGCAGGCCGGCGCTCTGTCGCGTGGGCGAGACCGACCATCTCGATATAGTACTGAACGAGGCTCGCCCTTTCGGCTTTGCTCTTGGCGGAATGCACCGCATCGACGGCAAGGGCGACATTGGCGCGGACCGACAGCCAGGGCATCAGCGAATAGGATTGGAAGACGACGCCGCGCTCCGGCCCCGGACCCGACACTTCCTTGTCGCGGAAGAGCACCGCACCGCGATCCGGCATCGTCAGGCCGGCGAGGAGGGAAATCAGCGTCGATTTGCCTGAGCCGGAAAAACCGACGATGGCAATGAACTCGCCTTCCTCGACCTTGAGGTTGACGCCTGAAAGGACGTCATTGCGCGATTTTCCCTCGCCGAAGGACTTCGAGACATCGCTCAGTTGAAGAATTGTCCCGCCAAGAACGGTCATGGGGCGCCTCCTACCGGTTCGACGAGAAGGTGAAGGCGGACTGGAGAGCATACATGACCCGGTCCAGAACGAAGCCGATGATACCGATCGTCAGCACCGCAACCATGATGCGGGCGAGCGAGTCTGAAGAGCCGTTCTGGAATTCGTCCCAGACGAACTTTCCGAGACCCGGATTCTGGGCGAGCATTTCGGCCGCGATCAGCACCATCCAGCCCACACCGAGCGAGAGTCTCAGCCCGGTGAAGATCAACGGAAGGGCGGAAGGCAAAACCAGCTTGCGGATCGTCGTCGCGGTCGAAAGCTGAAGCACCTTGCCGACGTTCACCAGGTCCTTGTCGATCGAAGCCACGCCGAGCGCCGTATTGATCAGCGTCGGCCACAGCGAACAGAGGGTCACGGTAACGGCCGAGATCACCAGTGACTTCGGCAGCAGGCTCGACGGATCGACATAAAGCGCCGAGACGACCATTGTTACGATCGGCAGCCATGCCAGCGGCGAGACGGGCTTGAAGATCTGGATCAGCGGGTTGATGGCACCGTTGATCGTCTTGGAGAGACCGGAGGCTATCCCGAGCGGCACGGCGACCAGCGTCGCGATCACGAAGCCGAGCCCGACCGTCATCAGCGAGGTCGTGATCTGGTCGATATAGGTCGGCTTGCCGGTGAACACGCGATGCTTCACCTGATCGGCCTTGCCATCGGCAACGAGCTTGGCGTTGCGTTCGTCCTGCCGGGCATAGAAAGCCGTTGCCTTGCTCCGTTCCACGAAATGATCCTGCAGAAGCACGTTGGCCTGGCCGAAGACGGCCGCAGGCCCGGGAATGGCGCCAAGCGAGGTTTGAACCTTCGGCGCAAGAAAGCCCCAAAGCGCGAGGAAGCACAGGATGCCCGCGAGCGGCACCAGCAGCACCTTGCGAATCTCGGACATCTGCTCGGCGACATTGTCGCCGGCTGCCATGCGCAGGATCGGGGTCACCCAGCCGAGGCCAAGCGCGTTGAGCCAGCCGGCGGCTTTATTGATCCGCTGAAACAGACGCTCTCGTCGTGCGAGTTTCGGGTCAGCCACGGTGATCGCTTGAGTCATCGATTTGTCTCATCTGTTGAAAGTTTGGTAGAGAACAGGCGGCCTCGGTGTTTTCGCGCCGCCAGCCCGATGTTCAGCCGCCAACGACATCCGACCCGGATATCGTCTGTTCGTTCTTCAGCCCGATCTTGAGGGAGTCGATGTAGGCGTTCGGCGCCTTGGCATCGAAGGTGACGCCGTCGATGAAGTCGGAGGTCGGCGCCTTGTAGCCGTCGGTGCCGAAGGGGAAGTCGCCCTTGTCCGCCTTGCCCTCTTCGACCAGCATCCCTGCCGCTTTCATGTAGATGTCGGGCAGATAGACGGACTTCGCCGTTTCCGCGTACCAGGCGTCGTCCTTGTGCTCGGCGATCTGACCCCAGCGGCGCATCTGCGTCAGGTACCAGATGGCATCGGAGTAGAACGGATAGGTCGCGTTGTGGCGGAAGAAGACGTTGAAGTCGGGAACGTCGCGCTTGTCGCCCCGCTCGTATTCGAACGTGCCGGTCATCGAGTTGGCGATCACGTCCGCGTCGGCGCCGACATATTCGCTGCGCGACAGGATTTCGACTGCCTCGGCCCTGTTGGCGTTGTTGTTTTCGTCCAGCCATTTGGCGGCGCGGATGAGCGCCTTTGTCAGCGCAAGGGTCGTGTTCGGATACTTCTCGGTGAATTCCTTGGTCAGCCCGAAGACCTTCTCCGGATTGTTCTTCCAGATTTCGTAGTCGGTCACCACCGGAACGCCGATGCCCTTGAAGACGGCGGCCTGGTTCCAGGGCTCGCCGACGCTGTAGCCGACAATCGTGCCGGCTTCGAGCGTGGCGGGCATCTGTGGCGGCGGCGTCACGGAAAGAAGCGCGTCCGCCCTGATCTGTCCCGTGACGTTTTCCGGCGAATAGAAACCCGGATGAATGCCGCCGGCGGCCAGCCAGTAACGAAGCTCGTAGTTGTGAGTGGAAACCGGAAACACCATGCCGAGATTGAATGGCTTGCCCTCGGCCTTGAATGCATCGACGACGGGCTTCAGCGCGTCGGCCTTGATGGGGTGGGCCGGCTTGCCGTCCGCGCCGAGCGGAATATTCTCCTTCATCATCGCCCAGACGTCATTCGAAACGGTGATGCCGTTGCCGTTGAGGTCCATGGAGAAGGGCGTCACGATATGCGCCTTGGTGCCGAAGCCGATGGTGGCGGCGAGCGGCTGACCGGCGAGCATATGCGCGCCGTCCAGTTCGCCTGTTATCACGCGGTCGAGCAGCACCTTCCAGTTGGCCTGCGGTTCGAGCGTGACGAACAGCCCCTCTTCCTCGAAGAAGCCCTTCTCATAGGCGATCGCGAGAGGCGCCATGTCGGTGAGCTTTATGAAACCGAGCTTGAGTTCGTCTTTCTCGGGCACGAGCATCTCGGCAGACGCGAAAGAGCCGGCGCCGACATAGAGTGCGGCCGCCCAGGCGGCGAGCGAACACTTCGCGAATTTTCCGGTGGAAGGCCTCGTCATGTTTTTCTCCTGTGTGCCGGCGATGGGAGGCTCGCCTGCGGTTGCGACGTTCGGGGCAAATAAAAAGGCTGCCAAACCGCAGTCCGACGCTCTGCCTCGTTCAGAGCGCGTTCCCGGTTTGGCAGCCTTGCCTTCTGCGCCCTTCATTGGACGCCGATTATTTCGAGCGGACCCCAAGGGCCCTACGCTCTCCACGATGCAGGAACCGTGCCAGTTTCGTGGACGGACGGATTCTCATGATTTTTCGGTGATTGGGCCCAAAGCGCAGTGCGCTGGTGAGAGGCGATTAAGCTGTCTCTTGAATAAATTTTGCGCAGTGCACAATAATCGAGCAGGTCGTCAGCGCTGGCTCGCCAGGTAGCCCTCGAGGCGGTCCGGGTCGAAGATCCGGCCGTCGAAAAAGCCGTCGGGACCGAGAATAAGCCCTTTTTCCGAAGCGCCGACCGGTGCCGCCACGGTCAGGGCGCCCTCGACCTTCATGTTGGCGCCGGGCATCGGCGCAGCGATCGGCTTCAGCGCCTGTCTGTAGATGTCCGGCCGATAGGTGTCACGCGCACGCTCGGCAAGTGCTGCCGAATGCGGCGTGTGTCCCCAGCGCACCATTTGGCTGTAGAACCAGAGGGCGTGGCTCTGCCAGGGAAAGGTCGCTCCCTTGGCATGCGGGACAAAGAATTCGGGAATGTCGCCGGTCGCGCCGTCGCCGAGCGTCAGTCGGCCCGTGAGGATCGGCATCAGCATCTTGCGCGGAAGGTCGAGATAGGCAGGGCTGCTCATCAGCGCCGCGAGTTCTTCGTGATTTGCGCTTTCGCCGCACCACATCGAGCTTCGGTAGAGCGCGCGCAGCAGCGCGTTCAGCGCGGGGCGGTTCTCGGAGGCGAACCGGGCTGACACACCGAGCACCTTTTCAGGGCTCAGCCGCCAGATCGACGCCTTGGTGGTGACAATGCGTCCGGCATGGCGTGCGACCGCGACGCTGTTCCACGGTTCGCCGACGCAGAACCCGTCGATCGCGCCGGTCGACAGTGCATCGGCCATCAGCGGCGGGGGAACGACGACAATCTCGACGTGGCTTTCCGGATCGATGCCGCAGCCCGCGAGCCAATAGCGCAACTCGTAGTTATGGCCGGAGAAGGGGTGGACGACGGCAAAACGCAGCGGCGGTTCGCCGGCTGCGCGGCGGCGTTCGACGACGCGCCTCAAGGCTGCGCCGTTGGTGCCCGGGTCGGTGCCGGGCCTGGCGCCCTCAGCGACCATGCCTTCCCAGAGACCGCGTGACACCGTCACCGCATTGCCGCCAAGTCCGAGCGCAAAGGGCGCCACGAGGTCCAGCGACAGGGGCGTGAGGCCGAGATTGGCTGCAATCGGCATTGGCGCCAGCATGTGGGCCGCCTGGAAATGGCCGACGGCGATCCGATCGCGGATATTGGCCCAGGAGGTTTCCCGGACGAGCTGCACCGTGAGGCCCTCGTCGGCGACGAAGCCCTTTTCGCTGGCGGCAATGAGCACGGCGCTGTCGAAGAGCGGCATGAAGCCGAGGGTGATGTCGGCGGTGGCAGCCATTTACAGGTCCTCCAGCAATCCTGCCGCGAGCACCAGGCTCTGTGCGATTTCGGCTATCTTGCGGTTCTGGTTCATCGCGGTCGTGCGCAGGAGCTTGTAGGCCTCTTCTTCGCTGATGCCGCGCGACTTCATCAGGATGCCCTTGGCCCGGTCGATCACCTTGCGGTCTGCAAGCTCGCTGCGCGCTTCCGCCAACTCACGCTCCATGCGTGAAAAGGCGTTGAAACGGCTGATCGCCATATCGAGGATCGACTTCACGCGTTCCTGCCGCAGTCCGTCGACGACATAGGCCGAGACGCCGGCGTCGATTGCCGCTTCGATCATGCTGCTGTCGGATCGGTCAACGAACATGGCGATCGGGCGCTTTACCGAGCGGGAGAGCTGGAACATGCTCTCCAGCAAATCGCGGTTGGGATTTTCGAGATCGATGACGATCACGTCCGGTTGCAACCGTTCGATCACCCGCCCGACGCCATGGACATCGTGCACGATGCTCACGCGGCTGTGGCCGGCATCGCGCAAGCCTTCCTCGATGATCGAGGCGCGGATGGCGTTCTCGTCAATCACAAGAATGATCAGGTCGCGGCGGGTCATGCGGCGATCATGATGCAGCGCAGCAAATTTCGCAATATGTTTGCCTAAAAATTTTGCGGCGTCATGAAATGCATGAATTTAAGGCATTGTGGTGGGCGAAGTGCCCAGATCCAGCCAAGGCTTGAACCGATCTGCAGGCCTCTCCATCTATTTTGAACAACAGTACCAAATTGTTTCGGTCCGTTGGTTCGGCGGCGATGGTGGCCGCCGTTTGAGGATGAGATCATGGGTTTCATCGACAAGGAAATAGCGCCCGTCGAGGACGGCGCGCTGACGGATGCCTATTCGCATGCAATTGCCGGCGCGGTCGATGTGGTCGGCCCGGCGGTCAGCCGCATCGAGCGGGTTGGCGGCAGGGCCGGTCATGGCTCGGGCTTTGCGGTTTCTTCCGACGGGCTGATCGTGACGAACAATCACGTCGTCGGGGATTCCAAGGCCGTTCGCGTCACGACACCGGACGGCTTCGCGACGGAAGGTCGTGTGCTTGGTCGCGACGTCGACACCGACATCGCGCTCATACGGGCGAACTCGGGCGTCGGCGCGTGGGCGCGGTTGGGGGATTCGAAGCGGTTGCGACGAGGGCAAATTGCAATCGCCATCGGCAATCCGCTGGGCTTCGAATGGACTGTCACGGCCGGCATCGTCTCGGCGCTTGGCCGCACCATGCGGGCGGCGAACGGGCGTCTGATGGAGGACGTCATCCAGACGGATGCGGCCCTCAATCCCGGAAATTCGGGAGGGCCGCTGGTCTCGTCGGGCGGCGAAGTGATTGGGGTCAATACGGCCGTGATCCAGGGCGCACAGAGCATCGCCTTTGCAGTCGCCTCGAACACGGCGAACTTCGTGATCTCCGAGATCCTCCGATACGGCCATGTCCGGCGGGCGTATATCGGCATTGCCGGCGACACCATAGAACTGCCGCGCAGGATCGCACTGGCGGCCGGAACCGACCGGACGACGTCGGTGCGGCTGAGGCGGCTGGAACCCGGCGGCCCGGCCGAGCGCGGTGGTCTTCGGGAAGGCGACTATATCCTGTCGATCGACGGCAAGCCTGTCGGCGGCGTGGACGATGTCGTCAGGCTGATGGACGGTGAGAGGATCGGCCAGGCGACCGAATTCCTGATCTTTTCGGTGGCGGGCAAGATCGAAAAGAGGACCCTGGTGCCCATCGCCCGATCATGAGGGGGCGACGCCAACGAGTCCGAGGAGCATGGAGCGGGATCCCGGTGGAAACCGCTCGATGCTCCTCGCCCCTCTCCGGATCATTTCATTGTCTCATTGAAACAGTGAACGATTTAACTCTTTGAAACTACGTTTGTCCCTATTTCAGCAGCGGCCCAGGCTGCCCAGTGCCATCAGGTCGACTGTCGGAAGAACGTTCTTGTCGGTCATGTATTCGACTTCCTGGAGCAGGGAGGCCAAAGCCAGTTCCAGGCAATACTGCACGCCTTCGACGTTCAATGTCTTGGCGGAGTCTCGCGCGTAGCTGACGAGGCGGGCAAGGGCCAGAAGTTCCTTCTCCCTGTCTTCCACGTCGGTAGGTAACTTGATGGATTGCTTCATGATTTTCCCCAGTGCCACTCGGGGGTCACTGCGACCCGCTTTCGTCAGCAATATAGCGTGACTTCCGGGCCGTGGGCGTGACACGAGCGTGACACACGCTGAATGGGAAAAGCGACCCGTCCTACGTCTCCGGTTGATTAAGCAAAACCTTCCACATAGTTGTCGAATTGAACGCCCAGCCGGGTCTTTCGCCGCGCCGTTCGTCCGGCTGAGCCCGGACCGCGTCGAAAAGCGCGAGGGCATCGGCGCGCTTCTGGTCAACCATCTCCTGTTGCAGCCTTGCCGCCAACGCGACGCGATCGCCATCCGCTGGAAGGTCTGCGTCGGCAACGATCGCTGCCCATGTGCGCCGCTTGTAGAATATCTGCCCGGCTGCCGCCTCGATCCGTGCTGCATCCGCTGCGGTGATCGAGCCACCCTGCCTGAGGCGTGCAAGCGTCGCGCGCACATTGACCAGCGGGACCGTGAGCGGCGCATAGCCGAGCTCGGCGGGAGCGTGAAGCAGCGCCACATCCGAGTCGTCCGCGAGCTCGCCCGCGGCATATTGGCGGTATATTTCCCCGATCCCGACCATTCCGAAGCGCGCGCATTCGGCGGCGCGCAAGGCGCCCATGCTCGCCGCACCAAAGACCTGTACGCCTTCTGAAAGGGCGAGCAGGATCTCCTTGTGCCAGACAGGAGCCACATGTTCGAAACTACCGTCGACAAGGCCGATGATCGTCGCGCCGGCGCGTACGGCGCGCAAGATGTCTCCCTGCATCGCCGGCGGCCGGACCGTGAAGGCCGCACCGGCGCGTTCGGGCGCATCGGGGACGGTCGGGCCGACGAAGACGATCTTCACGCCGCCTCCAGTGCCCAGGAGAGCGCCCGCGTGCCGAAGCGGCGCTTGCGCTCGCCTTCCGGGTTTTCCAGCTCCGGAACGAACACTTTGACAACCCCAAAGGGCAGGTCGTCGCCAAGCAACGGCACGGAGACGACCGGACCGATGCCGGCATTGCGCAGCCGTTGCAGGACGAAAGACAAGAGCGCATCCGGTCCCCCCTCTTGTCCGGCGTGGACGCGTGTCCGCTCTTGCGGCACAGCCTCGAACAGTTTTTGCGTCTGCTGCGGCAAAGAGCGAACGAATGTCTCTGGATAGACGTCGTCGCGCGCGCCGCTGATATAGGTGAGCCTCGATTGGGCCGCCTCGGTCACGGCGCGGATTGCCGCTCTCACTGCATTCGGATGTGCGCCGTGTCCAACCGTGACATGGTGGAAAAGCGGCGCCTTCGCGGTGAGGATGTCTTTCCCGGCTATGACGGCGGTGAAGCAGGGTATGCCGACATCGCTGGTGATGTCGAAAAGGCGCAGCTCCAGGTCGGCCGCGGCAATCTTCCCGGCCATCGCAGCAAGCACCGCATCGCCGAGCGCCTGGGGTAAAACGCAGCTTCGAAGCCTCGAGGCTATTGGCGTGATGCGCCACAGCACCTCCGCATCGCGTTCGATCCGTTCGAGGAGCCCATGCAATACCGCTTCGGTTTCACTGTTGCCGGAGGCGAGACCATCGGAGGATTGCCAGTACCGGCAGTTCTCCACCGTCCGGTCGAGCAGGATGGCCTCCAGCGGAACCCATGTCGGCGCTCCGCCGTCGAGGTTGCGGCCGAGAACCCAGCGGATAGGCTCGTTGTCGGCAAGGTCCGGCTGGCCGCTCGCGATCAACCCCGGCAGAGACAGGGCTTGATTGCCTTCGGCCAACAGGTCGCTGCGGCTCGCAACTCTCGCCGGCACGCGCGGCGCGCATGCGACGGCGCGCTCGATCGCCTCCATGGCCGCCGAAACTTTTGCTTCGATGTCCGTTATGCCCTTGCCCTGATTGATGACCAGGGACTTTGAGTTCGGAGACACGGCATTCCAGACGGGTATGCCGATGCAATCCAGTCCGGTCAGGCGCGCGAGCCGCGTGATGCCGAACTCCGGCAAAAGCGGCTCGATACGGCCGAAGGTCGTTTCGGCGGGGCAGAGTCGATCGGAATAGCGAATTGAGCTGGACATGGTTTTGAAGAGACGTGCGGGCGGAACCCCCTTGGTCTACCGCCCGTCGCACATGGCCGGCGGCTAGCCGTCCATGTAGCCACCGAAGACGGCGTCGGCGGAACTTGCCGCAGCTGCCAGATTGACTGTTTTGACAACCGTGGACCCGGACTTGCGCAATGTGTCGGCGTCGGCCAGCGCGCCCTGCTTTGGCGGATCGATCCTGGTGACGGTCCCCGCCTTGAGGTCCGCAAGCCACAAATGATCCTCTCCCGCAATGCCGAAAACAACAACTTCAGCCATTCATTTCATCCCCTCTTGCTCTCGCGCGGAATTGCGCCTCAAAAGCCTGCCTTCTTCAAGCCCTCGCGGTAATGCTCCCTCTGCCACTCCTCGCGGAAGGGCACGATCGCCATCCATCTGTCGAGATCGAAATCCGGGTGGACATCGAATGTCTTGCGCACGAACTGGCGCGCCTTTCTGCGGTCGCCGAGCATGCCCCAGCTTGCCGCCGATAGTCGGTCGGCGGGCGCTCTGTCCCGCATCCGATCAATGTAACCGAGGGCCTCTTCGTATTGGCCAAGGGAATAGCTGGCACCAGCCGCCGCCCAAAAATAGGTGTCGGGTGAGATCGGATTGAGATCGATCGCCGTCTTGATCTTTTGAAGTCCCTCCGCTGGGCGTGACGCCTGCACGAGGGTGTCGCCGTAGCTGGCGAGGACATTGGCGTAGTGCGGGCTCAACGCTTCCGCCCTGTCGAGGAACTCAACGCTCTCGTCGAATTGGCGCATGTAGAGCTTGACCACGCCGAGTTCCAGATAGCCGGAGGCGAGTGTTTCGTCGGCGACCACGGCCTCCCGGGCATGTCGCTCGGCCAGCCTCAGCAGCTCACGATCATTGCGTGCTGTCAGCAGCCATTCGAAGAAATAGGTCCGGGCCAGTCCGCCCATCGCGGGTGCGAAACCCGCCTGTTGGCCCAGTGCCTGCCTGAAGCTCTTGCGGGCGCGGCGGATCTCGGGAAGGTTGAGGTCCTTCAGGTGTCGCTGGCCGAGAAGATAGCTTCGATAGGAATCCGCGTGACCCTCATAGGAGCCACGAACGGCCTCGTTCTGTTCAATCTGACTGGCAATAGCCGCAGCGATCCGATGCGCAATGCCCCTGCGCGACTGCATCAGCCCATCGCCGATGAGATTGAACCGGTCGGCCCAGATGACCTCGTCGTTGGCGAAGAAGATCAGCTGGGCAAAGAGGCTCTGGCGGTCACCCTCGTCGGTCAATCGTGTGTCGAGGATATAGCTGATGGCATGCCGTTCGTAGGTGTTGGCCTTGTCGGCCTGAAGGCCGATCTGCGCCGCGGTATAGGGCGCGATGACACTGACGGAGCGAAGGGCGCATAGGCCGATCGTCACGTCCTCGATGAGCGAACTTGCAAAGATCGCCGCGGTGCTGTCTCCACGCTCGGAGTTGGGCGGCAGCAGCACGAGCCGCGGCGGCTTTCTCTGGTGAGAGTCGTCCCGGGGGAGGATCTCGACGGGCGCGGACGGTTGGTTGCCGATGATCGGCACCGACCGGCTGACGCTGTCGAAGATGACCTGCGCATCATGGTGCCGTCCATCCGACTCCAACGCAGCCTTCAAGACTTTGCGGACTTCCTCGTCCGACGGGCTGCGTTCGAGCAATCGCATTGCCGCCGACTTCAGCAGTTCGCGATGCTTGCCCGCGGCGGCGGGCGCCGCGGCAAGCAGGCTCTCCCTGAGCAGGGACATATGCGTCTCGCGCTGGCGGTTGATCCAGGCATCAAGCGCCCTCCCGTGCGATTTCGCGTCCTTCAGGAAGTCGTCGCGCAGCACAGTGGCAATGCGGCAGAAGCGAGCGACGGCGTCGTCGCCGTCGTCGGTCACGGCATCGAGATCGCTCGTCAAGCTTCCGGGATTGAGCAGGATCGACGACTGCGAAAAGGTCAGGAAGGTTCGACCGAGCTCCATCTGTTGCGCGGTGATGCGGGAAATTGTCTTGCGCAGGTTGACATAGGCCTGGCTCGACTCGACCCCGTCCCAGAGCAGCCTGGCGATTTCCGCCCGGGATTGTTCGCGACAGCCGTTGGCAATCGCGAGACACAGGATGAGCAGACCCTTCTCGGGAAAGGCGACTTCGCGCCCCGCTTCATTTAGTAGGCGCAATCGTCCCAGCGTCTGCAACCTATAGGTCATGCGGCCCCCTCGCTGACGGTAAGGTTATCTGTACTGCATGTTTTCTTAAATCGCGACCGATTTAAGAAAACATGCAGCAATTCAAAGCGCTACAGCGCTCTTTGCGCGTCTGATAAGACGCGCAGCGCCGTGGTCTCTAGCCGTGCAGAGGCTCGGTGCGACGCGCCCCGGAGATCGCGCTCGTCGACTCCATATCCGGTGCCTGGGCCATGGCGGCAACGAGCGAGATGATCTTCTTGCGCAACACCGGATCGGCGATCTTCAGGAAAGCCCTGTTGAGCGCGATCCCTTCCTTCGAGGCCACGAAGGAAGAAATCTCGTTCGATTCATGCATGTCCCCGGCGCTGTCCCGTCCCGACGGCTTGTCGTCTTCGCGTTGGAAGAAGAAGCTCGGGTGGACACCCAGGATATCGGCGATCGCCTGCAGGCGGCTCGCGCCGATGCGGTTTGTGCCCTTTTCGTATTTCTGTACCTGCTGGAACGTGATGCCCAAGCCGTCGGCCAGCTTCTCCTGGCTCAGCCCGACCATCAGTCTGCGCATTCGGACACGAGAACCGACAAAGGTATCTATCGGGTTGGGATCCTTTTTATTCATCGCAGTGATTCTCCTCGGAACGGTTCGACCTCGTCCATATAAGTTTGCTCGAATAAATGACGTGATGCAATCAGCGCGCGCCAGAAACCGGGAGCTGAAACACATTTTGTGATTGTGTTGCGTCGTGATTATGTCGCGCACAAGGCATATGCGCTGCGCCGGCTGACTGCGAAGGCGTCAGACAAACCGGATTGCCGTCGAAGCGATCGCGGTTGCGCCGAATCCGATAAGCAGAAGCCCGGAAAGGCGCGACGCCCAGGTGGCGAAACCGTCCGGGAGCCGCGTCTTGGCAAGCGCGACGCCGCCGCTCAGGAAAAACCACCAGGCGAGCGAACCGAGAAAGACGCCCGAGACAACAATTGCGCCTTTTGCTCCTTCGCCGACCGTCGAAAGCCCGAGCCCCGCAAAGATGGCGGCGAAGGAGAGGATGGTCGTCGGGTTGGCGATCGTCAGGAAGAAGGTCGCGGTCGTCGTGTGAAAGAGATCGCGCGCGTCGATCTCGGCGGCCGCGGCAACGGGTTTCGGCGCCAATCCGCGCCAGCCGAGCCAGATCATGAACAGGCCTCCCACAATGCCGAGTGGCGTTGCGATCACGGAAAGCGCGGCAGCGAATGCCGCAAACCCGACCGCAGCAAGCATCGCGTAGGTGGCGTCTGCGAGCGCGGTTCCGAGGCCGCCGGCGACGCCGGCCCAAAAGCCGCGCGTCAGCGTGCGGCTGATGCAAAGCGCGCCGATCGGCCCGACCGGCGCGGCAATGGCTAGGCCGAGCAGGAGGCCTTTGCCGAAGAGCAATACGGACATCTCTAGCGGACCTCCGGTCCTGTGAAGAGGTTATCGGCAACGGTCGAAAGCGCGATGACGGTTTCGCTGCGGGCGAGATATCGCCGTGCCTTCAGCTCCGAGAGAAACGGCTCAATGTCGCCGAGCGTCGGCATGCGGATCTTGACGCAATAGGACCACGAGCCGGTCACGTGATGGCATTCGGCGACGACCGGGTGCGCCGCCATGAAGGCACGGAATTCGGCTTCATCGGCATCGGCCGAAAGGGCGATCCAGACGAAGGCCAGAACTTCGAGGCCAAGGGCGCGATGATCCACGTCGAGCGTAAAGCGGCGGATCGTGCCACTTGCGACCAGACGGCGGATGCGTTCGTTGACCGCGGACGGCGAGAGGTCGATCGCCGCACCTATATCGGTCAGCGACGTGCGAGCGTCGTCCGCAAGAATTCCAATGATTTTTCTGTCCGTCTCGTCCATTTCAGAAAAATACGTGGAACTTTGGAGGAATTCAAGTGTTTCCTTGGCGCGGTCCTCTCTGGCATCGCGGCAGTCCTCCCGCCGATCGGCCGTGCCGCTTGCCCACCGGCGGCGCGGAAGCTATGAGCGGAAGCGCAATTGCTCGCCAGCAGACAGGGAAGACAGGTCCAGGACAATGATCGAGAAGAGACAGAAAGACACGGTGTCGGAGCACCGATTTCCAGGCTCGATCATCGTGATGGGTGTGTCGGGAAGCGGAAAATCATCTGTGGGCGAACGGATTGCGAAGGCCTATGGCTATCCCTTCATCGAAGGGGACGCTCTGCATCCGCCCGAGAACATCAAGAAAATGTCCGAGGGCATTCCGCTGACCGACGATGACCGCTGGCCATGGCTTGCGGCGATCGGCCGTAAGCTCGCGGAAAATGCGGGGCCGGCCGTCGTTGCCTGCTCGGCGCTCAAAGTGAGTTATCGTCAGAAGCTGCGTGAATGCGCACCGGAGGGGTTGGCCTTCGTCCATCTCCATGGAAGCGAGGCGGTGCTGGCGGAACGGATGCAGCACCGCACCGGCCACTTCATGCCTGCGTCCTTGTTGAAGACCCAGCTCGCAACCCTGGAAGATCCGACCGGCGAGGCGAAGACCGTGACGGTCGACATCGACCAGTCGCTGGACGCAATCGTCGATGAGGCGCTTGGCGCCCTCGGCAGGATGTAGCGCGCGCTCATTGCTCGGGATTCGATGCCATCATCCGTCTCGAATAGCGGCATCGCGTGGGCGCGACCCATGCCGGGTGCAAAGCATCGATCTGCCGTAGGTGAGCCTTCCCCTTTTCAAATCGTGCTTGGCTGCCAAGCTCTTTGGAAGGAAATTAGCCGAGCGCGATGTTATCGTTCGCGGCAATGGCCGTGCGGCGTTACGATGCGGTGATTCATGAACCAAAGCGCGTCAGGAAAGACGCGCGGCGCTGTCGGCGATCGTGCATCGAGGAGGATGCCCGCGAGGCCTGTTTCTGCCGGCGATGAGGAGATCGCCGCCGGAGGCATGCGGAGGAGAAAAGACATGTATCAAGGTGGACTGAGTTTCGCCCTCGGCGATGACATCGACGCGCTGCGCGACAGCGTACGCCGGTTTGCGAGCGAACGGATCGCGCCACTCGCGGAAGAGACGGACCGGAGCAATGCGTTTCCCGCGCCCCTCTGGCGGGAGATGGGAGAGCTCGGCGTGCTCGGCATCACCGCCGACGAGGCCTATGGTGGTGCCGGCATGGGATACCTCGCCCATTGCGTCGCGATGGAGGAAATCAGCCGCGCATCGGCCTCCGTCGGCCTAAGCTACGGCGCCCACTCCAATCTCTGCGTCAACCAGATCAATCGCAACGGCAGCCCCGCGCAAAAGGCCAAATATCTGCCGAAGCTCATTTCCGGCGAACATGTCGGTGCGCTCGCCATGTCCGAACCGGGTGCCGGCTCCGACGTGGTCTCGATGACGCTCAAGGCCGACAAGCGTGGCGACCGCTACGTGCTGAACGGCAACAAGATGTGGATCACCAATGGCCCGGACGCCGATGTACTGGTGGTCTATGCCAAGACCGATCCGGCCGCCGGCCCGCGCGGCATCACCGCCTTCCTCGTCGAAAGGGGTTTCGCCGGCTTCTCGACCGGCCAGAAGCTCGACAAGCTCGGCATGCGCGGCTCCAACACCTGCGAACTCATATTCAGGGACTGCCAGGTGCCGGAGGAAAACGTGCTCGGCGCGGAAGGCCGCGGTGTCAACGTCCTGATGTCCGGCCTCGACTATGAGCGCGTGGTGCTGTCGGCCGGGCCGCTCGGCATCATGGCGGCTTGCCTCGATGTCGTCGTCCCCTATCTCCATGAACGCAAGCAGTTCGGCCAGCCGATCGGCGAGTTCCAGTTGATGCAGGGAAAGCTTGCCGACATGTACGTGACGATGAATGCGGCGCGCGCCTATGTCTATGCGGTGGCGGCAGCGTGCGACCGCGGCGAAACCGCGCGCAAGGATGCCGCCGGCTGCATCCTCTATGCGGCGGAAAAGGCGACCGCACTGGCGCTCGAGGCGATCCAGGCGCTTGGGGGCAACGGCTACACCAACGACTACCCGGCCGGCCGCCTGCTGCGTGACGCCAAGCTCTACGAGATCGGCGCCGGCACGAGCGAGATCCGCCGGATGCTGATCGGGCGCGAGCTGTTCGCGGAAACGAAATAGACGAACGGCGACTGCCGTTCGTCGCGCATCTTGGTCAAATCCCGTGCCTGAGGGCTTCATGACAATCTTGAGATCGCATATCTCGGCATCCTCCGACCTCTACCAGAGCAACTACGCAGCGATGACGGATGCCATCGCGACGGTCGAGGAGGCGGTGCGGCTCGCCGTCAGCGGCGGCGGCGAGAAGGCGCGGGAGCGCCATGTCAGTCGCGGCAAGCTGCTGCCGCGCGACAGGGTCGCTTCCCTGATCGATCCTGGCACGCCCTTTCTGGAGGTCGGCGCCACGGCCGCGCACGGTATGTACAACGGCGACGCGCCGGGTGCCGGGCTCATTACCGGCATCGGCCGGATCGCCGGGCGCGAATGCATGATCGTCTGCAACGATCCGACCGTCAAAGGCGGCACCTATTACCCGATGACCGTCAAGAAGCATCTGAGGGCGCAGGAAATTGCCGCCGAAAACCGGCTTCCCTGCGTCTACCTGGTCGATTCCGGCGGTGCCAACCTGCCGAACCAGGACGAGGTTTTTCCCGATCGCGAGCATTTCGGCCGGATCTTCTACAACCAGGCGAACATGTCGGCTGCCGGCATCCCGCAGATCGCCGTCGTCATGGGTTCGTGCACGGCGGGCGGCGCCTACGTGCCGGCCATGTCCGACGAGGCGATCATCGTCGAGGGGCAGGGCACGATCTTCCTGGCCGGCCCTCCGCTGGTGCGGGCGGCGACCGGCGAAGTGGTCTCGGCAGAGGACCTCGGCGGCGCCGACGTCCACACGCGACTGTCGGGCGTTGCCGATCATCTGGCGCGCGACGATGCGCATGCACTGGCCTTGGCGCGGCGCACCGTATCGGGCTTGAACCGTGAAAAACCAATGTCGGTCGAGCTTCGCACGCCGGAGCCGCCCCTCTACGATCCGGAGGAAATCGCCGGGATCGTGCCGGCCGACCTCAGAACGCCCTATGAGATCCGCGAGGTGATCGCCCGGATTGTCGACGGCTCCCGTTTCGACGAATTCAAGGCGCGTTTCGGAACCTCGCTCGTCTGCGGCTTCGCCCACATTCATGGCATACCGGTCGGCATCATCGCCAACAACGGCGTGCTGTTTTCAGAGTCGGCGCTGAAGGGAAGCCATTTCGTCGAACTCTGCGCGCAGCGCAGGATCCCGCTCGTTTTCCTGCAGAACATCACCGGCTTCATGGTCGGCCGCAAATACGAGACCGAAGGCATCGCCAAGCATGGCGCCAAACTCGTGACGGCGGTGGCCACAGTGAAGGTGCCAAAGGTCACCATGCTGGTCGGCGGATCGTTCGGGGCAGGCAACTACGGGATGTGCGGGCGAGCCTTTTCACCGCGCTTCCTCTGGACCTGGCCGAACAGCCGCATTTCGGTGATGGGCGGCGAACAGGCGGCGGGCGTGCTCTCGACGGTGCGCGGCGAAGCCTTGCGGCGCGCGGGCACGCCGTGGAACGAGGAGGAGGAGGCGCGTTTCCGCCAACCGGTGCTCGATCTTTTCGAGCGGCAAAGCCATCCGCTCTATGCCTCGGCGCGTCTTTGGGATGACGGCGTCGTCGATCCGCGCAAAAGCCGGGACGTGCTCGCATTGTCGCTGTCGGCGGCACTCAACGCCCCGATCGAGGACACACGTTTCGGATTGTTCAGGATGTAGGGGAGGTGGGCCATGAAACGCGACAATATCAACGCGATCAATGCACCGCAGCCGCGTGGCGGCTACTCGCAGGCCGTCAGTGTCGAAAATTTCCAACGCCTGCTCTTCGTCAGCGGCCAGATTCCGATGACCTCCGATGGCGTCCTGCCGGAAGGCTTCGAGGCGCAGGCACGCCAGGTCTGGCTGAACATTGAAGCTCAGCTCAAGGCCGCCGGCATGACCAAGGACAATATCGTCAAGGTGACGACCTACCTCGCCGACAGGAGCCATGTCCTCGCAAACCGCGAGGTCCGCAGCGACTACCTCGGTGCATTGGCACCGGCGATGACGCTTGTGATAGCCGGGCTCTTCGATTCCGGCTGGCTCCTGGAAGTCGACGTGGTAGCGGCAGAATAGAAGCGGAACCGAGGGGCATGTTTTCCAAACTCCTGATTGCCAATCGCGGCGAGATCGCCTGCCGCATCATTCGCACCGCCCGGCGGCTCGGCATCCGCACCGTTGCCGTCTATTCCGATGCGGATGGCGACGCGCTTCATGTGATGCTCGCCGACGAGGCGGTGCGGATCGGCCCCGCGAATGCCGCCGAAAGCTATCTTGCGATCGACCGCGTCATCGAGGCCGCAAGGGCCGTCGGCGCTGACGCCATCCATCCCGGCTATGGCTTCCTCTCCGAGAACGCCGATTTTGCCGAGGCGGTCGAAGCCGCCGGAATAGCTTTCGTGGGGCCGCCACCGGAAGCGATCCGGGCCATGGGGCTCAAAGATGCGGCCAAGGCGCTGATGGAGCAGTCCGGCGTGCCCGTCGTGCCGGGTTATCACGGCGACCATCAGGACCCCGAGTTCCTGGCAGCCCAGGCTGCGGAAATCGGCTATCCGGTGCTGATCAAGGCGCGCGCCGGCGGCGGCGGCAAGGGCATGCGGCGCGTGGAGCGGCGAGAGGATTTCGCTTCGGCGCTGGAATCCGCGCAGCGGGAAGCGCAGGCCTCCTTCGGCGACGGCGGGGTCCTGATCGAGAAATATCTGAACCGCCCCCGCCACATCGAGGTTCAGATTTTCGGGGATCGGCACGGCAACATCGTTCATCTTTTCGAACGCGACTGCTCGTTGCAGCGGCGGCACCAGAAGGTGATCGAGGAGGCGCCGGCCCCGGGCATGACCGCCGAAGTGCGCCGCGCCATGGGTGACGCCGCGGTCAGGGCCGCGCATGCGATCGGCTATGTCGGCGCCGGCACAGTCGAATTCATAGCCGACGTGACCAACGGCCTCTGGCCGGACCATTTCTATTTCATGGAAATGAATACGCGGCTGCAGGTCGAACATCCGGTCACCGAGGCGGTCACCGGGCTCGATCTGGTCGAATGGCAGTTGCGCGTCGCAGCCGGCGAGCCGCTGCCGAAAAAGCAGGGCGAGATCAGCATAGACGGTTGGTCCTTTGAGGCACGAATCTATGCCGAGGATCCCACCCGCGGCTTCCTGCCGGCGACCGGCCGGCTGGCGCACTTGAGCTTTCCGGACAGCAACACGCGCATCGACTCCGGCGTGCAGCAGGGGGACTCGATAACGCCCTTTTACGATCCGCTGATTGCCAAGCTGATCGTGCATGCGGGGACACGGTCGGCAGCGCTCGCCCGGCTGAAGGCGGCCTTGAAGGAGGTCCAGATCGGCGGAACTGTTACCAATCTCGATTTTCTCATCAGGCTGACGGACGAACAGGATTTTCGCGCCGGCAGGCCGGACACGGGACTGATCGACCGGACGGTCGAGCGGTTGGTGGCGCCGAGCGACCCGGGCGACGAAGCATTGGCGCTGGCCGCAATCGTCTCCACCGGCGTCCTCCGACCAATGACCTCCAGCGATCCGTGGGCCTCGCTCGGCTACTGGCAGATCTGGGGCGACGCCCACCGGACGGTTTCCATCGACCACGCGAACGGGCGCGCGGCCGTCACGCTCGCGTCGCGCGGACGCGATCAGTTCGCCGTTCGTGCCGGGACGAGCACCTTGCCGGTGCTCGTGCTCGAACGCTTCGAAAACGGTGCGCGGCTGGAAGTGGCCGGGCAGAGGCGAACGCTTCGCTTCCTCCAGCAGGGCGAGATGCTGACATTGTTTCTCGATGGCCGGAACCTTGTGTTTCACCTGCCGGATGCGTTGTCCGGCGGACATGGCGGGGAGATTGCCGACGATGAACTCGTCGCGCCGATGCCTGGGCTCGTCAAGATGGTCCGTGTCGCCGCCGGGGAGACCGTCGCCAAGGGCCAGCCGCTGGTGGTGATGGAGGCGATGAAGATGGAACTTACGCTTTCGGCTTCGCGGCAGGGAACGGTCGCGAGCGTGCACGTGGCCGAGGGCACGCAGGTCAGCGAAGGCACCGTCCTTGTAACGCTCAGTGAGGAGGCCGCACAATGACATCCTCGGCAAGCCAGCATGTCACGATCGTCGAGATGGCGCCGCGCGACGGCCTCCAGAACGAGCCGCGGCTTGTCGATACCGATGACAAGATCCGGCTCGTCGACCTGCTCTCCGATTGCGGCTTCGAGCGTATCGAGGTGACGAGCTTCGTCAGCCCGAGATGGGTGCCGCAGATGGCAGATGCCCCGGCGGTCATGGCCGGCATTGCGCGGCGCCCCGGCGTTCGCTACGCGGCGTTGACGCCGAACATCAGGGGCTTCGATGCCGCACTCGCCGCCCGCGCTGACGAGGTGGCGGTCTTTGCCTCCGCCTCCGAAACTTTCTCCGAGAAGAACATCAACTGCTCGATTGCCGAGAGCATCGAGCGCTTCCGCCCGGTCGCGGAGGCAAGCCGGCACCATGGAATTCCGATGCGCGGCTATGTCAGCTGTGTCGTCGAGTGCCCTTACGAGGGACCGATCGCGCCGGAGGCCACTGCCCGCGTCGCACGCCTTCTTTCCGAGCTCGGCTGCTACGAGATCAGTCTCGGCGACACGATCGGGCGCGGCACGCCCGAAGCCGTCGATATCATGCTGGCGACGGTGCTTGGCGACGTCGACGCGGCGAAGCTTGCGGGGCATTTCCACGACACGTCCAGCCGGGCGCTGGAAAATATCGCGGTCGGCCTTGATCGCGGCCTGCGGGTGTTCGACGCCTCGACCGGAGGGCTCGGCGGTTGCCCCTATGCCCCGGGCGCCGCCGGTAACGTCGATACGCTTGCGGTGAATGCCTTCCTGCAGACGAAAGGATATTCGACCTGCCTCGACACTGCAAAGCTCGATCGCGCGGCGACCTTCGCCCGATCCTTGAGGAGTGCAGCATGACTGAGCAAACGATCCGGTGCACTGTCGACGAACGGGGCATCGCCCGGCTGACGCTCGCCCGTCCGGAAAAGCACAACGCGCTTTCCGCCGCGATGATCGGCGAACTCACGGATGCTGCGGTCCGGCTTGGCGATGACAAGGCGGTCCGTGTCGTCATCCTCGCCGGCGAGGGGAAGAGCTTTTGTGCAGGCGGCGATCTCGACTGGATGCGCCAGCAGTTCGACGCCGACCGGCAGGAGCGGATTGCCGAGGCGACGCGGCTGGCGATGATGTTCAAGGCGCTGAACGAAATGCCGAAGCCGCTGATCGCCCGCGTGCATGGCAATGCCTTTGGCGGCGGGATCGGGCTGATGAGCGTTTGCGACGCCGTCGTTGTGGCGGCGGGCGCAAAGTTCGGCCTGACGGAGGCAAGGCTCGGGCTGATCCCGGCTACGATCAGTCCCTATGTCGTTGCCAGGATCGGCGAGGGAAGGGCGCGACCGCTGTTCATGTCGGCACGGCTTTTCGGCGCGGAGGAGGCGCTTGCCGCCGGTCTTGCGACGGTCGTGGTCGATGGCGGGCACCTTGATGCCGCTGTCGATGCGGAAATCGCACCCTATCTTGCCGCCGCGCCGCAAGCGGTCGGAAGGGCCAAACGCCTGGCGCGATCGCTTGGCATGCCCATCACTGATGCCGTCATCGCAGCGACGATCGAGCAGCTTGCCGACATCTGGGAAACGGAGGAAGCCCGGGAAGGGGTCTCCGCCTTCTTCGACCGGCGGGCGCCCTCCTGGCCGTGATGAGCTACTGCATCGCGCGTCTTATCAGACGCGCAAAGGGTGCTGTAGCACTTTGAATTGCTGCATGTTTTTATGCTTGAATCGGCCACGATTCAAGGAAACGTGCAGTAAGCTTGCGCTTGAAATGATCGCGGATTGAGCATACTTTATCCCTGCGCTGATCAAAACAGGATCGAGTTTTGCCATGGTCGCCCTCAACCTGGACATTCCCGCCGCCCGCTTCGGGGAGGATCATTCCCCGTTCCTGTCGGCGCGCCTTGTCGCCGACCGTCTGGGCATAACGCTCGCCGAACTCGCCAAGCTGATTGGCGTCGCGCGGAACACGCTGACAGCCAAGAGCGGCGCCCGCAAGGTCGATAGCGCCCTGAGCAGGGTCGTCCGCATCCTCGCCATGGCGTCCGAAATGGCGGGCGACGAGGCCCGCGCCGTCATCTGGTTCAAGCATCAGCCGATCCCCGGCTGGGCCGGAAAGACGGCGTTCGATCTCGTCGGTGAAGGCAAGGCCGACAAGGTGCTCGCTTATCTGGAAGCTGTTCGCGCCGGCGTCTACGCCTAGAGCCGGATGAGGAAAGTGTGAGCGGTTTTCCGTCCGCATCCCGCTCCAACTTAGAGCAGCCGCCGCCTGCCGGGCCGATGCCACTCTGGCGCGCCTTCGTGCCGCGCTGGGCTCATGTCCCGCTTTCCGGCGAGGGTGCGGCGCGCTTCGGCGGCCGATGGAATCCGGTCGGCATGCCGACCATCTACGCCGCGCGCGAACTTTCGACCGCCTGGGCCGAATACAACCAGGGTTTCGTGCAGCATCCGGCGCTGATCGTACGGCTCGAGCTTTACGATGCGCGGCTGGCTGATCTCACGGACGCCCATGTTCTTGAGGAGCTTGGCCTGACGGATGCCATCCACCGATGCGAATGGCGGGACGACCTCGACAAAGGCGCAGTGCCGCAGACCCACAAGCTGCAGGCCGATCTCCTGGCCCGCGAATTTCACGGCGTGATCTACCCGTCTTTCATGTCGCCCGGCGGCACCTGCGTCGCGCTCTGGCGCTGGAACGGCGCGGGTGCGCCACGCCTTGAGGTCATCGATCCAGAAGGCAGGCTGCCGAAATCGCCAGCCTCCTGGCTTTAGAGGGATTAGCCACCCGCATCCCGCGTCCGCGCAACGCTTACTTGGAGGACGGATCGGCGGTCTTGTTCAGGCGATATTTGAAGTCGCAATGGGATGCGCCCTGCATCACCGTCTGCGTCCGCTCAAGCGCGATGCGCGGGTCATAGCCGGTGCAGAATACGCCGTCGCGGTTGCAGGACAAAAGATGCCCGATATGTCCCAGACCCATTTCCCGATAGGTCTCGGCATAACGACAACGCAGCACATTGTAGTGGAACTCTTCGTCCGTCGCCTTGACGACCTCGATCGTCAGCGCGTCGTCCTGAGTCCAGAGATCCTGCAGTTCCTGAAACGTCCGCAGGCTGGTTCCGCCGGGCGTTTTTGCGGCAAAGGCCTTTCCGGCGTCGATGGCAGCGCGCGTGATCGCTGTATCGATAATGGATTGGGCGAGTTCCTCACCGATCTTCTCCCGCATGACCTCATAGATCGGCGCGATGATCCCCGCCTCGATCTTGCGTCTGGCAAGAATGCCGAGCTCTCCGTCCATTGCCGATCTTGAGTCGCTTTGTTTGTCGGTCATGTGCAGGTCCTTTCACTGGTGCAGGCGCCGCCTCTTGCGTTAGCGAAGCACCTTTCCGGGATTGAGGACGCCGTTCGGGTCGAGGGCATTCTTGATTCGGCGCATGACGTCCAGTTCGGCCGGGCTGCGGGACTGATCGAGGAAGTCGCGCTTCAGCGTGCCGATGCCGTGTTCCGCGGAAATGGACCCGTGATACGCGGCGACAAGCGGGTAGACGACGCCATCGACCTGATGCGCGGTTTCTTGATCCGCGTCCGGAACGGAAAAGGCGATATGGAGATTGCTGTCGCCGACATGGCCGAAGAAGGAAACATGTGCCGACGGAAACCGGGCGGAAAGCACCTTGCCGCATTCCTCGGCGAAGCGGCCGATATCGCCGATCGGCAAGCTGACATCGAGATTGACGAGGGAAGGCAGCAACCTGTCCATGGCATGGCCTTCGCGCACGCGCCAGAAGCTCTGGGCCTCCTTCTCCGACTGGGCGATCAGCGCATCGCTGATCAATCCGTCTTCAAGGGCCTGTCCCAGGACAGCTTCGAACTGCTCGCGCTCGCCGTCATGTCCGCGGATGTCCTGCTCGATGATCGCGGCGAAAGCTGGAGCGGTTTCGAAGAATTGTCGTCCTTCCGCCTCGCAATTGAAGCGGAAATAGCTTTCCCACATCGCCTCGAATGCGGATAGACCGGAAAGCGCCCGCTGAGCGCGTTTCAGGAAGGCGACGACGTCCGCGTAGCTGTCGAGCGCGCAGAGTGCCGTCAGCCGCCCGGCCGGCAAGGGGCGCAGGCGCAGCACGGCGCGGGTGATGATGCCGAGCGTGCCCTCCGACCCGACGAAGAATTGACTGAGGTCGTAGCCGGTATTGTTCTTGATCATCTTGTTGAGCGAAGAGACTACCGTGCCGTCGGCGAGCACGACCTCGAGGCCGAGGACATTGTCGCGCGCGACGCCGTTGCGGATGACACGGATACCGCCGGCATTGGTGGCGAGGTTGCCGCCGATCTGGCATGAGCCGCGCGCGCCGAGATCGATCGGCAGCAGGAAGCCCGCGTCCTCGGCCGCGCGTTGCGCGACTTCAAGCGGTGTTCCGGCAAGCACCGTCATCGTCGCGGCCGCCGTATCGATCTCCTCAATACCGGAAAGCCGCTCCATCGAAATGACGATGTCGCCGCAGTCGGGGTTTGCGCCGCCGGCGAGCCCTGTCATGCCACCCTGCGGCACCACGCTTTGACGATGCGTGTTGCATATACTGAGCGCGGTCGCGACGTCGGCCGTGCTCGCCGGGCGAACCACGGCGCTTGGGAGGCTTCGCCCGGTAAGGCTCGCGTCGCTGCGATGGCGTTCGGTGATCCGGTCGCCGATCAGCACGGCATCGCCGAGGGTTCGGATGAGCTCTTCGATGACGGACATTACGTGCCGGTGCGCGCCAGCTCGGCGGTCTGTGTCGCGACGGTCCTTTGAACCTCAGGCAGCTTCTCCTCCTTGCGGAAGAGCTTCCACTTCGTCGGCCGGAAGGCGACGCGGGTGTGGTCGGTGGAAGTCGCGCGTTCCGGCGGCAGTTCGATTTCCACCGAGGGCTGCGTCCGCCCAAGGTCTAGCTCGAGATGGCGCGTTCCGGCCACGCGGCGGCTGCCCGTCACGAGGCCAGCCAGACAGCCGCCGCAGCCATCGATGAGCTCGACGTCATGCGGGCGGAAGTAGAGCGTCGCCTCTCCGTCCGGTTCGTCGGCGGCGCGCAGGCCGATCGGCCGGTCCTCGAACCAGATTTCACCGTTCGCAAGCGTTACGTTGAGGCTGTTCGACTGGCCAATGAATCCGTAGACGAAGGGCGAGACTGGACGATCATAGATTTCGTCCGGCGTACCGACCTGCTCGATCGCGCCCTTGCTCATGACGACGATACGGTCGGCGAGTTCGAGGGCCTCCTCCTGGTCGTGCGTGACGAAGATCGTGGTGTGACCGGTTCGATCGTGGATTTCCCTGAGCCAGCGTCTGAGTTCCTTACGTACCTGCGCGTCGAGCGCTCCGAAGGGCTCATCGAGCAGCAGCACGTTAGGCTCGACCGCCATGGCGCGCGCGAGCGCCACGCGCTGGCGCTGGCCGCCGGAAAGCTGGGCCGGATAGCGCCGTTCGAGACCGGAGAGCTGTACCAGATCGAGAAGATCAAGGGCCCGGCGGCGGATTTCGGCCGCTGGCGGCCGCCTGTTGGCCGGCCGTACCTTGAGCCCGAAGGAGACGTTGTCGAGCACCGTCATGTGCCGGAAAAGGGCGTAGTGCTGGAAGACGAAGCCGATGTTTCGTTGCTGCACCGTTTTCTTCGACGCATCCTCGTCGCCGAAGAAGATCATGCCCTCGGTCGGGCTCTCGAGCCCGGCGACGAGGCGCAGCAACGTGGTCTTCCCCGAGCCGGACGGGCCAAGCAAGGCGATCAGTTCGCCGGACCGGATATCGAGCGAGACGTCGTCGAGCGCCGGGAAGCGGCCGAATTCCTTGCGTATTTTCTGGACGCGGACTTCCATGGATGTCTGGACCTTTCAATGCCTGCGGCTGGCAGCGATCTCGTCGCTGTATCGAAGTTCAAGTGCCGTCTTCAAGACGAGCGTTACCAGCGCCAGGAGCGCAAGGAGTGCCGCCACTGCAAAGGCGGCGACGAAATTGTACTCATTATAGAGGATTTCCACTTGCAACGGCATGGTGTTCGTTTGTCCGCGAATGTGCCCCGACACGACCGAGACCGCACCGAACTCTCCCATGGCGCGGGCGTTGCAGAGAAGCACGCCGTAAAGCAGGCCCCATTTGATGTTGGGCAGCGTCACATGCCAGAAGGTTTGCCAGCCCGTGGCGCCAAGCGACAATGCCGCTTCCTCGTCGCTGGTGCCCTGTTCCTGCATCAGCGGGATCAGTTCGCGCGCGACGAAGGGGAAGGTGACGAAGACAGTTGCGAGCACCAGCCCGGGCACGGCAAAGAGGATCTGGATGCCATACCTCTGCAGGATAGGGCCGAGCAGACTGTGCGACCCGAAGAGCAGCACGAAGACAAGGCCCGAAATCACTGGCGACACCGAGAAGGGCAGGTCGATCAACGTCGTCAGGAACGCCTTGCCCTTGAACTCGAACTTGGCGATCGCCCAAGCGGCCGCCACCCCGAAGACGAGATTGAGCGGCACGGCGATCGCAGCGACCAGCAGCGTCAACCGGATGGCGGAAAACGTCTCCGCATCACGTAGCGCCGAGACGAACTCTGCCGGTCCCTTGCGGAACGCCTCGATAAACACCGTGGCAAGCGGCAGCAGCAGGAACAGCGCCACGAAACCGAGTGCAACCACGATCAGGATCGTACGTGCGAGCCGGGTCTCCGAGGTTGCTGACTTGACCAGTGTTGACGGCGCCGTAATCGACGCGGAACCGACATCATGCGCCATAGCCGTATCTCCGTCTGCTCCAGGACTGGATCGTGTTGATGACCAGCAGCATGATGAACGAAAGGACCAGCATCACCGCGGCGATCGCGGTTGCCGCCGGGTAGTTGAACTCCTCCAGGCGAATGATGATCAGGAGCGGTGCGATCTCCGAGACGTAAGGCAGGTTGCCGGCGATGAATATGACGGAGCCGTATTCGCCGACGCCACGCGCGAAGGCGAGCGCGAAGCCCGTCAGCCCGGCCGGAAGAAGGCCCGGGAGCAGGACGCGGCTGATGGTCTGATAGCGGCTGGCGCCAAGCGTTGCGGCTGCTTCCTCCACCTCCTTGTCGATTTCCTCCATGATCGGCTGAACCGTTCTGACGACGAAGGGCAGGCCGACGAAGACGAGGGCCACGACAATGCCGGCAGGCGTGAAGGCGATCTTGATGCCAAGGGGTTCGAGAAGCGAACCGATCCAGCCGTTCGGCGCATAGAGCGCCGTCAGCGCAATGCCGGCAACCGCGGTCGGCAGCGCGAACGGCAGATCGACCATGGCGTCGATGACGCGCTTTCCGGGAAATTGGTAGCGCACGAGCACCCAGGCAAGCACGACACCGAAAACGAGATTGATGACGGCGGCCACGAAGGCCGTGCCGAAGCTGATCGTCAAGGCATTGACGGTGCGCTCGTCAGAGGCGAGCGCGAAGAATTTCGACCAGCCGAGGCCGCTTGAGCGCCAGATGAGGCCGGAAAGCGGAATGAGTACGATGAGGGTGAGCCATGACAGGGTGACGCCGAGCGCCAATCCGAAACCCGGAATGACGCTCGGCTGCCGAAACTGCCATCGCCTGCTGCTGCGAAAGGCCATGAAATATTATTGTCCCGGCTTGTAGATCTGGTCGAAAATTCCGCCGTCGGCGAAGAATTTCGGCTGAGCTTCCTTCCAACCGCCGAATTCGTCAATAGTGACCAGCTTCACATCGGCGAAGCGCGCCGTGTCCTTGGGGTCGGCCAGCTCCGGCTTGAAGGGCCGGTAGTAGTGCTTGGCTGCCAGTTTCTGGCCGACGTCGCTGTAGAGATAGTTCAGATAGGCTTCCGCCACCTTCCGCGTGCCCTTGCTGTCGACATTGCCGTCCACAAGTGCGACCGGCGGCTCGGCCTTGATCGAGATCGATGGCGTTACGATCTCGAAATTGTCAGGCCCGAGTTCCTCCAGCGAGAGATAGGCTTCGTTTTCCCAGGCGAGCAACACGTCGCCGAGGCCCCGCTGGACGAAGGTCGTCGTCGCGCCGCGTGCGCCGGTGTCGAGGACCGGCACGTGCTTGAACAACTGCGCGACGTACTCCTGGGCCTTGCCATCGTCGCCGCCATTGGCAGCTCGTGCCCAGGCCCAGGCTGCAAGGAAGTTCCAGCGCGCACCACCCGAGGTCTTCGGGTTGGGGGTGATCACCTGGATATCTTCCTTGACGAGATCGCCCCAATCCTTGATGCCCTTGGGATTGCCCTTGCGAACGAGGAAAACGATGGTCGAGGTGTAGGGAGAGCTGTTGTTTTCGAAGCGGGTCTTCCAGTCGGCCGGAATTTTTCCGCTCTCCTTGGCGATCGCGTCGATATCGGCTTCAAGCGCCAGCGTAACGACGTCCGCCTCGAGGCCGTCGATCACGGACCGAGCCTGCTTGCCAGAGCCGCCGTGGGAAGTCTGGATCGTCACCGTCTCGCCGGTATCGGCCTGCCATTTTTCGGCGAACGCCGCATTGAATTCCTTGTAGAGCTCCCGCGTGGGATCATAGGACACGTTCAGGATCGTTGTGTCCGCTTGAGCGAGGCCAACGGAGCCAAGCTGCAGACTGCCGACCACAAGCGCTAGTTTTACTATTCCGGTAAGTCTATTCGAGCCCATATTGCCCTCCATCCTTTACCAAATAAAACTATCAATTTAATCGACTATCTCAACGCAAACTTATGACGCTCTGTCCCCCTTTCGTGAAATGTCCTGTCGTCAATCGGGTCTTTGCGGAAATTCTTTTCTCGCTTGGTTCTCCTGCGGTTGGGCGCGGCCGCAAAATAGCACAGCATATTAGGAAGGTGCCATATATCCAAAGCCGCCGGATTCGCCTCCGCCGCCAGGCTATCGCAGATCAGGCAGCGTCTGGTTGCGGTAGATGGTCCGATCCGATGAGGGCGCCGGGCTGCTCGATGACGCGTGCAGCGACCTTTGCGGCGAAGGCCGCGGCGTCGCGACAGGGCTGTCCCCTGAGGTGCATAGCCAAAAACGCCCCGTTGAAGCTGTCGCCGGCGCTGGTCGTGTCCCTGACAGGGTTTGCAGGATGGGCAGGAACATGCGTGACCGGGCCGGCGCTCATGATCCTAATCCCGTTCTCGCCGTCCTTGACCGCGACAAGCTCCGCTCCGAGATCGCGGTAGCGCTTCGCCGTTGCTTCGGGATTGGCGTCCCCAAAATGACTGTGCTCGTCGTCGAAGCTCGGGAAGATCATTGTTGCCACGCGAGCGCCGTCGGAAACCGCAGCACACATCGTCTCGGTGTTTTCCCAAAGCCGTGGCCGCAGATTCGGATCGAACGCGACGGTCTTTCCCAACTCGCGCGCCCGGCGGATCTCCGCAAGCAGGCGGCTCCGATCGCCGGGCGAGAGGATCGCAAGTGTGATGCCGGAGAAATAGACGAGCGCGGCGTCATCGATTGCCGCGCGCAGTCGGTCTCCATCTTCGGCCAGCAGCTTTGCCGCCGATGTGTCCCGCCAGTATTGAAAGCTGCGCTCGCCGTCCTTCAGGTGGATCATGTACATGCCGGGATTGCGCCCCTCGATGCGGCGCACATGATCGCTGGCGATGCCGGCGCCGTTCATGAAGGAGAGCATTTCGTCGGAAAGCCTGTCTGTTCCAAGTGCCGTGAAGTAGCTTACCCGCCAGTCGTTGCCGAGAAAGGCGCGGGCATACCACGCCGTATTGAAGCTATCGCCCGCGAAACCCTTCTTGAGATGGCCGTCGCCGGCCTGTGAAAGTTCGATCATGCATTCGCCGATCGAGAGAAATGTCTTTGGCATCGGGTAGTGTCCCATGAGTGGGGAGGCAGGTATCGGTGATGATAAGGCGCGAAGCGGCCGTCCATGTATCCTAGAAAAGTTCCCGGGTGCAAATCTAGTGTGAAATCGAAAGGGATGCCCGTGCGCGGCCCGGGTGTTTTTGGCCGCGTTCGTCCATCCATCCAAACCCACGACACGCGGATATCTCGTCTGCCTCCGGCGGCAAGAGCGTGATACGCTTGGTGACCTTCAACAGTCCGAGGCGTTACCGCCCGAAGGGAGATCATGTCCGGTTCCGATGGCAGTATTCTCGATTTTCTCGGGGTATTGGCCGTGTTTCTGCTTGTCGGTGCGAACGGCTTCTTCGTCGCTGCCGAGTTTTCGCTCGTTTCCGTCCGCCGCAGCCGCGTGGCTGAACTGGTAGCGCAAAAGCGCATGAATGCGAGCGCGCTCCAGCATGCCGTCGAAAATCTCGATGCCAACCTGGCGGCCACCCAGCTTGGGATCACGATATCGTCCCTGGCACTGGGATGGGTCGGTGAACCGGCGCTCGCCCATCTGGTCGAGCCGTTGCTGACGGTCTTGCCCGCGGCCTGGGCATCAGTCGGATCACACGCCATTTCCGTCGCGGTTTCGTTCGTCATCATCACTGCGCTGCATATCGTGCTCGGCGAACTGGCACCGAAGAGCCTCGCCTTGCAGCGAAGCGAGGGCACGGCGCTCGCCGTCGTCCGCCCGCTCGCGCTGTTTCTCTTCCTGCTGCGCCCCGCGATCCTCGCCCTCAACGGCCTCGGCAATCTCGTGCTTCGATTGATCGGTCTGCGACCAGGTGCCGGCGAGGCATCGCTGCATTCCCCGACGGAGCTGAAGCTCCTTGTCGCCGAAAGCCAGGAGGCCGGACTTCTCGATGCCGCCCAGCAGGAACTGGTGGAGCGGATATTCAGCATCGGCGACCGAAGGATTTCCGACATCATGACGCCGCGGATCGAGGTCGACTGGATCGACGCCGACGACAGCCAGGAAGAGATCCTGAGGACGATCAGGGAATGTCACCACGAGCAGCTCCTGATCGGCCGGGGCAACATCGACTATCCGTTGGGCATGGTGCTCAAGAAGGACCTGCTTGACCAGTTGCTCGATCAGCAACCGCTTGACGTCCTCAGCATTATTCGGGAGCCGTTGATCCTGCATGAGTCGACAGCCGTCTTCCGTGTGCTCGAGAAGTTCAAGAGCGCCCCCGTCCGGTTGGCCGCGATCATTGACGAGTACGGGAGCCTCGAGGGGATTGTCACCCAGACCGACCTGCTGGAGGCGATTGCCGGCGACCTGCCGGACACGGAAGCCGTCGAGCCGGATATCATCGTGCGCGAGGACGGCAGCATGCTGATCGAGGGCATGATGGCCGCTCATGACGCTTTCGAGAGGCTGGGATTCCACGATCGGCCGGAGGGCGACTTCCACACGATCGCCGGCTTTGCGCTTCAGGTGCTCGGCCATCTCCCGCATGTGGGCGAGAGCTTCGATTTCGAGGGCTGGCGCTTCGAAGTCGTCGACATGGACGGCATGCGCATCGACAAGCTTCTCGCGTCGCGAATTGGCTGACAGGCCTCTTGGGCGGGCACGCCGCGAACGCTCAGAGAACGCGGCCGCGCGCGACGATGGGCCAGATCGACTTCACCTCATTGCCTTCGACGATATGCACCGCGTCGACCATGTTGGTCACCACGCAGGCGTGGTTCGGGACGATGCGCAACTTGTCGCCGACCTTCAAGCTGATCGGACCGTCGGAGACGAGCCTGCCGTGCTCTTCCGAAAGCTGGTCGATCCTGATGTCATCGCGCCCGAGAACGTGGCCGTAGCCGGAAAGACCGAGAAGGTCGGAGGTCAGGACCTTGCTGCCGGCGTCGATGATCGCCCTGTTTTCGGCGGGAACCGAGACCACCGTTGCAAGCACCGTCAGCGCGCAATTGTCCCACGTCGCGACACCGCGGGCAACGAGCGAGCGATCGTTGTAGATGTAGGTTCCCGGACGGTGCTCGGTCGCGACCGACGCGCCGGCCGCCTCCATCATGTTCGGTGTGCCGCCGGATGTGACGGTCGGCACGTCGATGCCGTCCGCTTCGATCAGCCGCTTCGCCTCGCTCATGAAGGCTTGAACGCGCTCCGTTCCGCCGACTGGCGGATAGGTCATCAGCCCGCCGAAGTGCAATCCGGGTGCATCGGCTATGCGCCGGGCGAGGCTCGCGGCCTCGGCCGGTGTCGCCACGCCGCAACGATCGGCGCCGGTGTTGCATTCGACAAGCACGGTCAGCGGTTCGTTTTCGCGGGCGAAGCGGGCCGACAGGCCGTCGATTACGGTCGGGTTGTCGGCGACCACGCTGAGGATGACGCGTTTGTTGAGCTCAGCGAGGCGCGCGAGCTTCTCCGCTCCGAGGATGTTGTAGGTGATCAGCACATCTTTGATCTGCGCGCTGCCCTCGACCATCGCCTCCGCCTCGGTGACTTTCTGGCAGGTTATGCCGATCGCTCCGGCCTCAAGCTGCAGTTCGGCCATCTGCGGAAGCTTGTGCGTCTTTATGTGCGGCCGCACCCGAATGCCGTGGCGATTCGCGTAGTCCTGGAACGCGCGAATATTGCGGCGGGCGATCTCGATATCGACCAGCACCGCGGGCGTTTCGATCGGCAGGGTCATACGGCTGGCTTCCTCTCTCAGACAACGGCGGATGGGCGGCGAACTTAGCCGATCCGGCTTGACAAGTTATGACCCAAGGCATTTGATAGGTCAATCCGGTATTCAGGACGCATGTCCATTATATTGGATAACAGAAAATCACCGGGAACTGACAAAGGGGAGATCTCCGATGATCAAGACATTTCATGCGACTGCGGGCCTCATAATCGCCACACTGGCAGCGGCGCCGGGCTTCGCGCAGCAGCCGACAAGCAAACTCGACGAAGTGCTTGCGCGCGGCCATCTGGTGCTCGGAACCGGCAGCACGAATGCGCCTTGGCACTTCAAAAGCGCCGACGACAAGCTGCAGGGCTTCGACGTCGATATGGGCCGCATTATCGCCAAGGCGCTGTTCGGGGATCCGGAGAAGATCGAATTCGTCAATCAGTCGTCCGATGCCCGTATTCCGAACATCACCACCAACAAGGTCGACATCACCTGCCAATTCATGACGGTCACGGGCGAGCGCGCCCAGCAGATCGCCTTCACCATTCCTTATTATCGCGAAGGCGTGGGCCTGATGCTGAAGGCGGACGGCAAGTATGCCGACTACAAGGCGCTCAAGGAGGCTGGTTCCTCGGTCACGATTTCGGTGCTGCAGAACGTCTATGCCGAGGATATGGTCCACGCCGCCCTGCCGGAGGCAACGGTCGATCAGTATGAATCTGTTGACCTGATCTATCAGGCGCTTGAATCGGGACGTGCCGATGCTGCCGCCACCGACCAGTCCTCGCTTGCCTGGTACATGACCCAGAACCCGGAGCGCTATAAGGATGCCGGTTATGGCTGGAATCCGCAGACCTACGCCTGTGGCGTCAAGCGCGGCGACCAAGACTGGTTGAACTTCGTCAACACGGCATTGCACGAGGCGATGACAGGTGTCGAATTCGACTTCTATGCCAAGTCGTTCAAGACCTGGTTCGGCAAGGATCTGACCACGCCGCAGATCGGTTTCCCGGTCGAATACAAATGAACCCTTCGCCGAGGCGGCCCCAGCGGGGCTGCCTCTCGCCCTGCTTTCAATAATGGCTGGCGCGCATGACTTACTCACTGAATTTCGCGGCCGTCTGGCGCTCGTTCGACCTTCTTCTGGAAGGACTTGCGCTCAGTCTCGGCCTCGCCTTCGCGGCAATCCTTGCCGGTTGCGTCATCGGATTGATTGCGGCTTTCGGGCTCGTTTCCAAGACTGTCGCGTTGCGCAAACCTGCCGGACTCTATGTCACGATCATCCGTAACACGCCGATCCTCGTCCTCGTTCTTTTCAGCTATTTCGCTCTTCCGGAACTTGGTGTCCGCCTCGGCAAGATCGAAAGCTTTGTGTTGACGCTGGCGATCTACTCCGGCGCCTATCTTGCCGAGGTGTTCCGTGGGGGCCTCATCGCCGTGCCGCCCGGCCAGCGCGAGGCGGGCCTTGCGATTGGGCTGACGGAGATGCAGATCCGCACCTCGATCATCATCCCCCTGATGCTGCGCAACGTCCTGCCGTCGCTTGGCAGCACCATGATCTCGCTTTTCAAGGACACCTCGCTCGCTGCGGCAATCGCCGTACCGGAACTCACGTTCGAGGCACGCAAGATCAATGTCGAGACCTTTCGGGTCATCGAGACCTGGATCGTGGCGAGTTGCCTCTATGTCGCAACTTGTTCGCTCCTTGCCGCGCTGATGCGTGTCGTCGAGCGGCGTCTGGCCGTTCCGAGGTGACCATCATGGATTTCGCATTTCTCGATCAACTCTGGCTTGCCCGGCTGCCGCTCATCAAGGGGCTCGGCGTGTCGATTTCCATATCGTTCCTGTCGATCGCGGTCGGCACTGTGCTCGGCATTTTCGTCGGGCTGGCGCTGACCTATGGCTACAAGCCGATGCAATGGCTGGTGCGCGGCTATACCGACTTCATCCGCGGCACGCCGGTCCTGGTACTGGTGCTGGCGAGCTATTACGTGCTGAGCACCGTCGGCGTTGAACTCGGACCGTTCCAGGCGGGCATCCTTGCGCTCGCCGTCTTCTGCAGTTCGCATGTTGGCGAGCTGGTGCGCGGTGCATTGCAGTCGATTCCCAAGGGACAGACGGAGGCTGCAAAAGCGATCGGGCTCACGTTCTCGCAGACCTTCGCTTATGTGCTTGGGCCCCAGGCATTGCGCCAGGCGCTGCCTGCCTGGGTCAATACGGCAGCCGAGATGGTCAAGGCGTCGACGCTGCTCTCGATCATCGGCGTCGGCGAATTGCTGCTGCGTACGCAGGAGCTAATCTCTCGCACTTTCATGAGCCTCGAATTCTATTTTTTCGCGGGCTTTCTCTATTTTGTCATCAACTACAGCATCGAGCGCTTCGGTCGCTATGTCGAGCGCAAGACCGCTGTTCCGTCGTGAGGCTTCGCATCCGATGACCAACAATCTTCTTGAAATCCGCGACCTTCACAAGCGCTACGGCACGGTTGAAGTACTGAAGGGCGTCGACTGCACCATGCGGCAGGGTGAGGTGATCAGCATCATCGGCTCGAGCGGCTCCGGCAAAACGACAATGCTTCGCTGCATCAACATGCTGGAGGAGTTCCAGGGCGGGACGATCAGCATCGACGGCGAGGAAATCGGCTATGAGATGGTCAACGGCGTCCGCCGCCGCAAGCGGGAAAAGGATATCGCACGCCAACGCGCACTCACCGGTATGGCCTTTCAACAGTTCAACCTTTTCCCGCATATGACTGCCGCCGGCAACGTCGCGCTCGGCCTCGTCAAGGTCAAGAGGATGAGCCGTGACGAGGCGAAGGCGATCGCGGAGAAGTGGCTTGACCGCGTCGGGCTGCTGTCGCGCAAGGATCATTATCCTGGTCAGCTTTCCGGCGGCCAGCAGCAGCGCGTAGCAATCGCTCGCGCCATCGCGATGAACCCGAAGCTGATGCTCTTCGACGAGGTCACTTCGGCGCTGGACCCTGAATTGGTCAACGAAGTGCTGCAAGTGATCAAGGGGCTCGCCGAGGACGGGATGAGCATGCTCCTCGTCACCCATGAGATGCGCTTCGCCTACGAGGTTTCGTCGCGGGTAATCTTCATGAATCAGGGCCGCATCGGCGAAGAAGGCAATCCGCGCGAGATGTTCCTGAAACCGAAGACCGAGCGCCTGACAGATTTTCTGAAAACTTCATCGTTCAACTGAAGGGCCGGTTCAACCGGAGACCGATAATCGAAATGCAGAATTGGAGTGAAGTGCTGTGACGATTAAGCGTTATGGAACGGGCGAAACCGGTGCGGGAAAGCAGGCTTTGCCATTTGCACGCGCCGTCGAGGCAGACGGTTGGCTATACGTCTCGGGACAGGTCGCCATGGAGGCCGGCGAGATCATCGACGGCGGCATCATTGCCGAAAGCCGCAAGGCGATCGAAAACATGATCGCGATCCTGCATGAGGCGGGCTACGGCGTTGAAGACGTCGTGCGTGTCGGCGTCTGGCTCGATGACCCGCGCGACTTCTGGAGCTTTAATGGGATCTACGCGCAATACTTCGGTGAGAACCCGCCGGCACGCGCCTGCGTACAGTCACGCATGATGGTCGACTGTAAGGTCGAAGTTGACTGCGTCGCCTACAAGGCTAAATGAGGTGAACTTGGCGTCGGGTTTGCGGAGCGGGTGAAGTGAGTGCGGATTTCTGCCCGCATGGTTTTCACTCGTGCTCCGGCACCGCAGGAGAATGGCTATGGCTGATGCGGTAGATACGGTCAACCGGAGGGCACGGGGTCTCGACCGGGCATTCGAAATCCTCGACTTTTTGCGCCTGCAACGCCAGCCCCTGCGCCCGAACGAAATCGCCCAGGGTATCGGCGCCCCGCGCTCTTCCGTCTACGAGCTCGTCAACCTGCTGATCCGGCAGGGCGTAATCGAGTATCGGGGCGAAGATGGCCGTGTCTTTCTCGGGCGCAAGCTCTATTTCCTCGGTGCGGCCTACGCCGAGCAATTCGATCTTATGCGCGAGTGCGAACATCTGTTGGCGAGGATCGCCGAGGAGACGCGGGAGACCGCGCAGATGTGCCAACTGGAAGGCAACAAATATGCCGTCGTTCTGATGAACGAGGGAAGCCGCCCCTTCCGCATCTCCACCAATATCGGCGAGCCGGTCGCCATTCCGTGGACCGCGTCTGGTCGTCTGCTGGTCGACCACATGAGCGACGAGCAGATACTGGATTTCATTCCGGCCGAAGATTTCGTGCTGCCGACGGGCAAGCGCCTCGATCCATCCGATTTCATCGGCCAGGTCCGGGAAGCCAAGAAGGACGGCTATTTCACCTTCAACAGCATCGTCGACAGCTTTACCCATTGCTTTGCCGTGCCGGTGTACGACGCTGAAGGAATTTGCATCGCGACGCTCTGCCTCGTCGCTCCCAAGGAAGACGGCTTGCGCAATCGTGATGCTTATCTTCGCGTATTGATCGGTGCGGCGGCGGAACTTTCCGAGAAGCTTGGCTATAGCCAGGACGGACCGCCGGTTCGGATAGCAACCCGGGCAGCCACTGGCTATTAAAGTCCAGGTTCGTTGCAGACCGCCATTATTGCCGACGGTCTCGGCGGTTCTCACGCCGTCAGCAACGAGCGCCCGTTTCGGGATCGAAGAGATGCAGCGCCGCCTCATCGAAGGAGAAGAGTTGCTGTGACCCGGCGCCAAAACGCGTGCGCGGCGGAAGGCAGGCGGTGATCGTCTGTTCGCCGAGCTTTGCCGTCGTGACCAGCTCCGGTCCCGTCAGTTCCATGACCTCGACGTGCGCCTTGAAGTGGACGCCCGGCGCGTCGGCGCTTGCGAGCCGCAGCGCCTCCGGCCGTATGCCGATCTTGACGCGCCGGCCCGCCGCCGCGGCACTTCTGAGAACTGCGGGCAGCGGAAGCATCTCCTCGGAGCCGCTTATCTTCAGAGCCTTGTCAGCCACTTCCGCGTCGAGAATGTTCATCGGCGGCGAACCGACGAAACCGGCGACGTAGAGCGATGCCGGCCGGTCGTAGATTTCCTCGGGCGTGCCGAGTTGTTCGATGCGGCCGTCGCGCATGACGGCAATGCGGGTCGCAAGCGTCATCGCCTCGATCTGGTCGTGGGTCACGTAGACGATGGTCGTCTTCAGCATCTGATGCAGCCGCTTCAGTTCGGTGCGCATCTCCATGCGCAGCTTTGCGTCGAGGTTCGACAGCGGCTCGTCGAAAAGAAAGACCTGCGGATTGCGCACCAGCGCCCGCCCGATTGCAACGCGCTGGCGCTGGCCGCCGGAAAGCTGGCTCGGCTTGCGGTCGAGAAGATTTTCGATCTGAAGAAGCCGTGCCGTCTCGCGCACCGCCGTTTCGCGCTCGGCCGCCGGCACCTTGCGCATCTCAAGGCCGAAGCCGATGTTGCGGGCGACGCTCAAGTTCGGATAGAGCGCGTAGGACTGGAACACCATGGCGATGTCCCTGTCCTTTGGATGCAGGCCCAGGATCGAGCGTTCGCCGATGCGGATGTCGCCGCGGCTTGGCTCTGCAAGCCCGGCGATGATGTTCAGGAGGGTGGACTTGCCGCAGCCGGAGGAGCCGAGGAGCACCAGGAACTCGCCGCTTTCAAGCGCGATGTCGATGCCTTTCAGCGTCTCCACCTCGCCGTAGCGCTTGTGGATGTCGCGGATTTCGAGTGCGCTCATTTCCTGGTCTCCTCAACGAAGGCCGAAAGGGGTTTGCCATAGCTGCGCGGCAGCGTGGAGATAGCCTCGGAGGCGACGGTGACGCCGACCCTCAGGCAGGTTTCGAGCGGCAAATCGGCGGCAAGCGCGGCCAGGAAGCCGGCATTGAAGACATCGCCGGCGCCGATCGTGTCGACGACGTCGACACGAGGCGCGGGAACCGAATATTCCGCGCCGGTCTTGTCGAGGGCAAGCGCACCATGGGCCCCCCGCTTGACGACGACGATCGCTTCGGACGGCATCTCTGCCTTCAGCTGACGGGCGGCCTCGCGGGGGTCAGTCTCGCCGGTCAGCGTGGTCGTCTCGACCTCGTTGAAGAGCGCGCAATGGCAGCGCTTCAGCCAGTCGAGGGTCTTGCGCTCGTTCGCCTCGGTCCAGCCGCCGAGCGGCCAGCCAGTGTCGAGCGCGACCGCAATGTCATGCGCATCCGCCCAGTCAAATAATTCGTCATAGGCGTGTGTCAGGGCGTCGGTCAGGAACGAGCCCGCAAGCAGCGCAAAGCCGCCGCGAAGGCGCTCGCCGTCAAGCATCGTGCGAACTTCGTCGAAGCTGAAGAGCGGCAGGTGGCCGCGCGTGGTGAAGAACGTGCGCTCGCCGTCCGGGTGGGTAATCCCCACCGATAGCGTCGTGCCCACGGTTTCGACCGGCCATTCCCGCGCGCGCACGCCGAAGGCCTCCTTCAGCCAGGTGCCGAACTGGTCATTGCCGACATTCGCGGCAATCGCGTAGCCGACGCCGAGCGAGTCCCAGGCAAGTGCGCTATTGCCGGCGCAGCCGCCGACGCGCAGCTCGTCATGATCGACGATGATCTCCGTGCCAGCCTTCGGCCACGGCTCGGCCGGCCCGAGGATCAGGTCGATGTTGACGTTGCCGATGACTGCAAGCGGGCGCATGGCGTCATTCGCTCCGGGTGATCTTGGTGGAGCGCACCGGCGTGCCGGCATTGTCGACGCGCGCATCCGCGAAGGCGAGCATCAACGACTGTGCAACCGGCAACATGGCAAAGACCGCCGCCAGGCCTGCGGCGCGCTCGAAACGGATGGTCGTGACCCCTTCGACCAGCGGTTCGCCGGACGCATCGAAGACGATCACGGGAGAGCCCGCTTCTGCAGCGGAGCTCGCCATCGCGGCCACGAGACCTGCCGTTGGGTCGCTGGCGCGGAAGAGTACGACCCCGACAGATGGGCCGAGCATCTCCATCGGGCCGTGGCGAAGCTGTCCGCCTTCTAGCGAGAAGCAGGGAAGGCGCGACAGCTCGGTAAGTCCGAGCGCGATCGCCTCGGCAAGGCCCTGCAACCTGCGGCCGGAGGTGACCACCGCGCGCGCGCCGGCGAGTGCGGCAAGCGCTTCGTCGATCGCCGGGGCTTCCGGCTCGCGAAGTGCGTGAAGCGCGCCGGCCGGGTCATCCCCGAGGGCGGCCAGGACTGAAAGATGCAGCGCGAAACTGATCGTCAGGCTGCGGGTCGCGGCAAACGCCTGCTCCGTGCCGCCGGCGCCGATCAGCGATGGCGCGGTGCGCGCCAGAAAGGAATTGCCTTCCAGCGTCAGTCCGAACGTATCGGCCGTGCCGCCATTGGTCTCCTTGAACCAGCGCAGCACCTCGGCGCTTTCGCCCGATTGAGAGGTGATCAGGACGGTCTTCCCCTCGATTGGCAACGGCTGGCCGAGCTGTTCGGAAAGCGGGATCGCCACGGCTTCGATGCCGAGTGCCCGATAGAGCGGCTCGACGGCGCGCCCGACCGCATGCGAGCCGCCCATCCCCAGGAGCAGGAGGCGGCCTGTCGATCTCAGCGACGCGGCAATTTTCCGCGCCAGAGCAGCCGACTGTTCATAGGAGGCGATGGCATCGGCATGCTGGCGCGCCATTTCCTTGTCGATCGCGATGAGCCCGGCGGGCCTTTGCTTGGAAGCCTTCATGATCATCCTTTGACGCCGCCGCTGGTGAGCCCGGAAATCAGGGCCCGTTGCATGACAAGACCGATCAGCACCGGGGGCAGGGCGGCAAGCACACCGGCGGTGGCGATCAATCCGTAGTCGGAGACACGGCCGCCGGCGAGGTCCGCTATGGCGACAGTCAGCGTCTTGGCGCGCAGGTCGGAGGTGAAGAGCAGCGCGTAGAAGAATTCGTCCCAGGCGAGTAGGAAGGCAAAGAGCGCGGAGGTCGCCATCACCGGGGCGGCAAGCGGCAGTGTCAGTAGCCTGAGGATCTGGTCGAGCCGTGCGCCGTCGATCATGGCGGCGCTTTCAATCTCCCTCGGTATCGAATCGAAGCCCGATTTCAAGAGCCAGGTGGTGAAGGGTGCGAGGATGGTGAGATAGACGAGCGCCAATCCGAACACCGAGTTGAGCAGGCCGAAATAGGCAAGCCCCATATAGAGCGGCACCGCGAGCGCGACGGGCGGCAACATATAGGTGGCGATCACCGCATAGAGTGACCAGGAGACCGTGGCCGTGCGCGACACCGCCCAGGCGGCGGGAATGGCGACGGTAACCGCGGCGAGTGTCGCCATGCCGGCGACCTTCAGGCTGTTGAGCAGCGAGGCGACGAAGGCGGCGCCGGCGCTGTTCTCGATCGTCGACAGCAGGGCGCGGTAGCGCGAAAGATCGATCTCGTCCGGCCACCAGTTGAGCGGCTTGGCGGCAAGGTCGGCGGCCGACGAGATGCTCATGACGAAGAGCCAGGCGAGTGGCGCCAGGATGACGATCGTAAGCAGCAGCGCGCTCAGATAGACGAAGGCGATGAAGAGCCGGTTCTGGCGTTCCATCACGATGCTCCCGCCGCCTTGCGAAGCAGCGCCGCATAGGCAACCGCGAGAATGGTCACGAGCAGCGTGACGATGAGCGCGAGCGATGCGCCGGAACCCGCCCGTTGGAAGGAGAAGGCCTCCTGATAGACGAGGATCGAGAGCGTGCGCGTGCTGTTTGCCGGTCCGCCGCGCGTCATCACCCAGATGATGTCGAAGACCTTGAAGGCCTCGATCGTGCGCAGCACCAGCGCCACCAGCAGCGGGCCTGCGAGATAGGGCATGATCACGTAGCGAAAGCGATTGAGCGGGCCCGCGCCGTCGACAAGTGCAGCCGCAGCGATGTCGCGGGGGACCGCCTGAAGTGCAGCGAGCGCGATCAGCGCCACCAGCGGAAAATTCTTCCAGCAATCGGCGACGATCAGCGCCGCCAATGCCAGACCTGGCTCGCCGAGCCACGAGCGATAGCTGTCGAGAAGGCCGAGCTGCGTGAGCGCCGCATTGAGGGCGCCGTATTCCGGATTGTAAATCAACCGCCAGAGCGTGGCGTTGACCACCGTCGGCAGCGCCCAAGGCAGGATCATCAAGGCTCTGAGCGCCGTGCGTCCGCGAAATTGCTGGTTGAGCAGGAGCGCGGCGAGCACGCCCAGCACCATTTCGGCGGCGACGGACACGACCGCAAACCATGTGGTTGTGATCAGCGCCCGCTGGAAGTTCGACCCGCCGACCATTTTTGCGTAGTTGTCGAGGCCGACGAAACCGCCAGCAGTGCCGACGAGTTTCGCATCGGTGAAGGAGAGCCGCACCGTATCGACCAATGGCCAGCCGATGACGGCGATCATGACCACGAGCAGCGGCAGCATCAGGAGCCACGCGCGTGTTGTTATCCAGGTACCGGGCATCGGATGAAGACCCTTGCGGCCGTCAGGGCCGTTTCATGCGATTCATATGTTTCGGTTGTGCCGAGGGCTTCCAAGAGGCCGCAGGTGTAGGTCACGTTCCGAGCGACCGGCCCGGAACGTGACGCTGGCCTTCTCAGAGGCCGCTGTTCTCGGCAGCCGTCTTCAAGGCGTCTTCGGCGGAAGTCTGGCCGAGCAGCGCCTCCTGGATTGCCTGTTGCAGGGCAGTCGAAAGCTCCTGATACTTCGGCGTCGTCGGCCGCGGATACATGGCCGCGAGGCCAAGCTTGGCCGCCGCGATCAGCTCTTCCTGGCCTTTCGTCACGCTGGCGTCCTCGTAGGACGAGGCCCAGATCGGCAGGCTGAGCTTCGCATACGCGTTCTGCGTCGGCTGCGAGGTCATGTGGACGATGTATTTCCATGCCTCTTCCGGATGCTGGCTGGTCGAGGTGATGCCGAGGCCCATCGAACCGTTGACGGCCGAAACCTCGCTCTTGCCGGCGACGCCCGGAGCCGGCACGACGCCGACCTTGCCGGCCACCTTGCTTTCCTTGGGATCGTTGGCAAGGTTGTACATATAGGTCCAGTTGAGCGCGAAGGCGGCCTCGCCGTTCTGGAACACCTTGCGCACATCCTCCTCAAGGAATTCCTTGGAGTTCGGATTTGTGAGCCCGGAGGTGTAGCTCGTCACCATGTAGTTCAGCGCATCGAGACCGCCGCCGGTGGTAAAGGCGGGCTTGCCGCCGTCGATGAACTTGCCGCCATAGGCGCTGACCAGCGTCGTGTAATCGCAGATCGCGGCTTCGGCTTGCGACCAGCTCCAGGCGATCGGTGTTGCGAGCAGTCCCTTGTCCTTGATCGTCTTTGCCTGTTCGGCAAGCTCGTCCCAGGTCTTCGGTGGTGCGGTGATGCCGGCCTTTTCCAGGATCTCCTTGTTGTAGAAGAGATATTTGGTGTCGAGGATCCACGGCATGCCATAGCGCTTGCCATCATATTCGACCGTGGTCCAGGCGCCCGGCAGGACGCCTTTCTTCATCTCGTCGGTGATGCGGTCGGTGACATCGACGAGCACCTTGTTGGTGGCGTATTCGGCCGGCCAGATGACATCAAAGAGAACGACGTCGTAACCGCCGCCGGAGCCCTGCGCCAGCACGGTCTTGTCATGCAGCCCTTCATAGGGGACGAATTCGAGGTTGACCTTTATATCCGGATTCGCCTTGGTGAAGGCCTCCGTCATGGCGCGGACATCGGCCTCGCTATAGGCGGCCTGAGCCATGAATAGCGCGTTCAGCGTCGTTTCCGCATAGGCCTGGTCGCTGAAGGATATTCCGACAAGGGCGGCGCCAAGCAATGCGTTGCGCGTGGATTTCAACATTGTTGCCTCCATAACCGATCTTTCAGCTCCGGGCGCTCATCGGCGCGCCGGATGCGGTGAACCCCGCCGCGAACGCGGCGGCCGTCGACAAATCAATCGGAGCGTTTGCGGCAGCATAGCACCGCCGCCTTCGTTCCCCCGAGGTTTCTTGCGACCTCCTATTAAGTCAATTGTCTTGACTTATTTCTTCGCCAATATTCTAACAGTGTCAAGCGGGATTTGTGGATGAACGAGATGCGCTCCATCCGGGCCAAGAGCGGGACCAATCAGGAGGGGACCAGCGCGCACAATCGCCGCGTGATGATCGATGCCTTGCGGTTGAATGGGCAATTGTCGCGCGCCGATCTGGCGCGGGCGACGGCGCTTACCAAGCAGACCGTTTCAAACATCATCGAGGAGCTCGAAAGCGACGGCCTGGTTACGTCCCTCGCCGCCGTGCGCAGGGGCCGGGGGCAGCCGTCAACGCCCTATCGTCTGGTCCCCGAAGGCGCCTTCGCGATCGGCCTGCAGATCGACCGGCACGTCACGCGTACGATCGCGGTCGATCTGGTCGGCACCGTGCTCGCGCGGGGCGAGGCGAACCTGCCTGCCGGTGGCCCGGAGACGGGAGTTAAGACCATCCTGGATTTGATCGCCAGGACCCGTCGTGACCTGGCGGCGATCGCGCCTGAATCCGAGGATCGCTTCGTCGGCCTCGGCGTGGCGATGCCCGGGCCGTTCGGCATCGATGCGGACGCTGACGATCCCTGGATGATGGCGGCCTGGCAGAATTTCCCTCTCCTGGAAACACTGTCAGTTGGCACCGGTCTTGACGTGCGCTTGCAGAACGATGCAGCCGCGGCCGCGACGGCCGAGAAGATGGTTGGCGCGGCGCACGGGGTCGATCAGGCGATCTGCATCTATCTTGGCTATGGCCTCGGGGCCGGGCTGATCCTCAACGGCGAGCTCTATCGCGGCGCCAACGGCAATGCCGGCGAGATCGGCATGATCTTGAGCCAGCCGCGCGCGGCTTCCGGCATTGAGCGTGCCCCGCTCGAACACCGCGCTTCGATTGCATCGCTCAGCAAGATCCTTGGTCTCGATCCCGCCGATCCCGATCTTTATCGCCGGATCGACGAGAGCGCCGGCGCACCGGACGCACGCGTCACCGCATGGGTCGGCGACGTGTCCTTCGAGCTGCGGGCGGCTGTTCAGGCGCTGGAGAGCATTTTTGATCCGCAAACCATCATCCTGTGTGGCGGCATGCCGCCGGGCCTCGCCCGCCTGCTGATCGAGGCCATCCATCCGTTGCTGCCTTCGATCGCCGAGCATCGCGCACGCAACATGCCGCGCCTGCAACTGGGCTTTACGGATCCCTGGGCGGTGGCCATCGGTGCCGCTGCCGAGCCGATCAGCCGGACTTTCGATCCTCGTTTTTCCGCGATCCTGAAGACACGCACGGCGGGTGCGGTCTGACTGGAATAGGACGAGGCCGACGTCTCGCACCCGCCTCGCGAAGAGCAGGATTGCTATTATTACTTGAAATAATAGCAATATGGCGCTTAAATGCCGCCTAGTCGGCGGGACAATGTTTATCTGCTGGACTCATTATTTGGTCGCGCCTGCAAACCCGTGGCGGCGGCAACTTTTTTATCGCATACAAGAATTTATATTATTTAAAATCAGAGGGATTGCGACATGTCTCTTCCCCATCTTCGGCGGCTTGAAGCCGAAGCAATTCATGTTATTCGAGAAGTCGTTGCAACGTTTTCCAACCCGGTCGTGCTTTACTCCATTGGCAAGGACTCATCGGTCTTGCTGCACTTGGCGATGAAGGCGTTCTATCCGGCCAAGCCGCCCTTTCCCTTTCTCCATGTGGACACCAAATGGAAGTTCCGGGAGATGATCGAGTTTCGCGACCGGATGGCACGCGAGCTTGGGTTCAACCTTCTGGTGCATGTCAATCAGGACGGGATCGATCAGGGCATTGGGCCGTTCACGCACGGATCCAATATCCATACCCACGTCATGAAGACGATGGCGCTCAGGCAGGCGCTGGAGAAATACGGGTTCGACGCGGCGCTCGCAGGAGCACGGCGCGACGAGGAGAAGTCGCGGGCCAAGGAGCGCATCTTCTCCATCCGCAGCGCCCAGCACGGCTGGGACCCCAAGCGCCAGCGCCCCGAGATGTGGAAGACCTACAACACGCGGGTCGGCCAGGGCGAGACGATGCGGGTCTTCCCGCTTTCCAATTGGACCGAGTTCGACATCTGGCAGTATATCCTGCGCGAGAACATACCGATCGTGCCGCTCTATTTCGCAGCCCGGCGGCCGGTGGTGAAGCGCGACGGCATGCTGATCATGGTGGATGATCACCGCATGCCGATCCAGCCCGACGAGGCGGTCGAGGAGCGCCTGGTGCGTTTCCGCACGCTTGGCTGCTACCCACTGACCGGGGCGGTTGAATCCGAGGCTGCCACGCTTCCGGACATATTGCGGGAAATGCTCACGGTGCGCACGTCCGAACGGCAGAGTCGCCTGATCGACACGGACGAGGTCGGGGCGATGGAGAAAAAGAAGCGGGAGGGGTACTTCTGATGTCGTATCTTCAAACCATGCCGCCGCATGACATCGAGGCGCATCTGGCCGAGCACGACAACAAGTCGATCCTGAGATTCATCACCTGCGGCTCTGTCGACGACGGCAAGTCGACCCTGATCGGACGCTTGCTTTACGATGCGAAGCTGATCTTCGAGGATCAGTTGGCAAATCTCGGCCGCGTCGGCAGTCCAGGCGCCGCCAACGGGAAGGAGATCGATCTGGCCCTGCTTCTCGATGGGCTCGAGGCCGAGCGTGAACAGGGCATCACAATTGATGTCGCCTACCGCTATTTCGCCACGTCGAAGCGCAAGTTCATCGTCGCCGATACGCCCGGCCACGAGGAATATACGCGCAACATGGTGACCGGCGCTTCGACCGCGGATCTCGCCATCATCCTGATCGACAGCCGCCAGGGTATTCTGCAGCAGACACGGCGCCATTCATATATCGCGTCGCTGCTCGGCATCCGGCATGTCGTGCTGGCGGTCAACAAGATCGACCTGGTCGATTTCCGCCAGCAGGTATTCGACGAGATCGTCGAAGACTACCTGGTCTTTGCCAAGGAACTCGGCTTTGCCAGTATCCGGCCGATCCCGATTTCCGCCCGTTACGGCGACAATGTCATCTCGGCTTCCGCGAACACGCCCTGGTACAAGGGGCCGGCTCTGCTTGATTATCTGGAGACGGTTGAACTCGACCCGACCGATCGGGAGAAGCCGTTCCGTTTCCCGGTCCAAATGGTCATGCGGCCGAATGCGGATTTCCGCGGCTATGCCGGACAGGTTGCGTCCGGCAGGATCTCGGTCGGCGATCCGGTGGTCGTCGCGAAATCCGGGCAACGCTCATCGGTCAAGGCGATCGTCACCTATGACGGCAACCTCAAGACGGCGGGGGAGGGCGAGGCTGTAACGCTCATGCTTTCGGACGAAGTCGACGCCTCGCGCGGCAACATGCTCGTCGCCCCCGGCTCGCGACCATTCGTGGCGGACCAGTTCCAGGCGCATGTTATCTGGTTCGACGCCAATGCGATGATGCCCGGGCGCAGCTATATCCTCAGGACCGAGACGGACAGCGTCAGCGCGACCGTCACGACGCTCAAGCACCAGGTCAACATCAACAGCTTCATCCGCGAGGCGGCGAAGTCGCTGCAGATGAACGAAGTGGGCGTGTGCAACATCTCGACGCAGACGCCGATCGCCTTCGATGCCTACAATGACAACCGGTCGACAGGCAATTTCATCTTCGTCGATCGGGTGACGAACGCAACCGTCGGCGCCGGGATGATCGACTTCCCGCTGCGCCGCGCCGACAACGTCCATTGGCATGCGCTCGAGGTGAACAAGGGCGCGCGCAGCGCGATGAAGAACCAGCGCCCTGCCGTGCTTTGGTTCACCGGCCTTTCCGGTTCCGGCAAGTCGACGATCGCGAACACGCTGGACCGGATCCTGCATGCGCGCGGCAAGCACACCTATCTGCTCGACGGCGACAACGTGCGCCACGGGCTCAATCGGGACCTCGGCTTTACCGAGGAGGATCGCGTCGAGAACATCCGTCGCGTGGCCGAGGTCGCCAAACTCATGGCCGATGCCGGCCTGATCGTGCTCGTCTCCTTCATTTCTCCGTTCCGCGACGAACGCCGCATGGCGCGAGAACTGATGGACGAGCGCGAGTTCATCGAGATATTCGTCGATACCCCGCTCGATGAGTGTGCGCGGCGCGATCCGAAAGGGCTCTACGAGAAGGCACTCGCCGGCAAGATCGCGAACTTCACCGGCGTGTCCTCGCCCTATGAGGCCCCGGAGAATCCGGAATTGCATCTGCGGACGGTCGGCCATGAGCCGATCGATCTGGCGCTTGAGATCGAGGAATTCCTCGACCGGCTGATGGAGGACAAATGACGCCCCTTTGCGAAGTGCTTGAACGCATTGCGCTCGACGCCGGAGCGGCGATTCTCGATGTTTATGACGCCGGCCCCAATGTTTCCTACAAGGACGACCAGTCGCCCGTCACCGAGGCGGACGAACGAGCCGAAGCCATCATCCTCGACAGGCTGGCGGCCGCCTTTCCGCACACTCCCGTCGTTGCCGAAGAGGCGGTGGCGTCGGGTCGCGTTCCCGACATCAGCAGCGGCTGCTTCTTTCTGGTCGACCCGCTCGACGGGACGAAGGAGTTCATCAACCGACGCAACGACTTCACCGTCAACATCGCTCTCATCGAGGGGAATGTGCCGATCGCGGGCATAGTCTATGCGCCTGCGCAGCGCTGCGCCTATGTCGCCGATGCTGGCCGGGCGCAAAAGCTTCTCCTTTGCCAAGATTGGAAGGTCGAGCAGAGGCAGGCGATCCGGGTGCGGACGCGCGGCGCCGCGCTGACGGCCGTTGCCAGCCGCTCGCACGGAAGTTTCGAGACCGAGGCGTTCCTAGCCGGTCACGGCGTGACCGACTTTGCGTCGGTCGGGTCTTCGCTGAAGTTCTGCCTGCTCGCCGAAGGCAAGGCCGACGTCTATCCGCGCTTTGGCCGAACGATGGAGTGGGACACGGCGGCCGGCGATGCGGTGCTGAAGGCCGCGGGCGGATCGGTGGTGCGGTTGGATGGCTCGCGCCTGCTCTATGGCAAGACGAGGCAGGACAGCGATAGCGACTTTGCAAACCCGCATTTCATCGCCTGGGCGGACATGTCCACCGCTCCGCCTGTCCAATGCTGAAGGCCCATGGCCCTCACGTATTTGGCCGGAGAATCGACAGTTGGTACGTCCACCGGGAATATTTGGCGAAGGGCACGGTAAAGCATGGACGGGCAAGGGAAAACGCGCACTGGCAAGCCTGTGTTCTGTCGTTTTCGGGATCTCAGCCGAGAGCACTTGAATGTCGAGCTGCAGGTCCACACCAGCTGGACCGATGGGCAGGCGACGGCGCTTGAGATCCTGCAAACGGCCAAGCAACGCGGTCTCGCTGAGCTTGCCTTCACGGAGCACGTCCGAGAAGACACCTCGTGGTTTCCTGACTTCAAGGCCGAGATTCTCTCCGCTGCGCGCCGGTTTGATGATTTGCGCGTCTATGTCGGCTGTGAAACGAAAGCCATGGACGACAATGGCCGGCTGGATGTGTCGCAGTCCGTGCTTGACGCGTGCGACATCGTTCTCGGCGTCGTTCACCGATTCCCGGACGGCCACGGCGGTTATCTGGATTTCAAACAACTGTCATTCGATGAGACGTCCGAAATCGAATTCCGGCTGTCGATGGGAATGATCGCAAGTGCGCCGATCGACGTGCTTGGTCACCCGGGTGGCATGAGCCTGAGGCGGCATGGCCGGTTTCCGGAGTCATATTTTCGCGCGTTGATGACGGCGACGCTCGAGCGGGGGATCGCGATCGAGATCAACTCCTCGTATCTCGTCGATATGCCGGCATTTCTGGCCTTGTGCGAAGAGGTCAACCCGTTTGTTTCGATCGGTTCTGATGCGCACAAGTTGAGCGAATTGGGCCGCTGCAGGGATCAGCTCATTGAACTGGGGGTAGGGCGATCATGAAGGTGTTCATCACGGGTGCAGGCGCCCTCCTTGGGCAAGGCATCATTCGCGCCTTGCGGCGTTCGACCCTGAAGGCGACGATAATCGTCGGCGACCCGAGCCCGCTCTCGGCCGGCCTGTACTGGGGCGATGTCGCCTACCTCGTCCCGATGGCGAAGGACCCTGAATATCTGGACAGCCTGGGCGAGCTGCTGCGTGCCGAGCGGCCCGACATCCTCATCCCCGGAACCGATGTGGAGCTGCCAATCCTTGCAGCGAACCGCGAGATGATCGAGAGGGCCTACGGAACCAAGGTGATCATCAGTTCGCCGCATGTGGTCTCGATCGCGAACGACAAATGGCTCACCTCCGAGTTCCTCCGGGAGCGGAGACTGGGGTTCGTTCCTTCGTGTTTGCCGGGTGATGAGGAGACGCTGATCGAACGGTGCGGCTTTCCCCTCGTCGTCAAGCCCCGGGTCGGCGCCAGGTCAATCGGCTTCAGCGTCGTACGCAACCGGGAGCAATTGAGGCGAGCCATAGCCGAGCAGCCCGACATCGTTATCCAGAAATATGTCGGCTCGGATGCGACCGAGTATACCGCCGGCACGCTGACCTTCGATGGAAAATGCCGCGCGACAATCGTCATGCGAAGAGACCTTCGGGACGGCAACACCTACAGGGCCTTTGCCGAGCCCTTTCCCGCCTTGAACAAGGCAATGGCAGAGGCAGCCGACGCTCTTGGCGCCTATGGTCCGGCGAACTTTCAGTTTCGTCTGGACGATGGCTTTCCCCGCATTTTCGAGATCAATGCGCGGTTTTCGGGCACCACGGCAGTCCGGATCCATGCAGGGTTCAACGAGGTGGAGATGTCGATCCGGCATATCCTTTTTGGCGAGCCAGTCGAGCAGCCGGACATCATGCCGGTGACGATATTGCGGCACTGGTCGGAGACCGTCGTAAGACCCGGCGAATTGATCACGGCCACCGGGCGGCTGCAGGAAGAAGTCTAGGCGGCCAGCACGGGAAGGCGAGGTTCGACACAGATGCAGCTCGTTGTTACCGGCGCGACAGGCTTTATCGCTTCGAGACTGATCGGTCAGGCACTTTCAAAAGGGTACCAGGTCATCGCCCTTGCGCGCGACCCGGATCGTGTGACGTGGAGAAAAAGCTCTCGTTTGCAGATCGAGAAATGGTCGATTGGTGACCCATTGCCGGCGGTGACGCAAGCGGACGCGGTTTTCCATCTTGCCGCTTATATTCCAGCCGATTTCAGCGATCCGCGTCAGGCCGCGAGATGCTTCGAGGTCAACACCAACGGTGCCTTGCGGTTCGCGATGGATGCCGCCTCGCAGGGCGTGAAGCGGTTTGTGTTTTTCGGATCGGGACAGGTTTACACGCCCGCTTCCGAGTCGGCGTCGGAGACAAGCGCCGCCTTTCCCGTGCATCGCGCCAGTTATTACCTGGCGAGCAAGCTCTCGGCGGAAATTTGCCTGCTGGCTTTCGGAACGGCAAACACCATGCCGGTAACGGTGCTTCGCCTCGCATCCGTTTATGGTCCCGGTATGCATGGCTCGGGGATGATACCGACGTTCATCCGCACGCTCGGGAGTGGGCGCCCTGTGGCCATACGGGATGGGGGACGATATCGCGTCGATCTTGTCTACGTCGACGACGTCATCTCGCTTGCTCTGGCGGCGGTCGAGAAGGAACAGGCGGGGATATTTAATGCGGGCAGCGGCCAGGCCTGCAGGTCGCTGGAAGCGGCAGAAATCATCGCCGACGCGCTTGGAGCGGACCCGGATCTCGTCAACGTTGAAGGCGCGAGGTCGGATGAGACCATGATGGGTTTTGCTGCTTTGAACGTGGCAAAGGCGGTTGACCAGTTAGGATACATCCCGCGCTCTTTCCGCCAAGGCATTGAAGCATGGAAAGCAGAGACAGGGTTTTCGGACTTCCAGAGCGCCAGCAGTCAAGAATAGTGCTCCGCTCGAAGCTGAGGCGAGGACCGGGTGAGGCCCTGAACGGCGAACGGGAAGTCGCCGTGTGGCGACTTCCCGTTCAAGCGTACCGCTTTTTCCGAATTTTCCTGTTGTTCAGAGCTTCCTGCCGATCTGCATCAGGCGAAGAGGAAGTCGCTTCTCGAAAAATTGGCGGCGCTGAGGGTGCCGTTGGGGTCGTCCACGAGAATCGAAAACGCGTGACCGGCAGAGTCGTGACCCTTTATCAGCACGTCGCCGCCGGAGGTGTCGTAGGCATACACGGTCCCATTGGCGCCGGAGCTGGAATACTGGGTAACCCCGAGTTTTTCGATAACCAGGAAATCGACGCCATCCTGGAAATCCATGACGGTGTCTTGGCCACTAAGCGCCGGCGTCGCCTTGAAGACGAAGCGGTCGGAATCCGCTCCGCCCCATAGGATATCGCTTCCAGCTTCGCCAAGGAGAACGTCGCTCCCCGCATCGCCGCGAACCGTGTCGTTGCCATCACCACCAAAAACGGTGTCGTTGCCGATGCCACCGTCGAGGACGTCGTCCCCGGCTTCGCCCGAGATGGCATCATTGCCGGCGTCCCCGTACGCGAGATCGTTCCCGGCGCCGACCTCGATCCTGTCAGCGCCGGCTCCGCCATGGGCCTCGTCTATGCCGGTTTCCGAGTCGAGAATGTCATTCCCGTCCCCGCCGTCCAGGTAGTTGTTCCCATCGCCACCATCAACGATGTCATCGCCGATGCCGCCATCGACCCGGTCATTGCCGGACTGGCCTTTGAGAACGTCGTTGCCCTCTTCACCGTAGATCTTGTCATTGCCGGCGCCGCCGCCGACCGCCTGCTGCGTGACCTTTCCGGTCGCCGGATTTACGCGATTGTTGAACCCGTCATTTCCTGAGCCGGCGTAGATGATATCATCACCCTCGCCCGCATCGATGTATTCCTCGCCTGCGCCGCCAAAGATCTTGTCGTGTCCGCGACCGCCAAGGATCTGGTCATGGCCGTCGCCGCCATCCAGGATGTCGCTGCCATCGCCGCCGTCAAAGATGTCGTTTCCTAGTCCGCCCTTGAGTGTGTCGTTACCCAAGCCGCCGGCAAAGCGATCGTTTCCGTCGTCACCGTCGGCATAGTCGTCGCCGTCGCCGCCGACAATGTAATCGTTACCAAGGCCGCCGAAGATCTTGTCGTTGCCTGCTCCGCCGTCGAGATAGTCATCGCCGGCATAGCCCCAAAGCTCGTCGTCGCTGAGAGCGCCGCGGATCGTGTCGGACAGACTGGTTCCTTTAAAAATCATCATCATCTCCTAGCTGTTGCAGGAGGGCCGATAATTTGAGAATGGGGCGCAAAAGTGATCCCAGCCTCAAAGACGCCCATCGACGCAGAAGACGCAGTATTTTACAGTGGAAAAGTTAATGATACTACTTATCTTAGAATATTTCAACGCTCCTCAACTGCGCTCAAGACGGGAAAAGCGAACATCATTTCTTTAAGATTCAGCAATTTTACCGGGAAATGCAATGAATCGATGGACGATGATTGCATGCGAGAGTCTGCTTTAATGCATTAGAAACTCTGCATATTTTTCCCTGATCGCATTGATCGCATACTCGTTTTCGACCCGCTCTCGGGCGGTGCGCGCATAGCGGGCATATTCGGTCGGCGAGAGGTCAAGGATTTCGCGGATCGCCTTGGCGAGTGCCTCGGGGTTGCGTGCAGGTACGGCAATGCCGGCCTTTCCCGCGACGGCGGCGGCATCGCCGACGTCCGTCGTGACGATCGGCTTGGCATAGCTCATCGCTTCTGCAATCACGTTGGGAAAACCCTCGGTCCTCGAAGACAGCACCAAGGCGTCGATGCTGCGGTAGTAGGAAGGCATGTCGGAGATCTCACCCTTGAGATCGACGGCATGTTCCGGCAAACCCGCTTCCGCCATCAGGTCGACGACAGCGCGGTTGTCGCGGGAAACCCCATTGCCCGCCGCAGAAAAGAGTGCGTGCGGATGCGTGTCGCGAACAGCGGCCACGGCTTTGAAGAATGTGCCGTGATCCTTCTGCGGATGAAATCGACCGACGATGCCGATCCGGCGGGCGGTTGTCGCCTCTGGGGGACCGATCCGCGGCAACTCGAAGCCGTTCGGAATGACAACCATGTTCCGGTTTACATAGCCGTAAGCCCGATGTAGCTCCAGGGCGCGCGTGCTGTTGTAGATGATGCCGGCCGGTTGGTTCGACAGCAGCTTTGCGCCCGCAATTGCGAGGCGTGAACTGCGCGTAAGCGAAGCGGGATCATCCAGGGACTGGCGAATGTTCCAGTAAACCGGTGCTTCACACCTGGCCATGCGCGCGGCGATCATGCCGGCGATCATCGCGTGGTACATCCAGCACAGGATTGCGTCGGGCCGCTCCTTGCGGATGAGTTGCGCGAGCGTGAGGACTGCGCCCGGAAGGGCGGCGAGGGAGCCGGCCGCCAGCGGCACATAGATAACTCTCGGATTGTTGGCGAGATTGCGATTGCGATCCGACACGCCGATGAGCGAAACGACGATGATGCGCTCGTCGGTCGCACCGCGCAGGAGACGCGCCAGCATGGTCTCGGCGCCGGCGCTGGCGGTGAAGTTGGTAATGACATGCATCATCATCGCGGCGGCTCTGTGTTCGGCGATGCCCATGCGTCTCTCAACGGGTAGATCAACTGCGTCATGGAACTCGCGTCACTCGGTTAAGCGCATGCCGGCGAACAGCGTCCGATTGATCATGTGCACGTCGAATTTGGTCTCTGCGAGCTCCCGCGAGCGCTTGCCCATCTTTTCCGCCAAGTCCGGATCGCGGGCAAAGGACGCCATCGCATCGGCGAGCGCGACGATGTCGAGCGGCTTCACCGTCATGCCGTTCACACCCGGCTGCACCGTGTCGCGGCAGCCCGGCAGGTCCGTCGTAATCACCGGCCTTCCGATCGCCAGCGCCTCGAGGATGCTCCGGGGAATACCTTCCCGGTAGTAGGAAGGCAGGACGAAAACATTGCAGGCTGACAGACAGGGCCGCACGTCATTGGTGGTGCCGAGATATTCGAGGATCCCTTCGCCCACCCAGCCTTCGATTTCCTCGCGCGAGATTGCCGTCGGATTGCAATCGAAATGGCCGAGCAGCTGGAACCTGGCTTCAGGAAAAGTGCGCCGCACGATCCGCGCGGCTTCGATATATTCGACGACGCCTTTGTCGCGCAGCAACCGTGCAATCATGAGGAAGACAGGCCCGCCGCGGGGCGCTCGCGCGTAGGCGAAATGCTTCAAATCGACGCCGGACCCTGAAATCATCGTCGGTGATATGCCGTCTCCAAGCATCCGGTAGCGGCGAATGTCCTCGGCATCGGCGTCGTTATAGACAAACACAACCCTCGCGCGCTTGAGCGCCGATCGATATAGCCGGACGCATAGCTGGCGAACGGCCAAAGCTTTGAACGAGCGACCGCCGGCGTCGGAGAAGACGTGGCCGAGACCCGTGACGAGGAAACACCGCTCCTTGATTCCGAGCGTCCGGGCGGCGAGGCCCGCATAGATGATCGGCTTCATCGTATAGGGAAGGACCATGTCCGGCTTCAGCCGCTTGAAGTGTTGCCGCAGCGACCAAAAGGTGCGGATGTCTTCAAGCGGGTTAAGACCGGTCCGGGCCATCGGAATGCGAACGAAGCGAACACCGATTTCAGCGAGCTCCCGCTCCACTCGCTGGTCGTTTTCGGGAGCGAAGGCGATGACGTCATGGCCGGCGGCGACCATCCGTCTCAGCAATTCGAGCCGAAAGATCACGAGAGATGCCGTCAAGCTGGCGACGACGGCAATCACGCGTTTCTGCCGGGGCGGGTATGCTGCGTCGGCGGGTCTTGCCGACTGGCCCGCAATTTGTTCGGTTGCGGTGCGCGAAACCTGCTCAACAAGGTTCAAGACCTACCTCCCGGATTCGACTCCACCTCGAGCATTGAGACGAGTATCCGCGCCTGGCTCTCCTGCTTCGCGGCGTGGCCGTATTCGCAGCCAGGGGAGTGGTGCGCGTCCCGGCCTGCAAAATCTGACCGCGACATCGTTTCTGAGCAAGGCAGCATCGCAGGCACCACATCTCAATTGCACGATCCGCCCTGACCAATCGCGCCCGTTATCCCTTAACTGCCCGGAGAGCGGAACTCTGCGCGGGTGCCCTTGCGGCAGCCGGATCGCGATCCGCGCGCCTTGGCCTTGATGTGGTCCTTCGGCCGCCGCGGCAGGCGCTTACTCGCGGCCGCGGGCTTGCGATCAGCATCGTGCACATATCGTGGGAGCAGCTCGCGCATGACCGCCACGACGTCCGCCTCGTTGCCCCGCTCCGAATGGCGCTGCAGGCGTGCGAAGGCGTCCCTCAGCGTCGGCAATGGGATAGGCTCCGGAACGGCTCCGAGGACACCCGGGACCGGCGAGTTGATGCGCTTGTCGGTTTCGTCGAACAGCTCTTCGAAGAGCTTTTCGCCCGGGCGGCAACCGATGATCTTGATTTCGATATCCTGATCCGGCGTGAAACCGGCCAGCCGGATCATGCGGCGGGCGATATTGATGATCTTGATCGGCTCGCCCATGTCGAGGACGAAGATCTCGCCCTGTCCGAGCTGTTTCTCGAAACCGTAAGCGGAAGCCTGCAAAGTCAATTCGACGGCCTCGCGGATCGTCATGAAGAAGCGTGTCATGTTCGGATCGGTTACCGTCAGCGGCCCGCCCCTGGCCAACTGGCGCTTGAAGAGCGGGATCAGCGAACCGCTCGACCCCAGCACGTTCCCGAAACGAACCGTCATGAAACGCGGCCCCCGGCCGGTCTCGAGACCGTTCAGGTCGAGCGCTTGGCAATAGAGTTCCGCCAGGCGTTTTGTCGCGCCCATGACGCTCGTCGAATTGACGACCTTGTCGGTCGAGATCTGAACCATGGCGAGCGTGCCGTATTTCTTCGCTGCATTGGCGACGTTCATGGTGCCGATGACATTGGTGAGTACGCCCTCGCAGGGATTCAACTGCACCATGGGCACATGTTTCAGCGCCGCTGCATGAAAGACCAGCTCGGGTCGATGCTGAGCGAAGATCTCCTCGACCCTCTGACTGCGGCGGACACTGCAGAGGTAACTCCACCGGGATACGGCCGGGAAGTTCTCGTTCAGGGCCATGTCGATCGCGTAAAGATTGTATTCTGTGTTGTCGATCAGCACGAGTTCCGCCGGTTCGCAGGCGGCGACCTGCGTCGTCAGTTCGCTGCCGATCGAACCTCCTGCCCCGGTGATGAGCACGCGCCGGCCGCGAACGAGGCGCCCGATTGCCTCGCGGTCGAGCGACGCCTGGGGCCGCTCCAGGAGGTCGGTCAGTTCGATGGACCGCAGCTCGTAGGGGTTGTCGCCCTTTGCGCGCTTGAGTTCGGTCATCTGCGACAGGCGCGAGACAGCGATCCCAAGTCTTTCGGCGGACCGCAGGAGGTTATCCGATGCCTCCTCGCCGAACGCCGCGGGGGCTTCCGTGAAGACTACGTGACGCGGCTGCCTGTTGAGCTGCTGCAAATCCGCCACCACCTGCTCGAAATCCTCGATGCGTCCCGCAATCGGTACGCCGCGCAGGCTCATGCCGATCTGGTCCTCATTCCTGTCAAGGCAGGCAACCGGCACATAGGTGGCGTTGGGATCGCGTGCGAGCGCCCGCAAATAGAGGTCGGCCGCGTCGCCGGCGCCGACGAGCAACAACGGTATGCGGTGATCGTTATCTGCCCCTTTGTTGCGTCCGTTCCTGAAAACGGGCCGCGCCAGCGGGATCTCCTCAGCGCGAAAACTCAGCCGTGCTGCGGCAAGGAATGCGATCAGTAGCAGTGACTGCATCGGCACGACGGTCCGTGGAATGTCAGTCAGCCTCGTGGAGAAGAATAGGAGCGAAACAAGCAGCAGGGATGTCAGGAGTACCGCGCGAAGTATGATGAAAAGGTCAGAAATGGAACCGTACTTCCAGTTTCGGCTGTAGAGTCCGGACAAGGGAAAAACGAGTGCGCAGATGATGAGGTACTGTGCGCCCGACCATAACAGGACGGAGGCGGTTTCCGGTCTCGTCTTGAGCTCGGCCACGCCGTAGCGCAACAACAGGGCCACGGCGAGCGCAATGGCCGCTGATCCGAGATCGGCGAGGTACAGGGTAGAACATTTGTGAACGCTGCGAACAGCGCCGCGGATGCGTCGACTGCCTATGTCGACCGCCGCACCCCATACCGCCAACAGCATCTTGGCGGTGCTTTTTCCCGCCTCTTCTCTCCGCAATTTCGATGGCAGCATCAAGAAACGATCGCGAACTGCCTTAGCAGCGGTGTGTATACGCAGCATGAAGGCCCCTTCCTGAAAAACTGTCAGCCTCACCGTCCGGCTCAACGACCTGCACCTTTCCCCCACAAACTAGATGGTGGCCGAAGGTTGCGGTCTATTGGTCTTGTCCCGTTGACTGGCTCGGGAGGCTAGATAAATTAACTTCAACAAAATATAAGCGACCGCGACTAATTAGGTCACGGTGCAAAATGTCCTTGGCATATTCGAATTCTGTAATAAAAAAGCATGTAATTAACTGGTTGTAAATAGTCTAGGACGGATCCCTCCAATTATAGTTTTCTGACAAACGGCTCGCTGGGTGTTTGGTCGTTTCCCTCCAGGCGAACGGCTCGCAAGAAACGGCAAAGCCCCGCATTGGCGGTCAGATGCGAAATGTCAACGTTCGATTCAAATAGTAGTTGACGGGGAAGATCGCTCCGAGCGTGACGATCTGGGCCGCGATATAGGGCAGCACAGCCAAAAGGCTGTTGAAGAGAACGGCGTTCGCCGCCAGCGTGCAGAGCGCCAGCACGACAAAACGTGGCGCCGCCACGGTGTGCTTCGATTTCGACCTGAATGTCACACGGTGCTGAAGACTATAGTTGACCATGACCGAGATCGAGAGCGCCAACGTTGACGCCACCACGGCGTTCATATCGGCCAGTTCTATGAACAAGGTGAGCAGGCACACTTGCAGCAGCGCCGCGCAACCCCCGACAAGCGCGTATCTCAGCACGCGCACGGCAAAAACAGCTCTCAGAAACCCCGTCAAAAGAGATAATTGCCGCATGATGTCGGGCCCAAGGCGAGGTGTTGCGCTGGCATGAGGTTCACCAGACCGGTGGCCCATCGATTGCAGCCGAGAACCCGGCGGTGGCGCCCCTTCGTCCGAGGCGCAGTCGCGCAATTCCGCGACGTCAGGCAGGCTCCGTCTGCTAAGCATGATGTGCCTCGTACAGGGCACCGAGATCCGTGCGGGAACTGGGGCGCATCAGGAGCTCGTTGAAGTGGTTGATCGTTTTCAGCAGGCCCTCCTTCAGGCCGATCTTGGGTGCCCATTCGAGCTGTTCTTTTGCTCGCGAGATATCCGGGCGCCGTCTGCAAGGATCGTCCTGGGGCAATGGCCGGTACACGATGCGCGACCTGGATCCGGTAAGATCGATGATCAGTTCCGCCAGTTCGCGCATGGAAATTTCGTTGGGGTTGCCGATATTGATGGGGCCGGTCACATCAAACGGCGAATCCATCAAACGCAGCAAGGCGGCAACGGTGTCGTCGACGTAACAGAAGGACCGGGTCTGCGAGCCGTTCCCGTGGACGGTTATGTCGGCATCGAGCAGTGCCTGGACGATGAAGCTCGAAACAACGCGGCCATCACTCGGATGCGTCCGAGGCCCATAGGTATTGAAGATGCGCGCAACTTTGATCGCCGTTTGGTGCTGCCGCCTGTAATCGAAGAATAGGGCTTCGGCGCAACGTTTGCCTTCATCGTAGCAAGACCGAGGCCCGATAGGATTGACGTTGCCCCAGTAATCCTCGGTCTGCGGGTGAACGGAGGGGTCTCCATAGACTTCCGACGTGGAGGCCTGAAGAACATTGATCTTCAGCCGCTTGGCGAGGCCGAGCATGTTTATCGCCCCTTGCACGCTCGTCCGCGTGGTCTTCACCGGGTCGAACTGGTAGTGCACCGGGGAAGCCGGGCAGGCAAGATTGAAGATCTTGTCCACCTCCACATAGAGGGGCATCGTCACATCGTGCCTCAGCAGCTCGAAGCGCGGATGGGAAAGGAGTTCCTCCACGTTCGCGCGCGACCCGGTAAAGAAATTGTCGACGCACAGAACGTCCGCTCCGCCTTCGATCAATCGCTCGCAAAGATGCGACCCGATGAAGCCGCACCCTCCAGTCACCAATACGCGATTAGTAAATTGACGCGCCATTACGCTTACCTCATCTGAAGCGGCTTGCAGCGGGATTGCAGTACCAGGCTCCTGCCAGCGACCGAAAGTCTGAGCCCACATCCACGCCCCAACGCAAACGCGCTCTAAAGCTTCATGGAGCCCATCACCGGGCCAACCCTCTTTTCGCCAACTCGGCGGCTGCATGCTCGAACCGGTCGTCCGCCTTCTGCTCTTCTGCCCAGGCGATCAGATCCTCGATGCCGGATTCGAGCTCGACGGTAGGCTTGTAGCCGAGGCATCGCTGGATCTTGCTTATGTCGGCGTAGCAATGCCGGACGTCCCCCTCCCTGAACTTGTTCTCGATCTGGGGAGCGATATCGCGCCGCATGTTCCGGGCGAGGATGATCGCGACGTCCTTAATCGACGTCGGGCGACCGGTGCCCACATTGAAGACATGGCCATTCGCCTCGTCCTTTGCCAGGGCAAGCGAAATAGCCTGTACGATGTCCTTTACATGCACGAAATCTCGCGTCTGGTTGCCATCTTCGAAAACGACCGGACTATTGTTGTTCAGCAGACGGGAAGAGAAGATCGCAGCGACCCCGGTATAGGGATTGCCCAGCGACTGTCGAGGACCGTAGATGTTGAAGAAGCGCAGCGCCACTGCGGGAATGTCGTAGGCTCTGCCGACGACCAAGCACATTTCCTCCTGATCCCTCTTGGAAATGGCGTAGATCGACGTCGGCAGGACCGGCTTCGTCTCGCTGGTCGGTATCGGCGTTGCGGTTCGATCACAGATCGGACACCGCACCTCCCAATCGCCACGCCGCATTTGCTCCCCCTCACGAAGAGTCGGCGTGATATCGCCGCAATGGCTGCACCGTGCTCCACCTTCGCCGTAAATCGACATCGACGACGCAACGACCAGCTTCTTTACGCTGTGCTTGCGGGAGGCCAGCAGTTCCAGAAGGACCGCGGTTCCAACCGTATTGTGATCGACATAACGATGGATCTCGTACATCGACTGGCCGACCCCCACCTGCGCGGCGAGATGGACAACGGCGTCAACGTCCTTCAAAGCAGCGTCGAGTTGGGCAGGGTTGCGAGTGTCACCGAAAATGATCTCGACTCCCTTCACAGGTAATCCGCTCGGCTGCAACAGGGAGTCAAGGTTGCCTCGGGATCCAGAATGAACTTGGGGTTCGTAATTATCAAAAATTCGTATGTCGTGTCCGGATTTGTGAAGGTTCTCGCATAAGAATGAGCCGACAAAGCCTGCACCCCCTGTGACGAGTATCTTCATGACATCGCTCCCTATGTTTAAAGAAAATTGCTATCTCTAAAATTCGTATTTGCCTCGGTAATTCTGCCATACGATCTTCAGTACATCAAAACCGTACTGTACCGGTTTCAGGTGCGATTTTTCATCAGCGTATCGTGTCGGTATCGCGATTTCCTTGATACGTAACTTGCGCTTACCCGCCATCATGATCATTTCACCATCAAAATGGAATGTATCGCTGAGGCGAACGAAGGGAATAGCTTCCAGGCACCGGCGGGAATAGAGCATGTAACCGCTGTGGTATTCACTTACCCGAAGGCCGTAAGCGAGATTTTCTATCGCAGTCAGCGCTTTGTTGGCGATGTACTTGTACATCGGCATGCCGCCCTTCAGAGCGCCACGCTCGAGCATGCGCGAACCGATAACGACGTCAGCCTCGTCCCGTTCCAGGGGCGCAAGCAAACGTGGCAGCAGCTCCGGTGCATATTGCCCATCGGCGTGCAGGAGCGCCGCGATATCCGCACCTTGATCCAATGCGTGAGAAAAACCGGTCTTCTGCGCCTGGGCGTAGCCCTTGTTCTGAGGATGGTCGATTACTTCGACGTTTGGCCGTGAACGAGCAATTCTGCGTGCGATGTCGCCAGTGCCGTCGGAGCTGCCGTCATTGACGACGACAATTCGGACGTCTTTCTCGTAAATTTCCCTCGGGATTCTCTCAAACACGCTTTCGAGTGTCAGAGCAGCCTGATATGCGGGGATAACAATAAAAATTTTCTTCTCAAACATGACGGTCCGTACTCCCGTTACATTCCTTTCGGTGCACCAATCCTGTAAGCCAATGTCCAATTTCGGCCATGCTCGGCCGGCTCTTCACGGCGAAACCTGCAACTCGGTTGCGCGGCCTGCCGAGCGATAGATCCGCCCGTCAGCAAGAGTTTCTTCCTCGATCAGCGGAATGGACTTAAGAAGGTCGTTCTCGCTGATCAGGTAGTCTCGCCAGTCCACGCCATAGATGAAGACGACGTAGGCGTTGCCTTCCGCAAGACGGCGACGCATGGCGTCCATCTGTTGCGCAAAAGGCATGCTTGCCTCGTCCCGGCCAGAAAGATGATTGAAGCGGCGGGGTAGGTACGCCGCGCTGTGCCTCAAGCGGAATTCGATCAGGTCCGGCGCGTTCGAATAGATTGCAGCAGTCGCAGGCAATTTTGCCACGGATGTAAGCACGGGCGACGTGGACCACATTTTGTGAGCGTATCCTTGGCCCGATTCATAAGTTGCCGCAGTGAACACTGTCGTTCGGACGAGGTTCGAGGCCCCGATCACAGCTGCGAGCCCGGCAAGGACAATTCCGAGTTTGCGGTGGCGCACAACACCAGACCTGCTCGCTCCGAAGGAAGTCATGGCAGCGAGTGCGAGGAAAACATAGAGCGGCAGGAGAAACCGTCCGGTGAGGCTCAGTCGATACTGAATCATGACGGACTGTATCAGGAACAGCAGATACAAGATCGAAAGGAGACTGAATACGACGGGCACAAGCGCATGCGGTCGTGCGCGTTGGGCGTAGGATAGGCGCAACCATGCGAGTGCGTAGTTCACGGCAACGAAGACGACGACAACACTGGCGAACGCAAGGAACAAGAGGCGAATGACCGGCCCGGCCGCGGATGGCAGGAGCATCGTCGCTAGGGCGCCCACCGTCCGAATCCAGTACGCCAGATCGGTGTTGCCCAGCAGTTCCAACGAACGTCCAGTCGAATCCCCGGACGTCAACTCACTCGCGACCAGCCATGATCCGAAAACGGCACCGCACGCTCCGGCCATCACAGCGCAATCGACCAGCCGTTTCGCAAGGCTCCCGCCGCCGGCGCAGAGCCTCAAGATTGCAAAAGTCAGCAGGAGGGGAGCGGCAGCAAACCGCGTCAGCATCGCGAGGCCCACAATCGCCCCCACAAGTGCGGCAGTTGCGACGCGGTTGTCTTGCATCGCCCTGAAAAACACGAGGGCGGAGGCGAGGGTCAATGCGATAAACAACGGCTCCGTCATTGCCACCGAGTGAAATTCGACGAAGACCGGATGGCCAACGATCAGGGCCGTTCCCAATGCAGCCCAGATCGGGGTCAACTGCGCGAGAAGCAGCAATCGGAGAACCAACACCGTATTGACGACATAAAGAAACCAGTTGAGCCACCAGGCCGCCGCCACGATATCGACGTGAGCAAGCGACATGAATTGCAGTATCCATGTATAGAGAGGAGCGAAATGACGCGCGCTTCCAACGCGCATGTATGCGACCGAGTCGGGCAGAATTCCTATTCCGCGTGACGTCGTTGCAAGGAACAGCACGGAGACTGCCAATGAAAGGACGATAGCCGCGACGAGTTGCGCCCTCGCATGGACGGGAGCCAGTGCATCGTTGGCGGTTGCCGCCGAACCGGATTGCACTCGCAGTTGTTGTTCTCGCTTCATGTAGCCGCCGCTCCCATTTCTGGTGCGTTCGTTTGGCTTCAACATGCTGACAGGGGGTAGAATTCACCCCGCAAAGGACTTTGTTCTTTGCCACAACCGGAACCCCGGTCAGGCAGAGTGACAGCCATCGATCGAAATCTTCGCTAAGCCCCCGTCATGCACGTGATATGCCCGCGAACTTAAAAAATACTGGCGCTCCATTGGCCAAGCGCGTAAATCAGTCCTTGAAAGCGATTTTGTTATGCAATTACACAGGCGCGGCTCTAAAGTGCCCGCTCAACGGGTTTGATAATCGCATAGTCATGAGGCAATGTCGACTACCTAATATTCGACGGCCTAATGGACGACCCAATATATCCTAGCCGAGGCTGTGGTTCGACAGCAGCTGCGGCGTGTGCTCAGGAAAGCTTCGCGCCATTGTTTCACTGTGCAGTTGCTGGGCAGGCCGTCGATCATGCTTGGGCTTCCCCAATTTCGGGAGACTCCATCGACAAAACTCGCTATATTTTGCTGCGCAAGAAAATTCCCATACTAAATCTTATTCTCAGTCATTTTATGTGAATTCATGTACAGAGATAAACTCTTATCAGCCGAAGCCGTCAGAACATAGACGACCAAATCCGCCGCCTGATTGCGGCGATCGGCAAGCGCGCCTCTTACTGAACGGTTTGCGAGAGGGGACAAGGCGTCATGATAAAGCGGCATTTCGGACTTGTGGTGTGTGCGCTTCTGGGTCTGTACCTGTTGTCCAGTCCCATCTACGCTCTGCTGCATTACCAACTGTTCGCAGCTGAGACCCCGCATTTCATCCGTTACGTGCTGACCCCGGGCCTGCTGGCGGCAGCCTTCTTCGCCGTGGGCCTGTTTGCGAAGCCGCGCTTTTCCTCACTTGTCGGTATCTGTGGCTCGAGCGTGTTGCTAGCCCTCTTCCTCTTCGAGGCGATGCATACGGTCTCGGTCGTGTCCGTCCGGTTGGGTATGCTTGGCCAACTGAGCGAAGCGCAGGCCGAAACGCTCAAGCGCAACAAGAACGTGGTTCCGGGCTTCACACTTCGTGGACTGAACCGGCTTTCCGGCACCGACCAACTTTCCGAGGCGCTGTTGTCGGGCTTTCCGTCGACGCAAGTGGTGCTGTGCACGTCCGAAAGCGGCGTCGTCAGCTATACCGCAGACCGGTACGGCTTCAATAATCCCGACGACGTGTATAACCATCCGCTGGACCTGATGCTGCTCGGAGATTCGTTCGTCGAGGGCTTCTGCTTGCCCCCGGGCGAGGACCTTGCGTCGAGATTGCGGGCGGGCGGCCTTAGCACCGCGAGCATAGGTATTAGAGGAAGCGGTCCCCTGGTCGAACTTGCAACGCTCGGCCGTTTTGGCAAAATTTTTCGACCCCGTCAGGTGATGATGGTCTTCTTCGAAGGAAATGACTGGGAGAATTTGGAGCGCGAACTTGCAGTGCCGTGGCTTCGCACGGCGATATCGCCGGATGCGGACTATGGTTCGCAGACGACCGCGCAAGAAACCATGCGCCAGGCCCGAAACATTTTGGCGGAGCGCCAGAGCAGCCCTGTGACGAGTGTCCAGCTCTTCACGAAAACGGCCTTGCTTCGCAATTTTGTCGCCCTGCAACAAACTCTCACGAGGCTAGGGTTGGTCTATCCAAAGATTACCCCAAGTAACCCGGATTTCAGACGAATATTGCATCGAGCGAAAGCACTCACCGAGAGCTGGGGCGGCTCCTTTACACTCGTCTACGTACCCAGGATCGACCGTTTCATCGGACCCTTTTCGTCGGACGGGCCCTTCGACCCGCTGAGGAGGGAGGTCCTCGATGCTGCCGCGGCCGAAGGCATCATGACTATTGATATCCTCGAGGCCCTTCGCGCCCACCCCGAACCGCTTCTCATGTATGCGCCAGATGCCCATTTCAGCCGTGATGGGGCCAGGTTCGCAGCTAAGGAGATCATTCGTCGCATGGCGCCGATGCCGCAAGACACGCAGAAAACGGTAGAGAACAAGTGACCTGCGGATCGCGCGAAGCGTTCCAGCGTTTATTGCCGGCGCCGAGCCTGTGTCATCAAGGCGCTTATCCTCGGAGTTTGCTGTGTACCGGCGGACGCTTGCCGGTGGCCGAGGCCCAAGCCAGGACATCGATGCATTCACCATCGCCACATAAGACGACGAAACCGCGTTCCGAATGGCATTGAACCTGGCCTGCCAGTCCGATAAAGCGACCGGCGCTTTCAATCTTTACGGCTGTGTCGATGCGGATCCTCTCGCCGTTATAAACGCAAAACGCGCCGGGGTAAGGGGCGCCAACTGCACGGATAAGGCGGAGCACCGAGGCGGCTGAAGCATTCCAGTCGATCAGGCCGTCCTCTGCTGTACGCTTCGCACAGTAGCTTGCCTGCTCATGGTCCTGCTTCGTGTGCGGTGCGTTACCGGTCTCAACCAGCGCAACCGCCTCGACTACCATCTCGGCGAGATTTGCTGTGTGCCTGGCATAGAGGCTGCGTGCGGTTTCGTCGGCCGCGACCGCGAACAGCCTCTGAAGCAGAATGGGACCAGAGTCGACCCCTTCATCCAACCAGAACAGCGTCGAGCCGGTCACATCTTCATCCCTTATTATCGTCCAGGGAATGACCGCCCGACCACGCAGACGTGGCAACGCCGCCGGATGGAACCCGATGGTGCCCTCCCGCGCAAGGTCCCGAAAAGGCTGCCGGCAGACTTGCGACCAGCCAATGACAAGCGTGAGATCAGGCTCGACCGATGCCATTGTCTCCAGGACTGCAGGACTGTTGATGTCTGTGGTGTAGCAAACCGCGCTTCCGGCCGCCCGCGCCAGATTTCCTATATCGGCAAAATCGGAATGGCGTCCTGCCGCCTCGGGGGGCAGCGTAATCACAAGCACAGGAACCCGCCCAGCCTGGATGAGCGCTTCTAAAGCGATTTTGGAGCTTTCGACGGAACCAACGAAAACGATACGCATGATCCGAGAATGGCCAAAGTAATGAACAACGCGGGACGTCCTAACCGGACGGGCAATATGCAACGTGATGTACAATTAAGTCATTGAACACTGTAAGAACAGCGCTGTCCAGCGCAGAAGTGCCCAGTTTCTTCGCGATCGGAACTCCTCGAACTCCTTTCCCTGTCGACTAGCTTTGCCGCAGCTGGTGACCAGGTATCTGCTGTGCGAAGAGCGTCGGCTTGCGGGGCGGCAGACCGCAGCAGTGCCATTCGAAGCCGTCAGCAATGGAGAGACAGCTCAAGTCAATCCTTGCGAATAATGCGCCGCGCGCTATTCTGAGGCCGTCACGGGAGCGCCTTTAAGCCCTTCGCCGCACAGGACGCCGGACGTGAAGCCGATTAGGCGTGACACCGATGTCGTAAAATGCGATGCTAACAACTTCAAACTGAGTTATTGCGCCGTATTGAATATTTTACTAAGCTAACCGAATAGAGAAAAATTTTATTTTTGAAGGTTTCCATGACGACATTCGTTCCGGATGGCAGCCTATCTGCTCGCGCTCATTACCGAGAAAGTGTTGAATTTGCCGCTCAGAGGAGTGGGCATACGATAGGCCTTTTAGATGTTTGGGCCCTGATCAAGAGGCGTATTTGGCTTATCGCGTCAGTGGTTCTCTTCTGCACTTTGCTGGCTGCGATTGCATCGTACACGCTTCCCGAAACCTATACCGCCAGTTCAGAAGTGGTGCTGGAACGGAAAGATGTTCGGCCGTTTGCCACCGACGCATCCTTGACGTCGCTTGAGCGCGATCGCTCGGCGGCTGAAACCGAGATGGACGTTCTGCAATCACGGGAATTTGCCGGTCGTATTGTCGATCGATTGAATCTCATCGATGATCCGAACTTCAACCCGTTTGCCCGCAGCGGCAAAAGGCCGGAAAGCCTCGGCGACCGGCTGGCCAGATATTTCGCGGGGATCATCGGAGCCCAGAGGCCGCGTGATTCCGTTAGGCCTCCGCCGGATGAAAGAACGCAACGGGATCGCGCGATCTCCGCGGTACTGTCCCAGTTTACTGTCAGCCGGACTGGCGAGAGCCTCGCCGTAAGAATCACTGTAACAAACAACAATCCTAAAGTTGCTCAAGAACTCGCAAATACGATTGCCAGCCTCTACGTCGAAGCGTCGCTCGAATTCAAGCAGTATGAGCGGATTGCAGACAAGGAACGTGCGCTAAACACCGGTGGCGCCGTTGCTTTTCTTCGTCAGAGCATGACGCAACCGCTCTTGATAACGTTGCGGAATGAAGAGGCCCGGTTACAGCAGAATCGAGCCGAGCTCGCCGCCAAGTTTGGCAAGAACCATCCTCAGATGATCGATGCAGATTCGCAAATCGCGGGTGTTCGCAATATGATCGAAGACGAGGTTCAGCGTATTTTGTCGGACCTCGAGGCCGAATCTCTAAAGCCGAGTGCACGGATTGTGTCAGCGGCGGAGGTTCCAAATTCACCATCATTTCCTAAGCCCAATATTATTATCCCGGCGGCATTTACCGGATCCACTTTGCTGGCCTTTTTGCTCGCGCTCCTTTTGGAGACAGCCGACACGCGAATCCGGAGCGGGCAACGAACCTCGCAACTTTTGCGGTTGCCCAACCTGGGCTACATACCAAAGGTTCCGAAGCATCTGCCCGGCACCAAGCGGTCCTCGTGCATTCCAGACTGGAGCAACTTTACGTGTGCCGAGGCAGAGCGGTCAGTCTATATGGCCTGCCGCTATTCTGAGGTGAAACAACCGCATCGCGTTGTCATGGTGACCTCTTGCCTTCAGGACGTTGCGAACGCCTCGACGGCTTGGGGTATCGCAACTGCCGCTGCAGCAGACGGGCGCCCTACCGTGTTCGTCAATCTCGATTTCCATCAACACAACGTTCCGTATCTGAAAAGCGTGGAACGCTCGCCGGAATTGATTGAACGCTATCTTAGAAATGAAGCTTCCCTGGCGGACGTGGTGCAGACAATTCCGACTTTGCCTGCTTTTGGCTTCATTGACGCGACGCCCGTAATGATGGAGCCATTCAGATCGCTAGACTCCGAAAAACTCTGTGAGCTGATATTGGCCCTCAGACAGAACGGGTACGAATTCATTGTGCTTCACGCTCCGCCGGTCCTCACCTCTGGGGATGCAAACTGGCTCTCGCCTTTTGTTGATGGGGTGATTTTGCTGGTGTCTTGGGGCAAGACTACAGAAGAGCAGTTGCTCGATAGTGTGTCGCAGCTCCGGATGAATCATGCGCCTTTGATCGGCACTGTAATTCACCAGGTCAATCCCGAAGTTCACAAGAGCCATCACTACGGAGGCTTTGTCATAACTTCCAAACGCATTCCGGCGGCCGGCGGTTGGATTCAAAATCGTCGCAGAAATGGCGAAACTTTCAGTGGCGCCGATACAGAATTAGAAGTGAACACCGCTCCCACGCCTCCGGCGCGAGACTCGCTCAATTCTTCATCGCACGTCCGTTAGAACCGTTCTCACAAGAATTTGGTCTCGCCTTTGATCGGCCGATAGCAGGCCGCATAGCTTGGGGACGATGGGGCAGGTGAGCCGGTGCGAATGCGCGCAGAAATATCTAAAAATATATTAAGGCCATTAGGAAAGAAAAGAAAAGAACCTTACTTCCATAATCACCTTGCATTTGAGAAGTGCTCGCATGGAGAATGATTAGCATGACGAAATGCGGCCAGAAGGCAGTTGTATGTTTCCCCTTCATAGGAGATTTTGTCGGCGGAAGCCATATGTCCGCACTTGGATTGATACGAAATCTTCCCGATTCCCGTTTTTTGCCGTTGGTTGTTCTTCATGATGTGGACGGGCCAGTTGCAGAACTTTTTCGCCGCGAGGGGATCGACTTTGAAGCCGCTCCCGTCATAAACCGTTTGGAGCGGGCGGGCGCGCGCAATGGCGCCGCAGCCGTGAACGTCGCGCGAAGCCTTCCTGCGCTTGTGAGCTTTCTGAGAGCGAGAAATGCCGCAATAGTGCATACAAATGACGGCCGTGCGCATCTCGTCTGGGGACTTGCAGCACGACTCGCAGGATCCAAGCATCTCTGGCATCACCGCGGCGATGCATATTCGTTCGGATTGCGACGCGTCGCTCCCTGGCTCCCCAGTCGTGTCGTGGCTGTATCAAAATTTGCGTCGCCTCGACCTGGCCTTTTTTCGGCAGCAGGCAAGTGCAGTGTCGTTCATAGCCCATTCGACGTGATGAAGATGGTCTGCGTCGAACGCGAAGCCGCTCGGAGCAATGTTGTAGCGGCAATTGGTTGTTCGCCCGAGACAAAGCTCCTCGGATATGTGGGAACCCTGGTGGACCGCAAGCGGCCTATCTTGTTTGTAGAAGCTTTGGCTGCCCTAAAGCGGTTGGCGCCGCAAGTGAAGTTTGCAGGACTGTTTTTCGGGAACGCACTTAATGGGCTCGACGACGCTGCAAGATCGCGAGCCGAAGCACTTGGAGTTGCGGATTGCATTCACTTTATGGGCTTTCGGTATCCGAGCGAACCCTGGATCGCGGGGCTCGATGCCCTTCTGGTAACAGCCGTCAACGAACCTCTGGGAAGAACTCTTGTCGAAGCGATGTTGCTGGGCACACCAGTGATTGCGGCCGACTCAGGTGGAAATCCAGAAGTCGTCGAAGATGGCGAGACCGGCATGCTCGTTCGCCCGGATGATCCGGATGAGTTCGCCAAAGCCTGTTTAACTCTGTTCAACAATTCTGCCTGCCACGAACACATCGTGGAGACAGCACGCGTCGAAGCGCGGGCGCGCTTCAGTGTCGAGCGGCACGTGCATGCAATTACATCAGTCTACGAGGAACTCATAGGTATCAATGGATTCAGCGCTTCGCGAGCGCAGGTCGATAATCCGTGATCGATCGGGTATCTTGTACGAAGCGACAGTTACAGCGTCGGAGGGAGGCGTGACAGAGGCCGCTCAACCATATACCGGGGGCCATTCCCGCAATTTGCACATTCGCTTGGCGGCGATTGAGCGCGCTGTCGTCTACGTGGCTGTTTTTTTGGCGCCGTACGCGACGTTGCGGTTTTCTGATCTTTTCTTTACGTTTAGCGATTTCTTCTTTTGCTTGAGCCTTTTCCTTCTATTGATCAGCGGACGGATCTTAAACAAACCGCTCGAGCAGGCAACGACACTTTGGCTTGTCGCGTTCATGCTTCTGTTCGTCGGGATGATGATTGGCAGCCTTTTCCATAACAGTCCTGATCGAGGACTGATTGTGACGGCGCAGTATCTCTTCGCCTACCTGTTTTTGATGATGATCCTGGTCCGAAACGATCCAAAGGAAGCGTATCGGCTGGCCGCGATCTTCCTGGCAAGCATAATTCTCATCGATATTCATGGTATATTTACATTCTACGCGGTCGGGTATGTACCAGGAGAAGGAAGGGGCGTGGTGACGGGCGGGAAGCGCCTGGCGACCGTGCTGCGAAATCCGAATCTGGCCGCGGCGATGAACGGGCTGACAATGCCAATTCTTCTCTTTTTCTGGTCTTCAGGCCGACTCAAGTCTTACTTGGCCTTGCCGATAGTTGCACTGTTCATCGTTACAGTTGTTCTGACAAGCTCCAACAGCGGGCTGTTTGTGATGGCGATTTGCTTGACCGTTTTCGTTGCGTTCATTTCAACCCCTCGATTGCTGTTACGCCTGACACTTGGAGCGGCCATTCTTCTTGGAGCGTTGGCGCTATTTGGCAGCAAAGATATGCTGCCCCGAGCGTTCCAAACGCGCGTTTTGGACGCTATTTCCTCCGGCGACATCTCAGAAGCCGGAACCTTCGTTTCAAGAGCAGCACTTATGGAAGAAGCTGTTCAGATGATCTCCGATGAGCAGATTTGGTTCGTAGGAGTTGGAGCCGACCAATTCCGAGAGAGAAGTGTGCAAACTGCGCCCGTTCACAACCTTTATCTTCTTCTTTGGGTTGAAGGCGGATTGCTCGCGCTTGTCGGCTGGATGTTGTTTTCGGGTGTCGCTGTACTGCTTGCGGTGGGAATCCGAAGAGACGGTGGAGATAAACACGTACTTGCCGCGATGGTGACAACTGTCATTGTCTTTCTCACGATCGCTTTGTTCAATCCGCACATGTATGCGAGATATTGGACAATACCAGTTTTTTTGTGCCTTGGACTCGGCCTTGCACAACTGCGGCGGGCTATACCCACGCGCCCCGGCGGGTCGCGGGCAAGATACGTTCAGCACAAGACACAAACACCGATCCGCTCCGCCACTAAAGTCGGGCAGAAAAGCGTCCTTCACCGCATCTCTAAGGTTGGCGAAGACAGGAGAATGAAGTAACCTCGCCCATAGTCGCGGTAACTCGGACTGTTGCTGACGATCAAGCGTTTATTATTGAGATGTTTTTTCTTATTTCATCGCGGCCGCTCGGGGCCGTCGTTCAGGCGTTGATCCGATTGTCAAACGAGGTTGTGATCACTTTGTTCCTGCCAACTTAATGCGGGACAGCGCCGGGCGTAACGATTGGGAGGACAGTCGATGTCCTGGATCGTTAGTGACAATGATAGGGATCTTCCTTCGATACCGGAGGTCAATGGCCAAGCATATTGGGTTGTTGGGCAGTTCGCCGGAGCAGTGATTAGTTGGCGAGCGTGACCCTTGTTCCACCGCGCATACACACCCGCACAAGACGAAAGCCAGACTCAACCTCAAGATAAAGCACTAGGAGATGGAAGGCTTATAGGATGCCCACGCAAGCAACGCGCATCGTTTATATCGCAGGTTACGGACGTAGCGGGTCAACCCTTCTCGATATTGCCTTGGGACAACATCCTGTGGTGGTGGGCGCGGGGGAGATAACGTGTCTCACGCGGCACGTGTGGCGCCGGAATGAATATTGTGCGTGCGGCCATCCAATTCGCGATTGTGCCGTCTGGAGCACAGTCTTGCAAAAGTGGTCGAAGGATAGCGATCCGACGTTCATGTCAGAATATTGCGCACTTCAAAAGAAATTTGAAGGCTTGCCGGTATTCTTTAAAGTACTTAGTGGCATTGGTCTCGGAAGGCAGTTTTCGCCATATGCACTTCATACAAAGCGTCTATTTGATGAGATGCTGTCGTCGTCGGGCAAGCAGATGGTTGTCGACTCTTCGAAGTTGCCGGGGAGAGCGATGGCGCTTGCGCAGATCCCGGGAGTTGACATGCGCGTCATCCACCTGGTGCGCGACGGGCGCGGTGTGGCTTGGTCGCTGCTCAAGGGCTATCAGCGTGACGAAAAATCAGGATTGCAGAAGGAAATCAAGCCAAAGTCGGTATTCAGGACCGCTTTGCGATGGAGCATCGTGAATCTCGCAGTCGAATACCTCCTGCGAAAACTGGGCCCACAAAAGGTCATGCGAGTAAGATACGAGGATTTTGCATCTGATCCTGTCGGGATCATGCAGCAAATCGGGACATTTCTTGAGCTTGATCTAAGCCAGATCGGTTCAACTCTTCAAAGCGGCGGTTCCATGGGGCCAGGACACCAAGTCGCAGGGAACCGATTACGCATGAATGCATCGATCGCACTCAATAAAGATGAGACGTGGCGAACACGCATGCCATCCGGTCAGCAAGCTTCCTTTCAGCGATTGGGCGGTTGGATGCTCAGGCGCTACGGCTATCTTTGAGAAATGCGGATTATGTCTTCGGCGAAAGTCATCGCCCCTGCGCTGGCAATTGCACTCGGGCAAGATTGAATTTCAGCTTCGATTTGGTGGCATGAGAGCATGAAGGTAAATATTCGGTCGCGTAGTGTAAGCGTATTTCCTTTCACGGTCGCCCGCTTCTTGATGTTGGCGGGGCTGCTCTGCGCATTGTGTATCGGGCATCCAGGGGAGGCTGTTGCCCAGACCGCAACGGCGCTCGAGGGGCCTCTTTCACCCAAGCTTCCCGACGGTAGACAACGCGCCTTTCCCACGGCCGAAGGCTTCGGTGCCGGCTCCCTTGGCGGCCGAGGGGGGAAGGTGATCTATGTCGTCAACACGAAAGAATCCGGTCCAGGTTCCCTGCGTGACTGCATCGAAGCGTCCGGGCCGCGCATTTGCATCTTTCGCACGGGCGGTACCATTGTTCTCCGCGAGCGATCATTGGTTGTTCGAAATCCATTTTTGACCATTGCCGGAGAGACGGCACCGGGCGGAGGCATCGCGATCCGCAACGGTCGGACACAAATACGTCCTTCAATCGAAATCGTGACCAACGACGTGATCATAAGACACGTTCGCCTGCGCGCTGGTCCACATACGCGTAAAGCCTGCTGTTCCGGGAGCCTCGGAATGTACACCGAGGCGGCGAGAAACATCATGCTCGATCATATCTCTGCCAGTTGGGGATCGGATGAGACGATCGATTCAGAAGATGCCAGCAATTTCACGTGGCAGTGGGGAATTACGAGCGAGCCGCTCCTGATAGGTGGGCCGGGGAAAGAGAATCGCGCGCGCAATATGTTGTTTACCAAGGGTGGCAACGTCTCTGTGCACCACTCGCTTTTTGCTCTCGGCAAATACAGAAATCCGCAGATCAAAATGAAAAATGCCGGAGCGGTTGCCGATGTTGTGAATAATGTATTTTTCTCGCCAGAGTGGCAGTACGTCGTGAGCTTTGGCGATGAATGGGCGCATATCCAGGCGAACGTCGTCGGCAATTACAAGATCGCAGGAGAGAAGTTGCGAAACGACCACATGGTGCATCTCTTCAATGAAAGCGGGCTTGGTCACTCGATTTACGTCAAGGACAACTATGACGAACCCTACCGGACTGAATCCGGGCAGGATGACAGCTTGGTTTTGGCCGAGGGCCAGAGGCGATTTGTTGTGGCGGCACCATTCGACGCGCCCCAGATCCGCACCTCCGCGCCGATGAGTGCCTACGAAGATGTCCTGGCGAATGCCGGCGCGACAAAGCCGGAACGCGATGCCGTCGACCGACGCATTATTGAGGACGTCAAAAATCGCCGCGGACGATTGCTCGAAACAGATCCGGAGGACGTCGGGGGATGGCCGGACCTTGCCGCTGGGGTGCCTTACCAAGACAGTGATATGGACGGCATTTCAGACGATTGGGAAGTCAAGAATGGCATGGATGCGGCAGATGCCAATGATGGCCCGCAAGATGCGGACAATGACGGATGGACAAACCTGGAGGAGTTTCTCCATTTCATGGCCGGTGATAGCGGAGGCGGCGACGTCAAATTGCCCTTGGATGAAGAATGATTTGGTTGCGGCCTAAGATCCTCTCCTTATTCGCTGCAACATCGCCCTTTCTGACAGTGATTTTCCGATTATGCTGCAGTGGATCTTGGTATACGCAAATGTTTGAAAAGGCGCGTTGAGGGCGCGCGGAGACGCTTATGAGTACAGGTGATGATATCTACAGAACCGCGCGTCCAATCGGACGCGCAAAGGCCGCTGTAGTACTTTGAATTGCTGCATGATTTTGTCCTGAAGACGGATTAGCAAGCCATGACCGTGAGTGCCAGCAAGTTCTATTCATCAAGCGCCGATACGATCGATTCGGCGTCGGAATCTGCCTTCTTCGCCAAGCTGAAGATGCGAAACGGCACCTTTAAGCTGACGCGGCCTTCGCGCTTTCGTGAGCTGGAAGTCGCGTTTCGGCCGCTTATCGAGCAGCGCACGCGCTCGCTTCACGAAGTGCTGGATGTGGGGGTTTCCACGGGGTTGACGACTGTGGAACTCGCCAGCTTCTTGAAGGGGTGTGGCGCTGCTGCCCGCATCACGGCAACGGATCTCTTCATCGAGGCGCACATCGTTGAACTGGGGCCGGGCCTTAAAATTCTGTGCGATCCGGAGGGGTGGCCGCTGCAATATGACGTCTCGGGCATCATAATTCGTCCATGGGTCCGAAGGCTGGACTACGTGACGCTGGCTTTCATTCCACTTGTCCTTGGCCGCAAGCTGCTTCGCCCGCGCCTGCGTTCGCGCATAAGGGCCGGGATGAGCAGGCCAGTGAAAATGATTACCCGATCATTGCCATCGAATGGGGAAATAGAATTCGAAGAAAATGATATCATGCGTCGGTCACAGCACTTTGTCCGGCGGTTTGATCTGGTGCGTGCCGCCAACATTCTGAATACAAACTATTTTTCCCCGGATCAGATCCGGACCGCAATTGGGAATATCCATTCCTATCTCCGCGGTCCGGGTGCCTTGGTCATGATTGCGCGCACGAACCGCGCGCAGGAGAATGCCGGCACGCTGTTTGAACTCAAGGAGGACGGCTCGTTCGCCGTACTGGAGCGCGTGGGCGGGGGATCAGAGATCGAAAAGCTCGTGCTGGATTTCCGCGCCTCCTGAACTTAGGCACGTCTGCAGCAATGGCTGTTTGCTCCGCCCCGTTTTGCCGCGCCAGCACGGATCGAAAAATAAACTCCGCCTCTGACGCATGGGTCCAGCAGCGCTCGTTACACGACGAGTATATCTCCTGATGTCAGGCCCGGATGCGTCGACAGTGCGGCGAACTTCACGGCTGTGGCACCGGAAAGACTGCCGTCGGCATCGTAATAGAGCGAGCCGGTGACCGTATCATAGATGATCCTGGTGTTCGTATCCTGCGCCGTGGTTGCCCCGGCCGCGGCGTAGAATTGCGCGCTGGCGAGAAAGCCGGGGTTCAGCGCCGTGAAGACGCTTGCGGACAGGGCGAGCGTATCCTCCGGGGCAAAATCCGAGATCGTGTCCACATTCGTCGCTCCCAGGGCGAAATCGAACTGGAAGGTGTCGGCCCCCGAGCCCCCGAACAGGGCATCGCTTCCGCCGCCGCCCGAAAGGAGATTGGCGGTCCCGTCGCCATTGAGAGTGTCGTTGCCGGTCCCGCCCCAGACATTCTCGATGTTGCGGACCGTATCCTCGGCCACGCCTCCAACCGTGACGGTCGCAGTCGTGGCGCCATTGAGGGTGACGGAGACCGACGCGCTCTTGTCGCGATAGCTTGCCGTGTCGACGCCCGCGCCGCCATCGAGCGTGTCCACTCCGCCGCCACCTGTGAGCAGGTCCTTGTTGTCATTGCCGTCGAGCCGGTTAGCGAGATCGTCACCAGTCAGCGTGTCATTGCCCTTACCACCAAACACGTTCTCGATGTTGCGGATGGTGTCTTCAGCGGTGTTCCCAACGAAAACAAAACTGTCGCTCGATCCGTTGAGGGTCACCCGGACTGCGGCGCTCTTCTCGCGATAGTCTGCGGTGTCGGCGCCCGCGCCACCGTCGATGAAATCAGATCCAAGCGCGCCCCGGAACAGATTGTTTGCGGCATCGCCGACGAGCGTGTCGTTGCCGGATCCCGATAAAATATTCTCGATGCCTCTGACGGTGTCCTCGGCTATGCCGCCGACGAAGACGCTCGCATTGGCCGTGCCGTTGAGACTGACGTTGATTGCATCGGTCTTCTCCAGGTAGTCGGCCGTATCCGCGCCGTCGCCGCCGTCCAGCACGTCCTTGCCCAGGCCGCCCTTCAGGGTGTCGCCGCCATCATTGCCGAGCAGTGCATTGGCCTGGCTGTCACCGGTGAGTGTATCACCGGCGGAGCCACCGGAGATATTCTCGAAGTTCTGGATCGTGTCTTCGATCACGCCGTTGACCTTGACGGTCACGGCGTTGGCGCCGTCGAGCGTAACAGCTATGGACTTCGTCTTGTCCCTATAGTCGGCTGTGTCGATACCCGCTCCGCCGTCGAGACTATCGGTGCCCCCGCCACCGCGCAGCGTATTGCTGCCGGCGTCGCCCGTCAGGACGTCTGCGCCGGCACCCCCGAATACGTTCTCGATGTTGCGCACCGTGTCCTCGGCAACGCCGCCGACTGTTGCGATGGCGTTGGCCGTCCCCGCCAGCGCCAGGACCACCGCGGCGGTCTTGTCACTGAAATCGATCGTATCGGAACCAATACCTCCGTCGATGACGTCGAGGCCACCTGCACCCTTGAGAAGGTCGCCGCCCGCGCCGCCATTGATGACGTTCGCTTGCGCGTCGCCGGTGATGACGTCTGAGACGGCGCCACCTGTTACATTCTCGATGTTGCGGATGGTGTCCTCTGCGATACCGCCGACGAGGACTGTTGAGTTGTTGGAGCCGTTGAGCGTGACCGCGATCTGCTTGGTCGACGCGGAATAATCCACGGTGTCGCTGCCGCCCGCCCCATCGAGTACGTTCGCAGAACCGTCGCCTGCGAGGACGTCGTTACCCGAGCCGCCGATGATGTTCTCAATGTTGCGAAGCGTATCCTCCGCAACGCCGCCGACGGACACCGTGACGGCGTTCGCGCCGGCCAAACTGACGACCACGGACGCCGTTTTGTCGCTATAATCGGCCGTATCGACGCCGGCACCACCATCCAATACGTCTGCACCGAGGCCGCCGCGGAAGGTGTTCGCGGCCGCATCGCCGGTGAGTTGATCGTTGCCCGATCCGCTGATGATGTTCTCGATGTTGCGGACCGTGTCCTCTGCCGTTCCGCCAATAGTCGCGACGGCGTTGGTAGCACCGTTGAGTGAGATGACAACGGATTGAGTCTTGTCGCTGAAATCGGCGGTGTCGCTGCCGTCACCGCCATCCAACACGTCGGCACCGAGACCCCCGCGGAACGTGTTGGCGGCAGTATCGCCCGTGAGCGTGTCGCCCGCCGATCCGCCGACGATGCTTTCGATTTTCGCAATCGTGTCCTCGGCGACTCCGCCTACGGTTACAGTGGCCAGACCGCTGCCGTTCAACGTCACGGCGATGGCGGCTGTCTTGTCGCTGTAATCGGCGGTGTCGATGTCCTCGCCGCCGTCCAGGATATCGGCCCCGTCGCCGCCCCGCAGCCAATCATTGCCGCGCGCGCCCGAAAGCTTGTTGGCGCCGGCATCGCCCGTGAGCGTGTCGCCCGCCGATCCGCCGACGATGTTCTCGATGTTGCGGATCGTATCCTCCGCAACACCGCCAACAAAGACAGTGGAGTCATTGGCGCCGTCGAGCGTCAGGACGATCGCATCCGTCTTCTCCCGGAGATCAAAAGTGTCGACCCCGGCGCCGCCGTCGACCGTGTCGTTGCCGGCGCCGCCGAAGAGGGAATCGTCGCCACCGCCGCCGTCAAGGGTGTCGTTTCCGGCCTCGCCGCGTAAGGTGTTGGCCTGACCATTGCCGGTCAGGATGTCATCGCCCGAGCCGCCATAAGCGTTCTCGAAGTTGCTGATGGTGTCCTCGGCGAGACCGTTGACGAACACCGTGGTAGGTGTCGCGCCCCCCAAGGTGACCACGACCGACGTCGTCTTGTCGGTATAGTCGACCGTGTCGTTGCCGGCGCCGCCGTCAAGCACGTCGCTACCGCCCCCGCCTCTAAAAAGGTTGTTTTGCGCGTCGCCGGTGATGGTGTCGTCACCCGAGCCGCCATAGATGTTTTCTATCTTGCGTAGAATGTCCTCGGCAACACCGCCGACCGTCACTACCGCATCATTGATCCCGTTGAGCGTGACGGTGATCCCTGCCGTCTTCTCCCGATAGTCGGCCGTGTCGATGCCCGCGCCGCCGTCGATGACGTCCGCCCCTTCCAGTCCCTGAATGAGATCGTCACCGCCCGCGCCGATAATCGTGTCGTCTTGATCCGTGCCGATCAGGGTGTTGTTTCCGGATGTGCCGGTGATCGTTGCCATGGAAAATCCTCCCGTTCGGAATCCCTTGAAAGCCGCAATGGGCGGGGGCAGGGGTTCGCTCTATTGCTCTAATTCTCTAATGCCTCAATGCTTCAGTGCGATGCGCTCGTGCACCGTTCATTTTCTTGCCGCGCATGTCATTGACGCAAAACCATCGCGCGTTTCGGCGTGTCCATCAGGCCCGAAAGACCCACAGGAGTGCGACGAGATAGTTCCAGGCGAAGACCACAGGAACGCTCAGAATTTTAGCAAGAGGCGGTGGGATGAACGTCGCCAGCAGCGCGACCAAAAAGGTCGAGATCACGAGGCCGGTAAGCGTGCCGAGGACGAACTTCAACGCCTGAATCTGACTGTGCCGTGCGCGGAAAGTCCACGACCGGTTGAGAACATAACTTACGAGAATGCCGCAGGAATAGGATAGGATGTTAGCGTGGCCTGGTGCGGCGCCGGCGGCAAATAGACCCGTGAAGAGACCGAAATCGATCGTCGTAGTGACCGCACCAACAGTGGCAAAGCGCAGCAACCTGTCGATGCTTTCTTGCCGGCCGAAGGTGTAGCGGACGAGAAGATTGCGCATCAGGCTGACCCCACTCTCGACGGCGCATGCTCTGGCTGGCTGTGGAATTCGTCGTTCAAGCTCGCCTCGATTATCGGTGTCGGACGTCGCTTGGATTGCATGAATATCCGTCCGATATATTCGCCAATAATCCCAAGGAAGATCGCGTTCAGCGTGATGGAGAGCAGGATCAGGATCGTTGTCGTCGCAAAACCTGCAGGCCATTCCTGGCCGAAAACCAGTTTGCCGATGACGTAGCCGATGAGCAGCAGGAAGGTTGCTGTTCCCATGATCAGGCTGGTCATCGAGGCAATCCGCAGCGGCGTCAGCGAATGGTTGAGAATGCCGTCGACGGCCAGCGAGAACATGGCCCTGAACGGAAACTTGCTTTCACCCGCCACCCGCGCCTCGCGGTCATATTCGAAACCGATTTGGGAGAAGCCCATTGCGCTGATCAGCCCGCGCAAATAGGGCGACGTGTCGTCGACCCGGCGCAACTCATCCAGGATGCGCCTGTCGACCAGGCGGAATTCACCGACGTTCAGGGGGAGGTCGTCTTCGCTCAAGGCGTTGATGCATCGGTAGAAAGCACGCCTCAGGAAGGCGGTGAACCAGTCATCCGTGAGCGAGCGGCGAATTCCGTAGACGACCTGATGTCCCTGCCGCCATAGCGCCGCCATCTGAGGTATGCGGTTCGGCGGATCCTGGAGATCGCAATCGATCTGAACGGCGCAATCGCCAGTCGCCGCCTTGTACGCAACGAGGAGCGAGCGCTGATATCCGACATTGCGGCTGAAACGGATGACGCGGACACGGCGATCCTCGCGCGCAATCTCCTGGAGGATCTGGAAGGTACGGTCCGATGAATGATTGTCAGTGAAGATAATCTCATAGCCGTAGCCGGGCATTTCGCCGAACGCATCCACGATGGCGGCATAGGCTCGCCGGACGTTCGCCTCCTCGTTGAACGCTGGTACAAGGACAGAAATCAACGGCTTCTTGTCGGCCACTATGGAGCTCCCGTTCGTTCCCGGCGTGATGTGCCCGCCAATTGATTCTGCGGCTCCTGCAAGCGCAGGTGCTCGCGATACCAGGCGACGGTCCGCACGAGCCCCTCCGCCAGCGGAGTGGATGCGCTCCACCCGAGCAGGTTTCGGGCCAAGGCGGTGACGGCGCGGAAATCCGGAATGCCGGACGAACCGTCCGCCGGACCGTATTCAACGCGTGTCGGATCGGCGCCCGTTTCGGCAATGATCAGCCGGGCGACGTCGCGCATCGTCGGAGCAAAACCGGTGCCGATATTGATGACCGTGCCGCCAGGCAGCTGCGCCGCTGCCACGCGGAGGAGCCCGCCCACAGCGTCGTCGATATAGATCAGATCACGCCGATCCTCCGGATGTCGGACCATCGAGGTCTCTCCGGCCAGGCATCGGGTAACGAGCCATGGCAGGAGATAGGCGGTCGACTGCCAGGAGCCGTAGACCAGGGCGAGGCGGGCGGTGATGACCGGGAACGGAAGGCGACGCTGAAGAGCGCCGACCAAGTGTGTGGCAGCCACGAGTTCGGCGCCGTAGGCGTTGACCGGCATTTCGCGTGTCTCCTCCTGAAAGGGCGCCTGTGCGGAGCCATATTCGGCGAGCGAGCCGGTCCGGATCATCGCTCTTGGAGGACGGGGCGCGGCTGCGGCTGCGCTCAGCAAGCCGACCAGCACTTGCACCTGCTCTCGCATCGCATCCCTGGCGTCGGAGAAGTCGGGAGCTTCCGGCCGACGCGGACGGGCCGCGAGGTGAAAGATGCACTCGGGCTCTGCGTCAGAAAGACAATGTTTGAGCGCTGTCTCTGATTGCAGGTCAAAATTGTGTCGGATGACACCGACACGCAGGTCCTGGATCCGGCTGTCGTCGGAGCCGGGTCGGACGATGAGGTGAACCTGGTGGCCGGCCTCAAGGCAAGCCCTCGCAAGATGCGAGCCGACGAAGCCTGCGCCACCGGTTATGAGAATACGCGCCATCGACTTGGACCAGCCTGCTTTGTTGCGCCTTGATCATGAGAGCGAAACCTGCGTGCCGCTCAGGAACTGCGAAGCATTACCGCCCTCCTTGAGCGCCTCACCCATGTTCCGGTGCCGCCGGGATCGCCATCGCGGAGTCGCCCCGAGCTAATGAACGGGGTTGTCTCCGATAGTTGAGAGGCGGGCGGAATCCTGTGCATATTCCTTGCTCACCTCGCTCCATTAGATTCCAGTAGCACCCGCCTGCAGCGGTATTCGCACCTTCGGCTTCGCCGAGAAACTGTCGGCGAACTCGCAGAACGACGAATGGATATGGTCGAGTTGCTCTGACGTGAGACCGTGATGACAGGCGAGCAGTATCCCGCCGCGCATCACCGCGTCCGCGACAGGGTAGCCTTCCTGCGAGACCCGGCGGTTGACGCCTTGCATTGCCGGTTGGCGCAGGATGTTGCCGGTGAACACGGGGCGAGTCTGAATATCCCTGCGTTCGAGGAAGATCTGCATATCGCGCCTGGTAAACGGCGCGTCCGGCCGCACCGTAAGCGGGAAGGCAAGCCAGCCGGTACGGGATTCGGGCAATTGCCGCGGCAGGATGAACCAGTCCTCGTATTGTTTGAAGAAGGCCAACTGGGCGGCAAAGTTGCGCTCCCGGGCGGCAATGTTCTCTTCGAGCCTATCAAGCTGGACAAGCCCGAAGGCGGCACCCATCTCGGAGGGCTCCAAATTGAAGCCGAGCGCCTCGAACACGAATTTCGCGTCATAGGAGAAGCCGTCGATGTCGACGTTGAAACGATTTTCGACCGACTCGGAATCGACGAACAGTGACGAGGTGCGGCCCCAGGACCGCATCAATCTGGCGCGGCGCGCCAGCTCATCGTCATTGACGCAGAGCATGCCGCCGTTTCCGGCCGCCGTAATCACATGCGAGCCGTAGAAGCTGGTCGTGCTGATATCGGAGCGCTTGCCGGTGCTGGCGCCTTTGATGGTGGCGCCGAGCGTATCGCAACTGTCTTCGACGACGAATAGCCCATGCGCATCGGCAATCGCACGAATGCGATCCCAATCCGGAAGATTGCCGATCAGTGACGGGATCATCACAGCCCGGGTTTTGGGCGAGATCATCCGTTCGATCGCGTCGACATCGATGTTGTAGGTCGCCTCCGCCGCATCGACGAATGCCGGTACGAGACCCGCCCTGACGATAGGTGCGACGGTTGTTGCGAAGGTCAGGGCGGGGGTGATGACTTCCGCGCCTTGCGGCAACTGCAGCATCTCCACGGCCAGGTAATTGGCCGAAGATCCGGAATTGACCATGATGCCGTGCCGCTTGGCGAAGAGCGCCGCAACACGCTCCTCCATTCCTCTCACCGCGCGGCCCATCTGGGTCGACGTCCGCATGGCATCGACAACGGCTGCTATTTCCTTTTCTCCGTAAACGGCCTGCCCATAATTGACACGCATGTGATGCTCCCCATCTGCGGTTCAGGCCGCTCGGCCCCAGTCTGCTGCGTATCCGTCAAGTTGCTGTTGTGAGAACCGGCGCATGTCTGTCGGATCTTCCATGTATCTGCGGTGCCAGGCGACGGTCATTGCGACGGCCTCGTCCAGCCGGAGCAAGGGCTTCCAGCCGAGCTCGACATGCGACTTCGTACTGTCGAGGCGCAGAACGACCGACTCGGCCGGTTCGTCGACCCGGCGTTCGGCGATATATTCGGGCGGTCGGCCGCCCCATTGAGAGACGACCAGTTCCGCGAGCTCACCGACATTCACCGTTGCGTCCTTTTCGGGGCCGAAATTCCAGCCCCCCGCGAAGCGCGCGCCGGCATCGACGAGGCCGGCCGCCAACATCAGGTAGCCGCGAAGCGGCTCAAGAACATGCTGCCATGGTCTTACGTTTTTCGGGTTCCTGAGGCGCGCCGGTATTCCGGTTTCGGCAGCACGCACCAGGTCCGGAATCAACCGGTCGGCGCCCCAGTCGCCGCCTCCGATCACGTTGCCAGCCCGCACCGTGGCAAGTTGCGGACCCCCTGGATCGCTGAAGAAAGAGGAGCGATAGGCCGCGGCAACCAGTTCCGCGCATCCTTTCGACGAACTGTACGGGTCGCGACCACCCATGGGGTCGCTCTCTCGGTATCCCCACACCCATTCCCGGTTTTCGTAACATTTGTCGCTCGTGACAACGACGATGCCACGCAACGACGGCATGCGGCGCGCCGCCTCGAGCACCACGGCCGTTCCGATGACGTTGGTCATATAGGTGTCGACCGGCATCTCGTATGAGGTCCGCACCACGGCCTGCGCTGCCATGTGAATGACGAGGTCAAAGTCCTGCCCGCCAATGCTCTCCCCGAAGCCTGCCTCGCTGCGAATGTCGCCGACGCGCCCGTCGACGAGGCCCTCAAGGTCAACGGCGGAGCAGAACGAGGGGGCGACCGCCGGCAGGGCAATACCAACCACATGCGCGCCAAGACGGCGAAGCCAAAGCGAAAGCCATCCGCCCTTGAAACCGGTGTGGCCGGTGACCAGAACGCGGCGGCCGCGTAGAATCTGCGAGAGATCCGTCTCGTTCACGTTTCTCGCTCCGCCTAGAATCGTGCCAGCGGTAACTCAGCCGCGGCAGACTGAGATGTTGGCCTTGGGTCAAACTGCATCCACGGCGGATCGTCGGTTTCCGCAAGGCCGTTGAGATAATCACGGTCCCGCACCGTATCCATCGGATGCCAGAAGCCCTTGTGCTTGTAGGCAAAGAGTTCACCGTCCCGAGCGAGATTCGTCAGCGGCGCCATCTCCAACGGATCCGACGGCCCAGAGATGTAATCCAGTACGCCTGGTTCAAAGACGAAGAAGCCACCATTGATCCAGGTCTCGTGCTTGCGCACCTTTTCCGTGAACTCGACGACCTTGTCGCCCTCGATCTCCAGGTTGCCGAAGCGCGCCGGCGGCTGCACGGCGGTGACAGTGGCCAGGCGACCGTGCGAGCGGTGGAACTCGAGCAGCGCCTGGATATCGATGTTGCCGACCCCATCCGAATAGGTGGCCATGAAGGTCTCGCCGTCGAGCCAGTCACGCAGCCGAAGCAATCGGCCACCAGTCATCGTCGAAAGGCCGGTGTCGACCACCGACACGTTCCAGTCGAGGGGATGGACCGGGCGCAGCACCATGGAGCCGTTTCCAAGCGCGACCGTGAAATCCGCAGTCGACAAGTGGAAATTGTGGAAGAAGTTCTTGATGAACATGCATTTGTAGCCGCCGGCGACGACGAAGTCGTTGAAGCCCCAATGGCTGTATATGTCCATCACGTGAAGAATGATGGGCTTGCCGCCGACCTCCACCATGGGCTTCGGAATGCGTACGGTCTCCTCGGCGAGGCGGGATCCGAGACCTCCTGCGAAAAGCACGACCTTCATGACGGCCTCCAACAATTTTAGCGACGGATATCCGATCGGATCATCCAATCGGTCTCGTGCACGCGTCTACGGCGGCGCCCTTTGCATCCTTTTGGACGCGCAAGGTCGCAAGGTTATGTTTGCTGCGTCGCTTCGCCTTAAACCAAGGCCAGCCTCAGGAATCATAGAAGTAAACGGGTGCGCATAGCGAACCTGTGAAAGCATCCGCCCGGGCGTGAATGAAAAAAGCGAACAAGCCGATCGGGCACGAAGATTTCAGTACTAAAACGACTGTAATTAAGCTACACTTGTCCAAGATTATTCGAAATATACATTATTTAAGGTCATGCTATCCATCCTTCCGTAAATCCGCAAGCTGCGCGGTGTCAGGATAATCCCTAGGGCCTTGTAGGGAATAACCCGGGATGGTGCCGAGGAATCGCTTTCGATACAGAAAAGGATGCCATGGGGCCTCGAGACCTTTGACCGTGCTTCCTTAAGGCGAGCGGTGGCTGCGGGCGGCCGGCGGCAAATGTGATCGATGTCCCAAGTACTGGACTGTCTTTGCGGTCGGGGGAAATCTGAATGACGGATGTTAAAGAGGTCACTCCATCACAGGTCGCAATCCCCTCGGCAGATCTGAGGGCACTGCTCTATCGGGCGGCAATCTTCATTCTTTCGGCGCTGCTTCTTTTCGCCCTGCTGCTGCGCGTGATGAACTACGAAATGCGCAAGGACGAGCAGCTGTACGTGCCGCCAATCGCGCTGCTCGATCACCATCGCCTCTATGAGGACTTCTTCTACAATCATCCGCCGGGCTCGGCGTGGTTCTTCCATTGGGTCGGTGCGATCGTCGGCTCGGATCATCTGCTGTTCAGTGGCCGGCTCTCCGTGTTTCTTGCATGGATGTTGTTGCTGGCGGCGATCGGAGCCATCACCTACGCGCTGACGCGATCCGGACTGGTCAGCTGGTGCGTTGTCGTCCTCACCGTTGCGAACGATCTCTTCCTGACGCAGACAGGCATGGCGGCGACGAATAATTTTCTACCGCTGCCTTTCGCGTTCATCGGGCTCGGGCTGTTCGTGCTCGCCGTCAGAGAGAGCCATCCCAAGCCTTTCCTGTTTGCGATTGCGGGCCTCTGCCTGTCACTTGCCGCTGCCTTCAAGATCAGTGCCGTGGCCTTTATCCCGCCGGTGGCAATCGCAGCTTTCCTGCTGCCGCGCGCTTACCGCTTCAAGGATCGCCTTCTGCGCGTCGTTGCGCCGCTTGCTGCAGGAGGGCTGGTGGGGGGCATACCGATTCTCATACCCTTGCTCCTGGCGCCGCAGAGGTTCCTTGCCCATGTTGTGCAATATCACACAGGTCCGCATCTGCAGTATTGGCGAACAGCAAATACACCTGGGGAAGAGCAGGCTTTATCGCTGGTGGCGAAGCTGTTGCTCGCGCAGGGCATATGGTTCTCCGCGACCTGCGCCGTGGTGATTTCCGTTCTCGTCGCACTTTTTCTGACGGCGCTCCAGGCACCGGATAGCGGTGGGCGAGCGCGGCTTTCCCGCATCGTAAACGGGCCGCTTCTCGTTGTCGCCGGCGCGTTCCTTTGCAGCGCCGCCATGAGCCTCTTGCCCACGCCGAGCTTCCCCCAATATTTCGCGCCGCCGCTGATCTGTCTCCCCTTGGGGCTCGCTCTGCTTTTCGGAAGCCTTGAGCCCGAGACGCGCACACGCTTCCAGCCAGTGTTTGTTGCCGCGACGATGGTGGTTCTGGCGATAGAGGCGCCGCGTCTTGCCCAGTATGTCGGAACAGCTTTCCGGGCGGACCGGTGGACGGTGACGCGGGTTCACGAGGTTGGTGTCGCCATGTCGCAGCGGATAGCGGTGGCGCGCGCGCAAGGAAAGGTGGCCACGCTGTCGCCGATCTATCCGCTTGAGGGTCATCTGGAGGTCTATCCGGAACTGGCGACAGGGCCTTTCGCCTATCGGACCGCAGATTTCACCGAACCGGCGCTTGCAGCCTGGTACAGGATGACGTCGCCGGGCCGCATCACGGCCATATTCGAGGCTGACCCGCCGGCCGCGCTGCTGCTGGGGTTCGACGAGGTGCTTGAGCGGCCGATGCTCGATTATGCGCGGCGAAATGGCTATCTGCCTTCAACCGACCTTGGCTTCAAGGATCGATATGGCAGCCCGGTTCTTTATCTGAAGCCGTCGCCGCAATGACCTACAGCGCCGCGCGTCCGATTGGACGCGCGGCGCTGTAATGGATGTCGCCCAAAAGTGTGCAGCGTTTTGGGACAACGACATGCATAAGAGCAATGACTTAAAGGGCGTCGCATGAGTGCGATTGAACGCAACGCGCTTACAGCGCCGTGCATCCTTTAGAGTCTGTCAGACCTACGTTGAAACGTATCCTGCATGCCTGAAATAGGCGGCGCATTCGTGCGGGCTGAACGCCTTGAGAACTTCGCCGACGCGCCGCCATGTCGCCTCGACGCTACGCTCGTCGGCCTTGCGCAGCAGGGTCTTGAGTTTGGCGAACATCATCTCGATCGGATTGAGGTCGGGGCTGTAGGGCGGCAGGAAGAACAGATGGGCGCCGGCGTCGCGGATGGCGCTGCGCGCCGGCTTGCCCTTGTGGCTGCCGAGATTGTCGAGGATGACGATATCCCCGGGGTTGAGGGTTGGCGCCAGGCATTGCTCGACCCAGGCGGTGAAGGCAATGCCGTTGATCGGGCCGTCGAGCACGAAGGGTGCGACGATGCGGTCGTGACGCAGCCCGGCGAGGAAGGTCAGCGTCTTCCAATGGCCATGCGGTATTCTGGCGATCAGCGGCTGGCCGCGCTGACACCAGCCGCGGCTGCGCGTCATGTTGGTTTTGACCCAGGTTTCGTCAACGAACACCAGGCGGCGCGGATCAAGTCGATGTTGATGGGTCTTCCAGCGGCTTCGGAAGCGCGCCACCTTCGGCCTGTCCTGCTCGCTGGCGATCAGCGTTTTTTTTAAATGTCTTGCCTTCGCGGCGCAGGAACCGCCAAACGGTGTCATGCGAGACATCGATCCCGGCCGCCTTCAGATCGGCGGCAAGCGCCCGCACCGTCCAATCGGTTTTGGCCGCCAGTCGGCGGTGAACCTCATCGGCCGCCGCGCCCCGCAGCATGGGTTTGACATGGCCCCCCATCTTGGCCGGCGCCAAACCGCGGCCGGACCGGTCGAGCTGGCCGATCCGCACCGCCGTCGCCGCCGATATCCCAAAGCGCAAGGCGGCCGCCCGCACGGTCATGCCTCCGGCCAAAGCGGCGGCGACGCGCTGGCGTAAATCAAAAGAAAGAGGTCGCGCCATCATTGCTGGCCTCCTCACCAGCAATGATCTTGAATCACAATCCCAACAAAAAGGGAATCCTGTTTCGATTCAGCTTAACGCTGACCGACTCTAGGACGCACAAAGGACGCTCTAACTCTTTGAGTCTACGCATCGTGCTTTCTGAAAATCGGATCCGACTTTCGGGCCGATGCGCTAGGCATGGCGTTCCGCACGAGGGGGAGCAGCGCTTTCGCCATAGGTCGATTTGAGCGACGGCGGTTTAACGGATCTGGCGATCACATTATCCCATTGCTGCAGGATAGATGAGGTCGCATACCGCGCCGAGGCGGCTGCCGACCCGTAGGTGGAAAGCTTATTTCTGAGGGTCGGGTCGGCCATGAGAGAGAGAATGGCTTCACTCAGTTGCCCGACATCGCCCGGGGGGACAAGCAAACCGGCATCCGGACTGCTGAGAATTTCCGACGGTCCCCACGAACAATCGAATGCGATTGACGGTAGCCCCGCAGTCATCGCCTCCAGAAGCACGTTCGGGAAGCCCTCGAAGCGCGAGCTCAGCACGAAGATGTCGCCCGCTCCAACCCATTCGAGTGGAAACTTGGTAATACCTGGCATCTTGACATTGTCGCCAATGCCGAGTTCTCGGGCGAGGTGCTCGAGAGCGCCGCGCTGAGACCCGTCGCCAAATATGGTCAACTGGGCCGTCGGAACGGATCGTGCCACGTGGCTGAACGCTTCGAGCAGCAAATCGAAGCCTTTCTGCCTTTCCAGGCGACCGACGGCTACGACGCGGGTGCCTTGGCTCGGAACGCGTGCAACATCGGGCGGCAGCGTGACCGGGTTGGGTATAATCTCCGCTTTCCCGCGCAAGCTCGGCGGCAGCGATTGAAAGGCATCCTGAGTTTGCATAACCAAGCGCGCTGCGCTTTTGACAGCAACCGGCTGAGCGAGCCGCCACAGGAAATGCGTCTCCTGAGACGTGAAGTTGTTGCGCTCCGACATGATGATCCGCGTATTGAGCCCGCGGGTAGCCAGGCCGACCATGACATTGACCTTTGTCAGGAAGGATATGACAAGATCCGGCTTGAGCGCCGCCAGCCGACGTCGAAGCCTCGACAGCCGTAGTGCTGCCTGTGCAATGCGTGGGATGGCGCGAGCCGAAACTCCGAGCGCTTCGATCTTTACGGCACTGTGGTAGGGAAAATAGGATTTCGGGCCATCAGCGTTGACTGCGAGAACGTGTACGGTATCGCCTTGTGCATGGCGATGGTGCGCAAGGAGATTGACGATTTTCTCCGCGCCGCCCGCGCCGAGCCCCGAGAGGACGAATGCTATGCGCACGACAACCTCCAATGCTTTGCGCTACGGCCCTCCCGCAAAGGACTTTGCCGGGGACAGTTCAGGTCGGATCGCTTGGCCGAGTGAGCAATGTGGACTTACTGTAGAGTAGTGGCCAACCGCATTGCGGCCAATTCCGGTTTACCTCTGGCACACCCTTGATCCTGCCGGTCGGTGAATTTGCTGGCATCAATTGACGCTCATCCAGCCGTGGGTCAAGGCGAAGTGCACGATTTGCGCCCGCGAACGCAAGTTGAGCTTTTCGGTGGCGCGCGCCTTGTAGGTCTCGATCGACTTGACGCTGATATTCGCGTGGGCGCCGATCTCCTTGTTCGAATATCCGAGCGCGACCAGTCGAAGGACCGCCTGTTCGCGGGCGGTCAGTCCCAGCGCACCCATCGCTGCGGGGCTCCGCTCGGCGGGTGAATTCGCCACCTCGCGCGCAGTCAGGGAGTCGAAGAAGAGTCCGCCGAGCATCACCGAACGTATCGCCAGCAACAGATTCTCCGCCGCCGAACATTTCTGGACAAATCCCTTGGCGCCAACCTGCAGCGCTTGCTGAACATAGGAGCGGTCATGGTAGGGGGTCATTATCACCACGTGAGCGGCGTGACCGTTAGCTATGACCTTTGCGGCCAGTTCGAGACCGCTGATGTCCGGCAGTGACACGTCGAGTACCGCGACATCCGGCTTGGCCTGACTGATCTGAATCATGGCTTCGGCGCCGGTCCTGGCTTCGCCGACGCAGAGAATGTCCCCGGATGTCTCGATCAGGGCTCGCGCACCCGCAATCACCAGCGGGTGATCATCGACAATAACTGTGCGGATGGGCGGCTTCATGCTGGCGCTCCTTCCTGCTGCGCAGGCGGGGAGAATTGCACGGGCACCGTAGGCTGGGTGCGTCGCCGGACTCGAGCGTCGACCATCAGGGTGCCTCCCCATTGCACCCATGATCCTTGCACGTCGGCGAAAGCGACGAGACAACGTTGCATTTGCTGCAATCGTACGGTCACCAGCGGATGTTTTACCAAGGGGAAATTGCCTTGTGAGTTCGTCATGACAAAAGTTACTCCGCCAAGACATAAAAAATAAGTTCAACCAAAGGTTTGCCGCCAAGCAATCCGCTGATTAACAGTCATCGGTGCTGGCGACCGGGAAAACAATAAATGAAAGTCATGCATTGTGCTTTACGTTTGAGCATAACAGATAGTTCCGATGCGTCAACTTTACGAGGCGCCGGCAGTAGTCGTCACGCGAAAGAGATGGGCCGCATGCACGCCCAGCAAAATTGGCCATCCGTCATTGCTGAACGCTTCCATTTCTTAGCCATCCATTCAGATCCCTGCCGACGATCGTGCCGAGTTTCTCTATCTCCGTGGCGTAGAAATCGCTCATGCGCGCGCGCAACTCGCCGCTCAACGGTGCGTACTGCACTTCGGCGGCGGCGATCGACCGCAGCTTTTTGAAGCCCGCGCTTTTCCTGAAAGGGGCCACCATCGGCTTGAACGGGCGCAGCAGACGGCGCAACGTCGGGTTGATCACCGGCTCGGCCTTGTCCTTGACCTTCTTGTCCAGGGGCCGAAGCGGCAGGTCATTGGCTATCTTCATGAATTTTCGGACGCGATCGAGCTGTGCACTCGCGTCAATCTTCATGTCCTCGTAAAGAACGACGAGAATCTGCTCGGCCGGGAACCGATCGAGATAGGCCTGCAATTGCTGAAAATACAGCCCGCCGTTGAGGAAGCGTCCGCCGGCACCGCTGCGCGGGTCAAGATATCTCGCAATGTCGCGGTCGACCTCGCCCCTGCGGTACAGCATGCAGTAGTCAGAGTAGGCGCGCTCGATGGGGTTGCGTAGTTGCGCGATCAGCAGCGCCTTCGGAAGTTTTTGTTTTATCCGTTCAGCCGCGCCCTCGGTGTCCAAATAGGAGTTGGACTTTTCGCCGACGAGACGTTGATCCTTCGATCCTTCGAAGTTTGATAGGTACCACTCGTCTCCACGATCATAGTAACGACTGAAATAATGCAATTCCGGAGCCGGCATGTATATGTTCGGGTCCTGCTGCAGTGATTGCTGGAGCCATGTCGTGGCGCTCTTGGTCGCGCCAATGATCAGGAAATCGATGTCCTGCAACTTCATGTTGTCCCCCTCACAGCGCCCGCGCAGGGCTGAAGATACGCGTCCACAGCCGAGCGCGACAGATCACGCGCCGCGAACGCTCTTCATTTGGATCGGCTCGAAATTCGCAATTCTCTTGCGCGCAGCTGGCGACGCGCTCGGGTGGGCCCGTGAGCAGAGGCGAGCATCACGCCGGCCGCAAACAAACGGCTGTCGCGCAGTTGATCGCACGCAAAGGGAAAGGTTATGACACTTTTTCCGGGACCAGGAAGAAGACCTTCTTCCTCAGCATCAATGATGTAAGCCACTTAAGTACGTCCTTCTACTCAAAAGCGGTGCGGAAAAAACTCTCACGATCGAAATGGACAAAGTGCATCAAGGATTACAGAGAATGTGAGCTCATGATAATAAACGTGTGCAAGTTGAGCAAGCCGTGACCGCGAGTGCTCAGGAATTGCGCGGCAACGCATCATAGAGCTCTACCGTATCGCCGAGGTCTGGCGATAAGCGACCGCCATCATCGAGAGCCAGATGAAGGCCATGACGATATGAGCGATATTGGCGCCCATCGGGCCGACCCGCGGGATCAGCATCAGCGCCGTGGCATGAAACGCAATCGTTGCGACGAACACGCCCTTCAAGACACGGTCTTCCCGCCCCATGGCCAGGAGTGCCGAGCGGGTAACTGTCCCGTACAACGTCATGCTCACGGCAATGGATTGAACGACGACCAACGGGGCCGCCGCCTCGAATTCCGAACCGACAGCCAGTCTCAGCACCGGATCGATCGTCAAATACACCCCGCCAATCAGCAATAATCCGAAGCCGAGAAGGAGCGTCCGCATTTGTACGACGGCCCGATGAAACTCCTTGAACGCGTTCGAGGCCCAGGCCCGAGCCAAATCCGGGTAGAGCACGGCCTGGACATGGTCACCGATCTGCAGTGCCATGCGGCCGATGCGTTTGGCGATGTGATAGAGACCCGCGGCGGTCGGGTCAGCCAGGTAGCCGACGAGAAGGGTGTCAAGCTGGTTGGCACTCGAACGTAGCGTCAGCGACAGGTTCGTCGAAATTGCGAATTTCCAGAGACCTGGAAAGTGGGAGGTAATACCGCGAACGGACGCAGTAAGCATGCCCCCCAACATTCCCTGCTTTCGCAGCTCTGCAAGCGCAAGGCCGACGAGGGTCAGCGAGCCGACGATCTGGGCTGCCATCCATATCAGCACGAAATCACGCAAAGTGCCGCCGAAGGCAAAGCCAATCGCGCACAATATTATGCGGAAAATGCTCGAACCGACTTGGCCATAGGCGATGGACCGAAACTTGCCGGAAAGGCGCAGCACGGCCATCGGCATGCCGGAGATCTGAAACGGCAAAATGGCGCAATAGAGGGTGACGAGCCCCGACATCTCGGGCGAAATCCCGAACCATGGACCGAAGACCCACACCAGCGCCACGGCAATCGCGCATCCGGTCGCTGCGGCGGAAACGTCAAGCAGGAGGCCGAACTTGAGCAACGATTTGAGCGTTTCCGTGCTCTCGGATTGCGCACCGAATTTGATCAGCGGCTGCCAGGACTGGAAGTTTACGAGACGTTCCACCGCATTCGTATAGGTGAAGCAGAGCGCCAGGACGCCATAATCGGACGGACCGAGCGCCCTCGCCGTCAAGGCGAAACCGACGAGGCCTAATAGCGAAGTGAGCGCATTCCCAGTGAGTAGATGCCCGATATTTCCCAGGCGGCCTCTCAGGCTTTTTTCCCCAGCGAATATCTTGTTGAGACCGTTAAAATTTTTAGCCAGTTTTTTCCCGATCGCCAAACGATACCTCCTGCCCCCCAACGAGGCCAGCTGAGAAAAGAGACGCCGCCCTACGGCCGTGGCACACGTGGTTGATGCCCTTGTTAAATCTTTGGTCTGCCGGGGTGGTTTCATCGGGCAAGAACACCTGCCGCGACCGTACGCACAATCTGGTGTATGAGCCTCGAGGAGTGTCGCCTTATCGATCACAGCCCCGGCGCAAAAAAATAGCTAAAATCCTTTGACGTGACAGTGCGAGGGAGAATATAGTCGCGCAATATATTTTGACAGCCTTTTCTTTAATGCTTTTTGGGGTGCGGTTGCGATGGGGATATTACCTGCGCTAGCGGCCATGAGCTTGCCTCTGCGGGCCTGGGGGGCATATGTTTTTGCGGTCGTGCTGTTGGCAGTCGGACTATCAATAGGGCTGGTGTCGCATGCGAATGCAGATGACTACCGGCTCAATACGGGCGATGTACTGACGTTTGACTTCCTCGACGATGCCGAATTGCCCGTAACCGTGGCTGTTTCCGGCAACGGCGAAGCACAGTTCCCCCTCATTGGCGGGGTTAAGGTGGTGGGTCTGACGATAACGGAGACTTTGGATAAGCTGCGCCAGGAATACCGGAGCCACGAGATCCTCGTCGATCCAAAGCTGTCCCTCAATATTTCGACCTTCCGGCCTATACTCGTACTAGGCGAGGTCAGGAATCCCGGTTCGTTTCCCTTTTATAATGGCGTGACGGTCGAGCAAGCTATCGGCCTGGCAGGTGGCATGCAGGTCGTCGCGGTAAACGCGTCCGACCGGCTTATCGCGCGTGCCCGCCTCCGCTCGGAAATAGACGCCGCAAAAGCCGAAATCGTTCATGAAGCCGTCTATACGGCAAGACTCGCGGCGCAGTTGAAATCCAGCGAGAAGATCGAACTGAGCGACGTTCCGGAGTTCGCCCGCACATATGTCGAAGGCGTGCCGCTTGATGGCGTCATTGAGCTTGAGACGAAAATCTTGAAAGAGGATCTCGCCGCCAACAAATCGCAGACGCAAATTCTCACCGAAGGGATTGCGCAAGCCGAGGGTGGAATAGAGATCCTGAACGAGCTTGTGCAGCAGCAACGGGATGTGGTTGCAAACAGCGTGGAAGATGTGGCGCGCGTTGGTGCGCTTCGAAAACGCGGGCTGAACACTGAAAGCGAGCTCTCTCGCGCGGAGAACAACGCGTCGGCCGAGAAGGCCCAGCTCCTGCAAACCTTCGCCACCCTTGCGCGGACACGTCAGGAGTTGAGCGAGTTGAAGCTTCAACTTGCAAAACTCGCAGCCGACAGGAAGAAGGAGATTTTGACCCAGCTCCAACAGCGTGAAATTGCCATCAAGAAGCTGATTTCGAGCCAACACTCCGCTGAAGAGCAAATGCTGCTTATGGCCGCCGTGGCCGAAGATGAAACGAAAAAAAATCAGGTCTCATATACCTATGAGATCCGTCGAAGCCCCGTTGGCGGCAAACCGACCAGTTTACAGGCGTCCCTCGTGACAGAATTGCTGCCGGGCGACGTGGTCGTCGTGGCTATCGCGGGCATGTAGGATTGTCGGCAAGTTATACTGAAAAGTCCGCTCCGTGCGCCAAAGGGACATTGACTTGAAGCCAAATCGAGAGCACGCCTTCTTCGCTTTTAGTTTGCCTACCTCCTCGGGATCATACTATCTCAAGCGCGTGCTTGATTGCGCACTTGGCGGAATGCTTTTCGTCCTCTGCCTGCCGCTGATGGCGGTAACGGCGGTCGTCGTTTGGGCGAACCTTGGTTCGCCGTTGTTCTTCACCCAGGCACGCGTCGGCGCGGGCATGCGTGTCATCACCGTCGCCAAATTTCGCACGATGACGGACGCGCGCGGACCGGACGGCGCACTGTTGCCGGACCAAATGCGACAGACCGCTGCGACCGCGATGTTGCGCAGACTTCGCTTTGATGAGTTGCCGCAACTGCTTGCCGTGCTCGCAGGCGACATGTCGATGGTGGGGCCGCGCCCGCTTCCTTTGGCGACTATTGCAGGCTTTGGTGAGCTTGGCCGCGTACGCTCGAAGGTTGCTCCCGGCATGACGGGATGGGCTCAGGTGAATGGCAATACGCTGCTTACGGATGAGGAGAAGATCGCGCTCGATCTTTGGTATGTTGGACACGCTGGCGTTTGGCTCGATGCTCGAATTTTTTTGTTGACACTAAAGACACTCGTTTTCGGAGAACGGATTAACTATTTACATCTAAAAGTTGCTAAGGAATTCCTTTTGTATCATTCTCGCGGGCAGCAGCCGCGAATGATGATGCGATAGTGCGCGTGTCGGCAGCTGGTGAGGTGCCGGAGGGGTCAGAGGCACCCCGGACACAACGGGCCGCTAACAAAGCCAGGGCATATGTTTTCTTCGCCAGGCGGGAGCGCATACGTGGCGGCAAGGTCTTTTGGGGGTCCCATGGATGTTTCGCATATTTCTTTTGGGCGCACTTTGGTCGTCGCTCCACATCCCGATGACGAGGTTCTCGGCGCCGGCGGGACGATCGCGAAGCTAGCCTCGCAGGGCGAGGAGGTCTTCGTAGCGGTTGTAACCGAGGGAAAGCCGCCGGCTTTCGACCCGGCGACCATCGCCAGGACGCAGGCCGAGGCGAGGGAGGCGCACCGGGCTTTGGGCGTGCGAGAAACCCTGTGGCTGCGTTTGCCTGCCGCCCAGCTTGCGGAGACGGCGCACGCGACCGTCAACAGCACGCTGCTCGACGTCGTTCGCCGCCTGTCGCCCCGAACCGTGCTCGTGCCGTTCGTGGGCGACATGCACATGGATCATCAGCTGACCTTCACTTCAGCGCTGGTTGCTTGCCGACCACACCAGACAGAGTATCCGAAGCTGATCCTCGCCTACGAAACGCTCTCGGAAACGAACTGGAATGCTCCGTATCTATCACCAGGATTTCTTCCAAATGTTTTTGTCGACATTACCGAGCACCTCGACGTGAAGGTGAAGGCAATGCAGATGTTCGCATCGCAGCTGCGCGAAGCCCCGCACGAGCGTTCCATAGCGACACTGCGCGCGCTCGCCACACTGCGCGGTGCGACCGTGATGCGCCAGGCGGCCGAAGCGTTCGTCCTGGTTAGGCATGTGATTTGAGCTTTGTGGGAGCCGGCCGGCGCGATAGCTGGCCCGACGATCCGATGCTCCTTCGGCATGTGGCCGGAGACCGATTAAATACAGAGCTGGAGGGATGAATGGGACGCTGGCCGGTTTACGACGAGGAGCAAATCGAGGATGTCGTGTCCGTCCTAAGATCGGGCGAGGTGAATGCCTGGACAGGGCCGCATGTCCGTGACTTCGAGGCCGCATATGAGCGCTATCTTGGTGTCGAGCATGCGGTAGCCGTTGCAAACGGAACGGTGGCGCTCGACCTCGCGCTCTTTGCGCTTGGGCTCCAGCCCGGCGACGAGGTGATCGTTACCCCGCGAAGCTTCATCGCTTCGGCCTCGACTGTGCCGATGGCGGGCGGGGTTGCGGTCTTCGCGGATGTCGATCGTGACAGCCAGAACATCACCGTCGAAACCATCAGGGCGAAGCTGACCTCGCGCACCAAGGGCATCATCGCCGTGCACCTCGCCGGCTGGCCCTGCGACATGCCGGCGATCATGGCGTTCGCCCGCGAGAAGGGACTGTGGGTCATCGAAGACTGCGCGCAGGCACATGGTGCCGAAATCGATGGCCGGCCGGTCGGCAGCTTCGCCGATATTGCGGCTTTCTCATTCTGTCAGGACAAGATCATCACCACCGGAGGCGAGGGCGGACTGGTGGCCATGAGCGATGACGAATTGTGGAAGAAGGCCTGGAGCCGCAAGGACCACGGCAAGTCCTATGATGCCGTTTACAACAGGCATCATCCACCGGGTTTCCGCTGGCTGCATGAATCCATCGGGACGAACTGGCGCATGATGTCCATCCAGGCGGTATTGGGATCGCGCCAACTACAGCGCCTTGAGCAATGGCGCGGCATCAGGGCGCATAATGCAGCCATTCTCGCAAGCGCCGCCGAGGAGATCGACGCTCTGCGTACGCCTCTGCCGCCCTCGGGCATTCGGCATGCGTGGTACCGGTTCTACACCTTTCTTAGGCCGGAACTCCTGAAGTCGGACTGGAGCAGGGACCGGATCGTAACGGAGATCAACCGGGCGGGGGTCGTGTGTTTCAGCGGCAGCTGCTCGGAGATTTATCTGGAGAAGGCATTTACGGATATCGGCATGGGCTCGGCCGAGCGACTGCCGAACGCCCGGGAACTCGGGGAGACGAGCTTGGCGTTTCTCGTCGACCCGTCCCTTGATATGGCCGCGATGGAGGAGGCGGCACACGTGATGCGTGATGTGCTTGCGAGTGCGAGCCACGCCAAGGAAGCGCGTTACGCCGCACGAACGTCGTAGCTTGCAGAAACCGCCACAACAGCCGCGCGTTCAAATGAATGCAAAAAAGAGGCGCTGTAGCGCTGGGTCTCGCGAAGAGTTCGGTTTCCAGCGGTTCCGCTTGAGCCGCGATGCGCGCGCTGTTGCCGCGATCAGACCTGCAGTCCGGTGCGGCCGACAAGGCGCTTGGCAGCTGTCGTTAGATTCGCTGCGCACAAGCGCTCGATTTCCGCCACTTGCGCATCGTTCAGATAGTCTCTGAACCCGCCTGCCTTGCCGCGCCGCATGCGCAGGCTTTCGACATCGTTTCGGTCATAGTCATGAGCGGGAATGCCTTCCGCACGTTCCCGAGCCTGCATAGCCTCGAAACGTCCAGCCTCGACTGATGCTCTTAGCGCCTTTCGATCTATCGGGCAGCCGAGAAATTCAAGGACCGCTTCGGTTTGCCGCTCTGTATCGGCAGAGAGACCCTCGTAACTCAGAACGAAGTGAGCGCGGTTGGATAAACCGTCGGCCCAATGGTTCAGATAGTCGATCATCGCCGGCGTCCCCTGGTCACGGTCCGCTATGAAATCCGAAAGGCTGCCTGCGAAACGGTGCTTATGGCGGCTCGCGTGGAAGTAGGCCGAAACGATCACGTCACGCGGGTCCCGGACCATCATGATCACCGGACGTTTGAGGAAGAGGCTTGTGCTGTAGTCGAGATGGCTGACAAGGACCGTCGGGATCCCGCTCTTTCCCCCAGGGAAACGGTAACCGGGAATTCCGCGCACCGGGTCGAGGTCGAAATTTGGCACGATCGAAAACATGTTGTGAAGGGTTACAGGCTCGGGAATACCGGCGATCGCAGCGAGATAGTGGGAAAGAACATAGCGGAACCACGTGCGGCCCGATTTCGGATAGGAAATCAGGAAACTGTCGGCTCGAGCCGCATGTGCGGTAAGCCGTACCCGCTTCTCCACCCGACGCCATACTCGCCTGAAAATGCTAGCCATCACGTCCTCCACAGTCCGCATTTTAACCAAAAGAGAGAAAGTATCTTTCCAAGATTGAAGCGGGACCATAAATGTTATGTAGTCTATTTTACTTGAATTTCAGCTTTGTGTAGCGGCGTATTGCCGGATTGGGCGGAGCAATCCGCAAAAGGAAAAACATTCGTCCCGTACTTTTGCGGCATGATTCGATACGTTATGACATTGCTGCAGGCGATACTTTTCCATCGCCGGAAGGCGTCGGTAAAAATAAAATTGATTCTACGAAAATCGCTAAATACTGTCCAAAAACGAGTTAGAGCCTATTAGCAAGAGTTCTGAAAATCAATTCCGTTAGTTGATTTTGAAATGAAAAACTTGCATCCTGCCAATAGCGCACTCGCCACTTGCACCTGGGAGCGAGTCCGTGCCGACGCCGAAAACCTGTCTGCGGGGACTGTGGTCAATGGAGTCTGCACGAAGCGACGAGGTCGCCCCGATCCTTGGGACAGTCGGGGGAGGGCATTTCGATATGAATGAGAGTGCGGATTCCCGGACCTTTGGATTGGCGGCATTCGCCGGCGCGCGAATAACGATTGTCGTTCCAGGTCTTGGAGCGGGCGGCACGGAGCACGTGGTGAACGTCGTCAGTAACCACTGGAATGGGCTCGGCTGTAAGGTGACGCTTATCACACTGGAACCGCCGGATGCGCGGCCCTATTACGACTTCGATCCCAGGATTGCCGTTGTGCGCCTGGGTGTGCCTCCTCGCAGAGCTACGAAGATGCGGTCCAGCTTCCTCGTGCTTCAGCGATTTCAACGCCTTCGGGCCGCGATCCGTCGCTCGCGGCCGGACCTCGTCATAAGTTTTCTGACGCGAACGAATGTCCTGACGCTCCTGGCCACAATCGGCTTTGCGGCTCCGGTCATTGTTTCCGAGCGCAACAATCCGACTCTGCAGCCGCTCGGGCCGTTTTGGAGGTGGCTCCAAAGATGCCTGTATCCGCGAGCATTCGGCCTGGTCACGATGACCCAGGGTGCGCTCGACCATTTTCCGGCGAGAATACGCCGCAATGGATGGGTGATCGCCAATTTTGTCGATTTGCCTAACGGTTGGCAGAAGAGACGTGGAAAAAACATTCTGACCGCGGTTGGCCGCCTGACACGCCAAAAGGGGTTCGACCTTTTGTTGGAGGCATTCTCAAAGGTTGCTGCCAGCCATCCGGAATGGAAATTGGTGATTTGGGGCGAAGGCGATCAAAGGCGCAGCCTGGAGGCATTGCGAGACGCCCTCGGCCTGCAAGAGCGAGTGGAAATGCCGGGGTTGACCAAACGGCCGGGGCTTTGGATCGAAAACGCAGACGTCTTTGTCCTGTCTTCACGCTACGAGGGGTGGGGGATTGTCCTGCTGGAGGCGATGGCTGCGGGCTTGCCCGTCGTTTCCTACGAATGCGATTGGGGGCCGCGCGCCATGATAACGCATGGCAGCGACGGCATATTGGTCCCGAGGGAGGATGTCGAAGCCCTTGCGGAGTCACTCGAAAGAGTAATGGCGGATCGTGACCTTAGGGAACGGCTGGGGGCAAGGGCGGAGGCGAGCGCCAAAAAGTACATGCCCGAGCAGATACTCGCCAAATGGGATGGGCTCGTCTCCTGCGCGCTGAAGCGGGCGTCGAAGGTGCACCTGCCGGTGCCTGATAACGTCGTCTGATCGGGGTGCCCTGTCGTGGCTACTGCGCGGCGCAGGTCTGCAAACCTGGAGGCCCGAATACCTGAAGTCTTCTGGGCACACATCCGCAATAAGCAACGGCCCTGCTGGCGGCCGGTCGGCCTTACGAGACGCGATCGAGCGAGGGTGATCGCGCCGCGGCTGATTGCGACTATTTCGATTTGATCTGCGTGAATGCGACGGCATCGATCTTGCCGTCCTTCAAGCGATAGACCAGCGACTGCGATATCTGCGCATCTGCGCTGGCTCCTTCATGAGCGTAGCGAACCAGGCCGCTCTCCGGAGCATTGCCGAAGCGTTGGTGAAGGGATGCTTTGTCATCGCCGAGCGTCGGTACCGGAATCGTCCAGTCGGCAAGATCGAATTGCCCTTTGTCGCAATCGGGTTGATCCTCGGCCACCTCCTCGACCGCAATCATATTGACGACTTGTCCCGCCCCGGATCCGGCCTGCATGTCATTGGCAATGAACCAGACATCGCGCTGAGCGGATTGTGAGGCAAACGTGTAGCACAGCCAGCCGACGGCAACATCCCCGGCCGAGCGGATCCGCACTTCACCGCCGAATGCAGCTTTGATGTCGTCGAGCGTCGTCTTGTCGAGGACGATGGTGATGGTCGGTGCCTTGACCTCCTCGACGAATGGCTGCTCGAAATTATACGTCGGCGCCTCTGCGGTCTGGCCACCAAGGATCATCGAAGGCAAGCCTGAAAGCCTGCTGTCCTTGGCCGACATGCTGCCGGCAGAGGAGAGGAGGAGGGCCGTCGCCAGGGCGCCCGTCAGCAGCCGCGTCGAGACGACGTGGCCTTCATCACTGGCGGCTATCTTCGCAATCTTCTTCGGCATCGCGGCTTCCCCCTCCTTGATCACCAAATCGTCCACCGAAAAAACTATGCGCGCAACGGCCGGTTTCAAGTCCTCAGCGGCCACACCGCCTGCACGAAATACTGATACCGTATGGCACGGGAACGAAGGGCAGAACGGCCCTACAGCGCCGTGCGTCCTTTAGGACGCACAAAGGACGCTGTACTCTTTGATTCCACGCATCGTGCTTTTCCGAAAATCGGGTCCGATTTTCGGGCCGATGCGCTAGACGAGCGTGTCCCGCGAATTCGATTGATGATAAACCGGATCGAGCAGAATGGCGTCGGGTTATGATATTTTATTAGGCATCTGCTATGCAGGATAGGGTGTAGGCTAACCGCCTCCTGGTTATCGTCGCAATGGGAAAGGCCGGGTCTTCATGCATGCAGCTTCACGTCATTGCAGGAACGGCGTGGTTCTCGCCTTCTTCGTCCTGTCTTTCCAGTTGATTTTTGCGCTCACCGGCCCTCTGGCCGCGCAAGAACCGGCGGCCGCGCCGCCGCCGGCCAAGGTACAGCAACTGATCGAATTGCTCGACGATCCGGAGGTTCGCCAATGGCTGACGTCCAAGCAGATGGCTCAGCCAGCGGCCCTGGCCCCGACCACCGGGCTTGCCTCCCAATGGGTTGCGGAAATCAGGAAGCACCTGGGCGGCATGCGGGACGCGGTACCACGCATGGCTCCCGAATGGCGGGCCGCGAAGGATCGCATCGCCGGCGACATGCAGAGCCAGGGAACGATGCCCATTCTGCGGGGGTTCGCCTTGCTGCTGCTCGTCGGCTATGGCGTCGAATATTTGCTGCGATATTTCCTGCGTCGCAATGCTGAGCGCAATGCTGCCCAATACGGAGGTGGCCTTGGTGCCTTCATAGGCATCGCACCTCTCGTCGCCTTTGCCATCGCCGCGATCGCTACTTTCGTGCTTTCCGGTTGGCCGCCCCGACTGGAGGCCGCGATCGCGCCGCTGCTCATCGCCTGGATCGGCGCGCGCCTGCTGATTGCCGTCGCATCGGCCATTTTCAAGCCGGCGGCCGAGGCCGCCCCGACGCCGGATGCGGAAGGGCAAGATGCGACACTTGCCCCGGGCGCCGCCAGGTTCTGGTTCAATCGATCGGTGCTGTTCATCTGCGCACTTGCCTTTGTGTGGGCGGTTACCGACCTGATGCAGGCCCTCTCGGTTGCGGAAGACGTCCGCAAACTTGTTGCCGCAATAATCGGACTTGCCATTCTCGGCTTGGCGATCGACACGACACTTCGCCGGCCTGTTCAGCCCATGACGGCGGCGCGCCGGATGTTCCGCAATGCGATGTTTATCGCCTTCCTGGTCCTGCTCTGGCTCCTTTGGGTCGCCGATATGAAGGTCCTGTTCTGGATCGGTATCTATGTTCTCGGCTTGCCGCCGCTCTTGCGCTTTACCAGCGCGACGACGAGGGCGATGCTCGACGCCTCGGCAACCGACGGCATGCGCGTGCTGCGCAATGTGTTGATAGAACGAGGCGCCCGGCTGGTGATCATCGGGCTGGCGGCCGCCTGGCTCGCTGTCGTCTTCCGTTTCAACGGAGCCGCCATGATGCATGATGATGTCTTCAACCGCATCTTCCGCGGCGTCCTTGCCGGGGTAGTCATCCTGCTCGCGGCAGATCTCATCTGGCAACTGGCGAAGGAGTTCATCAATCTGCGCATCAACCAGGCAAGTGTCGACGTCGCGGACCCGGTACGGCTTGCGCGTAACACGCGTCTGCGCACGTTGCTGCCGATCCTGCGCAATTTCCTCGCAGTCTCCATCGCGGTGGTCGCCGTTTTGATGGTTCTTTCCGGACTTGGCGTTGCGATCGGGCCGCTGATTGCCGGTGCCGGGGTCTTCGGGGTCGCACTCGGCTTCGGCTCTCAGAGCCTGGTCAAGGACGTCATCAGCGGCGTGTTCTACATGATGGACGACGCGTTCCGGATCGGGGAATACATCCAGAGCGGCAGCTATATGGGGACGGTCGAATCCTTCAGCATCCGCTCGGTCAAGCTGCGCCACCACCGCGGACCGGTGTTCACCGTACCGTTCGGCTCGCTTGGCGCGGTCCAGAACATGAGCCGCGACTGGGTGATCGACAAGTTCAAGATCAACGTTTCCTACGACACCGATGTCGGCAAGGTGAAAAAGGTGGTGAAGGGTGTCGGGGCCGCGCTGCTCGAGGATCCAGAGCTGGCGCCGCTGATCATTGAGACGGTGAAGATGAAGGGCGTGGAGCAGTTCGGCGATTACGGCGTGACGCTCAGCTTTGCGATGAAAACCAAGCCGGGAAACCAGACCCAGGTGCGGCGACGGGCGCAGGCCTTGATCAAGGAAGCCTTCAAGACGAACGGCATCTCGTTTGCCTCGCCGACGGTGCAGGTCGCGGGCGACGAAGCGCAATCGACGACGGCCGCGGCCGCCGCGACACGCGACGCAATCGCCAAGAAGAACGCTGCCTTGGCGCAGGGCGGTGAAGCAGCGGCGGAATGAACTCGAGAACGCGCAACGAGAGCCGCTGCATGCGCGTCAGGGTCTGCCGGCGCGTGGGTAATGCCGGCTACCGGCAGCCCTCGCTCCGGCCCATGTTGACATCCGATCGTGAAGGCGGGATAGCTCGCTTCGAATGAAGATCGCTTTTTACGCGCCTTTGAAATCGCCCGATCATCCCGTCCCCTCCGGCGACAGGCAGATGGCGCGCCTGCTGATCGAGGCGCTGCGGCTGGGCGGCCATGACATCGGCATCGCCTCGCAACTGCGCAGCTTTTCGCGCGAGGCATCTGACGAAGTACTTTCATCGCTCCGGGCGCAAGCCGATCTGGAGTTTCACCGGCTTCGACGCCTCTGGCATGCCAAAGGACCACCCGACGCGTGGTTCTGCTACCACCCTTACTACAAGGCGCCGGACCTCATCGGTCCCCGCATCTCCGCGGAATTCTCCATTCCCTACATTACCGCCGAAAGCTCGTACTCCTACCGCCGCAACGTGGGCGCCAGGAAGCCGGCCCAGGATGAGGTTGCGGCTGGCGCCAGGCAAGCCGCCGTCAATATCTGTTTTACGCACCGCGACCGCGAAGGCTTGGAAGAGGCCATACCGGGTGTCCGATATGCCATGCTTGCGCCGTTCATAGACGTAGCGCCATTCCGCAAATCACGACAATCCGAGGTCGATATCTGCCGGCTGCTGGCAGTGGCGATGATGCGGCCGGGCGACAAGATGGAGAGCTACCGGATGCTCGCAAAGGCTCTGGCACTCGTAATCGATCTGCCCTGGAGACTGTCTATCGTTGGTGATGGCCCCGCCCGGGCGGACGTGCACGAGGCTTTCTCCGGGCTTCCGGCCGAGAGGCTGGATTGGCTCGGCGAGCAGGAACCCGGGGCGATCGCCGGGATTCTTGCGCGCGGCGATCTCTACGTCTGGCCGGGCTGCGGGGAGGCCTACGGCCTCTCCTATCTGGAGGCCGAGGCGACCGGCCTGCCGGTCGTCGCGCAAAGAACGGCCGGCGTTCCGGAAGTCGTCATGGACGGAGAGACGGGACTGTTGACGGAGGCGGGTGATATCGACCAGTTCGCAGCGGCGATCCGGCGGCTGATCAGCGACAGGAGCCTGCGTGCCAAGTTCGGGACCAACGCGCGCCGCTTCGTTGTCGAGCAACGCTCGTTGGAGGCCGCGGCAACGCGCCTCGGCGAGATCTTCAAGGGTTTCGTGGAGAAGGCGCCATGATGGAGACGTCGATTTGGCAGCCGATGATCGACAGGTTCGATCGCTTGAAGGCGGCCGGACGGCGCGTCGATTTCTGGTTGCGCGACGACGATGCCGTCGAGCCGACGCCGGCGCTCGACCGGCTTATCGATTTGGCGGATCGTTTTTCCGTGCCGATCACCTTGGCGGTCATCCCGGGGCACACGGGCGGCGAGCTTTCGCATTACCTTGCCCGGCATGATGATATCGGCATTGCCGTTCACGGCTGGACGCACCAAAACCATGCGACGCCGCTGGAAAAGCGGCAGGAGCTTGGCGGCCACCGTCCGCGAGAGATCGTTCTCGACGAGCTGGGCAGGGGGTACTCCCATCTCAAGGCACTCCATCCGTCCTCTTTCGTCCCGCTTCTCGTTCCGCCATGGAACCGGATCGATCCAGGGCTTATCGAGGGGCTGCCGGGCATCGGCTTCATGGCCCTTTCGGTCTTCGGTCCCGAAAGGAAGGGCCGGAGCAACCCGGATGGTGCAAAGACGATGAAGAGCGGTTCGATCGCATCCGCTTTTCCCCGGGATGGCCTGAGCCTCATCAACACCCACGTGGATGTGATGGATTGGCATGGAACGCGCGGCTGTCGGGATCACCGGGAAATCATTCAGGACATTATACGTCGCCTGGACGAGATGAACGTCGACGAGGAGGCGGTGGGTATTCTCACGCACCATCTCGTCCATGACGAGAGCGTATGGGAATTCCTGTCGCGACTGTTCGAGCTGACCGCCGTGCACCCCGCCTGCCGCTGGCGCCGGGTAAGCGACCTCATAGCTCGATGATCTGGCGGTCCCGGGCCGCGAAGGCGCCGTCGAAAAAGGCCTGCACTTCCTCTTCCATCACCGCGAGCTCAAGATCCGTCCGTGATGGATCGTGGTGGAACATGGCCAGGCGCCGCACGCCGGCCGCTTGCGCCAGCTTGGCGCCGTGCATGCCGGTCGAGTGTCCGTAGCCTCGAAAGGCCGACATCTCCGATTCAAGATAGGTGCAGTCGTAGACCATGAGGTCGGCGCCGGCGATGAACTCGAGGATTGCCGGATCGAGAATCCCGGCCTCGTGTTCGGTGTCGTAGATCAAGGCGACGGCACGGCCGCCCCAGTCGATCCTGTAGCCCACGCAACCCCCGGGGTGATTGAGACTCATCGTGCGGATGGTAACCCCTTTGCGGGGCGCGAGCGTGTCTCCCGGGCGGAAATCGACACAATCCATGCTCGACTGACAAATGTCGGTATCGACCGGGAACCATGGCGGCCGCATGAACTCGCCCACCATTCGCTTGGTGCTCATCCTGCCGTAAAGATGGCCGGACCAGAAACGCACGGCGGTGCTGCAATTGTAGATCGGCTTGAAATAGGGGAGGCCGATGATGTGATCGTAGTGACTGTGCGTGAAGAACAGGTCGTACGCCGATATGCCCTCCGACGTGAGCGCCACCCCGGCTTCACGCAACCCCGAGCCGGCGTCGAAGAGCAGGACTTCGCTGCCGCAACGAACTTCGATGCAGGGTGTATTGCCTCCATAGCGTAGAAATTGTTCGCCGGATACCGGCAAACTGCCTCGCACTCCCCAGAACCGCACTCGAAAGGTGTTTTCCTGCATTCCCGTTTTTGCTTCGTCCTGCTCGCCTCGGCACTTTTGCCTGCGTGCACTTCCTTAGACAAGCACAGATCATAAGGGTCCTGCAACGGCATAAGGTCCAATTAGATTGTAGGGGTTGCTTTATTTCTAAGTCGTCTCCTCTAAAGCCTGTTTTGAAACTTTGTCTTCCGATCTAACGTATTTAGAGCGAAGCGAAAAAGAATAAAGCGATTCCCGAGCGCATAGGGCTAAAGTCGAAAAAGGTTGGACGCAGTCATGGCGCAAGTAGGTGAAATGCAGTTCTACGGAGGCCTTCCTCTTTTCGAGGCATTCGAGGGGGTTGCCGACGAGGCGAACTACCGGCCCTTGCCCGATGGATGGATGTTGGCGGTCGCTGACATCGTCGATTCGACCGGCGCCATTGGGGAGGGGCGTTACAAGAGCGTCAATATGGCGGGCGCAAGCGTCATATCGGCGCTGATGAATGCGCTCGACGAAAGAAACCTGCCCTTCGTCTTCGGAGGTGACGGGGCGCTTGCCGCAATACCGGCGTCAATGGCGCCCAAGGCGCGTGCAGCATTGGCCGCTGCGAAGACCTGGGTCGCGGAAGAGCTTGGCCTCGAACTGCGGGCGGCACTTGTTCCGGTTGCCGATATCCGCGCCAGCGGGCGCGACATGCGGGTGGCGCGCTTCAAGGCGAGCGAGGAGGTCTCCTACGCCATGTTTTCCGGCGGCGGCGCCAGCTGGGCAGAGGCCGAAATGAAAGCCGGGCGCTACCAGATCGAGGCCGCGCCGACCGGAAGCAGACCGGATCTGACCGGGCTATCCTGCCGCTGGAATCCGATTGTTTCCCGCCATGGGGCAATCGTCTCGATCATTGCCATTCCGGGTCTGCGCGGCAATGGTCCGGAGTTCCAGGCACTTGTTGGCGACATCGTGGCATTGGCCGAAGGCGAGGAACGCGGCGGGCATCCCGTGCCGGAGAACGGTCCCGAGCCTCGGCTCTCCATGCAAGGGGTCGCTTTCGAGTCGCGCGCCGTGGCGCGGAAAGGGCGACGTCTTCTAGCCTGGTCGTGGATCACCTTGCAGAGCCTGATGCTCTTCGTGTGCTTCAAGTTGGGGTGGAACATCGGTACGTTCGACACCATGCAATACAGGCGCGATCTCGTCAGAAACTCCGACTTCCGAAAGTTCGACGACGGGCTGAAGATGACGATCGATATCGGCGTCGAGCGGCTCAGCCAGATCGAGGAAAGGCTGAAGAGAGCGGCCGAGGCCGGCGTCTCCAGCTACGGCTTGCATCAACAGGATTCCGCGCTGATGACCTGTATCGTACCGGCGGCCATGAGCCGCGATCACGTGCATTTCATCGACGGGGCCGCCGGGGGCTACGCCATGGCGGCGAAGAACCTCAAGGCGGCGCTCGCTCCAGTCGGCTAGATCGCAATGATTTCGGTCGAATCGATCCGAAATCATTGCGATCTAAAGGCGCGAATGCTCGCAAGGAACGTCAGGCCTTGACCACGTGGTCCGCAACAATGCCGAGACGTGCAAAGACGTTGCGCGTATCGACGATCAGCGGTGCCCAATCGGCCAGCGCCTTGTAGTCGATGCCGTCATGGTCCGTTGCGATAAGCACGGCATCGAACCGGCGCACGCTCTCCTCGTCGAAGGGGATCGATCGACGGCCCTTCAAGGGGAGATGCTCGCGGGTCGAAGGGATCTCGTCGACATGCGGATCGTAGAAGGCGGCGTTGCCGCCGCGCTCCTCGATGATCTCGATCAGCCTGAGCGAGGGGCTTTCGCGAATGTCCGGTACGTTCTTCTTGTAGGCGAGACCGACGACGAGAACGTTGGAGCGGCTGAGCGCCTTGCCCTGCCGCCTGTCGAGCGCCTCGGCTAACCGGCCGACGACATGGCGCGGCATCGCCGAATTGATCTCGCCGGCGAGTTCGATGAAACGGGTCGGCAGTTCGTATTCGCGGGACTTCCAGGTGAGGTAGAACGGGTCGATCGGGATGCAATGTCCGCCGAGTCCCGGTCCCGGGTAGAAAGGCATATAGCCGAACGGCTTCGTCTTGGCCGCTTCGATGACTTCCCAGATGTCGATCCCCATGGCCTCGTAGACGACCTTGAGCTCGTTGACGAGGGCGATGTTGACAGCGCGGAAGATGTTCTCGGTAAGCTTCACCGCTTCGGCCGTGGCGTTCGAGGAGACCGGTACGACGGTCTTGACCACGGCGCCATAGAACTGCTGCATCAGCGCCGCCGCCAGCGGACCGTCGCCGGCCACGATCTTCGGGATGCTCGCGGTTTCAAAGGCGCGGTTGCCCGGGTCTTCGCGCTCCGGCGAGAAACCGAGGAAGAAGTCCTCGCCGGACTTCAGCCCCGCTTCTTCGAGGATCGAACGGACGATGCCGTCGGTGGTGCCGGGATAAGTGGTCGACTCGAGAACCACGAGCTGGCCCGGCCTCAGTGTTGCGGCGATCGAGCGTGCCGTTCCTTCAACGAAAGAGAGGTCGGGGTCGCGGTGCTTGGTCAATGGCGTCGGCACGCAGATGACGATCACGTCGCACAGGCCAAGATCAGTGAAATCGGTCGTCGAACGGAAGCGGCCCGCGCGGATCTCACGGCCAAGCGCCTCATCCGTGACCGCCTCGATATAGGAGCGGCCGCTGTCGAGGGCGATGATCTTTGCGGGATCGATGTCGAACCCCGTCACCGGAAAACCGGAGCGTGCCACCGCGACGGCAAGCGGCAGACCGACATAGCCAAGGCCGATGATACCAATCCGTGCCTGGCGCGCGGAGATCGATTCAAGCAACCTGTCGTGATGAAGGGCGGTCAAGATAGGGTTCCATCTGTCAGGGGCAGGGCGGGCGAATGCTACGATCCCGATTGCCGGAAAATGTCGCCGTTTTGTTGGCGAGAAAGGCGTCGCAAGTCAAGCGCAGGCCCGCGCGTCGTATGCCGCCCCAACAATTGCAGGGTGCAATTCAACGGCCGACCTGGCGTACATTCGACGTGTGATTAAAAATTTCGAACGTCTCTGGAAATCGGGCTCGCCCGTAAATATCTCGGAGCAAGAAGACGCTGCGATAGAATCGCCGCAACTACTGCCGCCAGGCGCGGCAGACGCCGTTCGTTACAACGGGCATCACAGGTGGACGCGGCCTTGATTGCAAGGTCCGCGCGATAGCCGTCGGTGTTGACCGTCATGCCGATGATGAGGAATGCCATGAGCCCGATCAACAATAGCGTTGTTTCCGAAATTCTTCTGGACAAGGTCGCAGACTGGCTCATGCGAGCATCGTTGAGCGACGAGACGCTCGAAACGCTCGTGCGCGGCTTCTGCGAACGGCTGGCGGCGGCGGGCCTGCCGCTCATGCGCGTGCATCTCTCCTTCTCGATGCTGCATCCGCTTTACGACGCGCTCGGTTTTACCTGGTGGCGCGGCAAGGGCGTCGAGGTGAGCGGTTTGCGCCATGAGGAGCTGGCGCTCAATCCCGACCGGTTTCTGCGCAGCCCCTACTATTATCTGCTCAACAACAACCTCGATCACGTGAGGCGGCGCATCGATCCGACGGAGCCGTCGGAGTTTCCGATTTTCGATGAGCTGAAAGAGCATGGGGCCACCGACTATCTGGCCTTCATGCAGCCGCTCGGGACCGATTCCGACCATGGCATGGTGGGGTCCTGGACGACGGATCGCCACGGCGGCTTCAGCGACGACGTGATCGCGGCGTTGCTGAAGCTTCAGAATCATCTGGCGGTTGCCGCCAAGGTCGCGGTTCTCGGCAAGCTCGCCGACAACATGCTGACGACCTATCTCGGCGCCAACGCCGGGCGTCGCGTGATGAGCGGGCAGGTGCGACGCGGCGACGGCGAGACGGTCCGCGCCGTGCTGGTGATGGCGGACATGCGGGGATCGACCATGCTCGCCGAGAAGGAAGGTCGCCAGGCCTATATCGAGACGCTGAACGGCTTTTTCGATGCGATCGCGACGCCGTTCAACCGAAACGGCGGGCAGATCCTGAGCTTCGTTGGAGACGGGTTCATTGCAGTCTATCCATGCGGCCGCCACAAGGAACCATCGGAAATGGCCAGCCGCGAGGCGTTTGCGGCGGTGAGTGCCGCGACGGCGCGTGTGGCCGCGCTGAACGCGGAAAGGAAGAGACAGGGGCGCGATCCGATCGGCTATGGAATTGGCCTTCATGTCGGCAACGTCATGTTCGGCAATGTCGGGCTTCGTGACCGGCTGACCTTTTCCGTCTTCGGATCGGCGGTGAACGAGGTGCAGCGCCTGCAGAGTCTCACGAAAAAATACGCCCACAACGTCGTCGCCAGCGAAGCCTTCGTCAACTATTGCGGCGGCGACTGGGCGACGCTCGGACAGGAAAAACTGCGCGGCGTCCGCCAGAAATTCACCATCCTCTATCCCAAGGACGCAGCGCTTGCGGCGATTGCCGAGGAGCGTCCTGACGATGCAACTCAGGATGGACTTTCCGAGGCAGAGCATGTCATGTTGCTTTATCGCAATACGAAGCAGTCGCCGGGGCCACGCGGCCTCATCGACAAGATGCTGCAATAGATCGATGCTTGCTTTCAGGGAGGTTCGATGTTCCGCGTGGTTTTTCTGGCCGCAGCCCTTGCTGCGACAAGCATTGCGCATGCCCAATCGACGGAACCGCAACTGAACCCGGATCAGAAGCTCGTCGATGGCTTCGAGGGTACGGATTTTGCCCCCGAAGGCGGGCTCTACTATCGCGACAACTTTGAACAGAGCGCCGGCTCCTATGTCTTCCAGAGCGACGTCAAGCGCACCGGCAATGGTGGACTGCAACTGTCCATCGTGCCGAAATGCCCACAGCCGGAAGACGGATGCAGCGAGCGGGCGGAAATCTGGGAGAAGACCGCATTGCGCGTGCCTTACGACCAGGGCGTCTGGTACGGCTTTTCGGTCAAGTTCGCCGACCCCGTTCCGAGCGGAGACCATCGCTATCTCATTGCGCAATGGAAACGAGAAATCGATCACGGCGCCGACGGAGACTTCAGCCCGTTTCTGGCGTTCCGCATGAGCTTGGGTAAGCTCTTCGTTACCGTCGAGACCAATTATCTGCCGCCCGTGTCCACCGGACCGGAGAACACGCCGGCGCACTGCGCGCCGGGGGAGGTGCCCGTCTGGCTTCGGCCGGAACTCAACCAGATGCGCATGCTGGTCGCGGCCGATCCGAACTGGAAGCCCGAAGACGGTCGCCTTTTCAATTCATGCACAACGGGGATCACCGTCACCAATCATGGCAATCCGCTGCCGGACCCGAAGTCCGGCTGGATCGACTTTGCCGTCTTCACCAAGCCAGGGCCCGACGGGTCCGGACATATCGAGCTGTTCGCCAATGGTCAGCCGGTCATTACCGTTAAGGGACATATCGGCCATGCGGATAAGGGGCTCGGCCAGAACCAGTATTTCAAGTTCGGGCCATATCGGGCTGCAGACACGACGAACTGGACACTTTACTATGACGATTTCCGCCGATCCTCGCGGTGTGCGGACGTCCTGACGAATGGCATTTGCCCGTTCTCATAGGCCGTATTGGCCGTCGAGCTGCAGCCCTCCCGGCGGCTCTGGGGGCGTGCTGGACAGCCCGTTTAAGCTAGGCTAGTCTTTTTTCGGTGTCGGACGCTATGGCATCGCCAACGGGGTGGAAACGCCTTGGATGGCAACGATGCGTAGAACCAAAAAAGGAGAGCGTCCATGTGCGTTTCGGGACAACGTACGACGCTCTGGGGTAGTGAGGGAAGCGTGCTGCAATGACATCAGGGGCGGACCTGCTACGGGTTGAGGGTCTGCGGATCACATTTTCCGTGCTTGGCGGCGAAGTCGAAGCCGTCAGGGGGGCGAATTTCAGGATTCTGCCGGGGAAGGTTACCGCGCTGGTCGGCGAGTCGGGATCGGGCAAGTCGGCGATCAGCCAGGCCATCATGGGCATTCTGCCGAGCGTTGCGAGTGTTGGCGGACGAGTCTTGTTCAATGACCCGGCCGCCGCGGGCAAGCCTGTCGATCTGCTCTCGCTCGACCGGGACGGGCGCGAGATCCAGGACATTCGCGGGGCGCGCATCAGCAAGATCTTCCAGGAGCCGATGACCTCATTGTCGCCGCTCCACACGATCGGGAACCAGATTTCCGAGGTGCTGACGACACACACCGATGCGGACAAGGAAGAGCGGAGAGCCAGGACCGAGCAGCTTCTGGGCTATGTTGGATTCTCCAATCCGTCGCGCGCTTACGATATGTACCCGTTCGAGTTATCCGGCGGGATGCGCCAGCGCGCAATGATCGCGATGGCGCTGATCTGTCGCCCGGCGCTCCTGATTGCCGATGAGCCGACAACCGCGCTCGATGTGACGGTGCAGGCGCAAATTCTCCAACTCCTGCGCGAGCTTCAAGCCAAGCTCAACATGGCCATGCTGTTGATCACGCACGACCTCGGCGTCGTTGCCAATATGGCCGACGAAGTCGTCGTCATCTATCACGGCGAGATCGTCGAGGCGGGGCCGGTCGATGCGATCTTCCGCAATCCCCAGCACCCCTATCTGAAGGGCCTGATGGCCGCTGTGCCGCACTTCGACATGAAGCCCGGAGAGCGGCTGAAGGCGCTGCGCGAGGTGCCGGTCAAGGCCGAAAACCTCCTCGGAAATCGACCGGCGCGCAAGACTTCCAACTCCGATGTCCTCATCTCCGTCCGTAACCTGTCGAAGACCTTCACCACCCGCAGCTCGGGCTGGTTCGGCAGCAAAGCTGCCGCCCAGCACCGCGCCGTTGACAATGTCAGCTTCGACATTCGCCGCGGCGAGTGCCTCGGGCTCGTCGGCGAAAGCGGCTGCGGCAAGACGACGGTAAGCAAGATCCTGATGCGCGCGGTGACGCCGGACGCCGGATCGATAACCTACGATGACGGCGGCAAGCCGGTCGACGTCCTGAAACTCGAGGGTTCGGCGCTGAAAGAGCTGCGCTCGAAAATCCAGATGGTCTTCCAGGACCCGGTCTCGTCGCTGTCGCCACGCATGACGGTCAAGAACATTCTCAGCGAGCCGCTTGAGATCCATGGACGTGGAACGCCGAAGTCGCGGATCGAAACCGTACGCTCGCTGCTTCAGGCGGTTGGCCTCGACCAGCGTTTCATCAATCGCTATCCGCACAGCTTCTCCGGCGGACAGAGGCAACGCATCGGTATTGCCCGCGCGCTCGCGCTCGTTCCGGAGCTCCTGATCTGCGACGAGCCCGTTTCAGCGCTCGATGTCTCGGTACAGGCCCAGATTCTCAACCTTCTCAAGGATTTGCAGAAGGAATTGGGCCTGACCTCGCTCTTCATTTCGCACAACCTTGCGGTCGTGGACTACATGGCGGATCGGATCGCGGTGATGTGCGCGGGCCGGATCGTCGAGCTCGCGCCGCGTGAAGTGCTGATGCGCAATCCCGTACACCCCTATACGAAATCGCTGCTGGCGGCCGTCCCTTACCCCGATCTGGACCGGAAGCTCGATTTCGACGCCCTCCAGGCAAGCGGAGGCTCGGACACGCGGCGTTGGGGTGCACAGTTCTCGGACGATGGTGAGGAAGACGCCCTCTTTCCCGCGAATCTCGGCGGCGATCATTTCGTCCTTGCCCGAAAGTCGGTGGATGCAAGGGAGTTACGCCCATGATCACCCGGAGAACCGCGCTGGCGATGCTGGCGTCCACCGTTCTGCCGCCGCGGTTGCTTGCGGCGGGAACAGAGGCTGAGGCGCTCGCGCCGCTGGTGGCGGAAGGCAAGCTTCGTCCGCTGAATGAGCGGTTGCCGAAAACGCCGCGCGTGATCAATGTCGCGGCGAGAGGGCGTACGGCCGGCAAGTATGGCGGCGAGATCCGAAGCCTCATCGGCAGTGCCAAGGACATCCGCCTGATGACCGTCTACGGCTATTGCCGGCTGGTCGGCTTCGACGAAGAGCTCAAGCTCCAGGCCGACGTTCTCGAAAGCTACGAAACGGTCGAGGACCGCATCTTCACCTTGCGTCTGCGCGAAGGCCACAAGTGGTCGGATGGTACGCCGCTCACGACGGAAGACTTCCGCTACTGCTGGGAGGACGTGCTGCTCAACGAGGACCTCTCTCCGGCGGGGCTCCCGACGGCGCTCGTCATGGATGGCGAGGCTGGCAAGTTCGAGATCATCGACGAGCGCACCGTGCGCTATTCCTGGACGATGCCGAACCCGGACTTCCTGCAGAAGCTCGCCGCTCCGCAGCCCCTGATCATCGTCATGCCGTCCGCCTATCTCAAGCAGTTCCACAAGAAGTATCAGGACGAGGACAAGCTCAAGGCAACGATGAAGGAAGAGCGGGTCAAGAAGTGGAGCCAGCTGCACATGCGCATGGCACGCTCCTATCGCCCGGAAAATCCCGATCTGCCGACGCTTGACCCCTGGCGGAACACCACACCGCTTCCGGCCGAGCAGTTCGTTTTCGAGCGCAATCCCTATTTCCACCGGGTCGACGAAAACGGCCTGCAACTGCCCTATATCGACAAGTTCGTGCTGAACGTAAGTTCCTCCTCGCTCATTCCGGCGAAAACCGGCACGGGTGAAAGCGACCTGCAGGCGGCGGGCATCGATTTTGTCGACTACACTTTCCTGAAGGATGCCGAGAAGCGCTATCCGTTAAAGGTCAAGCTGTGGAAGAAGACGCAAGGGTCGCGTCTGGCGCTGCTTCCCAATCTCAATGCTTCCGATCCGATCTGGCGTCCGCTTCTGCAGGACGTCCGTTTCAGGCGAGCTCTGTCGTTGGCGATTAACCGGCGCGAAATCAACATGGCGGTCTTCTATGGCCTGACCAAGGAGAGTGCCGATACGGTGCTGCCGGATAGCCCGCTGTTCCGGCCCGAATTCGCAAATGCCTGGGTGGCATATGATCCGGATCAGGCCAACAGCTTGCTTGACGCGGCGGGTCTGGCGAAACGCGGCAGCGATGGGATCCGTATCCTGCCCGATGGACGGGCGGCGCAGATCGTCGTCGAGACGGCGGGCGAAAGCACGCTTGAGACCGATATTCTGCAGCTTATAACCGATTATTGGCGCGAGGTCGGCATTTCGCTCTTTATCCGGACCTCCCAGCGCGACACGTTCCGCAGTCGCGCTGTCGGCGGTGAGATCATCATGTCGATGTGGTTTGGCATCGATAACGGCGTTCCGACCGCGAACATGAATCCGGGCCAACTGGCACCGACGGCCGACGACCAGTTGCAGTGGCCCGTCTGGGGATTGAATTATCTGTCGCACGGCGAAATGGGCGAGGCGCCACAGCTGCCGCCTGTGGTCGAGCTCCTTGACCTGCTCAAGCGCTGGCGGCATTCGAGCACCGACGCGGAACGGACGGAAATCTGGAAATCGATGTTGTCGATCTACACCGATCAGGTCTTTTCGATCGGCCTCGTCAATGCATCGCTGCAGCCAATCGTCGTCTCCTCGAAGCTTCGCAACGTGCCGGAAGAGGCGCTCTACGGCTTCGACCCGACGGCCTATTTCGGCGTGTACAACCCCGACACCTTCTGGCTTGAACAGGATACCTGAGATGCTGCGATACATTCTCTGGCGTATTGCGGCGATGGTGCCGACCCTCCTGATCATCTCGGCCCTGGTGTTCACCATCATCGAACTGCCGCCGGGAGATTATTTCGAGAGCTATGTCGCCGAAATCAGGGCGCAGGGCGAAGGCGTCAACATGGAGCAGATCGAAGCTCTGCGCAAGGAATACGGCTTCGATCAACCGCCGCTGCTGCGTTACATCTACTGGGTCGGCGGCATGCTGCAGGGGGACTTCGGCTATTCGTTCGAATATGAACTGCCGGTGAGCGAGGTTGTCGGCGACCGGCTCTGGCTGACGATCCTTGTCTCCTTCTTCACCATCATGCTGACCTGGATCATTGCCTTTCCAATCGGCATCTATGCCGCGACCCACCAATACAGCTGGGGCGATTACGGGCTGTCGCTGATTGGCCTCATCGGCATTGCCGTACCGAACTTCATGCTGGCGCTGATTCTTATGTATTTCGCCAATATCTGGTTCGGCACCTCGATCGGCCATCTCATGGATCAGAAGTTTCTTTCGGAGCCGATGAGCTGGGCGAAGGCAAGGTCCATGCTCGAGCACATGTGGATACCTGTGATCATCATCGGCGCGGCGGGAACGGCGGGCATGATCCGGCGCCTCAGGGCCAACCTGCTCGACGAGCTTCAGAAGCAATATGTCGTCACCGCCCGGGCAAAGGGGCTCTCGCCCACACGGACGCTGGTCAAATATCCGTTGCGCATGGCACTCAACTTCTTCATCTCCGACATCGGTTCGATCCTGCCGGCGATCATCTCCGGCGCGGAAATCACGGCGATCGTTCTTTCGCTTGAAACCACGGGACCGATGCTGATCAAGGCGCTGCAGAGCCAGGACATGTATCTCGCCGGCTCGTTCCTGATGTTTCTCGCGTTTCTCACCGTCATCGGCGTGCTGATATCCGATCTGGCGCTCGCCATTCTCGATCCCAGAATCCGTCTGCAAGGCAGGAGTACGAAGTGACGTCACCTATACCGGCGCCCGGCGAACCCCTGCCGCATTACGTATCGACCGCCCCGTTCGATCCCTATTCCGTCGAGGTGATGACGGAGGAGCAGGTGCGCGTGAACCAGGCGTCGCAACTGCGCCTGATGTGGTGGAAGTTCAAGCGGCACAAAGTGGCGCTCGCCTCCGGCATTTTCCTGGCAGCGCTCTACTTTATGATCCTCTTTTGCGAGTTTCTGGCGCCGTACAATCTGCATACGCGCAACGTCGATTTCATCTACGCGCCGCCGCAGACAGTCCGTCTTTTGCATGAGGGCTCATTTGTCGGTCCCTTCGTCTATGGCCGGACGATGACGCTGGACATGGCAACGCTGAAGCGGAACTACGCCGACAACCCCGCGGACGTCCAGCGGATCCGCTTCTTCTGCCGCGGCGACAGCTATCGTTTCTGGGGGCTTTTCGAGGGCAACCTGCATCTCGTCTGTCCTGCGGAGGGTGGCCAGCTCTTCCTGCTCGGAACCGACAGGCTCGGACGCGACGTGCTGTCGCGCATCATCTACGGCGCGCGGATTTCACTGACGATCGGTCTTCTCGGCATCACGGTCAGCTTCGTGCTCGGCATCGTCATCGGTGGGCTTGCGGGCTATCACGGCGGCGTTTTCGATCTCCTGGTGCAGAGATTGATCGAGGTGCTGCAGTCGATCCCGAGCATTCCGTTGTGGCTGTCGCTTGCGGCCATCATGCCGGCCACATGGAGCCCGATCCTCATCTATCTCGGCATCACCGTGATTCTCGGGCTTCTCGACTGGACCGGGCTTGCGCGGGCCGTCCGCTCGAAGCTGCTTGCGCTGCGCGAGGAGGACTATGTCCTTGCGGCGCAACTGATGGGTGCAAGGAGCAGCCGTATCATCGGGCGCCATCTCGTCCCGGGCTTCATGTCCCATCTTATAGCAACGGCGACGATCTCCATTCCCGGCATGATCCTCGGCGAGACTGCGCTGAGCTTCCTCGGGCTGGGACTGCGCCCGCCGATAACGAGCTGGGGCATCCTGCTGACGGAGGCAAAGAGCGTCAGCGTGATTGCTTTCTATCCCTGGCTGCTGTTTCCGACTATACCAGTCATTCTTGTGATTTTGGCGTTCAACTTCCTGGGAGATGGGTTGCGCGACGCCGCCGATCCCTACAAATAAGGCCGGCACTGCCTTTGACTGCCTGCGGGCGCTGCATCCTCTTGTGGCCCTTCTGATAATGAGCGAAAGGTTCTTCGCATGGTACGGCGTTTCGAGGATGCCCGGATCCTCATGTACAGCCACGACACTTTCGGCCTGGGTCACCTGCGGCGTTGCCGGACGATCGCGCATGCGCTGGTGGAAGATTATAGCGGGCTGCAGGTGCTGATCATCTCCGGCGCAACGATCGCCGGCGCTTTCGATTATCGTGCACGCGTCGACTTCGTGAAGATTCCGAGCGTCATCAAACTGAGAAACGGTGAGTACACCTCGCTCGACCGGCACATCGAACTGCACGAGACGCTGAAGATGCGCCAGTCGATTATCCGCTCGACGGCCGAGACGTTCAAGCCGGACATCTTCATCGTCGACAAGGAGCCCATGGGCCTGCGCAGCGAGGTCGAAGATACCCTCACCTATCTGAAAACCCATGGAACGAAGTTGGTGCTTGGGCTTCGCGAGATCATGGACGCACCGCACCTGCTCGAAGTCGAATGGAAGCGGCGCGACACCATGCGCAAAATCGAGCAGTTCTACGACACGATCTGGGTCTATGGGCCGCCGGATTTTTACGATCCGCTGGTCGGCCTGGACGTGCCCGCGGCCGTCCGCGACCGCATGAACTTCGTCGGTTTTCTACAGCGAAGCGTTCCGCATGACGGGCTGCCCGATCACAGGCCGGAGGGCGATTATATCCTCGTCACGACCGGCGGCGGCGGCGACGGCGCCGAACTCATTCATGATGTGATCCACGCCTATCAGCAGGACCCCGAACTGACGCACAATGCGCTCGTGGTGCTTGGGCCCTATATGCCGGCCAAGCAGCGCAACAAGCTGATCAAGAAGGGCGGCCGAATTCCCTTCATCAAGGTAATCGAGTTCGACAATCGCATGGAGGAATTGATCGCCGGCGCGAGAGGGGTCGTCTCGATGGGCGGCTACAACACCTATTGCGAGATCCTCTCCTTCGACAAGCCGGCCTTGATCGTGCCGCGTCTAGAGCCGCGGGAGGAGCAGTTGATCCGGGCTCGACGGGCGTCCGAACTTGGTCTCGTCGAGATGCTGCTTCCGCACGAAGCCGAGGATCCGCTGCGGTTCGCGGCTGCGTTGAAGGCTTTGCCTGGGCGTGCGCCCCCGTCGCGCGCTGCCAATGGCCTGAGGCTGGAAGGCCTTGTCCACATCTCCGAGCTTGTCGGCAGCTGGCTCGATCACAGATCGAAAGAGCACTTGAGCATCGTGAAGCAGTCGAGCTGAGCCAGTGTCGCCAAATCGCAAGATTGCCGTCATCCTGAAAGGTTACCCGCGCCTGTCGGAAACCTTTATTGCGCAGGAACTGCTCGGCCTCGAAAGGGCTGGGCACGAACTCGTTCTCGTCGCGCTCCGTCGTCCGACCGATGGCAAGCGCCATCCGGTGCACGACGAAATCCGGGCGGACGTCCACTATTTGCCGGAGTATCTGCATGAGGAGCCGTGGCGCGTGCTTCGCGCCGTGTTCCGATTGATGCCGAAAGCCGGGTTCTGGCGCGCGCTTGGTCCATTCCTTGTGGATCTCGTGCGCGACCCGTCCCGCAACCGTTTCCGGCGGTTTGGACAGGCGCTGGTGCTGGTTGCCGAATGGCCGGGCGCGGCGACCTGGCTTCACGCGCATTTCATCCACACGCCGGCCTCGGTGACCGACTATGCCAGCATAATCGCAGGCATTCCTTGGACCTGCTCCGCCCATGCCAAGGACATCTGGACGTCCGCTAACTGGGAGCTTTCCGGAAAGCTCGACCGCGCCCGCTGGACCGTTACCTGCACGCGGAGCGGCTTTGAGCACCTGCAAAGCCTGACGCCCGAGAAGTCCCGGGTGCATCTGAGCTATCACGGCCTCGATCTCGACCGCTTCCCGGTGTTTGGCGGCGACCATTCCCGCCGCGATGGCTCCGACCCGGCCGATCCGGTGCGGATCGTCAGCGTCGGACGCGCCGTCGCCAAGAAGGGCTACGACATCCTGCTGAAGGCGCTGTCGCTGCTGCCAGCCGATCTCAACTGGCGCTTTGACCATATCGGCGCAGGCGAACTGGCGGGCGACCTCAAGCAGCTTGCCACCGAACTCGGCCTCGGCGATCGGGTCAGTTGGAAAGGTGCGCTCGACCAGACCGACGTGCTTCAGCACTACCGCGACAGCGACATCTTCGCGCTGGCGTGCCGGGTTGCGGCCAATGGCGATCGCGACGGTCTTCCGAACGTTCTGGTGGAAGCCTCAAGTCAGCGGTTGCCTTGCGTCTCGACATCCGTCTCGGGCGTTCCGGAATTGCTGACGGACTATCAGAACGGTCTCCTCGTGCCGCCCGAGGACCCGCGGGCGCTTGCCGCGGCAATCGAACGCCTGATTCGTGACCCGGATCTCAGGCGCGGGCTCGGCACTGCTGCCGAACAACGCGTTCGCGCCGAGTTCGACCATCACTCGAGCGTCACCCAATTGATCGGGCTCTTTCAAAGCGAGTGGAGCAAAGCCTCTTGAGCAATCGTCGCGTCTTCTTCTACGTGCAGCATCTGCTCGGCATCGGGCATCTGGCACGCGCGAGCCGTATCGCTAAAGCGTTGGCTGCCGACGGCTTCGAAGTCACGATGGTGACGGGCGGCGCACCCGTTCCCGGGTTTCCGGGCGAGGGCCTGGCGACGATCGCGCTGCCGCCGATATTAGCCGGCGACAAGGGCTTTTCGGGTCTTAGCGATGCCGACGGCAATCCGGTCACGAATGCTTTCCAGCAGCACCGCAAGAACCTGTTGATCCAGGCGCTGCATGCCGCAAAGCCCGATGTCGTCATCATCGAGGCTTTCCCGTTCGGTCGCAGACAGATGCGCTTCGAATTGCTGCCGCTGCTCGATGCCATCGCGGCAATGGAGCCGCGGCCGTTGGTGGCGACTTCGCTGCGCGACATCCTGCAGGAACGGGTGAAACCCGGCCGTGCCGAGGAGACCGTGGATCTGGTCAAGGCGCATTTCGATCTTGTGCTCGTCCACGGCGATCCGGCCTTTGCGCGCCTTGAGGAAACCTTTCCGCTTGCGGGCGAGATCGCGGAAAAGGTCGCCTACACGGGTCTCGTCGCACCGCCGCCGCCGGCCGAAGCGAACGAGAACTTCGACATCGTGGTTTCGGCCGGTGGTGGTGCGGTCGGCAAGGACCTGATCAGTGCGGCACTCGGCGCCGCAGCGATGCTGCCAAAGGCGCTTCGCTGGTGCATCGTCACCGGCCCGAACCTGCCGCAAGGCGACTTCGACGTTCTCGCCGCGGCAGCTCCCGCCGGGGTCAGCCTCTTCCGCTTTCGCCAGGATTTTGCGGGCCTGCTCGCGGGCGCGCGGCTCTCCGTCTCGCAGGCAGGATACAACACCGTGTGCGACATTCTTCGCGCCGGCTGCGGCTCGTTGCTCATTCCCTTCACGGCGGGCGGCGAAACCGAGCAGAGCACCCGCGCAGCACGGCTCGAAAGGCTCGGCCTCGCGGGCGTCCTGCCGGAGGAAGGCATCACGTCCGACCGGCTCGCACGGGACATAGAGGCGATGCTTGCTCGGCCGAAGCCGGAGATCCCGCCGCTCGATCTTACCGGCGCTGCCAGGACTGCAGCGATCCTGAGGGAAGAACTGCGGCAGCGGGAGGTCAGACCGTCCCGATCAGCATGAAGCGATTGTATTTCTTCATCGGCAACGCGCCTGCGAAATCGAGCTTCGCAAGACCGGCCCGCTTTTTGAACTCCTCGAGCGAGGCTACGCAGCTTATATGCGTCGGTTCGCTGAAGTAGTCGTTCGACTGTAAGAGGACGCGAGCCCCCGGAGGAAGGAGCTCAAGCCAGAGCTTGAGATCGGCAATGTGCTCGCAACTCGTGTTGACGATCAGGTCGGCTCCGATTGTTCGATAGTCGAGAGCGTACATATCCGCGGTGATCGCGCGGAAACGGTCACCATGTGCTGAATTGAGCGTGCGTGCGACCTCTTCCACCGCGGGATCGATGTCGTAACTGTCGATGGCGCGGATGGTGAAGCGCGTGTCTTCGAAAAGAATCGCGGGCAGAACGCCGTACCAGCCGCCCAAAACCGCAATCCGGCCGAAGGTCGAGCCGACGCTTTCGAGCAGCTTGTCACGTGCCCAGATCTTGCAGCCGACCTGCTTGTAGTTGAACGCGTTGGCGATGTCCGCATCCCGATGCTGGGCGATTACCCTGCCTATCCCCTCCACGACGGCGCTACCGGAATAGGCAGCGATCCCGCGCACGAGATCATAGGCGTTCTCGTGCCAATCTTCGGGTGGAGTATGGGTGGCATGCATCATAAGGCTGTTGTAAGCTTGCGAATAGGCGAGTGCAAGCCACGCGCGAGTATACCTCGATCCGCGGATGCCCGCCACGTCTGCAAGGAACCGTCGGGGCTTTGCTGAAGGGGCGATCTGTTCGACGGATGTTACTTGTGGTTCGTGTCCGCTTGACATGGGGCAGGGCTCTGCTCTCATGCCGGGCAGTCACGATTCCGTGGATGAAGCGCGAGTCCATTGAAGATTTGATGGACTGGAACCATTTGCGACGGAAGGCTGCCGGCCCGATCGGCCCGGCGATCCCGTATTTAAGTTAGGTTGTATTGCCAGCACATGGAAACACGTCTTTCCCGCTACATCTGGACTCACACCAGCAAGCAGCAGCTTTGGATCCTGCTGGTCGTCGCGCTGTCGATGATACCCTACTTCCTGTCCTTCGATCTTCCCAAGCAGATCGTCAACGGACCGATTCAGGGCGAGGGTTTCGAAGGACCCGCGTCGACCCAGGCCTTCCTGCCGATTTCCTTCAACCTGCCCGGTTTCGGCGAGGTCGACCTGTTTTCGGGCTTTCAACTTGAGCGGGAGGGAATGCTGCTTGCCCTCAGCCTTGTCTTCCTGCTGCTCGTCATCATCAACGGGCTCTTCAAGTTCTACATCAACACCTACAAGGGCCGGCTCGGCGAGCGACTCCTGCGGCGCATCCGCTTCGAGCTCGTCGACCGGGTGCTGCGCTTTCCGCCCAGTCACTTCAAGCGCGTGAAGCCTGCCGAAATCTCGACCATGATCAAGGACGAGGTCGAGCCGCTCGGCGGGTTCACCGGCGATGCCTTCGTGCAGCCGGCGCTCCTCGGCGGCCAGGCTTTGACGGCGCTGATTTTCATTCTGCTCCAGAGCCTGTGGCTGGGTCTCCTTGCCGCCTTCATCGTCGCGATACAGGCAGTGATCATTCCACGCATGCGCCGGCGGCTGATCGTGCTCGGACGCGAGCGCCAGCTGACGGCGCGCCAATTGTCGGGAAGGGTCGGCGAGATCGTCGACGGCATAGGGACCATTCGCGGGCACGACACGTCCAACTATGAAAGAGCCGACATCGCCGCTCGACTCGGCCGGATATTCAAGATCCGCTACGACCTCTATCAGTGGAAGTTCCTGGTCAAGTTCCTGAACAACTTCCTGGCTCAGGTCACCCCGTTCCTGTTCTACTCGATCGGCGGCTACTTCGCCCTGCACGGCCAGCTCGATATCGGCCAGCTCGTTGCGGTGATCGGTGCCTACAAAGACCTTCCGGGACCGCTGAAAGAACTCATCGATTGGGATCAGGCGCGCCAGGACGTGCAGGTCAAATACGCCCAGGTCGTCGAGCAGTTCAGCGTCGAGCCGCTGATCGATCCGAGTGTCCAAGCGATCTCGGTAACCTCCGTGGCGCCTATCACGGCGACCCTTGCAGCCGTCAATCTTTCCGTTGCCGATGACGGCGGCTCGAAGGTCATAGAACACGTGTCGCTGCAGGTGCGCCCCGGCGAGGCCATCGCGATTACGGGCGGCTCTACCGGCGGGGGAGAGGCACTCGCCGAAGCCTTCGGACGTCTCATATGGCCCGAAGGCGGCAGGATCGTCGTCGGCGACGACGATATCCACGACCTGCCGGAATCGGTCGTCGGGCGGCGAATTTCCTATGCCTCATCGGAGGTATTCACCTTCCAGGGGAGCCTCGGCGATAACCTGCTCTACGGGCTCAAGCACGCGCCGCTGACAGAGGTGGTTTACGAGGGCGACAAGGCCGCCCACCGTCGGTGGGAATTGCTGGAAGCGAAGCTTGCCGGCAATCCCTCGCTCGACGTCAACAGCGACTGGATCGATTACGGAGCCGCAGGTGCAACCGGCCCGGATGACCTCTTCGGGAAGGTCAGAGCCGTGCTCGACACGGTGCTTCTCACAAACGACATCATGGCGCTTGCCGTCCGCTCGACAATCGATCCCGCGCAGCACGAAGCCTTTGCGGGTGAGATCGTGGCGATGCGCGGGGCCCTTCGCAGGCGTCTCGAGGCCGAGAAGCTCAGTGATCTGGTCGTGTTCTTCGAGCCTGGTTCCTACAATGTCGAGGCGACCATCGGGGAAAACCTGCTCTTCGGGACGGTGACCGATCAGGCGCGGTGGGAAATCGCACTTGAAAGCCACCCGTTCTTCAAGACGGTCTTGAAGCGGGCCGGTCTGCACGAGAGCTTCTACGAAATGGGACTGGAAATCGCCGGCAACGTCGTCGAACTGTTCCGCGACCTGCCTCCGGATCACCCGTTCTTCCAGCAACTAACCTTCATGGCGGCGGAAGAGATCCCGACCTATGAAGCGCTTCTCCAGAAAGTAAGGGGACGAGCGATCGACGAAGTCTCCGAGGATGATGCCATCAAGATCATCCGCCTATGCTTCGGTTACATCGAGCCACGCCACCGCTTCGGCCTGCTGTCCGAAGAACTGATGTCTCAGATCGTCGCGGCGCGCCAGGAGTTCAGCGAAGGTCTGCCCGAGGATCTCGTCGGCATCATCGAGCACTATCAGCCGAACCGTTATATGGCATCGTCCAGCATCATCGATAATGTGCTTTTCGGCCGTATCGGCCACAGGCACACCGACGGCTCCGAGAGAATCCGCGCGATCGTGCGCGACCTCTTCGAAACGCTCGGACTTTACAATGACGTGCTTGCCTTCGGACTCGACTTCGACGTCGGCGCCGGCGGCAAGCGGTTGACGGCGGGCCAGCGGCAGAAGCTCAACCTTGCGCGTGCATTGATCCGCATGTCGGACTTCTACATCTTCAATCAGCCGCTGCTCGCGCTCGACCAGCGAGCACAGGAGCAGATCACCCGCAACGTCTTTGCCTTCCTGAGGCAGGAAGACCGCAAGCCGGCGATCGTCTGGGTACTCGCCAACCCGGCTCTTTCGGAGTTGTTCGATCGCCGGGCGCACTTCGAAAACGGCCATCTTATAAGCGATGAAGCTGTGGAAACATCTGCGAAAGACAGCGACTACAAGGAACTGGCATCTTGATGTAATATTAATGTGAGGGAGCAAGCATATTTCCCCGTTTCAAGGGGAGGGAGGTGCTTATGCTCGCGACACACTCGGAGAAACGGACTGTCATGCTCCTAAAAGACGAAGTGGAAATGCTGCGCCGGATCACACTGTTTTCCGGCTTGCCGCCAGCCAAGCTCAAACTTCTGGCGTTCACCTCCGACAGGGTAATGTACAGCGCGGGAGAAAGTCTCTTTCATCAGGGCGATATCGGCGATGCCGCCTATGTGATCCTTTCCGGGCGAGCCGATGTCTTGGTTGCAACGCCAACCGGGCAATTGAAGGTCGCCGAGGTGGAGCAGAATTCGATCGTCGGCGAAATCGCCATTCTCTGCAACACGCCGCGCACGGCGACGGTCAAGACCAGCACGGCCCTCGAGGCGCTGCGCATTCGCAAGGACGATTTCTTGAAATTGCTGGCGGACTTCCCGGAGATGGCGGTGGAAATCATGCGCGTGCTCGCCGACCGTCTCAGCCAGACTACCTCCGAACTCACTGAAGCGCGCAGCCGCGCCCAGCGGGCAGAGGCGTAAGCGCCATTGGGTCGTTCTTGAACGGCACACCTTGGCGGTGTCGCTCTGACTCTTTGTTTACCGCGTTCTCAGCGGGACCGCTTCACACGTCGCCCCGAAATGCACTAAAGAGGCGCGATGCGCGCGATAACCTATTTTCAGAAGACAGTTTATTTCCCCGACAAGCCGGAGAAGGCGCGCTTCTTTGCCCGGCTGCAAGGCGGGCAATGGGAGCCCGGTACATTCCGCAATATCGAGCGACTCGTCGACGGTACCACGACCTTCATCGATATCGGCGGCTGGATCGGCGTGACACCCTATTGGGCGGCGCAGATCGCCGACAATGTCATTACCGTCGAGCCCGATCCGGTGTGCTTCGGGATACTCTCCGAGATGCAGCGCGAGAATACGGGCGAAGTGAAGCTTATCAATGCGGCGCTCTCTCAGGATGAATGCCTGGTGCTGCACTCGGTCGGCGGCGGCTTCGGCAGCTCCGAAACCTCGGCGCTGATTGCCGACGACACCGGTCTGGCCGTCACGGCGCAAACCGTCACCATTCCTGGCCTTCAGAAAATGGCGAGGACGGAGCGGCTCTGCTTCAAGATCGACATCGAAGGCTACGAATACAAGGCACTCGACCAGTTTCGGGCGATCGACCGCAAGAGAACGGCGGGTGTGCTGATCGCGGTGCATCCGCAGATCCTCGCCGCCTCGCTCTCCGGTCCGCGTTTTTTCCGCGCGCTTCGAACGATCGCCGCCACGGTGCGCCTTATCCGGAGCTTTCGCGGGTTCAAGCTCGAAAATCCGTCCGCCATCTGGGCGGCGATCCGCAAATCGGTCTCCCGGCGCGAGTTCAGGGGCTTCGATCTGCTTTTCGTGGCGAAATGACCCTCAGCAGCCGAGAATCATCGTGACCTGACCCGCATGGGGTCGATGCCATTTCGGCCGAAGCGGGCGGGTTCCTGGACCTTCACGGAGTTCACCTTCGCGTCGGCAAGGTCGTCGAGGATCGGACAATCCGGCCGCTCGTCGCCGTGGCAATGGGCGGCAAGATGCTTGAGCGTCCGGCTCATGGCCTTCAGTTCTTCAGCCTTGCGTTCCAGGATTTCCACCTGGTCGAGCGCGATCTTCTTGACCTCGCTGCTGGCGCGCGAGCGGTCCCGCCAGAGCGCCAGAAGATCCGCCATTTGCTCGACCGTGAAGCCGAGATCGCGAGCACGGCGGATGAAGCGCAGCGTATGGACGTCCTTGTCGCCATAGTTGCGGTAACCGGATTCGCTGCGGCTGGCCGGAGGAATAAGGCCGATCGTCTCGTAGTAGCGGATCATTTTCGTCGAGACGCCGGAGGCGCGCGCGACATCGCCGATATTCATGACATCACCTTTTTCTGACGGCACTCTATGCTGTTGATATAGGAAATTCGCTTGCGGGGCGCCAATGGCGCCCAGCATTATTGAACGGCGGCTGCCTCACGCGAAAGGCTCCTGAACCGCTTGAGACGCAGCGCATTGCCGACCACAAAGACGCTGGAAAGTGCCATGGCGCCGGCCGCAAAGATCGGCGAAAGCAACATGCCGTAGGCCGGATAAAGCACGCCGGCGGCGACCGGTATCAGCACCACATTATAGGCGAAGGCCCAGAACAGGTTCTCTTTGATGTTGCGGATCGTTGCCTTCGACAGCGCGATGGCATTCGGCACGCCGAGGAGATCGCCGGACATCAGCACGACGTCGGCGCTCTCGATGGCGACATCCGTCCCGGTGCCGATCGCCAGCCCGACATCGGCTGCGGCGAGCGCCGGTGCATCGTTGATGCCGTCGCCGACGAAGGCGACGTTGCGCCCTTCCGCCTTTAGCCGCATCAGGGCGGCTACCTTTCCGTCCGGCAGGATCTCGGCAACGACCTCGTCAATCCCGAGCTTGCGCGCGATCGCCTCCGCCGTGCGGCGGTTGTCTCCGGTGATCATCGCGATCCTGAGGCCAAGCTGATGCAGCATGCGGATCGCCTGCGGCGTCGTTTCCTTGATCGGATCGGCGACGGCGATGATCGCCGCGAGCTTGCCATCGACCGCCGCATAAAGCGGGCTCTTGCCTTCGTCGCCAAGACGGCGGGCGTGATCGGCGAAGACAGCGATGTCGATGCCCTCGCGCGCCATCAGCCGGTCGGCCCCGACCAGGACCGTGTGTCCGGAAACATTGGCGCGGGTCCCGAAACCAGGGATCGCCTCGAAATGCTTCGCTTCGCTGATCGTCAAATCCGCATTCCTCGCCGCAGAAACGATGGCTTCCGCGATCGGATGCTCGGAACGCGCTTCGACGCTGGCGATGAGCGCAAGGACGGAATTGCTGTCAAAGCCCGCAGCGGCTTCGAGGTCGGTCAGCTCGGGCCGGCCCCGGGTCAAGGTACCGGTCTTGTCGACCGCGATGAGTTCGGCATTGCGCAACGTCTGCAAGGCTTCGCCCTTGCGGAAGAGCACGCCCATTTCGGCGGCACGGCCGGTTCCGACCATGATGGAGGTGGGCGTTGCGAGCCCCATCGCGCAAGGGCAGGCGATGATGAGGACGGCAACGCCGTTGACGAGCGCGAAGGTCAGCGCAGGATCTGGGCCGAAGACGAGCCAGACGAGGAACGTCGCAAAGGCGATCGCCATGACCGCGGGCACGAACCAGGCGGTGACGCGATCGACGAGCGACTGGATCGGTAGCTTCGCGCCCTGCGCCTGTTCGACCATGCGGATGATCTGCGCCAGCACCGTATCCGCTCCGACCTTGGTGGCGCGGAAGCTGAAGGCACCGGTCTTGTTGATCGTACCGCCGACGACTTCGGCTCCGTCCGCTTTCTGGACTGGGACCGGCTCGCCGGTGATCATCGATTCATCGACATAGGAGTTGCCTTCGACGACCACGCCATCGACGGCGATCCTTTCGCCGGGGCGCACGACAACGACGTCGCCGGCATGCACATCGGCAATCGCAATCTCCACCGTTTCGCCATTGCGGATGACGCGGGCCGTCTTCGGCTGGAGCCCCATGAGGTGCCTGATTGCCTCTGACGTGCGGCCTTTGGCGCGCGCTTCGAGGAACCGGCCAAGCAGGATCAGCGTGACGATCACGGCCGCCGCTTCATAGTACACATTGGCGGTGTCGGCCGGCAGCAGGTCCGGCGCGAAGGTTGCAACCACGGAGTAAATCCAGGCGGCAAACGCGCCGATCGCGACCAGCGAGTTCATATCCGGCGCCGCTCTAAGGAGCGCCGGGACGCCCTTCTGGAAAAAACGGAGGCCCGGACCGAAGAGAGCAAGCGACGCGAGCACGAACTGCAGATACCAGCTTTCCTGCATGCCGATGCGGATCATGACGAAATCGTGGATCGCCGGGATGAAATGCGATCCCATCTCGAGCACGAAAATAGGGAGCGTCAGAATGGCGGCGATCGTGAGAGAGAGCTTCAGGCGACGGCTTTCCCGTTCGCGTTTCTCCGTTTCCTGATCAGCATCCTGCTTGCCGGCGATGCGCCGGGCGTCGTAGCCGGCGTTACGCGCGGCTTCGACCAGCATATCGACGGAGGCAAGCCCTTTGACGACGCGAACGGTGGCCTTCTCGCTGGCAAGATTGACACTCGCCTCCACGGTTCCGGGAACGGTCCTCAGCGCCTTCTCGATGCGGGCGACGCAGGATGCACAAGTCATGCCGTCGATGGCGAGCTCTATCAGCTCTTCGGAGGCGCCATAGCCGGTATTCTCGATCGCCTTGACGATATCGGCGGGGCTCGCCGTTGCGTCGAAGCGCACATCCGCCCGCTCAGTGGCGAGATTGACGGAAGCCGACATGACGCCCGGCACCGCGCGTATGGCTTTTTCCACTCTCGCGACGCAGGAGGCACAGGTCATGCCCTCCACGGCGATGCTGGCCGTTCGTCCCGACCCGGCAATCGGTTCAGCATTTCTTGTTTGGATGATCGTCGCGGATCCCATGATCGCGCTCCTTGCAATGCGACTGCGAACGAAGGTGAGGCCTCCTAGGATCGGAGGTCGGCTAGCACCCAGCCATGGTTGCGCGCTAAGCGGCCGGCCAATCGGCCGAACGCTACAGCGGCAGACTGTCGTAGCCGGCGGTCTTCAAAGCCTCTACGATGACATCGCTGTCCGCCGTCGTTTCGACACGCACTTCCTTCGTCCCGAGGTTCGCTTCGACCTTGGCCACCGGATCGATGGCCCGGATCGCCTTTTCGATGGTGCCGACACAGTGGCCGCAGCTCATCTCGTCGATCTTGTAGCGTTGCATGCTCGTCTCCTTTGGCTTCGTGATGGAAAGAACATGGGGCTTCCCATCGTTGGAAGGTCAAGGGCCCATCGTATGTCCTGGGTGACGGAACCAAAATTTGATGGGGCAAAGCTACTGCATGTTTCTTAAATCGTAGGCGATTCAAGAAAACAAAACATGCAGCAGTTCAATGATAGGACGCGCGGCGCCGTAGGAACGACGAAGCGCGAGCCGGCGCTAGCGTTCAGTGTCCTATTTCAGGAAATCGGCGCGATGGGGCGTAAAGCTGTCAATGAGGCGGCCTGCCTCCAGCGCCACGACGCCATGGACCACACCCGAAGGCGCGATGAAGCTGTCGCCGGCGGAAAGGACCGCGCTGTGTCCGCCGACCATGACTTCGAACCTGCCTTCCGCCACATAGCTCGCCTGAACGTGCGGGTGCGAGTGCGGCGCGCCGATGCCGCCCTTTTCGAAGGCGAATTCGACCATCATCAGCTCGTCCGTGTGGAGGATCACCCGGCGACGGTTGCCCTGTCCGAGATCGATCCATTCACCTTCATTGCCGCGGGCGAAAAGTCTCGTATCCATATCTGTCTCCTCATCGCGCAAGCCAGCCGCCGTCCACCGGGATGACGGCGCCATGCATATAGTCCGATGCCGGGGCGAGCAGGAACACCGTCGCATCGCCGATGTCATCCGGGGTGCCCCAGCGCCCGGCCGGAATGCGCTCCAGAATGGCGGCGCTGCGCTTGGCGTCGGCACGGAGCGCCTCGGTGTTGTTGGTGATGATGTAGCCGGGCGCCACCGCATTCACGTTGATGCCCTTGGCAGCCCATTCGCAGGCGAGAACCCTCGTGATGCCAAGCGCGCCATGCTTGGACGCGGTATAGGAAGCGACCCGTATTCCGCCCTGGAAGGAAAGCAGTGAAACAATATTGACGATCTTGCCTCGTCTTTGCTCGGCGAGAAGGCGGCGGCCATAGGATTGGCTCAGGAAGAACAACGATCTGAGATTGATATCAACCACATCGTCCCAGTCGGCTTCGGTAAATTCAACCGCGTCTGCGCGGCGGATGATCCCGGCATTGTTGACCAGACCATCCACCGGACCATGTTCGCTCCACAGTCCATCGATCAGCGAGCGGGTCGCCTCCCGGTCCGAAAGGTCGGCATTGGCGGGAACGAAGCTTCCGCCGGCGTCAGCGACCTTTCCCGCGGTTTCGTCCATGGCTGAGCGGCCCACGCCGATCACGGTGCCGCCGGCGCGGGCGATCGCGACCGCGATTCCCTGCCCGATTCCCGTATTGGCACCGGTGACGACGATGCGGCGTCCGGCAAGGCTGAAGGCAGACGGCGCGCTCATCTGAGCGCCTCCATCGGCACCATATCCACATCGGTGTAGTCGACATTGTCGCCCGCCATCGCCCAGATGAAGGCGTAGCTCGACGTTCCGCAGCCGGAATGGATCGACCAGGGCGGCGAAAGCACCGCCTCCTCCTTTGCCATCAAGATATGGCGTGTCTCACTGGGCTCACCCATCAGATGCAGGACGCGCGCGCTCTCGGGCAGGTCGAAATAGAGATAGGCTTCCATGCGCCGGTCATGCACGTGGCAGGGCATGGTGTTCCAGACCGAGCCGGCGGCAAGCTGCGTCATGCCGGCGACGAGCTGGCAGGTTTTTACCCCTTCCGGGTGGATGAACTGGAAGATCGAGCGTTCGTTCGAGGTGGCAGCACTGCCGAGATCGAGCCGTTTGGCATCGCCGATACGGATGTGGCGGCTTGGCAGCGCCTGGTGAGCGGGCGCGCTCAGCAGGTAAAACTTGGCAGGGGCGCCAGGGTCTTCGGACGAGAAAGTCACCTCTTCGCCCAAACCCGAGTAGGCCATGTCGCGCGGCTCCAATCGGAAGCTTTCGCCGCTCACTTCGACGCGGCCCGGGCCGCCGATATTGACGGCAATGAGCTCGCGCCGGTCGAGAAAGCGCGGTGTGCCGGTCGGACGGATGGTCTCGAGCGCCAAAGGCCCATCCACCGGCATCGCGCCGCCGACGATCATGCGGTCGTAGTGGCTGTAGGTGAGGACGATGCGGCCCGGCCGGAACAGCCCCGAAATGTGAAAGTTCGCGCGCAGCGCTTCGGTATCCATGCGCGCGGCGGCTGCCGGGTCAACTGCGTGACGGATGGTGTATTCGACATGGTTCGCGGTCATCGCTCACTGCCCTTGTATTGATGAAAAGGAGATCAAACCTTGCGCTTGGTCGTGCCCCATTCTGCCTGTTGGCCGCTCAGCCGGGCGCGATATCGCTGCTGGCTGGCGGTCAGATGGGCGCGCATGGCGGCGCGGGCAGCTTCGGGGTCGCTGGCGGAAATGGCCTTCAGGATCGCCAGATGCTCGCGCTGCAGGCTTTCCTGATATTCACGCGTCAGCACCCTGTCGGTACCCCAGGGCGAGGCGACGTCGCATGGGATCGCTCGCATGCCAAGGGCATCGAGAACCTCCACGTAGTAGGGGTTGTTGGTAGCGACCGCAATTGCCCGGTGGAAGGCGAAATCACTCTTGCCGGTCGGCTCGCCGCGCTCGAGCATTCGGTCGAAGTCGAAGAAGGCCTCCTGGATCTGCGCCTCCTGGGCAGCATTCCGCCGGAGCGCAGCAAGGCCAGCGCTTTCGATCTCGAGCCCCATCCGTACTTCGAGCACGTTTAGCGCGTGGGAGATCTTGTTGCCGGCATCAAGGCCGATCGAGCCGAAGGCAAGGGTCGGGTGTTCCTTGACGAAGACGCCGGCACCCTGCCGCGCCTCGACGAGGCCGTCGGCGGCAAGCGTTGCGATGGCCTCGCGGATCACGGTGCGGCTGACGCCGAAGACCTCCCGCATTCGGCTCTCCGTCGGCAGCTTTTCACCCGGCGGGATTTCGCCTTTCAGCACCTGCTGCCGGATCGCGCTCGCGACGCGCTCCGAAAGCTTCGGTTTGCGCTCCATCTTGAATTCGGCCAGAGAGCCCATGATGCGATTACCCTTTGAACACGCTCGGAAGCCAGAGTGAAAGGGCCGGAACATAGGTGACGAGCCCAAGCACAATCAACCCCGCCAGGTAGAAGGGCCAGATGCTGCGCATCGCCTCCCAGACGGAGATTTTTCCGACCGCACACGCCACGAACTGCACAGCGCCGACGGGTGGCGTGTTGAGCCCGATGCCGAAGTTCAGGATCATGATCACCCCGAAATGGACCGGATCGACGCCATAGGCCATCGCCACCGGCAGGAAGATGGGGGTGCAGATGATGATGGTCGGGCCCATGTCCATGAAGGTGCCGAGGAACAGCATCAGCACGTTGATCAGCAGGAGCACGATGATCGGATTGTCTGAGATCGTGTTCATCCAGCCGATCAGCGAGGCAGGCACTCTCAGGAACGCCATCAGCCAGGAGAAGGCGGCGGCCATGCCGATGATGAGCAAGACCATGGCCGTCGTGCGCACGGCCCCGAAAGTGGAGTGGACGAAATCCTGCCAGGTCATTTGCCGGTAGACGAGGACGGTTACCGCGAGCGCGTAGAGGACGGCGATGCAGGAACTCTCGGTTGCCGTGAAGACGCCTGAACGGACACCCCCGAAGATGATGGCGATGAGCATGAGGCCCGGAATCGACACCATGAGGTAGCGGCCAACTCGGGCGAAGCCGGGAAAAGCCTCAGTCGGATAGCCGCGCCGGCGCGCCACGAAATAGGCGGTCACCATCAGCGCAGCCGCATAGAGCAGTCCGGGAAGAATACCGGCGGTGAAGAGGTCCGCGATCGAGATCTTTCCGCCCGCCGAGATCGAATAGATGATCATGTTGTGCGATGGGGGCAACATCAGAGCAATCAACGCCGCCATGGAGGTGACGTTGACCGCGTAGTCGGCGCCGTAACCGCGCTCCTTCATCTGCGGGATCATCAATCCGCCCACGGCCGCGGCCTCTGCAACCGCGGAGCCGGAAATGCCGCCGAACAGCGTCGCCGTGACGATGTTGACCTGTCCCAGCCCGCCGCGGACATGCCCGACCAGCGAGGCGGCGAAGGCGACGATCTTCTGGGCGATGCCGCCGCGCACCATCAGGTCGCCGGCGTAGATGAAGAAGGGAATGGCGAGCAGCGAAAACACGCTCATGCCGGAATTCAGCCGCTGGAAGATCACCAGCGGCGGCAGCCCCAGATAGAGCACGGTCGCGAAAGACGCAACGCCGAGGCAGAAGGCGATCGGCGTGCCGATCAGCATCAGGAGCGTGAATACGCCGAAGAGGATTATCATATCCATCGCATCACGCCTTTACGTTCGCGGTGTCGAGTTCGGCGGCGACCTCCGCCGGCGGCATTTCGTCGAGCAGGTCGTCGATGGGTTCGCCGGCAAGGCGCAGAACGATGCGTTCCAGGGCAAACAGGCTGATGAGAACGCCGCCGGCAACCAGCGGCACGTAGTTCCATCCGCCGGAAATATGGAGCGAGGGCAGAATGGTGCCCCAAGTGAGGCCGACGAGCTCGATCCCGTACCAGATCATCCCGACGCCGAAAGCGAGGGCGACGAGATCCGAGATCATGCGCAGCCATTTCTTGCCGCTTTTCGGCACGACGTAGAGAAGCACGTCGAAACCGAGGTGATAGTTTTCCCGCACGCCGACGGCGGCGCCCAGGAAGATGAACCAGCTCATCAGCATGACGGCGCCGGGCTCGGTCCAGCTCGGCGAGTCATTCAGCACGTAGCGGCAGAACACCTGCCACGCGACGATGGCCGTCATCACGACGAGGCCGGTGCCCGCGAGCCATAGCGAAAGCGTGCTCAGCCAGGACAGCGCGCGGCCTGTTTTCACCAATGTGGTAGACACGGTCGTCATTCCCTTCGAGGGGACAGGCAGGCATTTCGAAGTGCTAAAGCGATGTCTGCGCGTCTGGTAAGACGCGCGGCGCTGTATGCCTGCCCGTCGGTCTCGCTACTGAACCGCCTGAACGTCCTCGACCATCTTCTTCAGGACAGGGTCGGTGACGTGTTTTTCGTAGACCGGCTTCATGGCGTCGATGAAACCCTGCTTGTCGGGGGTGGTGATCTGCGCGCCGGCCGCCTCGATTTTCGCGCGCGATTCGTTCACCTTGGCCGCCCAGAGCTCGCGCTGCTTGGCGACGCTCTCCTTGGCAGACTGTTTGAAGAGTTCCTGGTCTTCCGGAGTAAGCTTGTCGAAGACGGCCTTGTTCATCACGAACACTTCCGGAAGGATGGTGTGCTCGTCGAGCGAGAAGTTCTTGGCTACCTCGAAATGCTTGGCGGTGTCATAACTCGGGAAGTTGTTCTCCGCGCCGTCGATGACGCCGGTTTCGATCGCGGAATAAACTTCGCCGTAGGGCATCGGTGTGGCGTTCGCCCCGAGCGCCGCAACCATGTCCACGAAGATGTCGGACTGGATGACGCGGAACTTGAGCCCCTTCATATCGGCGACCGAATTGATCGGCTTCTGCTTGTTGTAGAAGGAGCGCGAGCCGGCGTCGTAATAGGCAAGCACGACCAGCCCGGCGCCTTCGAAGGCCGTCTTGATCTGGTCCCCGATCGCCCCGTCCATGACCTTGTGCATGTGCTCTTCCGAACGGAAAAGGTAGGGCAGCGCCGGAACAATCGATTCCTTCACCGTGCCGTTAAAGGGCGCCATCGAAACGCGGTTCAGCTCGATCACGCCGGAGCGGACCTGCTCGATGGTGTCCTTTTCCTCCCCCAACTGCGCGGAATGGTAAACCTCGACGGCATAGCGGCCGCCGGTGCGCTCCTTGACCAGTTCACCGAAATACTTGACCGCCTCGACCGTTGGATAGCCGTCCGGATGCGTGTCGGACGACCGCAGCACCGTCTGGGCACTGGCCGCACTGGTAATGAATGCAGCGGCAGTCAACAGACCCGCCGCCAGCTTGACTAGGTTTCTCATGCTCTCCTCCCGTTTTCGCATGAACAATTGATGTCTCAGAACCGGTACGCCATCATCGCGAGGCGAATTCGCAAGCCTGGTCCTCCCCCAAGCCGTGTTCCGCAACGCGGCGCGCGAGAAGTGCGCGGACTGCGCACAACGTGGTGACGCGCCGGTCACCCGCCTGCGCAAAGCAGCATTCTTCTCCCCGGAAACAGAAGACTTGGGTCGATCGCCGCTTCCATTCCGGCCCGCTCCTCCATCAGGCTTGTTATGGCTAGATCTTGTAAATTATATTGTCAACATACAAAATTGAGCAGGTTGTATGATGAATTTCTTGCGCCCGGCGGTCTCCCAGCGTAGCCAGGGGCCGAAGATGACTGCTCGGGGAGGAATTCGTGTGTATGCTCCGGATCTTCGGCTAAGGGGGAGAGCAAGATGGCAAAGCTGCGTATTGGCGTGATCGGTCTCGGCATGGCGTCGGCGCCGCATGCTCAAAGCCTGCTCGACCTCAACGACAGGGTCGAGGTCGCTGCCGCTTTCAGCCCCACTGCGGCAAGGCGGAAAGCATTTTCGGATGCCTACGGTTTTGCAGTTTGTGACAAGGCCGAAACGATATTCGGTGACCCGTCGATAGCCGCCGTCATGATCCTGACGCCGCCCAACACCCATCTCGAGCTGGTGCGGGAGGCAGCTAAGGCGGGCAAGCATGTGCTTCTCGAAAAACCACTTGAGACCACGTGGGAGAACGCGGGAGCGCTCGTCGAGGCGGCGGAGCGCGCCGGCATAAAGCTCGGCATCGTGCTCCAGCACCGCTTCCGCCCTGTCAGCGAGGCGCTGGCAAAGCTGATCAATGAGGGGCGCCTCGGCGAGATCGTCAGCGCTTCGGCCCGCCTTCACAATTGGCGGCCACAAAACTATTACGACCAGCCGGGACGCGGCACGCGGGCTCGCGACGGCGGCGGCGTACTTCTCACCCAGGCGATCCACACACTCGATCTTTTGGTCTCGCTTGCCGGCCTTCCGGAGGAGGTCACAGCCTATGCGGCAACCAGCAAGGTGCACCGCATGGAGACCGAGGATCTGGCAATGGCGGCCATCCGCTTCGCGAATGGGGCGATCGGGGCGGTGAGTGCCACCACCTGCGCCTATCCCGGTTATCCGGACGAGATCGACATCATCGGCACGCGCGGCATGGCACGTCTCGGCGGGCGAAGCCTTACCGCCTTGTTCCACGATGGCACTGAATTATTGATCGAAGACGAAATGGCTGGTGGTGCCGGCGCCGATCCCATGGCCTTCCCGCACCACCATCATCGCGCGGTGCTCGCCGATTTTCTCGGTGCCGTCGAGGCTGGACGAGAGCCCCGGGTGAACGGGCGCGAGGCGCTAAAGGTCCACCGCCTTATCAACGCAATTCTCGCCGCCGCCGAAGGCGGGCAGCCGCAACGGCCCTGAAACGGCTTCCCTCAAGGCGCGCGGTCGGTGAGGGCGTCGGCTCCCTCCTGTTCGGCGCAATGCGCACAGCAGTAGATAGTGTCGCCCTGCTCGACGCCATGCCCGATGACCCGCACGCCGCAATGCGGACATGTCGGAGCAAGTTTCTGGACAGCGCACTCGAAACTGTCGAAGGTGTAGGTTCCATCCCCCATCTTCACCTGGAAGGTCTTGTCATATTCATTGCCGCACTGGTCGCATCTGGCCATGGTTGGAGTCCTCCTGTTCAGTCGGACCAACCTCGCAGGCAGCGTAAGGTTCCGGCTCAAGCGGCATGCTCGATCATTCGGATGACGTCCTCGATGCCGCGGGGCTGGATCTCGAGTTCTTTGAGGCCCGGCAGGTCCCTTGTCGCGACGTTGTCAAAACGCATGAGATCGACCTGATTGCGCGTCACGGGCGCGGCGGGCAGAAATTCCGAGGCCGTCGCCAATATGCTCCAGACGGCGAACGGCACAGGCACCGTCCTCACTCGCAGGTTGAGTTGCGCCGCGATCTCCCGGACGAGTTCCCGATACGAATAAATGCGCGGGCCGGCGCACTCGAAAATCGAAGCCTCCGCGGGATTCCGCCCCAGGGCCAAGCGGCTCACGGCTTCCGCGACGTCCTCAACATGAACCGGTTGCACGCGAGTGCTGCCTTCGCCGAACAACGGATAGATCGGCAGGAGGCGTACCAACCTTGCGATCGTTGTGATGAACGCGTCATCGGGTCCGGTCATCACAGCGGGACGGACGATCACCGCGCCTGGAAACGCCGCCTTTACCGCCTCCTCGCCGCGTCCCCGGGCGCGAATGTAGGGCGAACGGGATGTCGCGTTCGCTCCAATGCCCGAAATCTGGATGAACCTCTCGACGCCTGCATCCCGTGAAGCGGCCGCCAAATCGGCCGCGGCTTCTACATGGACACGCTCGAAGGTCTGCTCACCGCGCTCGACATAAAGGCTGACCGCATTCACGACCGCGCGAGATCCAGCCACGGCAGAGGCCATCGAGGATGGATCCAATATGTCCGCCTCGACCTGCAGAGATTGTCTCTCGCCGGATGCGTCATCCACTTTGTTCTTGCGCGGATGACGCGAGGCGGCGCGTACAACGACAGCCGTTTCCAGAAGCCTGCTCACGATCCGCCGTCCAAGGAAGCCCGTTCCGCCGAACACCGTGACAAGGCTCTCATCGACTGGATCGTTTGGACCTGGTTGGTTGATCATCTTCGCTGTCCAAGGCTTGGCAACACGTCGCCGGTCGCGTTTTGCGCGTTGGGGACATGCTTTTCCCAACTCAACACCGGTCAGGAGGCGATGTTCCGCGGGACGCTGCTCTTCGAACGGTCTCCACAGCAGTCGCGCGATCGTGAATGATCGGCTCCCATTCCCGGCCTTGCCGGAAGTACTCGGTGGTAACGTAATATTGCGACCGCAGCTGCAGGGAGGTTGGTTATGCGCAGCCTCATTCGTATCGCCTTTATTGCCGCCGGCCTTGCCGCCATCTCGGCTTTCGCGCAGGAGCGCCAGGTCTACGACCTGCCGCAGGGCGCGCACCCCCATGATGTCGCACCCGCGCCGGATGGAAGCGTCTGGTACACAGCTCAGCAGCAGGGGGCGCTTGGCATCCTTGATACTGAGACGGGTAAGGTCCGACAAGTGCCGCTCGGCGAAGGCTCCAGCCCACATGGTGTCATCCAGGGCCCCGGATGGCGCTGCGTGGATCACCGACAGCGGCCTCAATGCCGTCGTGCGCTTCGACCCCAAGGCCGAGAAGACCACGGTCTGGGCGCTGCCGCAGGACACCGCTTACGCTAATCTCAATACGGGCGCCTTCGATCACGACGGTATCTTCTGGTCACATCACGGTCACGTAGATCTTGCGCACGGTCTCGATGGTCTTCCAGATGCCGACGAAGCCCGGCTTCATGACGAAGCTGTCGCCGCTCTTGTAGACGACCGGCTCCCCGTTTTCCGGCGTGAGTTCGACGACGCCGGAAAGGATATGGCAGAACTCGAAGGTCTCGCCCTTGATCGAGCGCGTCTCGCCCGGCGTCGCTTCCCAGACGCCTGTATGGATCATCTCGCCACGGGCGACGTCCTGGGCCCAGGTCTTGAAGCCAGGATTGCCGGAGATCAGACGTTCGGGGAGCGGGCTGGACTCGCGCGGCGCGAGGGAGGGGTTGGTGTCGATGGTTTTCAAGAGCGACATGGTTTTCCTTTCCTGGGTTTAGAACTTGATGCCTTGTCGCCCGAAGGTGTGTTGCGGTCTCGGGATAACGACATGCATGAAAAAAGACGTGGAGCGTAACGCGTGGCTCCGATTGGTCCGCTTCAGTAGCCGCGACCGCGGTTGACCAGCCCGAACGGCTCGAGACCCGACCGATGCCGTTTGATGTTCTCAATCACGGCCTTCGCGGCACTTTCCGGCTGGGTGACGCTCGCGATGTGTGGCGTCAGCAGGATCTTCGGGTGGCCCCAGAAGGGATGACCCGCCGGCAGCGGTTCGGGGTCGGTGACATCGATCACGGCCCCGGAGAGGTGGCCGCTGTCGAGCGCCTGGAGGAGTGCCTGATCGTCGAGTTGCGGTCCGCGCCCGACATGGACGAGTGCCGCACCGGCCGGGAGCTTGGCGAAAAGTTGGGCATTTAGCAGGCCACGCGTCTCGTCGGTGAGTGGCAGCAGGCAGATGAGAATGTCGGTCGAGCCCAGAAGCGCATCAAGACCGTTCCGGCCGTTCAGGCATCTCACGCCTTCGATTTCGTGTGGGCTGCGGCTCCAGCCGGAGAGCGGAAAGCCGAAAGGCATCAGCCGATCGAGTACCGCAGTTCCGAGCATGCCGAGGCCGAGCACGCCGACGCGGCGTTCGGCCGCCTGGACCGGCGCAATGGCCTGCCAATTCTCGCCTCGCTGCCGCTCGAGATAGGCTGGCAGGTTGCGGTGTAGCGCGAGCACGGCGAGCGCCACATATTCCTGCATCATCCGGATGATGCCATCCTCGACCATGCGCACCACCTGCACATGCGGCGGCACTGCATCGATGCGGAACTGGTCGACGCCGGCGCCGATCGAGAAGAGGATTTCAAGACTGCTGTAGCGCGAGAGATCTTCGGGAACTGTCCACGTGATCAGGTAGCGTACCGCTTCCGGATCGACCGCCGCCGGATCCGTGGCGAAAGGAATGTCCGGCAGTTCACGCGAAAACGCCTTGGCGAAGATTGCGCCACGTTTAGCGTCGGAATTGAAGAGGAAGGTCATCGCGCGTCTCCTTCTCGAAGCCTCAGGCGCGGCAATTTTCGCCGATCCGCTCGATCATCGCCTGACAGGTCAGGAGCTCATCGACGTGAATGAATTCGTCGGGCTTGTGGGCGCGGCCGATCTCGCCGGGGCCGCAGATGATCGCGTCGATGCCGGCCCTTTGGAAAAGTCCGGCTTCGGTGCCGTAGCTGACGGCCGGGAGAGACTCGAGGCCCGTCAATGCTTCAAGCAGCCACGCGAGCGGTGCATCGGGACCGAGCGAAAGCGCCGGATAGGAGCTTAGCTCCTGCCATTCCACTTCGAAGCCTCGTTTCGACAGCGCCTCGGCGGCCTCTCGCACCGGCGCGAGCAGTTCCGCCGGATCGATGCCGGAAATCGCCCGTGCCTCGAACTCGGCCTCGGAAGTCTCCGGAATGATGTTGACCGCCTGGCCGCCCTTCACCGTGCCGATCTGCAGGGAAGAGTAGGGCGGCTCGAACACGTGGTCGAAGGGACCGCGAGCCAAGCGGTCGGCTTCTGCGACCGCGCAGGCAAGGACACCTGTGATAGCATGAACGGCATTCAGCCCCTGGTCGGGACGCGAAGAATGGCCGGAACGACCTTTGACGGTCAGTCTGGCGGCAGCCTTGCCCTTGTGGGCGCGGATCGCGCGCAAGCCGCTCGGCTCGCCGACGATCGCACCGAGCGGCCTCGCGCAGAGTTCCGGCAAGCGCGCGATCATATGCGGCACGCCGCGGCAGCCCGCCTCCTCGTCGTAGGAGAAGGCGAGGTGCAGCGGCCGGCGAAGCGGCCTGGCCGCGAGCCTGGGAACGGCGGCGAGAACGGCGGCGAGGAAGCCCTTCATGTCGGTGGCGCCGCGCCCATGGAGCCGGCCCGCATCGGCGCGCAGGCAGAAGGGATCGCTCGTCCAGCCGGCTTCGGCCGCCGGAACGACGTCCATATGGCCGGAGAGAATATAGCCACGCGCCTCTTTTGGCCCGATAGTGGCGAAGATGTTGGACCGATCGCCCTCCGGACCGGGAAGGACATCCACTGCGATGCCGTGGTTTTCCAAATAGCCGCGGATCCAGGCCACGATGTCGTCGTTGGGTAGCCCCACGACGGAGCGAAAGCCGACGAGTTTCTCCAGGATTTCCGTTGCTTGCATCGGTGCCCTCACAACATGCCCGGCTTTCCGAGATCGATGCCATCGACCATGCATTCACAACGAAAGGTTTGATTTCGATGCGTCACCGCATGAGGTCACAGGCAAGCGAACGGCGGCACGCTTTCGATAGGTACCTTAGAAGCCTGTGAACGATTTACATGCTGAAAGCGCGTCGAATTCGGAGGATTGTTGCGCGCGCGATGCGCTCTCAAGCGAATCGTATCGAGCGTCAGGTCCTAATGTGAACAAGAAAAGCTTTCGCCGCGGCCTGGCTGGAACTGCATCGGCCAAGACGAAACGAAAACGAAAACAATGGCGGGAGGCACGGAGTGAACGCACCGGCAGCCGAATCTAAAGTGATCGACAGTTTCAAAATGCACGTGGCCGGAATCGAGAGCGCCGATCTCGAACAGTTGCACGCCTTGTCCGTTTCCGTGGGGTGGCCCCTCCGTTCCGAGGATTTGCAGTTCCTGCGCGAGTGCGGCCACGGCTATGTCGCGCGTGATGAAATTGGCAGGCTCACAGGTTCGGCCATGTGGTTCCCGCACGGTGACGATTTCGCGACCATAGGCATGGTTATTACTTCACCGCGGCTGCAGACAAACGGCGCCGGGCGATGGCTGATGGACCACGTGCTTTCGGATTGCCAGGGACGCGATCTCAGGCTCAATGCGACGAGGGCCGCCCGCCGTCTTTATCATTCGCTCGGTTTCCAACCCGTGCGGACCATATACCAATGCCAGGGCATCGCCCGCCACCCGATCGACGTGATCACGCCATCGGAGCAGCCGGTGGTTCGGCGACTGGAAGGGGAGGACCTTGTCGCCGTCGTCGAGCTGGATGCAGGGGCATTCGGCGTTTCGAGGGCGGCGCTGATCGGCAAGCTCTTCGCACAATCCATAGGTTACGGGTTGTTTCGGGGCGGTCGGCTGTACGCTTTCGCGCTTTGCCGTCCTTTTGGAAGGGGTCATGTCATTGGCCCGGTCGTGGCAGAAACTGATGCGGACGCCATCGCAGTTATCCGGCAGCATGTCGCCGCCCACGAAAATCAGTTTCTGAGGCTCGACACACCGGTCGAGACCGGCACTTTCGCCACGTTCCTCTCACAATCCGGCCTGACCGTCTTCGACACGGTGCTCGCAATGTCCCGTCGGGGCAAAGGCCGCGCGGACGTGGTGCCAGGGTCAAACCTCTACGGCCTGGCAAGCCACGCCCTTGGCTGAGCCTTTACGGCTTCTACTACGGCAAGTTCATACCCGCGGGAGCCTCACCGCAACTTTGGTCCTCTATCGGATATCCCCGTTATGTCAGTCGAGCGCCCGCGCGGGCTCGAGCACGCGGTACAGGTTCGCTACAGCGCCGGGGCAGCGGTGGACCGTCCGGAAGCTGCCGAGATGTTCCAGGCGATCGATTGAGAAGCCAATACGCGCCACTCTCGAGTGGCGCGCCTGAGAGTCCCGCGTGCTTGCCGCGTCGGACAGAGGCTGCGGCGGCGAGCCATCTTCCACCCCACCAGCCCGGTTGTCGCGCAAGCGATCAGCCGGGCTTCTCAGGAGATTTGAGCATCAACACCATGATTTCCAGCCCGCGGCCGGTGTCGTCCGGCTTCAAGGTCGATATTTCCGCGGTGAACGCATCGGCCACATCTCGTCCGAATGGTTCTCGCGCCCCGACGATGAGCGCTACCTGTCGCTCACCGATCTTCATCGCGCGGTCAGCGCCAGAACCAATCGCGCCCGTGTTCGAACCGTTGAAAGTGCCGAGATCCGAGTGGAAGCCACCCGTGACAATGCCGAGCGCCTTACCTTGCTCGTTCCTTGCGGGCGTGAGCCGATGGCACCGACGCATTGGAGCTATGGCCAGCTTTGCAGCCTCGTCGGTGCGCCCGCGAGCTATATGCGGTAACTGCAGGCACCGCTGGCCGCGATCAATCTTCAGCACGGGCTCCTGAACCACAATGCCGAACTGGTCAAAACACTGGAGATGGATGACGGCCGCGTCGAGTTGCGGGCAGTGACCGGACCCGAATACGGGCACATCTGGGATAAAGATCCGGTTGCGCCCTCATGCCCTTCCACGACGAATGCGTTGCGGCACTGAATCGGCCGGTTTGAAGGGATCGGGGAGCGGCCGTGATGAGCATCGCCGGCATCGGAACCGGCGACACGATCTGGAAGGTGCCGGGCGTGCTCGACTGGTCGGACGTAGCGTCCGCTAGGCCAGGCCAATAGCCCATCGCTATGACCTGAACTCATTCGACCGTTTAATCGCGAGTTTGCCGGGAAGTAATCGAATGGCGGAGGGCTTGCCGAGGTAGCAGCTTCGCCATATATTTTGTACAATAAATGTGTTTATGGATATGGCGGAACATGGTTCAGGCTCAAAAGATCCACAACGATGGCGGACCGCTGATCCTGTCCTACATGGACAAGGGCGGAAAGATTGCTGTTCAGCAGGTCGCAGACGGCTTTGGCATGTCGAAAACGCAGCTGGCCGAAACGGCCGGTCTCGCCCGCGAAACGCTTTACCGCCTGGAGCGCAGCCGCGGAACAAGGACGCAGAACCGTCTTCGCGAGATGCTCGAAATCATCAGCCGGGTCACTGATTGGGCCGGGGGCAAGGAGCAGGCCATGGCATGGTATCGCGCCCAGCCACTCCCGGCTTTTGGCGGCCGCACGGCAGAGGCGCTGGTGAAGGATGGCAAGGCGGCAGCTGTCAGAGATTACCTCGATCATATGGCCCTTGGGGGCTTTGCTTGAGGTTCGTTGAGACCTGCTACCGAGCACATGATCCACGCTGGGCATTCAAACCGACCTCGGGAGATGGCGCCGCCATCAGGGGCGCACGCTTCAATCCGAAAGGTGTGCCGGCGCTCTACCTCGCGCTCAGCATCATGACGGCGGTCAAGGAAGCCAATCAGGGCTTTGCGCATCGCATCGATCCCTGCGTGCTCTGCTCCTACGATATCGATTGCGAGGATGTGGCCGACCTGACCACGGAGGAGGGAAGGAGTGCATTTTCCGTCTCGATGGAGGAGATGGCTTGCAGCTGGGCCACAGCTCTTGCGGAAGGGAGGCGGCCCGCCTCCTGGGCGATTTATGATCGGCTGAGCTCGCGTGGCACCGTCGGCATTCTGGCGCCTAGCTTTGCGCCGGGCGCTAAGGAGGACGATCGAAACCTTGTCCTATGGATGTGGGGACCGGACCTCCCGCATCGGATAATCGTGAACGACCCTAGCGGCCGGCTGCCCAAAGATCAGCTGTCCTGGAGGTAACTGGCGCGGCGCAACCGGTTCTCATTCGGCTGAAGCGTTTGTGCGTCCTCACGGTCGCGCAAGGAGCGAGGTCGGTTGCGTGTATGCAGCCTCGGACCTGGAGTTTTTGTTCGAGGCGAAGGCAGGCTTCACCGCCGCCCACCATCATTTCCACCATAGCTGATAAGGAGCGGTTGCCATGAAAACGGACAACGAAGAGCTGATCAGAAAAAGCGCCTATGAGCTGTGGGGAGAGCGCAGGATGACCGGAGCGAGACGGCCTGAAGCATTGGCTTGAGGCTACGCAAGATTTTCAGTCCACAAAGATGGATGAGGGCACAGCACCGGCCGTTTCTGTTGAAGCCGTTAAGCCCAAGGCGAAAATGACGCCGAAACTGGTGGCAAGAGCACAATCGGACAGCACGAGCCGGTGAAAAAGACGGCCGCTTCCGAAACGCCGGGCGGCAACAAGCGCAAACGGCCTGAGGGCCAATAGGCTGGTTAAATGATCAGCCGCGCCGCCCGGCCTTTGCGTTCAGCATTGTTGTAGTGGCGCGCCGCCTGCGCCACCGACTTGTGCAGTGCTTGCTGCATCGCCTCCGGCAGCGGAATGTCGCGGTTTGCCGCCTCGGTCAAAATAGCCGGATCTCAACCCATGCGCCGAAAACAGCGCCGGGTCGAGCCCGACCTGTTTGCAGCGGGCTTTTAGGATCAGGTTGACCGACTGCGGCGTCAGCGCCCGACGATCGAGGTTGCCCCACTGGTCGATGCGTCGGAACACCGGCCCCTCCTTAATCCCAGCTTCGGCCAGCCAGCGCTTCAATACGGTCACCGGCCGGCCGATCAAAAGCACATGTTCGTCGTCGTCGCTGGTCGTCGTTTTCGTGCGCCGAGGCGAATCGACAGGCAGGGCAGGGAAGGGGAGTTCTTGTCGGCCGGATCGGCCCGCACCGGTTCCTCGTCGACGAGATCCCCGACGCGCAATCCCGCCTCTTCGGAGCGGCGACGGCCGCCGGAGGCGAAGGCGGTCAGGAGAAGCGCGCGGTCACGCCGATCGACCAGCCGTTCGCTGGCACATGTGGCGAGCAATTGGACGAGAACATCACTGGTCACCGCTTGTCTGCTCTTCCTCTGGCGCGGACGATTGCTCGCCTTGACAGCCAGCCTCAGCGCGCTTTTCAGCGATGGCGCGGCGAATGCGCCGGCAAGCCCCGCCAGCGGGTGAGGATCGACCAGGTGGTCAGTCGCCGCCGCACCGTGCCGAGCGCGTGCGGGCCGTCGACCCGGAGCAGGCGTTCGGCCCCCAATCCGGCCTCGACCTCCGCCGGCATACCGTGGGCCGGATCCTCGCGGCGTTTCACTGGATCCCAGAGGTGATGGGCGACAAATTTCAGCAGCAGCGATTCCGGCGCCGGCCAGGGGAGGGAGGCTCTCGTCGCCAGCCGGCGCCAAGCCTCGAGATATCCGAGATCCGAGGCGAGCGCTCGGAGCGTGGTTTCTCCCATGCCTTCGGCGGCGAGATGTTTCAAGGTTTCGACATCGTCATCTGTGAGACGGCCGGCCAGCTGGTCGCGCCGGTCGAATGGAAGGATCTCGTCAAGCGCGTCGAGTTCGTCGGCGCGGCGGAGGACGGCTTGGCTGTTGGCACCCGGTGACTTACGATTGCCCACGATTGACTCCGACGTTTTCCGGCGGATTTGAGAAAACTACGGATATCCCGTGTATTCCGCGAAAGGGAGTATTGCAATGACGTGGAACGACCGTCGCTGGCAGGCTAAGCGTGACCGTTGCGTAGAAGCAACCGTGACATTGAGCGACGATGAAATCGCTGCGATCGAGAAATCCGACATGGAGCCGGTCCTCGATCATTTCAACGTCGAACTGTTGAGTCCGGCTTCTCCCGACTGTGAGCCTACCGGCAACGTGCTCCCTTCGATCGGCGTCCCGAAATCACGGGAGCTGGTGGTTCCAGGGATTGATGATGGCAATGCCGGTGCCTTCGAAATCCGCGACATTGCGCGTTGCCAACGCCGCGCCGCGAGAACGGGCGATCGCGGCAATCTGTGCGTCGAACTGGCTGATAGGGCGGCCGGCCGTGCGCCGCTCCACGGCCAGCGTGGCATAGGCGTCTGCAGCCTCGCTGTCGAATGGCAAAATGCGCCCGGCAAGATCCTCGCGAAAGATCGGAACGATCGCCCCCTCGAGGTTGCGCCGGCGGCGTCCATCCGATAGAAGCCGCAGTCCGCAAAGGATCTCGGCTTCGGTGACGGTCGTGGTGAACACCGACGTCGGCGGCTGGTCGGCGAGCCACGCCTCGACAGCAGCGGACGGCGACGGCGTCAGCAATTCCGACAGCACGTTGGTGTCGAGGATGATCACGCGGAGAAGTCCGGCGCTTCACGGATCGCCTCGCGTGGGGGTGTTTCGAGCGTGATGCCGCCGGTCGGCGCGATGCGGGCGCGAATGGCGGCGGCGAGATTACCCGGTTGCCGTTCACTCGTCGACAGCGCAACGCGCAGGATGTCGCGGGCCTCGTCCTCCATTGAGCGACCGTGCGCGGCGGCGCGCAGCCTGAGCCGCTGCTTGAGGCTATCGTCGAGATTGCGGATCGTCATGCTGGCCATGGGAGCCTCCGTTAATCATTGATTGCATTTTAATCATTGATTGCAGCTGTTGCAATGCGTGCCTCCGGACGAGCGCCGTTGCAGATGCCCATGTCCTCACGCCAGTTTCCCGCCTTCAGCGACTCGAAAGCCATCACTATCGATGGCGCTCACCTTATTCAGGATCATTAGCCCCAACGGTGAAGGCGCCGCGTCGAATTCCTGACCACGAATCGCGGCAGGGACGAGTCCCTGGATAAGCCAGCAGACATGCCCGCCCTTGGTGGGGCAAGCGCACAGCCGCTGCGGTTCATGGATTTCCTGATCCGTGAGTCCGTCAGAACGGTATTTCTGTATGGAGCCGGTTGTCACGGTGCTGGTCCCCGTCCAGTGCGCTACGCTGTTCACAAGCTGATCGTGCGTCCCCTACGTACGCATAGGGTGGCTCAAGCGCGACAAGGACATTATGCAGGCCGGAAATCCTTGTCGAAGGCCTGCTGCAGACGAAACGATCTCCCGATCTGGCGATTTATCGAAGCGCGGGGCATCCGAGGAAGCCGATCAAGATCGGAGCCGCATGTCTATCCGACGAGCGGAAGGTATCGAGGCCGGGAGCCGGGGAATAGGAGAGGAGGCAGTCCCGCCGTTCTGAGAATCCATCGCAGTAGCAATAACCCTCGGGCGAGGGTTGGATACGGAACTCCGGCGGAAAGTCAGTGCCTCAGCTGCGCAAACAGGGGCGGGGCTCGCCTGGTTCGAAGATTTGTGAGCTGACGAAGGCACCATTTATGAGAACCCAACTGAGTGACCATCGCGGCAATCAGGTTATGCCGGCGGTGGTGCCGCGTTGTCTTCACCTCTGTCCGGCCGAGGGAAATATGCAAATCTCAGCCACGCCACGCCATGCGCCAGGAAATCGGTCCCGAGCAAGAGCGCAAGGACCCAAAGAGCCATCTTTGGAAACCCGGCCAGGATGACCAACCCCGCGCCGGCGCCGAAGACTCCCGACAGCATCATGGTCCATCCTGCCTCACGCCAGTGGCTTATACTGAGCAGCATTCTGACGATGCCGGAGAAGATGAACAGCAGGCCGATCGCGTAGGTTTGAAACAGCTCGTGTGTGCGTGCAGACCGGGTTACGAAGGATGCCAGAACCTGTATCACGCTCGATCCGGCGACGTCGGCAAGTGCCAAGCCAAGAGCGATATAAAGAAATCCGAGCAGTGTCTGCCACGACAGGGCACCCCATTGTCTCGTCACGAAGGCGTGGACGATTTCGAATATACCGACCAGGATGGCAGCGGTTCCGATGAACGCCGGGGTAACGATCGGCGCAAATGCCACATCCGCCAGGACGACCAATCCCGCCAGCAGCATGACGCCGCCCAGCACCACGCGAACCGAAGTCGGGGGGCTTCCCGGGGCGCCGCCTGCATTGCTCGGCATGGTCTCGTAAGATGCCATCGCTTCCTCGTGGCTCCCGCTGCTCGTTCCCACTGTGATGCTCCGATCAGCGGAGACGGCAAGAGTGTTCGAATACGCCACTGCATTATTGCTTAAATCGGAAGCGATTTAGGGACAAAGCCAAGCAGCAATTCAAAGTGCTACAGCGATCTTGGCGCGTCCGATTGGACGCGCGGTGATGCAGAGGGCGCCTCGTCGGTCCCTGGAGGCACTGAACGGCAATCCGCCCGTCATCCCGGATATGAGATTGCAGCGAGCGCGAGGCAGGACGGTCTTACCGGCACCGCGCGATGATGATCGTGCCGTCCGGTTGCCTGTATCTGCAGTTGCCACGATTGTAGGACGGGGTCGTCGCAGTCCCGACCGCAGCCCCCACAAGAGCTCCGCCGGCCGCACCGGCGACCGTGCTCGTTGTGTTTCCACCAATCACTTGGCCCGCGACCGCGCCGGTTCCAGCGCCGATCAGAGCTCCACCCAAGCCGCGCTGGTTCTGTTCGGTGGCGCAGCCTGCGGCAAAGGCGGCCACAGTTGCAAGTGCGAGCGGGAGTACTATCCTTCGAGTCATGGCATGCTCCTTTGTGAGGGTGGCCAATCTCTGCAAGATCCGGCAATGCGTCGGGGGATGATGACACCAAACGGCGCTGTCGCGATGCTGAAGGTCCGCGGGAGCGTGGGGGCGCCTGCACTCTCCATGGAACGGAGCTTGGGCGCGGGCAGAGCGAACAGGAACAGCTTCTGCTCAGCTTTGGTCGCCATCACGCTACTCCCGGGTTGACCGATGCAGGGGGCGTCCGTGCCGGTTTTCGGACACCGATCAGATCTGGTATCGCTCGTGATGCCGGATGGACTTGTGGAACTTGCCTATGACTTGAAGCGATTATCCGCTTCTGACACCACTTCTGTAACATGCCTAGGCTGTCTGGCCGCAATGTTAACGTGTATTCCTCTAAATTCCTAGTGGGAATCGATTATCTGACCGCCGCAGGCAACCTTGAAGTGCGACCACATGGGGGGAAGAATATGCCGGTAGTGCAGGTACCCGCATTCCTGACGTTCACCCTATCGATCCTGGTTTTCTTCATCGGCAGCCGGCTGAACAGGTCGGTTCCGGCCCTTTCCCATTGGAACATTCCGGAGGCCGTGACCGGAGGGCTGATTTCCGCGTTTGTGACGTTGATGGCATACGCATTCTTTGGCACGGAAATACGCTTTGCACTCGGCGCGCGTGATCTGCTGCTGTTGTACTTTTTCACCGGCGTCGGCTTGAACGCGCGGGTCTCCGACCTGATTGCCGGCGGGCGGCCGTTTCTCGTCCTTCTGGCGTTGACGCTCGTATTCCTTGTCATCCAGAGCGTGGTCGCTGTCGGCGGCACGGCGTTGCTCGGCCTGCCTGCCGGCTTCTCGATCCTGCTCGGCTCGGTTTCGCTTGTCGGCGGGCACGGCACCACCATTGCCTGGGCACCCACGATCTCCAGCCGCTTCGGGCTCGCCAATGCAATGGAAGTCGGCATTGCCAGTGCGACACTCGGGCTCGTGATCGCGAGCATTCTGGGCGGGCCGATTGCGCGTCACCTCATCTCCCGTAATGCGCTTCACGGGAAAATGGATGAGGAGTTGATCGTCGGGGTTTCCAACGAACAGGCCGATCGGCACGCTGACGAGGTGAGCTACCAGTCGGTGCTGCAAACGCTGCTTGTGATGAACATCGCGGTTATCGGCGGCTTCCTGCTGCACGAACTTGTCGTCGAGCTTGGTATAAAGCTCCCGCTTTTTGTCATCTGCATGTTTTTTGCAATCCTGTTGACCAACACGGTCCCGCTAGTCGCGCCGCGGCTGCCCTGGCCAACGAGGACGCGGCCGCTTTCGCTGATATCCGATCTGTCGCTGAACATTTTTCTAGCGATGTCGCTCATGAGCCTGCAGCTCTGGACGCTCAGAGGCCTCGGATTGTCGATTCTGGTGGTGCTGGCACTGCAGACGGTCACGGCGGTCGCCTACATTCTGTTCGTGGTTTTCCCGGCCATGGGGCGCAGCTACAACGCCGCGGTGATTTCGGCGGGCTTCACCGGTATCTCGCTCGGTGCGACCCCAACCGCGATTGCCAACATGGCCGCGGTGACGAAGACCCACGGCGCTGCGCCAATCGCCTTCATCATTCTGCCGCTGGTATCGGCATTCTTCATCGACATCGCCAACGCCGGCATCATCACGTTTATGGTGAGATAAGCCGCGCTGTAGGCGACGGTCGCTGCCCTCTCTTTTATGCGGATTGCGTCGAAGGTGACGACGCGCGGGTCAACCATGCGAGCCCGTGGAAAACAAGGTCGATCCCCAGCAGCAGCCCGAGCACCCAAATACTGCTCGCCGGCCAGCCCGCTATGATGGCTAGCCCTGCCAGGATGCCGAATATTCCTGAGACGAGCATCAGCCAGCCACCACCGCTCCAATGCCTGACAGCGACAATGACCCGCACGATGCCCGAAGCCAGGAACACTAGCCCGAGGACCAAGGTAAGGACCAACGCCCCCGAGATGGGTTGGCTCACCACCATCCAGCCGAAGATGATGTAGAGAACGCCGAGCAGGATCTGCCATAAGAACCCGCCCCAACCCTTCGTCCAGAAGGCGTGAATAATCTCGAATGCGCCAACGGCGATCGCCGTAAAGCCGATGAGCAGCGTACTGACCAGCGTCGCCAATGCCACGTCGCCCAACACGAATATGCCTCCGAGGACCAGGACGATCCCGAGCAGGACACGAACCCAGGTAGGCGGTGCGGACAGAGTCGTGGACGTTCCAGAATCGTAGGTGGTCATGTCTTCCTCCTCGGGTTCGGTTCAATTCTTTCCATCGGCGCGGGTCCCGCGCCAGTTCCAGGGCGCGGCTATGTCGCGGGCGGTTCCGACGTTCGCACGGTTCGCGTGGAAACCCGTTCCGCAACACGCTCGATCACGGCAAACAAAGTCGGGATGATGAAGAGACCGATCGTCGTTGCCCCCACCATGCCGCCCAGGATCGTGACGCCCACTGACTGACCGGCGCCGGCTCCCGCGCCCGTCGCGACCGCGAGCGGCACGATGCCGAAGATGAAGGAGACCGCGGTCATCATCACCGCGCGGAAGCGCTGCTCGGCGCCGAGCCGTGCGGCTTCGGCGACAGATTGTCCTTCCTCGTGGCGTTCCTTAGCGAATTCGACGATCAGGATCGCGTTCTTCGATGCGAGACCGATCAAAAGCACGATGGCAATCTGCGCATAGAGGCTGTTCTGCTGCCCGAAAAGCATGAGCGCACCGGTCGCGCCGACCAGGGCGGCGCCGAGCGACAGGATGACGGCAATCGGCAGCGTCCAGCTTTCGTATTGCGCGACCAGCAGCAGGTAAGCAAACAGAAACGCCAACCCGAAGATGATCGGCTCCTGTCCACTACTGCGTCGTTCCTGAAACGACAGGCCGGACCACTCGAACCCGTAGCCCGCCGGTAACTCCTGTGCCGCTACACGTTCGATCGCGTCCATGGCTGCTCCCGAGCTGCCGCGGGGCGCGGCCTGCCCGTTTATCTGGGCTGCCACCGACAGGTTGTAACGGGAGATGACGAAGGGCGCGAGAACAGTCGTTGTCGACACCACCGTTCTGAGCGGCACCATCGCGCCCGTGCGGCTGCGCACATGGAGATTGAGGATGTCCTCCGCATCCGCGCGATGCTTCGCGTCGGCCTGGAGATTGACCTGGAAGACGCGCCCCTCGAGTGTGAAATCGTTCACGTAGCGAGAACCGAAGCTCGCGCCGATCGTCGAATAGATGTCGGCGACACTCACCCCCAGGGCCTCGGCGCGGGTCCGGTCGACGTCAACATATATCTGCGGCACGTCGGCGCTGAAGGTCGTCGCCGCACCGCCGACTTCCGGCTGCTGGTTTATCTCGGAAACGAATGCGCGCACCACCTGGGCGATCTCCTCGGGCCTCTGCCCCTGCAGCGCCTTCAGGCGCAGGTCGAGACCGCCGACGGCGCCGATCCCGGAGATCGCCGGTGGCGCAAAGACCGCGATGTTGGCTCCCGGCACGATCGAGAATTGCGCCCGCAACTTTTGAAGGATGGCGGAGAGCTGCAGTTCCGGCGTCTCGCGCTCATCCCACGGACCGAGTGCCGCGATCACCATCGCTCCACTGGGGGAGGCGGTGCCTTGCAAGATGCTGAAGCCGGCGACGGAGATGACGTTTTGAACCCCGGCCGTGGTCGACAGTGCATGCTCGACCTCATTGACGATCGCCCGCGTTCGATCAAGCGAGGCGGCGTCCGGAAGCTGGATGTCCATGAACAGTGCGCCCTGATCCTCGTCGGGGATAAAGGTGGAGGGCAGGGCGGTGAACAGCAGGAAGGCGCCGAGGAAGCAGGCGGCAAGCGCGGCGAGGGGGATGATCCAAAGGCGCACAAGGAAAGCGACCGCACGGCCGTACCCGTCGCGCGCAGCGTTCACGCCGCGTGTAAACCAGCCGAGCGGTCCGCGCCGGTAACCGCCCTGTCCGCGTCTCAGCAGGATTGCGCTGAGTGCCGGACTGAGCGTCAAGGCCACTATGGAGGAGAGAACCAGCGCGGCCGACAATGTGACCGCAAACTGGCGATAGAGCTGGCCGTTTATGCCCGATAGGAATCCGGTCGGCGTTACGACGGCAAGCAGCACCAGCGTCGTCGACATGATCGGGCCTGTGATCTGCCGCATCGCCTTGCGGGTCGCGCTCGCCGCATCGATATCGGGATCGTCGTCCATGACGTGTTTGACGTTCTCGACGACGAGGATCGCGTCGTCGACGACCAGTCCGATCGCCAATACCAGGGCGAGCAGCGAGATCGTATTTATCGAGTACCCGAAGACCAGCAGAACGGCCATGGCGCCGAGCATCGAAACAGGGATGGCCAGCGCCGAAACCAGGGTGGCGCGCCAGTCCTGCAGGAACAGGAATGTGACGAAGAGCACGATCAGAAAAGCCTCGATGAGGATCTCGACGATAAGCGACAGGCTTGCCCTGACGAACCGGGTGGCGTCATAGACGACTTCGTATTCGAGGCCTGCCGGGAATCTCGGCGAAAGGCGTTCGAGCTCGGCGAGCACTGCATTGGCCGTCTGGATCGCATTGGCGCCGGGTGCCTGGCTGATTTGCAGCATCGCCGCTTCGTGCCCGCCGAAATATGCCCTCGATGAATAGCTTCGTGCGCCGAGTTCGATGCGCGCAATGTCTCTGAGCCGCAGCGCCGCGCCCGCCTCACCCGTGCGCACGACTATCTCGCCGAACTGCTCGGCGCTGATAAGACGCCCCTCAGCGACCAGAGTATATTGCAGCTCCGTGCCCTTTTGCGCCGGGGGCGCGCCGGCCTGTCCGAGGGAAGCCTGGATATTCTGGCCCTGGATCGCAGTTGCCACGTCGCCGGCGGTGATGCCGAGCGCATCCATGTGTGTCGGGTCGAGCCACACGCGCATCGAGTATTCCGACGCGCCGACGACGGCGGCCTCGCCAACGCCTGAGACGCGCGAGAGTGCATCGATGAGCGTTGTTGCGGCGAAATTGGTGATCTCGAGCGCGTCGAGCCTGTCGCCCGGCGAATAAAAGGCGATGCCGAGCACGAAATCGGGCGAGCGTGACCGCACGGATACGCCTTGCTGGGTTACGGCGGACGGGAGCTGGGAAATCGCCAGTTGCGCCCGATTCTGCACGTTCACCTGCGCGATGTCGGGGTCGGCGCCCACTTCGAAGGTCACGGAAAGCGAATACTGCCCGGCATTCGAGCTCGTCGACGACATGTACATCATGTCGGCCACGCCGTTTATGGCCGTTTCCAACGGGCCGCCGACCACGTCGGCGATCACGTCGGCGCTGGCGCCTGGATAGGTGGTCGAGACGGTCACGGTCGGCGGCGTGACCTGGGGATACTGCTGCACCGGCAACGCAAAGATGCTGATCGCACCGGCGATCGAAATGATGATGGAGATGACGATCGCCAGCCGGGTGCGGGTGATGAACAGATCGGAGATCATGGGCCACCGCCCAAGGGCTGGCCTTCGCTCGGCTGTACCGTCATGCCATCGGCGAGGCGCTGGATTCCCTGCACGACGACCTGCTCGCCGCCGTTGAGGCCTGCGGTAACCGCCCAGCCGTTGCTGATACGCGCGCCCGTATCGATACGCCGCTGCGAGACGGTGTTGTTCTGGCCGAGCAGATAGACGAAGCGCCCCTCGCGATCCTGCAGCACCGCCGCCTGCGGCACCACCGGCAGCTTGGATACCTCCTTCTCCTCTATGGAGAGCGTGACGAACTGCCCCGGGATCAGCACGTGATGAGGATTGGGAAAGACCGCGCGAGCGGTGACTGTTCCGGTCTGCGGGTCGACCTCGTTCTCGACGAACTCGATTCGGCCGGCCGCGTCGTATTCGGTGCCATTCGCGAGACTGAGCGAGAGTTTGAATGCATGCGGATCCCACCCGCCTCCGCTTGCCTCTTTTTGCCGCGCAGTCACAAGCAGGCCCTCGGTCATGGCGAAGGCCACGCGGATCGGATCGAGGCTGACGATGCGCGCCAGCGAACCGGAGTCCGGCCCGACCAGGTTGCCGACCGTGAACATAGCGCGGCCGATACTGCCGGGGATCGGCGCCGTGATGCGGGCATAGGAAAGGTTGAGTTCAGCAGTGTTCAAAGCCGCCTCGGCCACCATCGCGTCCGCGGCGGCGACATCAAATGCGGCCTGGGCATCATCCAGGACGGCCCGCGATACGGTGTTGCGCGCGAAGAGGTCGCGATTGCGCGCGAGGGTCGTCTCAGCGGATTTCCGCGTCGCTTCCGCGCGCGCTAGCTGCGCCCGCGCCGAAGCGACCGAGGCGTCGAGTTGATTCGGCTCGATCTCGAACAGAGTGTCTCCGGTCTTGACGGCCTGCCCATCCGTGAATGCCACGGCACGCAAGAAGCCGGTGACGCGCGCCCGGATATCCACCGCATCGATCGACTCGACACGGCCCGTAAACCGCGCGGGGTTACTTACCTGCTGAACCTCGATCTTCTCGACGACGACGGCCGGGGGCGGCATTGCTCCCTGCTGCTGGGCGAATGAAGTCGAACTGACGCAGAGGGCCGCGGTCCCTGCCAGGCAGGCAAACATCAGGCGAATGCAAGAAACAGGTCCGATCATCGTGCCGTTCCGATTGCGCGATATTGCTGAGGGCTGTCATGCGACGTCCTCATGGCCGCGCTCTGCGTATCGTGAGAGCAATGGCAATGTACGCACCGCCGGCGACAAGCAGGGAAATGCCGGCAATGGTGCCTGACGGGAAGATGCTGGTATGCGGAAGCTTCAAGGCAAGTGCCGCGCCGGCTGCCAGCGCAACCAGGCCCGAAATCGCGAACCAGTGCCAGCCATCCTGCTTCCGCACGATTGCCGCGAGCGCGATTTGCAGAATACCCTGTACGAGAAGCACCAGGGCGATCAGGAGAGTGATCGCGAGGGCACCCTTCAGCGGGTTGAAATAGATGAGAACGCCGCCGACCACCTCGACCGCACCCGTCAATTCCTGCCAGATGAAGCCGTTCCAGTCCTTGACCTGCAAGGACTGGACCATTTTGGCCACGCCCGCGAGCACAAGCACCGCTCCGAGAACGACGCTTGCCGCGAATTCGGAGACGGCAGGAAGCGCGACAGCCACTGCGCCGCCTAACGCCAGAGCAATACCCAGGGCGAGAAACCACCCCCATCTCGAATGCAGCGACTTTGCCCGGCGCTCGTAATCGACTCCTTCTCCGGAGGAGTCGCTCATCGGCGCTTGTCCAATTGGAGTTCCCGCCATGGCTGGCGCCTTTCACAGGTCGTCGCGGTGCACTCGGGCCTTAGTAGTCAACCGCATCGCGGATGATCGGGCAGGTCATGCAGTGGCCGCCACCGCGTCCACGGCCGAGCTCGGCCCCGGTGATGGTGATGACTTCGATACCCGCCTTGCGCAGCAGCGTATTTGTGTAGGTATTGCGGTCGTAGGCGAGCACCACGCCGGGCGAGAGGCAGACGAGATTGGCGCCGCTGTCCCATTGCGTGCGTTCACGCACATACGCATTGCCGCCGGTCTCGACCACGCGCATCTCGTTGAGCCCCAGGGCATTCCGCACCGTTTCGACGAACGAGCCCCTGTCCTTGTGCAGCTCGACGGCGCCCGGCTTGTCGCCCGGCCTGTAGGAGAACGCCTCGATGCTGTTGACGATGTCCGGATAGATCAGCACACAGTCGCGGTCGGCGAAGGTGAACACCGTGTCGAGGTGCATGGCCGCACGCAGCTTGGGCATTGCGGCAACGATCACGCGCTGCGCAGCGCCCTTTTCGAACAGAGTCGCCGCGAGCTGGCTGATTGCCTGCCGCGACGTACGCTCGCTCATGCCGATCAACACGTTGCCCTTGCCGATCGGCATGACGTCGCCGCCCTCGAGGGTGGCGAGACCCCAGTCTCCGGTCGGGTCGCCCCACCAGACATTGACCTTGCCGGCGAAGTCCGGGTGGAACTTGTAGATGGCTGTGGCGAGGATGGTCTCTTCATGGCGTGCCGGCCAATAGAGCGGGTTGAGCGTTACCCCGCCGTAAATCCAGCAGGTAGTATCGCGCGTGTAGAGCGTGTTGGGCAATGGCGGCAGGAGATACTCCGCGACGCCAGCAGCGTCCCGGATCAGCTCGAGCATCTCGCCGCCAAGCGTCTCGGGAAATTCATAGGTCGACAACCCGCCTATCAGGGTCTCCGCGAGCTCGCGGTCGGGCAGTCCTTCGAGGTAGCTGCGGATTTCATCCACGAGCTCAGGCCCGACCTGGTTCGGAACGACCTGGTTGTCGAGAATCCACTTTCTGGCTTCGGGGACCGCCACGGTCTGGGTCAGCAGGTTGTGCATCTCGACAACGTCGATGCCACGGTCGCGCATCTTGGTCATGAAGTCGAAATGGTCGCGCTTGGCGTTGTCGACCCACAGGACGTCGTCGAACAGGAGGGCGTCGCAATTGCTGGGCGTCAGCCGTTGATGGGCACGGCCCGGCGCGCAAACCATCACCTTGCGCAGCTGGCCAACCTCGGAGTGGACGCCGAAAGCGTGCTGGTTCGAGCTTTGAGAAGACATGGCACATCTCCTTCTTCAGATCGTCAGGTAGCCGGTGGACAATCCGATGACCGCAGCAATGCAGCCGATGACCGCAGCCGCGAAAATCAGCCAGTCAATGGATGTGGTGAAGATCTGCTTGCCCTGCTCGCGCCTGGCCCAGAAATAAAGGGCCGTGCCAGGGGCATAGAGAAGCGCCGACAGCAGCACGAACTTCATGCCGCCCGCGACAATCATGAAAAACGTGTAGACGGCGGCGACGCTGGCGATGACCAGGTCGCGGTTGCGTTCATGCGGCCTGACTTCGTAGGTCTCGGCGCGTCGCGCCAGCAGGAACCCGAAAGCGGCCACGAACATGTAGGGGATCAGCGACATTGCGCTTGTCAGATTCAGCATCAGCGCGAACGCGTCTTGCGACCAGTAGGTGCTAATGACGAAAAGCTGGACGACGACGTTGGTGAGCCAGAGCGCCGCTGCCGGGACCTTGTTCTGGTTCTCGGTGCCGAAAAGCCGGGGCATGTCGTCCGTGCGCGCGGCGACGTAGAGCACTTCCGCGCACACCAGAGACCAGGCGAGATAGGCTCCAAGCACCGAGACGATCACGCCGGCGCTGATGAAAACCGCGCCCCAGGGGCCGACGGCGGCTGCAAGCACGCCGGCCATCGAAGGCTGGCTCATCGCGGCGATCTCGGCGCGCGGCAGGACTGCATAGGGCATGAGCGTGACCAGCACCATCAAGGCGCTGACCCCGACGAAGCCCATGATCGTGGCCACACCGATATCGGAACGCGTCTCAGCATAGCGCGAATAGTTGCTCGCGCCTTCGATACCGATGAAGACGAAGACCGTCGCCAGCATGGTCGCCTGGATCTGCTGGAGGAGGTTTGCCTCCGGCATTCCTTCGCCGCCCCAGAAGTTGAGCCGGAAGAGGTCGAACTTGACGAAGAAGAAGAGGATGATGATGAAGGCGATGATCGGAACGACCTTTGCGACGGTCACGACCATGTTGATAAACGCCGCCTGCTGGATGCCTCTGAGGATCATGAAGTGGAAGAGCCAGATTCCGATCGAGGCGACGAGGATGGCGATCACAGTATTGCCATCGCCGAAGGCGGGAATGAAATTGCCGAGCGTGGACTTGATCAGCACCCAGTATGATACGTTGCCGATGCAGCTACCGATCCAGTAGCCGAAGGCGGAGAGGAAGCCTGGATAATCGCCGAAGCCTTCCTTGGCATAGGCGAAAACGCCGGCGTCAAGATCAGGCTTGCGCTCGGCCAGCGACTGGAAGACGCGCGCCAGCATGTACATGCCGCCGCCCGCAATGCACCAGGCGATGATCGCGCCGAATGGCCCTGTCGCGATGCCGAATGTCCGCGGAAGCGAGAAGATGCCTGCGCCCACCATGGAGCCGACAACCATCGCGGTCAGGGCGAACAGGGATAGCTTCTGCTCAGCTTTGGTCGCCATCGCGCCACTCCCGGATTGACCGATGTAGGAGGCCGTCCGCGCCGGTGCGGACGCCGATCAGATCTGGTACCGCTGGTGATGCCGGATGAACTAGTGGAACTTGCCTATGACTCGAAGCGGTTATCCCGCTCCTGGCACCACTTCTATAACATGCCTGGATTGTCCGAGCGCAATGTTAGCGTGTAATCCTCAAAATTCCTAGAGGGAATCGATTGTCCGCTGACATGCCGCCACAAGAGACGCGTGCGCACTACGGCACCGCGCGCCTGTTCACGCGCAAAGCACTGTGAAATCTAGAGGGTGATGTAGCCCGTCGCGAGACCGTAGATGCGGAAGAAGCATCCGGCCATTGCAGCCAAGAAGACGAGCCATTCCCGAGAGTTGAACAGCGGCTTCTTCTGTTCGCGCCTTGTGTAGAAGAACAGGACCGTTCCAAGTGCGTAGAGGATGATGGAAAGCAACAGGAACTTCAGACCTCCGGCATAGATCATGAATGCTGTGTAGACCATGGCGGCACCTGTGAAGGTCAGATCCCGGCGCCGCTCTCCCGGCCTGTCATAGGTCACACCGCGCCGGGCGACGAGGAACCCGTAGGCCGCGACCAGCAGGTATGGAACCAGAACCATCGCGCTCGTCAGGTTTACCATCAACCGGAACGCGTCCTCCGAGAACAGCGTGCTGACGAGGAAGAGCTGGATCACTCCGTTTGTCAGCCACAGAGCCGCAGCAGGAACGTGGTTACTGTTCTCTCTGGCGAGAACGCGCGGCATGTCTCCGTTCCTGGCGGCGTAGAAGATTACTTCGACGCAGATCAGCGACCATGCCAGGTACGCTCCGAGCACGGAAACGATCAAACCGACACTGACAAAAACGGAGCCCCAAGGCCCAACGACGGATTCCAGCACGGAAGCCATCGAGGGTTGCCGCATGCCTGCGATTTCCGGTCGTTCCAGCGCGGCGTAGGGGAGAAGCGTTACCAACACCATCAGTCCCAGCACGCCTGCGAAGCCCAGTGAAGTGGCCACGCCCACATCGGAACGTTTGCGGGCGTAGCGCGAATAGACGCTCGCGCCCTTTACGCCTATGAACACAAAAACCGTGACCAGCATGGTCCCACGCACCTGCTCGAACAGGCTCGCCTCGGGCATGCCCGCGCCGCCCCAGAACTTGGTTCGAAAGAGGTCGGCCTCGAACGCGCCGAGCAGAATGACGACGAAGATCACAATGGGGACGATCTTTGCCACGGTGACGACACTGTTGATGGCTGCTGCCTCTTTGATCCCCCGCAGGATCATGAAGTGAAAGCCCCACAGCGCCACGGAGGAGACGAGCACGGCGGCGACCGTGTTGCCGTCTCCGAAGACCGGAAAGAAGGCGCCGAGGATCGCCTTGATCAACACCCAGTACGACACATCCGCAATACAACCGACGAGCCCAGCCGAGGGCCGAAAGGAAGCCGGCATAGTCGCCAAAACCGGCCCGCGCATATGCGTAGACGCCCGCGTCGAGATCCGGCTTGCGTTCCGCAAGCACCCGGAACACGTGGGCCAGAGTGTACATTCCCGCCCCTGCGATGCACCAGGCCACGATCGCGCCGAACGGTCCGGTCGCATTGCCGAAGGTGCGCGGCAGGGAAAAAATTCCGGCGCCGACCATGGAGCCGACGACGAGCGCGGACAGGTATGCAAGCGAAAGTTTCTGAGCAGTGCTGGTCATGCGGCCTCCGATTGCGTCACGGTTGCCTGACGGTCATCCTCAAACAGATGGCCGCGAGTACCGGTACGGCCCCAACGAAAGACGAGCGCCGAACCGCCGAAGAGATCCTTTCATAACCGTGCCATGCCGCAAGCTGATGGCGCGGATCAAGACGGAGGGAGAGTGCTCTGGATGCGCGGTGATCCGCATTGCAGGGACCGTACGCAACAGTCCTACGCGAGAAATGTCAATTTCGATGACGCCTGCTGACGGTGAAGGCCTTGAGCCGTGGTGCGGCGGAGTTTCTGAACCAAAACGGAATGCTCTAAGCGGGCGCCTTTTCCTTTCTTTGCGTGCCCGCCCTGCGGGTGGTGGAACGATGAACAATCCTCATGCGCGCCGCTTTCAAAGGTCGCGCTTCTCCTTCGGAAAGGCTTTCGCGGGCCGCATCGACGATCGAAAAGGCGACGAAATCCGCCTGCAACTCTTCGATGAGCTGCGCCTTTGCGTGGGACGCTCCTTCTCGGTCCTCCCGCCAGAATACGATGCCGATGCGCGCCGTCGGCGTCAAACGCTTCAGCCTGCGCACGATGAATTTCGCATGTTTCCCGGAATCCTGGTTGAGAAAGCCGATGATGACCGTGGTACGGCCCTCCAGCGCCAGAGCCCTTATATTGCCGACTTTCAGGTCCCGGTAGCTGGCCAATGCAGCCTCGGCGCCCTGGATCGTGACGACCTGCGACAACATCGAGGCAGCCACGTCGTCCAGATCGCCCCTTCCCCCGATGCATAGTACGGATTTCCCGTCCCCGTCCGGCAACTCAAAGCCGTCGGCTTCATCGTCTTCGTCTGGACCGTCGGCGTTATCGTCCTCCTCTTCCTCCTCTTCTTCGCTCGCGATTTCTTGAAGATTGGCGACGAGCACGTGCCCGCTCTCGGCAACCTGCTCCAGTTGCGCATCCGTCATCGCCTTTCGAGCGCGATCCCGTTCTGCAAGCAGCAGGGCCGGAATGGCGACGGAGTCGTAGAACTCGACGAGATACTTCTCCTCGAGCATCTCCTCGGCGTTGTCGGTCGCCTCGTCGGGATCGCCCGCGAGCAGGCGCTGGTACAGGCGTTCCTTGGGATCGAGGACCGGCTCGTTGCCGAAAAGGATTTCGAAGAACTCGAACTGGGGAACATGGCGGCCGAGAACGACGAGACAGACCGTCAGCGGCGTCGACAGCACCAGCCCGACGGGTCCCCAGAGCCAGGCCCAGAAGATTGCCGCAACGATGATCGCAAGCGGTGACAGGCCGGTGCGCGAACCGTAGAGCCAGGGCTCCACGACATTGTTGCTGAGCACTTCGAGGAGAACGAACAGAGCTGCTGTCCAGAGCAGCACGCTCCAGCCCGGCGCCACCGAAAAAGCCAGGAACAAGGGAACGAGCGCGGCGATGATGGGGCCGATATAGGGCACGAACCTGAGGACGATTGCCAGCATGCCCCAGAGGACCGCATTGGGTATGCCCAGCACCCAGAGACCGGCTGCCAGCGGTATGCCATAGGTGATGTTCACCACCAGCTGCATGAGCAGGTATCGGCCGACACGCGAGCCAGCATCCTGGAGGGCTTGCGTTGTGCGGTGGAGGTCTCCGTAGCCCACGAGGCGGATGAAACGGTCCCTCAGATCCTCCCGCTCCAGAAGCATGAAGATGACGACGATGATGATGAGTCCGGTCGTCGCCAATGGACCAACGAGAGGATTGACAATGCTCCTCATCATTTCGATCGGGCGCTGAGGCGAGAAGATCTCCACCAGAAGCGGCTTGGGCGGCTGCGCCCCGGAAGATGGTTGGGCTTGAGGTTCCGACCGGCTGAGTTCGGTCCCGATCCTCTCCACGAGACGGCCAAGCCGATCGATCACGCTGTTTTCCGACTCCGCCTCTTTCAGGGCCCTGATCTTTTCGACGATGTTGGACTGGTATGTCGGGAGGTTCCGCGCAACCTCGCTGACCTGCATCGCCACGACGGCGCTGAAGATCGAGAGCGAGAGAAAGGCGGCAGCCACGCTTACGATGACGGCAGGCATGCGCGGCAAGCCGACTTTTCTGAGGTTCGCGACGACCGGTGCCAGCGCAAACGTAAGCAGGATGGCAACGGCCAGGGGCAGGAATACGGCTCGGGCGAAATAGAGGACAGCGACCGCGGCAGCCATCGCAGCGAGCGTTGGAAACTTGGACGGCTGTGCTGTGGCTATCGATCCCGAGCCGTAGTCCCTGCTGCTTTCCTCGCTCATGTCCTTCCGCTGACCTCCCGTGCAAGCTGGATGAAAATGGCGTCCGCGTTGTTTCATTAAGCAGGTAGAGCGATTTGTCGATAAGCCCAGGGGAAGCCGAGGGGCCACGCAACCCGCGTGAGCGGGTGGATCACGCGTGTCGAACTGGAGTCGGGGCGGAGGGTGTGTGGCGCACGAAAGTGCGCGCAGCACCCTCCGACAGCAACTTGGCTGTAAGCCGCGACGAAGCGTCCGCCGCGCCGTCTCGATCGCGGCGACGTCGATTCTCCCCATGTCCATCATGGCATCGAACGCGCGCTTTGCCTCAGCGCCGCCGGCGGCCAGCGCATCAGTCAGCACACGCGGCGTGATCTGCCAGGAAATCCCCCACTTGTCCTTGCACCACCGATGTGCGTGCGTGAAATCAGATCCAGGATACCGGATGCCGGGAACATTTTGCACCTCTATGGCTGGTTTGAGCGCCTCCAGAGTGGCGTCTGTGGCTTGACCGACGTTGGTCGGAGAGCGCTGCAGCAATGGCCGCAGCCGGACCTGCCGGCAGCCCAACCCGCTTTTGAGCGTGGTTGCCTGTGACTACACCCCGACAGAGCATCGGGTGCACCGTTTGATTCTGCCCAAGGTGTGTACTTGGATGTCGAGCGCCCAAAGGATACGCGCAAAACAGAACATTTTAGGAACTTCTCCCTGTCATAACTTCGACGGCCGGTTTATAAGGATCGGATGGTTCAAAGAGCAGGCAGTGCAGATCTCCCGCTTCATGGTGGCAAGGTTCCCCGGTGGCTGGGCGAACGCATGACGAAGCTTGGCGCGGTCATCACCGAAGCAATCGTGATTGAATATGGCCGCGACGAGTTTCTCCGGCGTTTGGCGCACCCCTTCTGGTTCCAGTCCTTTGGCTGCGTCATGGGTATGGATTGGCACTCCTCCGGAATCACAACAAGTGTCATTGGCGCTTTGAAGCGCGGCCTCGCACCCCTTTCGCGGGAACTAGGTGTTCATGTCTGCGGAGGACGTGGGCGAAATTCGAGGCAGACGCCAGCCGAATTGATCGACGTCGGGAATCGTGTCGGCATCGACGGCGGTCGTCTCGCAGCCACCAGCCGGCTCGTCGCAAAGGTTGACAGCGCAGCGGTTCAAGATGGATTCGACCTTTACCTGCACGGCTTCATCGTGGCCGACGACGGCAAATGGGTGGTCGTGCAGCAGGGCATGAATGGTGACAAGCGACAGGCTAGGCGCTACCACTGGCTATCAGAAGGCGTTTCCAGTTTCGTCGATTCCCCCCATGCAGCGATAGAAGGAAAGCGCCAGGGCGAAATCGTCAATCTCGCCGATAGGCGTGCCGCAGCATCGCGAAAGGGTCAGCTTGACCTTCTAACCTCTCTCGGGCCGGACCGAATTGTGCGCGAGATAGTCCGGATTGATTCGAAGGTCCAAACGAAAGAACTCGTGCAACCCCTGCTGCCGCACCTTGTAATGCCGGCACATCACGAGGTGCGAGAAGAAAACATCAACATGAGGCGGTTGCACGCAACGCTTGCTGCGGCCGTCGATCGCGGGCCTGAAGATTTCGAACAACTCCTGCTCGTTCCAGGCGTCGGTGCGCGGACGGTCAACGCGCTGGCGATGGTGGCAGAAGTGGTGCATGGCGCGCCCTGCCGTTTTGCCGATCCCGCGCGGTTCTCGCTTGCGCACGGAGGCAAGGATCGCCATCCGTTTCCCGTGCCACTCCAAGTCTACGATCAGACGATCCGCGTAATGAAATCGGCTGTGACCAAAGCGCGGCTCGGTCGTGATGAGGAGCTACAGGCGCTGAGACGTTTGGACGATCAGGCGAGGCAGCTGGAGAAATACGTTACCGGCCCGGATCTAAAAGAAATTGTCGCCGGGGAGTTCCGCCGGTCCCCCGAATGGGGCGGTCGCAGCATCTTTGGCTGGGAGGCTCACCCTGAGCAGTGCGACGAGAAAGCACGCTCCTAGCGAGCGCGGGCGGAGTTGGGCAGACAAAGGACATCGTTCGCGCCTTTTCTCACGAAGGCGGCGGGTGCTGCGGTGCGTGAGATTTGCTCGCCCACATGAGTACGCAGGCGTGAAGATGCGGCTGAATGGCAAAGTCCAATTGTCAAAATAAATCAGCTTTAAACATGAATTCCATGATCTGCATGTCTATGACTCTTGCGTTCATCACGTCAAATGGCACGGCGTAGTACTTTGGCCGCAACATCGACATTGCGAAATGGCGGTACATCCGCGCTCGGCAAGGAGGCTGCGAGGAACAATGCTGAGGAATGCGAGAGGGACGGAGGCCGGGAGGGCTCTTGGTGTCAAGACGGCGGCGATGGCCAACAACCCGCCGACCTTCGAGCACATCGTCACCGGCGTGAATGAGACCTTTCTGTGGCGCAAGGACAACTATCCCTGGGAGCGCAATGTCTGGAACTTCCATCCCGAGACTGAAATTCACCTGATCCGCAATGCCGCAGGCATGGCCTTCGTAGGCGACTACATCGGCGAATTCGGCCCCGGCTATCTCACCGTCGTGGGCCGAAACCTGCCGCATGATTGGGTAACGGCCACTGAGCCGGGCGAGATCATCGAAGGCCGCGATATCGTCATCCAGTTCGACCAGGAGCGGATCGGCGAACTCAGCAAATTGGCACCGGAATTTGCCCAGCTCGACGCCTTCTTCCGGCTCGCCGAACAAGGCCTCGTCTTTCACGGCGAAACGCGCCACCGCGGCGCGGAGCTCATGGAGAGCATGGGCGCCCGCTCCGGTTTCTCCCGCTTCGCCGCGTTCGCCGAGCTCCTGGATCTCCTGTCTGGCAGCCACGAGTATGAAATCCTGTCGTCGCCGGAATTTGCACCGAAGCTCGACGCAGAGACCCTCGATGTGCTGCAGCGCGTGCTCATCTATATTTTCGAGCATGTCGCGACCGATATTCACCTCGCGGACGTGGCGGCACTAGCCGGCATGAGCGAGAGCGCGTTTTCCCGCTTCTTCAAGAAGAACACCGGCAACAGCTTCACCGATCACGTCAACAAGCTGCGCATCTGGCAGGCCTGCAAGCTGCTCGCCGAAAGCGACATGCCGATCACCGACATCTGCTTCGAGGTAGGCTATCTCAACATTTCCAATTTCAACCGCACATTTCTGCGTCATCACAAGATGACACCCTCCGCCTATCGGCGGTTGATAGGACAGAGGCGACCGGTCCGGACAATCGATGCGCAGCAGTTCAACGCGCATTAAAGTATAGATTACGTGCATGAGGGGCGCTAGTTCATCGCGCCGTATTTCATAGGATCACATCAGCGAGCAAGCTCGCACGGGAGGAGCAGGCGAGCGGAATCGGGAGATTCTGAAGCCTGCTCGGCAGACCTTTAGGGGAGGTTCAAAACATGAAAGACCTGAAAGCGCTCGTTTCGAGCATCGCTATCGCTTGCGCTCTCGCAAGCTCGGCGTCTTCAATTGCTGAGGCTGCACAATGCACCGGGACCATCCGGGTTATCGCGCAGCCGCGCGACGGCCTGACGCTGCTTGAAAACTACAAGGATGAATTCGCCAAGCTCTCGGGCGGTGCGGATTTCCAGATCGACTATCTGAACGAGAACGATCGCCGCGCCAAGACCAAGGCCGATGCGTCGACGATCGGTAAGTACAATGTGTATTATATTGACGAAGCCAACGTCGCACTTTTCGCAAAGTCCGGCTGGGTCGCTCCGCTGACCGACTACTATCCTGCTGATTACGATTATGCCGATTTCGATCCAGGGCGCCAGAAGGTCGCCACCTATGACGGCAAGGTTTGGTTTGCGCCTTTGACCGGCGGCGGCGACCTGATGGTCTACCGCAAGGATCTGCTTGAAGCCGCTGGCATCAAGCCGCCGACCACGCTCGACGAATACATCGCTGCCGTGAAGGCCCTGCATCAGCCCGACAAGGGCATCTACGGCACCGCCCTGCGCGGCCAGCGCGGCTCGGGCGCCAACGTCTGGCGCTGGATGCCTTACTTCAAGGGCTTTGGCGGTAACTGGTTCGAGGGGGACAAGCCGGTCTTCGATGGCGACGCGGCCTTGAAGGCGACCGAGACCTACCTCGAGATCTTCAAGTATTCCGCACCGGGCAGCCAGACCGGCGGCTGGGACGAGGCGGTCGGCGCCTTCACCTCCGGCCAGGTCGCCCTCCTCATCGAATCCACGCCGCTGGTCGGGATGGCGCTCGATCCGAAGTCGTCGCAGGTCGCCGACAAGATCGGCTACCTCCCGCCGCCGACCCCGCTGACCGGCGGTGGCTACGGCCACGGCCTCGCCATCGGCACCAAGGCGAACAAGACGGAAGAGGCCAAGCAGTGCGCCGGTCTGTTCATCGCCTGGGCAACGTCGAAGGAAAACGAACAGCGCCGTCTCGAAGAAGGCCAATTTAGCGAACTCAACCGTACCAGCGTCATGACCAGTCCGAAGTTCGCCGAACTCTATGGTCCCGACCTCGGCCAAGCGCTCGCCGACACCGGCAAGGTCACGGCGGTCAACTTCTGGCAGAACGCATCGTGGCCGGACCTGGGCGACCGGTGGGGCATCATCCTGGAAGAACTGATCACCGGCACCCGCACGGATATCAAGGAAGGCCTGGATGAGCTCAACGGCTTTGCCACCGACCTCGTCGGCCGCAGCCAGTAATCCAGACTGAACAGATATCCTCCCGTCCCGGCGCTGGCTTCGGCGGCGTCGGGGCTTTCCATCCAAGGCGACGCGCACGGCGTCGTCGGAGGGACTCATGAAGAACAAGAATACATTGCCCTGGGTGTTCCTTGCGCCTGCCATGGTCGTGCTCGCCGTCTTGGCGCTGGTGCCGACCGTCTGCGCGATCGTCATATCCTTCGAGGATCGCGAACTCAGCAGACCTGACGGAAATTTCGTCGGCTTTGACAACTATCTCGCGCTGTTTTCGGACCGGCGCTTCGTCAACGCCATTACGGTTTCGCTGAGCTGGGAGGTCATCACAGTTGGCTTCACCATGCTGATCGCGGTCGGCCTCGGCATCCTGCTGTTCGAATGCGTCTCGCGGCGCACCCGCAATATTCTGGCGCTGCTGTTCATCGTGCCGGTTATCCTGCCGCGCGTCTCGGCCGCCTTCGTTTGGAAGTTCGCATTCCATCCGCTCTATGGCATCGCCACCTATCCTTACAAGGCGATCACCGGCCAGCCGCTCGATCTCTTGTCCAATCCGCTGACCGCGCTCGGAACGGTCGCCCTCGTCGACGTCTGGCAATGGGGCCTGTTCTTCTCCGTCATCGTGCTGAAGCTTTTGGAGACCCTGCCGCCGCAGCCGTTCGAGGCGGCTCGGCTCGACCATGCGCGTACGTGGGAAGTCTATGGCTATGTGGCGCTGCCGATGCTGAAGGCGCCGCTCATCTCGCTCGCCTTCGTCAAGATGATCGAATCGCTGCGCGCCTTCGACCTGATCTACGTGATGACCCGGGGCGGCCCCGGCATCTCCACCGAGACGCTCGACATGTACGCCTTCTCGCAAGGATTCATCGAGTCAGGCCGCATTTCCTATGCATCCGGCATGGCGGTTCTGATGATGATCGCGACCTCGCTTGCCTTCACCGTCATCTGGAAGAGGGCGAAGATATGAGCGGCCGTTCGATCGGCCGCCTCGCTGGCCGCGCCATCCTCCTCCTCGCAGCGTTCTCCGCCGTGTTCCCGGCGTTCTGGACTGCACTCAACGCCTTCAAGAACCGCGTGGACATCGTCACGCCCACGCCGCTTTTCATCTTCACCCCGACGCTCGACAATTTCGCCTACGTGCTCGGTCGCGACAGCGTCTTCGACGGCCTGTTCAATTCGTTGGTGACCTCGGGCGCCGCCGTGCTAATCGGCGCGGTGCTTGGTCTGCCTGCGGCCTATGCCACCGCGCGCCATCCGAACCGCTGGTCGAAGGACATTCAGTTCTTCGTGCTGTCGCTGCGCTTCCTGCCGCCGGTCGCCGTCGCCATTCCGCTGATGGTAATCTGGCTGCAGCTGGAGCTCTACGACACGAGGCTGTCGCTCATCATCACCTATACGCTGCTGACGCTTGCAACCGTTGTCTGGCTTTCGGTCCCGGCCTTTGCCCGCGTGCCGAAGGAGGTAGAGGAAGCCGCCCGCGTCGATGGCTACGGCCCCTATGCGATCTTTTTCCTGATCGCACTGCCGATCGCCTCGCGCTCGCTGATCGGCGCCGTCGCCTTTGCCTTCGTGCTCGTCTGGAACGAATTCCTGATCGCATTGATGCTGACGACCTCCGACGCCAAAACGCTGCCGATCGTCGCCTCCGAACTCACCCAGCTCGGCCGGGACGTGCCCTGGGGCATCCTCAACGCCTCGGTCGTGCTGCTCTCCATTCCTCCGCTGCTCTTCATCGGGGTGCTCAGCGGAATGCTCAACAGCGCCTTCAAGCGCAAGTCTTCATAAAAAGGAATTTCTCGATGCAAGCTCTGGTTCTTGAGCAAAAGGGCGTCCTCTCGATGCGCGACATCGACTTGCCGGTCGAACTCGGCCCCGATGACGTGAAGATCAGGATCAACACCGTCGGTGTTTGCGGCAGCGACGTGCATTATTACACGCATGGCGCCATCGGTCCCTTCGTCCTGCGCGAACCCATGGTGCTCGGTCATGAGGCCGCAGGCACGATCGTCGAGGTCGGCGGCAATGTGCGGGGTCTCGCCGTGGGCGACCGCGTCTGCATGGAGCCTGGCATTCCCGACCTCACTTCGCGGGCCTCCAGGCTCGGCATCTACAACGTCGATCCGAGCGTACGCTTCTGGGCAACACCGCCGATCCATGGTGTGCTGACCCCCTACGCGGTTCACCCCGCCGCCTTCACCTACAAGCTACCCGACAATGTCAGCTTCGCCGAAGGCGCCATGGTCGAACCCTTCGCCATCGGCATGCAGGCGGCCGCGCGCGCGCGTATCGCCCCGGGCGATGTCGCGGTCGTCATCGGCTGTGGACCGATCGGCATCATGGTGGCGCTGGCCGCGCTCGCCGGTGGCTGCAGCCGCGTGTTCATCTCTGATTTCAGCGCCGAGAAGCTGGCGATCGCTGGTGGCTATGCCGGCATCACGCCAATCAATATCGGCGAGCAATCGCTGAAGGACGTCGTCGCCCGAGAAACCGACATGTGGGGCGCCGACCTCGTGTTCGAGGCCAGCGGCAGCGCCAAGGCTTATAGCGGGATCTTCGACCTCGTGCGCCCGGGCGGCACCTTGGTGATGGTCGGCCTGCCGGTCGAGCAGGTGAATTTCGACGTATCCGGCGCCATCGCCAAGGAAGTGCGGCTCGAAACCGTGTTCCGCTACGCCAACATCTTCGAGCGCGCCCTGCAGCTTATAGCCTCCGGCAAGGTAGACCTGAAGCCTCTGATCACGGACACCTATGACTTCAAAGACAGCATCCAGGCCTTTGAGCGCGCCGCCTCTGCCATCCCCACCGATGTGAAGCTGCAGATCCTCATGGAAAGCGGAGGTAAATGAGATGTCGAACATCGTCTGCGCGCACGTCGACAAGAACTATGGCGCCATAAACGTCATCAAGGATTTTAACCTCGAAGTCGCCGACCGCGAGTTCATCGTCTTCCTCGGACCGTCCGGCTGCGGCAAGTCCACGCTTCTGCGCATGATTGCCGGCCTCGAGGAGATCTCGGGCGGCGACGTCATGATCGGCGGAACGCGCGTCAACGAGCTGGAACCGCGTGATCGCGGCGTTGCCATGGTTTTCCAGAATTACGCGCTCTACCCGCACATGACGATCTACGACAATATCGCCTTCGGCTTGAAGCGCATGAAGGTGCCGAAGGCCGAGATCGACCAGCGCATCCGCGCTGTTTCGGCGACGCTCGGCCTAGATCCGTACCTGGAACGCAAGCCGACAGAACTATCCGGCGGCCAGCAGCAGCGTGTGGCAATCGCCCGCGCCATGATCAAGACGCCCAAGGTGTTCCTGTTCGACGAACCGCTGTCGAACCTCGACGCCAAGCTGCGCAACCACATGCGCATCGAGATCGCCCGCCTGCACCAGAAACTGCAGACGACGACGATCTACGTGACGCATGACCAACTTGAGGCGATGACGCTCGCCGACCGCATCGTCCTCATGAAGGGCGGCGCGATCGAACAGATCGGCACGCCCGCCGAAATCTACGAACGTCCACGTACGCTTTTCGTAGCGGGGTTTATAGGTACGCCGAACATGAACTTTCTCGATGTCACCGCGCACTCCGATAGAGAGTCGTGGAGGCTTGAAGGCGACGGTTTCCGTTTCCGCGCGTCTCGCCAAGTTTTTGAGCTGAGGGAGGGGCAAGAGCTGACGCTAGGTGTACGTCCATCGGCACTTGTTTCCTGCCCCCACGTTGCCGGGGCCGAGAACTTGTTATCCGGCTCCATCGATCTCGTTGAGTTCCACGGGGACGATGCACTGGTCTCCTTTCAGGCCGCAGGAACAGAAATCGGCGCCTTGGTCCCTGCAGCAACAGCGCCAACTCCGGGTATGCAGGTAACTTTCTCTGTAAAAAGCGAGAGCCTGCACCTTTTTGACAGCACGGGCTTGTCTATGCGTCGGCCTACCCCGGTAACGATCGTCGCAGAGGCCTCCTGACGCGTCGCGGGACCATCAGGCCTTGGCCGCGGACGCTCTCCTCGACTTGCCAGAGCCTCGCCATCCGCTCGACTGTTGCCGTTGCAACCGTCGAGCTTTCCGCGACATGCAGTCCAGGAACTTGCACCGGCTGTGTTGTAGGGCAGGGAGGTCGCCTCATGGGTGATCTCGAGCCGACCATCGGGGTAGTCGCAGACAATGACCTTCACGTCAGTAAGTCTCGCCTGCTTCCCTCTCGCCATTCATCAGCCCCTCGTTCAAATCGATGTCCAGAATGGCAAACGGCGCGTGCGAAAGTCGATCTCTTTGTCGCCGAAAGACTGTCCGGGGATTAGCGGAAATGCTGTCCCGGATTTAGAATCTCCGTACGGCAATCGAGGAACAGATGAACCTTTGCGACCGTGCCTCAGGAAGAGCCATCCTGTCCGAGGACGCCATTGTCGAGGCTGCGGCACATCGCCGGCGAGCCCGTCTCGCGCACAGGCAGGCTCGCGAGGAGATATTCGAGATGCTCCACGCCTTACGCCAGCAGGTCTGTCTTACAGCGAAATTGCGCGACGGACCGGCTATGAGCGTCGCAGCGTAGCGAAGTGGCTCAAGTTCAAGGCTCCGCCAGATAGGCGGCGAGCAGCATTGAACCCGACATCACCATGGTACTTTGAAACGTTCCTTGCCCGATCTGGAAGGAAGGGAACCGTTGCGGGCGGTATCAGTATCATGACGTCAAGCAGCGCGGCTACACCGGCAGCTTCTCCAATCTGGAGCGCCTGCTGGGAGCTTGGCGGCGTGCCGAAAAAGAGCCCGTCGATGGTGTCCTTCCATCGCGCTCAGCTTGGGATCGGTTCGAGATCCGGATACCGGCCACGCGATGTCGCCAGTTGTTGCCGCGGCGCTGTGCATCCAGCCACGAGGCCTTTTGACGCCTCGACAGGCAAGAAAGGTCGATGCCCTGAAGCAGGGGTCTACCGCATTCGCCGAGATGCGGCCTGGCGACGCGCTTCACCGGAATCCTTCGCAGCAAAAGATCGGAAGCACTGGACGTGTGGATCGACGATGCGATCGACTCAGAACGCATTCCGATCATGCGTTTTCGCATGTGTTTTGCGCAGAGACATCGATGCCGTCGACAACGCCATCGAGCTACCCTGGAGCAACGGACAGGCCGAAGGCCAGATCAATCGCCTCAAAACCCTCAAGCCCGCAATGTACGGCAGGGCAGGTCCCGAACTACTGCGGGCACGAATGCTGCGACTGCGCCACACAAATTGAGGAAGCGACACTAAGAATGTCGAGTAGCTGTTGGGACGACGATTGCCTAGCTGCCAGCGGGGGGCCCAGCGTCGCTACGGTCATCAGGGTGTCCAATTTGCATCCCGCTTGGCGGACAATTATCGGGATTCGGACTCTCCCCACGCTGGCCGGCCCATGTAAGCAGGGCATCGAGAGCCGGGCAAAGCGCTTGTCCCCAATCGGTCAGGCAATACTCAACCTTCGGCGGCACCTGATGATGAACAATGCGGCGGACAATCCCGTCATTCTCCAACTGCCGGAGCTGTTGGATCAACATCTTCTGGGAAACTGCCGGTATGGCACGTTCCAGGTCCGAGAAGCGCAACACCCGTCCACCGAATAAGTGAAACAGGATCACCAGCTTCCAGCGGCCTTCGAGCAGCTTCAGAGCGGCCTCAACTCCTTCGGCCGCTGTTTCCCGCGTGTATTGATGGGGCATACGTTTTCGTAAGTACCTGACTTATTCGTGCGTTCTTGAACTTTGTGGAAGTTAAGGCAATTTCCATACGTACGCAAGTAAACACCGGAGAGTGATTATGCCTCTTAAACTTCCCAAACCTGTTGCCGACTATTTCGCTGCCGACGCAAAGGACGGCTCGGCAGTTGCCAACCGCTTCACCCCTGATGCTGTGGTGATCGACGAAAGACAGACGTACACAGGCCGCAAGGCCATTGCTCGATGGAAGGCGGAGTCGTCCACCAAGTACGAGTACTCTTGCGAGCCGATTGCCGCCGAGGAGGAGGGGGGAAAGATCATCGTCACCGCGCACCTGACTGGTAACTTCCCCGGCAGCCCGGTCGACCTTCGTTACGCCTTCGTACTTGCGGGCGATGCGATCGCGCACCTGGAGATCGCCTGATGAACTTCGATCTAGGTCTTGAGGGCCAGCGTGCATTGGTGACGGGCGGCACAAAGGGTACGGGTGCGGCGGTGTTCAGGCTTTGCTGGCCGCGGGCGCGCGGGTCGCGACAACTGCCAGGACCGTGCCCGAACCCAAGGCGGAGGGTCCCCATTATATAGCTGCCGATCTCATGGCTGCCGAGGGCTGTGCGAAGGTCGCCGATGAGGTGCTGGCCCATTTTGGCGGCATCGACATCGTCGTCAACGTGCTTGGCGGGTCCAGCGCGCCGGCCGGTGGCTTTGCTGCGCTGAGCGACGAGGAATGGCTGAAGGAACTGAACCACAATCTGATGCCCGCGGTTCGGCTCGACCGGGCACTTCTGCCGGCAATGATAGCGCGGGGATCTGGTGTTATCATTCACGTGACGTCGATACAGCACGAGTTGCCGCTGCCGGAATCGACGACCGCCTACGCCGCGGCCAAGGCCGCACTCTCGACCTACAGCAAAAGCCTCTCAAAGGAAGTGACCCCAAAGGGGATCAGGGTGGTCCGTGTGTCGCCGGGCTGGATCGAAACCGATGCGGCCGTGGCGCTTGCCGAACGGCTCGCGAAGGAAGCGGGTACCGACTACGAGGGTGGCAAAAAGATCATCATGGGTGCGCTTGGCGGTATACCGCTCGGGCGGCCGACGAAACCGAAAGAGGTTGCTGATCTTGTAACGTTCCTTGCATCATCGCGTGCGGGGGCGATCACCGGCACCGAATATGTCATCGACGGTGGCATGGTACCTACCGCTTAAAACCACTCGTTCAGATAATAAGGAGTGCGGCAGGGGATTCCGCGTAGGTGTTCGTCGACACTTGGACGCGCCTTGCCCAAAGCTATTGTCGAGCCGATCAAGCTTCCAATGAGAGGCCATGTCGAATGTTTGCCGTCTAGGTTGAGAACCCCAGCAGGGAATATCCGCTGAGGGCGCTTTGTATTGGCGAGCAGCCCTGCCCCATAGGTCCGGATGACTTGCTACGAGGTCAAAGTCTCGCATGCGAGCTTGAACCGGCACGATCTCTTTACCCTCCAGGGGATCACGCACCACCCAGATCCTCTTTGGTTCCCGATCATTCTGGGCAATGACGGCGCCGGCACGCTGAATGACGGGACACCGGTTGCCATCTATCCGACGGTCGGCAGGGACGATTGGCGAGACAACGAGACGCTGGACCCCCACTGGCACATCTTCAGCGAATTTCTGCCAGGAACCTTTGCCGATTACATCGCCATTCCACGACGCAATGCGCATGTCAATGGAGGTCGCTTCCATTCTTTGCACAGCCTGGCTTATGGCGTATCGAGCCCTTTTCGTGCGGGCGGGCAGCATGCCGGGCTAACGCCGGCTGGTACAGGACGCACGGGGAGGCATGGCCACGGCACTGATCCAACTCGCTGCGGCGGCCGTCTGTTTCGATAGGTGTCGGTGACGTGGTGCCACTGTGTTTGCGGGTGTCATGCGGGAGCCGTGGTGGTCCTTTCTGCTGCTGGTAACAATCGCGAAGACGGGACGCTATCTTGTTCTCGCCGTCGCGACGTTCGGAACTCTATCGGCATTCGGCATTTGATGAATTTTTCGCACCAGCCGGTCCGCAACCACGGAGCGAAGAAGATTTGAGGGTCGTAGCGCACCAGCCTTCATTCAGCAGGAGCCATCCAGTCTCGCCTTGATCGCGTTCATCTGCTCGATCTCCTTGCGCGCGGGATGTCTCTATTTGAACGGGCGCAGGTGGACGTGAGCTTCCATTCGGCGGATGGGGTTGGTGAAGAAGCCGAAATCTTCTTTGATCTCAAGGAAGCGAAATTGGCCGAGCGACCTGCGCCTTCGTCGGCGCCGGTGCTTCGATGGAACGTATGGGAAAATCGCGGCTTTCCTGAGAGCCGGCAGTAGTCCAGTTGTGTCCGTGCAGGCAATCAACCGGGCCTGAGCGATACAACACTAGGAGGGCAGCAGGTCGTACATATGAAATCTTTATGCTGTTGCTTGGCGTCTCCTCTCGATTTCATATGGCAGTCGGGTTCATCATTCCTCTCCATCCGGAGTTTCGCCGATGAATTTCAAATTTCGGGATCTGATTGGCCAACCGAACGACGGCTCCGAGTCTGGGGTCGTGTTGTGGGTGTTTCAGGACTACGACCGACACTGGCGCGTCCGGAAGGAAGGAGAGCGCTCCGACGTGGCACATCCGTCGCGACGAGAGGCCGTTGTTTTCGCTCGGGAACTCTGCGCGGGACACCGATCCTATAAGATATATCTCCAGCTAGCTGATGGTCGTTTCGCGCTGGAACTTCTGAACACCGGCGGCGGTGCATCCAAGACCTGCTGCTGATTAACGGTGTTGAATCCCACTTACTCATTCTTGGCGCGCAGACGGCACCCGCATGCGTTCTTGAGCCGGGCTGCGCGACCGGCAGCGACGCATCTTCCGCCTGTCGACTATCCGCCAGATTGGTCGCCGGAATCGAAGTTCTCCGCCGCGTGCTGCACGGGCTTTCCCGTAGCAACCCATCTGGCGAGTGGACGATATGAAACGCCCATGCGGTCGCCGGCTATCCAAATGAAGTTCCTACTTCTTTTCCATGAGCCCGCAATCGAAAAGTTATGGGGGCGCCAATAACGTGTCGGCATGGATGGCCCGAGGTCGATCAGGTTTCGATTGTATCGGGTGGCATCCGGCAAAACAGATGGAGCACGATAAATGTATTCCCGTCTCGGCACGGATCACTTCACCCCGCATATGCGGCAGACCCGGCGCCCAGCCGTCACCGATGAGAGGCGTGCGGAGGCGCTCCCTTATCCGGAGGATTTGTGAATTTTCCTGCGGCTCGGGATCGTCATTGGTACTGTCTCGATAGCGATAGCGCTTCTAAGCTGGGCCGCGCATTGATCGGGCGGGGCGGGCGAAATGGAGAACAAAGACCCCCGACAGGCCTCGCATGCGCGGACCCGAAGGCCATCGACCACAACGGTCGAGATATTGACGACGGAAATGCAAGGCATCATTCCGGTCACGATCGCGATGTTCGCCGTTATCGTCATCCTTGGCGTCGTCATGGACTTGGCGAGATAGGTCGGACCAGGAAAGGCAGCTTGTCGCCGGCACGCGCCGGCGCCGGGCAAGCAGGGTTACCTTCGCACCGCGTATGCAGCTCTTCGGCGATACGGGAGCCAAGGCAGCCGATCACCAAATTCCTATACGTTTCCTATTTCTTTCCTTTCCCGCCTCTCTCGAATCTTTATGCGGTTCGGAGCCATATTCTCGCCAAAATTTGACATCGCGCGCCGCACCCCTCGATCGTGCGGTGAGTGGGATGTCCACGCCATTGCGTCTGCCCGCCGATCGGTTCTCACCGCCTCCAGGGGAGCGCAGTAAGTCGAAACAGCGCACAGGAATTATCGACATGGACGTTGTCGTTCTCGCCATGGGCATCGTGTTCTTCGCCCTATCGCTTGTCTACGTCAGGGCGTGCAGCAACCTCTAATAGCGGAGCGCAAAGATGCTCATTGATTACACTCTCGGTGGTGTGGTGACGGTATTTCTTCTCGTCTACCTGACCCACGCCGTCGTTCGCCCGGAGCGGCTCTGATCGCCAGGCCTAATGCTCGGAAAGCCATACCTATGACTCTCAACGGATGGATACAGATCCTCGTCTTCTGCGGGATCATCATTTTGCTCGTGAAGCCGCTTGGCGGTTACATGACGCGCGTCTTCGACGGCGAGCGCACGGTTCTTTCGATCCTCTTCGGTCCAATCGAGCGCGGTCTTTACCGGATTGCCGGAACGAGCGAACGCGAGGAACAGCATTGGACCGCCTACGCTGCGGCGCTGTTGTTCTTCAATCTCGCCGGCTTCCTGCTTCTTTATTTCCTCCAACGCCTACAGGGCGCCTTGCCGTTCAATCCGGCCGGCATGAGCGCCGTCCCGCCAGAGCTTGCCTTCAACACGGCGGCGAGCTTCATGACGAACACCAATTGGCAGAACTACGGCGGCGAAAGCACGATGTCCTATCTCGTGCAGATGGCCGGACTGACGGTGCAGAACTTCGTCTCGGCGGCAACCGGCATTGCCATCGCGGTGGCCCTGATCCGCGGCTTTGCCAAGGCTTCGGTAAAGTCGATCGGCAATTTCTGGGTCGATATGACCCGAAGCACACTCTACGTGCTGCTGCCGATCTGTGTCTTGCTGACGCTCGTCTATGTCTACCTCGGCGTGCCTCAGACCCTCGGCGCCTACGTCAACGCGACGACGCTTGAAGGCGCGCAACAGACGATCGCGGTCGGCCCTGTCGCCTCGCAGATCGCCATCAAGATGCTGGGCACCAATGGCGGCGGCTTCTTCAACGCCAATGCGGCGCATCCGTTCGAGAACCCGGACGCGATCTCGAACTTGATCCAGATGGTCTCGATCTTCGCGATCGGCGCGGCTCTCACCAATGTCTTCGGCCGCATGGTCGGCAACCAGCGGCAGGGCTGGGCCATTCTTGCCACCATGGGCGTTCTCTTCCTCGCGGGCGTTGCCGTTTGCTATTGGGCGGAGGCTGCAGGCAATCCGCTCGTGCATGCGCTTGGCCTGGAGGGTGGCAACATGGAAGGCAAGGAAGTGCGTTTCGGCATTCCCTTGTCGGCACTCTTCGCCGCCATCACCACAGCGGCGTCGTGCGGGGCTGTCAACGCCATGCATGACAGCTTCACCGCGCTCGGTGGCCTGATCCCGTTGATCAACATGCAGCTTGGCGAAATCATCATCGGCGGCGTTGGCGCGGGCTTCTACGGCATCCTTCTGTTCGTCGTGCTGGCAATCTTCGTCGCCGGGCTGATGGTCGGCCGCACGCCGGAATACCTTGGCAAGAAAATCGAGGCGAAAGAGGTCAAGATGGCGGTTCTTGCCATCCTTTGCGTCCCGCTTTCGGTCCTCGGGTTCACGGCGATCGCAGCGGTTTTACCGAATGCGGTAGCGTCAATCGCCAATCCAGGCCCGCACGGCTTTTCGGAGATCCTCTATGCCTACACGTCGGGTACGGCCAACAATGGCTCTGCCTTCGGCGGCCTGACCGGGAATACGCCCTGGTATAACATCACCATCGGTCTCTCGATGCTGATCGGACGTTTCCTGGTGATCATCCCGGCGCTCGCGATCGCTGGCTCGCTCGTGACCAAGAAGACCGTGCCTGCCTCGGCCGGCACCTTCCCGACCGATGGCGCGCTGTTCGTTGGCCTCCTGGGTGGCGTCATCCTGGTCGTCGGCGGGTTGACCTTCTTCCCGGCGCTCGCCGTCGGGCCGATCGTCGAGCATCTCGCCACGCTTCTCGGACAGACCTTCTGAGGTGATGCCATGGAACAGCGATTCCAGCAGTCACGCAAACACTTTGATCCCCGCGCCACGGCGCGGGGACCGGTCGAGCCGCCGCGCGTATCGAGCATCCTTCTCCTGATGACGGGCGTCGTGGTGCTGATCGCGCGCCTTGTCGAGGCGCTCATTCCATTGTTCACGGCGGTCTGACGGATCGCGGTGATCTTAGACCTTCAAGCTGGAGTCTCCTATGAGCCAGTCCAAATCCGCGAGCATCATGGACGCTCGCATTCTCATACCCGCCATCGGCGATGCTTTTCGAAAGCTCAATCCGAAGACACTTTCCAGGAATCCGGTGATGTTCGTCGTCGCCGTCGTCTCCGCATTGACCACTGTCTTGCTTGTCCGTGATCTGATCACGGGCGGAGATAACATCGGCTTTTCCTTCCAGATCGTGATCTGGCTCTGGTTCACCGTTCTGTTTGCCAATTTTGCCGAAGCGGTGGCTGAGGGTCGCGGCAAGGCGCAGGCGGAGTCGCTGCGGCGCACACGCACGGAAACGCAAGCGAAGCTGCTCAAGGGCGACGATATCAACAACTTCAAGCTCGTTCCCGGCACAAGCCTGAAGGTCGGCGACAACGTCCTCGTCGAAGCCGGCGACATCATCCCCTCCGACGGGGAGGTGATCGAAGGTGTGGCCTCAGTCAACGAGGCAGCGATCACCGGCGAATCCGCACCTGTCATCCGCGAGTCCGGCGGCGACCGGTCCGCCGTCACCGGCGGTACCCAGGTCCTGTCGGACTGGATCCGGGTGCGGACCACCGCCGCGGCTGGTTCGACGTTCATCGACCGCATGATCGCGCTCGTCGAAGGCGCCGAACGCCAGAAGACCCCCAACGAGATCGCGCTTAACATCCTGCTTGCCGGCATGACGCTGATCTTCGTTCTAGCGACGGCGACGATTCCGAGCTTCGCCACCTATGCTGGCGGCTATATCCCGGTTCTCATTCTCGTCGCACTCTTCGTCACCCTGATCCCGACGACGATCGGTGCCTTGCTCTCGGCGATCGGCATCGCGGGCATGGATCGCCTGGTGCGTTTCAACGTCCTTGCCATGTCCGGCCGTGCGGTCGAGGCGGCCGGCGACGTCGACACGCTGCTGCTCGACAAGACCGGCACGATCACGCTTGGCAACCGCCAGGCCACCGAATTCAGGCCCGTGCGCGGCGTCTCCGATCAGGAACTCGCAGATGCGGCGCAGCTTGCATCGCTGGCCGACGAGACGCCGGAGGGCCGCTCCATCGTGGTGCTTGCCAAGGAAAAATACGGCATCCGTGCCCGCGACATGGGAAGTCTGCATGCGCACTTCGTTCCGTTCACTGCCCAGAGCCGGATGAGTGGTGTCGATTTCGACGGCTCTAGCATCCGAAAGGGGGCGGTCGATGCCGTTCTCCAGCACGCCGATCGTACGACTGTGGCGAACATCAACGGCACGGCAAGCGTCGTCGTGCGTGATCCGCAGGCGGCGCGAGAGCTCCAGGCGATCGCCGACGAGATCGCCAAGTCCGGCGGCACGCCGCTCGCCGTCGTCAAGGACGGCCGGTTGCTCGGCGTCGTACACCTGAAAGACATCGTCAAGGGCGGCATCAAGGAGCGCTTTGCCGAACTGCGCCGCATGGGCATTCGCACCGTCATGATCACCGGCGACAACCCGATGACGGCCGCCGCGATCGCGGCGGAGGCCGGCGTCGACGATTTCCTTGCGCAAGCCACGCCCGAAAACAAGCTCAGCCTCATCCGCGAGGAGCAGGCCCAGGGCAAGCTGGTGGCGATGTGCGGCGACGGCACCAACGACGCTCCGGCTCTCGCCCAGGCCGACGTCGGCGTCGCGATGAACACCGGCACGGTGGCGGCGCGCGAAGCCGGCAACATGGTCGATCTCGATTCCGACCCGACCAAGCTCATCGAGATCGTCGAGATCGGCAAGCAGTTGCTGATGACGCGCGGCGCCTTGACGACCTTCTCCATCGCCAATGACGTCGCGAAATACTTCGCGATTATACCGGCGATGTTCCTGGCGTTCTATCCGCAGCTCGGTGCACTCAACATCATGGGGCTCGCGACACCGCAAAGCGCCATCCTGTCAGCGATCATCTTCAACGCGCTGATCATCGTCGCGTTGATCCCGCTCTCGCTGAAGGGCGTGAAATACCGGCCGATCGGCGCCGGTGCGCTGCTGTCGCGAAATCTCCTGATTTATGGCCTCGGCGGCATCATTGTGCCCTTCGTCGGCATCAAGGCAATCGACGTCGTCATAACCGCGTTTGGCCTCGTTTAAGGATCATGACCATGTTGAAACAACTCAGACCCGCGATCGTCATGATCATCGCATTGACCGCCATAACCGGACTGGCCTACCCGCTCGGCATGACCGGGATCGCCCAGGCGCTCTTCCCGTATCAGGCCAATGGTAGCCTGATCGAAAAGGACGGCAAGGTGATCGGCTCGGAGCTGATCGGTCAGTCCTTCATCGGTGAGGGCTATTTCCATGGCCGTCCCTCTGCTGCTGGCGACGGGTATAATGCCGCGAGTTCCAGCGGTTCAAACCTTGGTCCCACCAATGCCAAGCTGATCGATCGAATGAAGAATGAAGCGGAGGCATTGAAGGCGGAAAACCCCTTGGCGCCGGTACCGATGGACCTCGCGACGACGTCGGGCAGTGGCCTCGACCCGCATATTTCGCCGGAAGCCGCCTACTTCCAGGTTCCGCGCGTCGCCAAAGCCCGCAGGCTCGACGAAGCAGCAGTCAAGACGCTGGTCGATGACCATGTCGAACAGCGCGAACTTGGGTTCATGGGCGAACTGGCGGTGAATGTTCTCGCCTTGAACCTTGCACTTGATCGTGTTGGGGCCCAATGACGAATGCGGCCGGGGTCATCCCCGACCTTGATCGCGAGGGAATGCGCCACAATGCCTGACGAAAGACGCGACATCGATACCAGGCCCTCGCCGGAAGCGCTCCTCGAGGCCGCTCAACGCGAGGCCCGCGGCCGCCTGAAGATCTTCCTCGGTGCCGCGCCCGGCGTCGGCAAGACCTACGAGATGCTGGTTTCGGGAAGGGCGCGCAAGGCCGAAGGCGGCGATGTCGTCATCGGTGTCGTTGAGACCCATGGTCGCAAGGAAACCCAGGCGCTTGTCGATGGCTTCGAAGTGGTCCCGCGCAAGAGTGTCAACTACAAGGGACACCTCCTCGACGACATGGACCTCGACGCCATCCTCGCGCGCCACCCGGAACTGGTTCTCGTCGACGAGCTTGCCCACACCAATGTCGACGGCAGCCGCCATGCGAAACGCTACCTCGACGTCGAGGAGATCCTGGCCCGAGGCATCGACGTCTATACGACCCTCAACGTCCAGCACATCGAAAGCCTCAATGACGTCGTCGCGCAGATCACGCGCATCCGGGTCCGCGAGACCGTGCCGGACTCGATCATCGATCGCGCCGATGACATCGAGATCATTGATCTCACCCCGGACGACCTGATCAAGCGCTTGCACGAGGGCAAGGTCTATTTGCCGAAGACGGCAAAGCGGGCGATCCAGAACTACTTTTCGCCCGGCAACCTGACGGCCCTGCGCGAACTTGCTTTGCGCCGCACGGCGCAGCGCGTGGACGAGCAGCTTGTAAGCCATATGCAGGCGCACGCCATTCCCGGCCCCTGGGCGGCGGGAGACCGGGTGCTCGTCTGCGTCGACGAGCATCCGCGCGGCGCGTCGCTCGTGCGCTACGCCAAGCGCCAGGCGGACCGCTTGCGCGCTCCCTGGGCGGCGCTTCACGTCGAGACGTCGCGCTCGGTCAACCTCTCGGATGCCGATAAGGACCGGCTTGCCGCGCATCTGCGCCTCGCTGAGCAACTGGGCGGAGAGGCAACGACGATTCCCGGGCAGAACGTGGCAAGCGAAATCCTTCGCCACGCGGCGGCGAACAATGTCACCCAAGTGATCATCGGCAAGCCCAGCAAGTCCCGCTGGCGCGAGCTCGTCGAAGGATCGGTCTCCCATGACCTGATCCGGCAGGCGGGCGACATCAGTGTGCATGTGATTTCGGGAGCGGCGGCAGCGGCAGCCGAGCAGCGCGGCATCAAGACGGCGCCGCCTCCGGCGCAGGTCAAGCTCCGACCCTATTTGTTGAGTACGCTCTACATCTCCGCCGCACTCGCGCTCGGCGCGCTGCTGGACCAGGTTCTGGATGTCCAGAACATAGCGCTCGTCTTCCTGATGGCGGTGCTGACTTCGGCGCTGACCGCGGGACTGTGGCCAGCGCTCTATGCCTGCGTCGTCAGCGCATTGGCCTTCAACTTCTTCTTTCTCGATCCGCGTTACACGCTGACGATCGAGGATCCGGAAAGTGTTCTGGCACTGGTCTTCTTTCTCGTGGTTGCCGTGACGGCAAGCAATCTGACCGCGCGCGTCCAACGTCAGGCCGTCGCGGCTCGCCAGCGCGCCAGAACGACTGAAGACCTCTATCTCTTCTCCAAGAAGCTCGCCAGCACCGGCACGCTCGATGACGTGCTGTGGGCCACGGCCTACCAGATCGCCTCCATGCTGAAGGTGCGGGTCGTCATTCTCCTTCCGGAGGAAAATTCGATCGAGGTCAAGGCAGGTTATCCGCCGGACGACACACTGGTCGATGCCGATATCGCCGCCGCCCGCTGGGCATGGGAACATGACCGGCCCGCCGGGCGCGGGGCCGACACGCTGCCGGGTGCAAAGCGCCTCTATCTCCCCTTGAAGACTGGCCGCACGGCGATCGGCGTGGTTGGGCTCGACAATGACAAGCAGGGACCGCTGCTGACGCCCGAGCAGCAGCGGCTCTTCGATGCGCTGGCCGATCAGGCAGCGCTCGCCATCGAGCGGATCCAACTCGTGGCCGACGTCGATCGGGCGAGATTGGCAGCGGAGGCCGACAGGCTGCGCTCCGCGCTGTTGACGTCGATCTCCCATGATCTCAAGACGCCGCTCGCCGCAATCATGGGAGCCGCCGGCACGTTGCGCGACTATTCCGGCTCTATGCCTGAAGGCGACCGTACCGACCTGCTCTCCACAGTCGTGGATGAGTCCGAGAGGCTCAACCGTTTCATCGCCAATCTGCTCGACATGACACGCATCGAATCCGGCGCGACCGCACCGACTGCATCCTTCCATTATATCGATGATATCGTCGGCACGGCCTTGCGCCGAGCGGGCAAGATCCTGGCACGACATAAGACGGCGATCGACATACCGCCCGATTTGCCAATGTTGAAGCTCGACCCCGTCCTGTTCGAGCAAGTGCTGTTCAATCTCATCGACAATGCAGCCAAATACGCTCCACAAGGCTCAACGGTGATGATCCGAGCATGGATCGACGGAGGAGCGGTTACTCTCCAGGTCATCGATGAGGGCCCGGGCATCCCAGGCGGTGATCTCGAGCGCATATTCGACAGCTTTTATCGTGTTCAAAAGACCGATCACGTGCGCGCGGGCACCGGACTCGGACTTTCAATTTGCAAGGGCTTTGTCGAAGCCATGGGCGGAACAATCTGTGCCGGAAACAGAACCGATCGGTCGGGAGCGATCTTTACGATTTCCATGCCGATCCCGACCGAAGCGAGAAATGTGGAAGGTCTGACATGACAGTCTTAACGGTGAAAATACTCGTCGTCGACGACGAGCCTGCGATTCGAAAGCTGCTGCGAGTCGGGCTGACAAGTGAGGGTTATACCGTAATTGAAGCCATGAACGCCAAGGAGGCGATGAGCCTTGTTGCCAGAGAACAGCCGGACCTGATCCTTCTCGACCTCGGTCTGCCAGACATAGCTGGCCACGATCTGCTCGCGAAATGGCGCGGCGATTTCCTGGAGCAGCCGATCGTCGTTCTCTCCAGCCGCACCGATGAGGTGGGCATCGTCAGGGCCCTCGAGGGCGGTGCCGACGACTACGTCACGAAGCCCTTCGGCATGAAGGAGCTTGCCGCCCGCATTCGCGTCGCTCTTCGGCACAGACTGCAGCAGCGGGGCGAGAAGCCGATATTCAAGACGGGCGATCTTTCCGTCGACCTGGTGAAGCGGATCGTCAAGGTGGCCGACAAGGAGGTCAAACTGTCTCCCAAGGAATACGACATCCTGCGCATTCTCGTGCAGTACGCGGGCCGTGTCATCACGCACCAGCACCTGCTGAACCAGATCTGGGGCGGACCGACTGACGTTCAATATCTCAGGGTCTACGTGCGCCAGCTTCGCCAGAAGATCGAGTGCAGCCCGGATCAACCGCAATATATCACCACGGAAACAGGCGTCGGTTATCGCCTCCGCGAAGCAGAACAGAATTGAGGCTCCCGTTCGAGATTGTTCGGGAAGCGGATTGTGACATGAATATATCTGAGATTCTCAAGCCGGAGCATGTTGTCATCAATGTCCATGCTCCTTCAAAGGTCATGCTCATCCATCTCCTTGCGGAGAAGGCGAGCCAGGCAGTCGGCATCGACGAGGATGAAATATTTCGCGCAATAAACAACCGCGAAAATCTTGGTTCCACGGGAATTGGCCAAGGGATTGCGATTCCGCATACTCCCATTGCTGGCCTTCAGGCGCCGTTTGCTCTCGTCGTACGGCTCAAGCAACCCATTGATTTCGAGTCCATCGATGATGTCCCCGTGGACATAGTCTGTCTTCTGCTCACCCCTATGCAAGGCAGTGCCACCCATTTGAACGTCCTTGCCTTGCTCGCGCGAAAGCTTCGCTCATCGGAGACCCTGAGCGCGATACGAGAGGGCTCAGAACCGGAGGAGGTATACCTTTCGCTGTTGGACGAGAGTCTCTGACGCTTCAACGCTTTAGGTCTTTGTTTTGTGCATATCGTTGACGCAGACCGCTGCACCCTCTTGGGCAACATGCACTCACTGTCTTCACAGTGAGTGCCGGAAGCGAACGGTGTGAACCGATACGAGGCAAAGTGCCTTGTAAGCCGCATCTCTGGCGGACCGCGAACACGCAATGGGAGTATAATTGGTACGTATATCGCGGCACAACGAGTGCTTTTTAGAAGGAATCGCACCAATGGCCGGTGGTAAATCGAAGCTACAACAGGACATCACGCCACGCGTGGCAGCCGATCTGCGTTTGAGCTCGGCACCGTTGGAGGTTCCGGAGGTGGTCGGTTACTTGCATCCATAGCAATGACCGCCATCGCCACGTTGATTGCCGTTGGAATCGACAGCGGCGTGGCGATCCCGAACATTTCTCTCATATTCGTGGTGCCGGTGGTCGTCGCCGGCGTAGGCTTCGGCTTGGGCCCATCGCTCTGCTCAGCCGTGCTTGGCGCTCTCGCGTACAACTTCTTTCTGACCGAGCCGCGCTACACGCTGCTCGTCGATGATCCGGCAAACATCTGGGCAATAGGCCTGCTTTTTGTCATTGGGCTTATCGTCAGTAGCGTTGCCTATACCTCTCGGCGCAGAGCGACTGATGCGGCACTGTTGAGGTCCCAAGCGGCGGTGTTGCAAGACTACGGCCGTGCCGTCGTCGCGGCCGCCAGCATGGAGGCGATCGTCTCAACCACCGTCCAAACCCTTGCAGCGCTTTTCCAAGTTCCTGTCGCCGTGATGACCGTATCGGGGAGTGAAGTGGTCTCCGTCAACGCAGTGGGAGATATTGAGCTTCAGGAGGCCGAATTCGAAGCGGCGCGCTCCTCATTGGAGATGCGCACTGTCATTCGTGCCGAAACCTACCCAGCTACGGCCTCACGATTTGAATTTTGGCCCGTAAAAACGTCGACGGGTCAGTGCGCTGCCATTGGACTGGCGTTCAACCGCGGCGATCGTCTTTCGGAACCGGAAACTTCCGTCGACATCGTTCGGAGTGTTCTGGCCTTGGCACTTGATCGTCAGCATACTCTGGATGGCCGTGATGCTCGGTCTGCATGTTGAGCCGCGAATGGTCACGGTAAAAATCGCAAGCTAAGGGCTTGCGCACGTGAACTGTTAGGCCGAGACGTCGGCGGCGAACACCAACGAACCGAGCGTGTCTGGCGTGCAGCGTGCCTATCGATCCCTCGGTCAGACAAGCACCTGCTCGCCGATCTCGACAACGCGGTTGGGCGGCAGGCTGAAGTAATCAGAAGGGTCGATCGCCGCATGCGACATCGCTATGAACAGCCGGTCCTGCCATCCGGGCAGGCCAGTATCGGGGTCTGACACGAGCTTGCGCCGTCCAACAAAGAAGGACGTCGACATAATCTCGAATTTCAGCCCCGCTTTCCTGCACATTGCGAAGGCCTGTGAGACATTCTGCTCGTCCATGAAGCCAAAGTTGACGGTGAGCTTGCTGAACCGATCCGAAAGTCTCGTTAGCTCGATCCGATCAGTCTCAGGCACGAACGGAACGCGACGGGTTCTAACGTGAAGGACGATATTCTGCGCGTGCAGCACATGATTGTGCTTGAGATTATGAAGCAGCACCGCGGGAGCCTTGTCCGGCACGCTCGCCAAAAAGACCGCCGTCCCTGGGACGTCCGCGGGAGCGTGTTCAGATTTTCGCTCGACCAATCGTATGAACGCTTCCAGCGACATGTCGTTGCGGCCAATCTTCTCCTTTACCAAGCGCGTGCCCTTCTGCCATGTCCACATCATCAGCATAATCGTGCCGGCGATCATGATGGGCACGTAGCCACCGTCGTGGACCTTCAGCAGGTTGGCCGCGAGAAAGATGCACTCGAGAACGAACAGGGGCAGGAGTACGCTTAGAGCAAAGATCATCGACCACCCCCACACCCATGTCAGGAACGGGAATGCCAAGAGCGTGGTCACGACCATCGCCCCTGTGACCGAGATTCCATAGGCGGTGGCAAGCGCCTCCGAACTTCCGAAGATGATGACGAGCGTCAGTACGCCCATGAAAAGCAGCGAGTTTACGGATGGCACATAGATCTGGCCGGTCGTCGTTTGGGACGTGAAGCGTATCTCGAGGCGGGGCAGAAAACCGAGATGGATCGCCTGGCGGGCCAAGGAGAAAGCGCCGGTTATGACCGCCTGGCTGGCGATAATGGTCGCAAGTGTCGCCAGGATCACGATCGGCAGCAGCGCCCATTCCGGAAACATCAGAAAGAAGGGATCCTCGATCGCCGTCGGGTGCGTGAGCACGAGTGCGCCCTGTCCGAGATAGTTGAGCGCCAGCGCCGGGAATACCACCAGAAACCATGCCGTCTGAATGGGTGTGCGCCCGAAGTGGCCGAGGTCGGCATAGAGAGCTTCCGCTCCGGTGACGGTCAGAAAGACCGCGCCGAGAACGACCAGGCCGACGAAACCCGCATGGGTAATGAAATCGAGCGCGTAGAGTGGATTGAATGCATTGAGAATCGAGAAATCGTCACTGATGTGGGCGATCCCGCCGAGCGCCATGGCGACGAACCAGACGAGGGTGATTGGGCCGAAGAACTTGGAGACAGCTTCCGTACCCCTTGATTGCACGAGAAAGAGCGCCGCCAGGATCGTCACCGAGATCGGCAGGACGTAGTCCGAAAGAGCGGGAGTGACCAGCTTCAATCCCTCCACGGCCGAAAGCACAGAAAGTGCCGGCGTGATCATCGCATCGCCAATGAAGAGGGCCGCGCCCGTCAAACCAGCCAGAAACAGCAGCGCGATGCTGCCTTGTGCTTTCTTCATCAGGAGAGCGAGCAAAGAGAGCGTCCCGCCTTCGCCGTCATTGTCGGCGCGAAGAAGGAAGAGCACGTATTTCAGCGTCACGATGACCGTCAACGTCCAGATCATCAACGAAATCAACCCGATGACTTCGTTTTCGTGCACGCCATCGTGCGCGAACGGCCGCAACGCCTCGCGAAAGGCGTAAAGCGGGCTGGTGCCGATATCGCCATAGACAACCCCGATCGAGCCCACCAGGAGTGCGGCGAAGCGGCCGTGAGCTTTGTCGGGATGGCCGGCTTGTGTTGCTGTCATGAGGACCTCGGATTGGACTGCCAGGGATGTCGACCCCGTCGTGCATGGATGATATTCATGCCTCTACGGATACCGGTTCCCGGTCGGGAAGATATTGCGGAAAAATCCGCAGTCAATGTCGCTGCGGCTGCGGTAACTTCCACCTATTGTCTTCATCCGAAGCGGCATTCGGCGGCTTCCTCGCAGGTGCTGTAAGTGATCGGTCTCCGGCAAAATTCCCTGCACCGCTCCGGAGTCCACTTTCGCTCAGCACCGGAAATTCCCATCGTTGTCGGCGAGTGACCGCAACGGGTCGAAGGGAGCCGTTCCTCTCGAGCCCTTTGCACGGCTTGTTGCGAAGATGTTCACGTTCTGGGCCAAATAGATCGCATAATGTATCGTCGGGGGCTCCCTCACTGCGCAGGCGAGGCAGCGGAAGCCGACTGCTTGCTCTTCGCTTCCTTTACATTCGCCTTGGCGATGCTCACGCGGCGGAGGAGCGGCAAGGCCCAATGATAACAGGCCCGCTCACGGTCTGCGCTTCTGCGGCAATGCTCTTTGGACGCAAAAGACGGCGCCAAACTGAAGGTGCCAAGTGCCAAGCCATGATTTAACGGGAGGATTGCTCATGAAGGCCCGGATTTCTGTACTGACGCTTGGTATCGCAGATCTTGAACGGTCGCTCGCTTTTTATCGTGACGGACTGGGACTGCACACCCCAGGGATCGTGGGCCGCGAATTCGAGCATGGCGCCGTCGCGTTCTTTGATCTCTCGAACGGGGGTCAAACTTGCTATCTGGGATCAGGACGATTTGGCTCACGATAGCGGCCTGACGAAAGCGCCAGCCAGCAGCACATCGTTCTCGATCGGCCACAACGTCTCGCAGCGAAGCGAGGTGGATGAAGTCATGGAACAGGCACGCGAAGCGGGCGCAGCCATCGTGAAGCCCGCCCAAGAGACATTCTACGGGGGATATGCGGGCTACTTCACCGATCCCGATGGCCATTTGTGGGAGGTCGTGTGGAATCCGGCCAATTTGCCGGAGGGGGACTGACTTGAGCCGACTCCCGTGAAGCTGAGGCTTCCGCAAAGAGCGACGCTGCCAGTTGTTTGCCGGTTAACCCACGTGGTCGACGGTTAAAGTGCCTGCCGGTAGCGGTTTGATGAGCGCCTTGGCCGAAACGGTCGGATCCAGCCAATCAGCCCAGGCGTTTCGCTCCAGAATGACGATCTGCCGGTCGTGGTATGGGGCGATGTCCGGCCCCGGCTCCATCGTCAGCATGGTAAAGGCTTGCCCAACCTCGGGGGTTTCGCGCCAGATGCCGGCGATGCAGAAGATCGGCTCGTCTTTCTTGGTGAACAGCCACTTGTCCTTGCGCTTCTTTTTCGGATCCTTCGGGTCGGTGAATTCGTAGAAACCGTCCGCAATGATCAGGCAGCGATTGGAATTGAACTCCCGCCCTTCCGACCGGAAATTATACACCGGCCGCTTGTTCGGCCCCGGCCAGCTCCAGCGCCGCTGCACGAGCTCGGCCTCATCGCGCGCCCCATCGATCGTCCGGATGATCGGGCCGATATCGGTGATCTTGATGTCCTCACGCGCTTCAAGGTTCGGCGCACCTTCGCCGAAACGGATCTTGATCTTGAGCTCGGCAAAGTCCTCGACAATCGAGGTGACATCCACCATCAGCCGATAATCATTGCACATGCGTCCTCCGTCTCAGGTCTGATTGTCTCTCAATCGCGTTCCTGGTATGTTCTGCCTATGATGAGTGCGACCGTTTTCCAGTCCGACGCCCCGCTCGATGAGCGCCGTGTGATCATAAGGCGCCATCACGGCGATGTGGAGATGGTGGAGCTGCCGTGGGGACTGCGGCCGCGCGACGGCGATGCGCGCCCTGTGAACGTCGTCCGGTCGGAAGGAAGGACCTTTCCGACCCACCGCTGCCTGGTGCCGGCCTCGGAGTTTCGCCACAGGAGCTTCAGCTTCTCGCTCGCCAGCGGCGACTGGTTTTACTTCGCTGGGATTTGGCGGCCGGCGACCCAGGACTGGCCGGACGCTTACGCCATTCTGACGATCGAGGCGAATGCCGATCTCGCGCCGTTTCACGACCGGCAGATGGCGGTGCTGAACCGGGATCAACGCCTGGCCTGGCTCGACGGACTTGTGTCTGAGGACGAAATCCTCCGTCCGTTGCCAGCGGGGACCTTCCGGGTCAAGCGCCATTCGATCGATCCTGTCCAGGCGACGCTGGCGGTCTAAAGCGCCAACCGCAACTGCGGCATCGCTCCGGAGGTCTGCCGTTCCAATGATGACAGCGAGACGCCGAGCAGGCGGATTCCCCTGCGCGGCGGAAAGATCGGCGCGAGAAGCAGGCCGACCACCTCCTCAAGCTCGCCGATCGTTTGCAGAGGTGCCGTAACCGTCTTGCTGCGGGTGATCTGGCTGAAGTCCGCATACTTGACCTTGAGCGTCACGGTCTTGGCGCCGATTTCATTGGCCTCGCAATAACCCCAGACCTTCTCGATCAGCGGCTGAAGGCCTTCGCGTGCCGGCTCAAAGGAGTGGATGTCCTCAGAGAACGTGTCTTCCGCGCCGACGGATTTCCGCACGCGGTCCGGCTTGACCTCGCGATTGTCGATGCCGCGGGCAATTCCAAAGAAATATGGTCCCGACTTCCCGAAGTGTTCGACCAGGAACTCGAGTGTCTTGTCCTTGAGGTCTGCGCCCGTCTCGATCCCGAGCCTATGCATTTTTTCGGCCGTCGCGGGGCCTACTCCATGGAATTTCTTGACCGGGAGGGCCTCGACGAAGGCCGGTCCGTTCTTCGGCGTAATGACAGCCTGACCATTGGGCTTGTTCAGGTCGGATGCGATCTTGGCGAGGAATTTGTTGTAGGAAATCCCGGCCGACGCATTGAGGCCGGTGACCTGCTTGATCTTTGCTCGGATCTCCGCGGCAATCTCGGTGGCGATCTCCATGCCCTTCAGGTTTTCGGTGACGTCGAGATAGGCCTCGTCAAGCGAGAGCGGCTCGATCATCGGCGTGTATTCGGCGAAGATCGCGCGGATCTGCAACGAGACGGCCTTGTAGACGTCAAAGCGCGGTTTGACGAAGATGAGGTCGGGGCATTTGCGCTTCGCGGTCACCGAAGGCATCGCCGAATGAACGCCGAACTTGCGTGCCTCATAGCTGGCGGCAGCCACGACGCCGCGGGCTGCAGGATAGCCGACGGCAACGGGCAGGCCCCGCAGCTCGGGATTGTCGCGCTGTTCGACCGATGCGTAGAAGGCGTCCATATCCACATGCACGATCTTGCGCGCTCGTTTGCTGCCTTCGTCGCTCGTCATGGCACTAGCTTCCATCAGGACCATTTATATCGCCCAGGCATGGAAAGTGCGCGTGGCATTTGTCACCCTCCGGCGTTTGCATGCGCTGGCAGCCCATTGCCATGCGCCGGCGGATCACCGCGAAGCTCATGCTGGCGCCAAACGCTTTCACCAACAGTTCTCGCTCAAGCGCGCAATGGCGATCGCATGGCCGACGGATGAATTCAATGATCGGCTCACGGTGACCCCTCAGTCTCGGATCCAGATCGTTCACAGGCTCCGGTCGCGCCATGCGAAAAAATTCCCATTCATGCCATCGAATTGAATCCGTTCAAGGATTTCTTCGATGGGCACTGTCGCTCAACTCACGCGCGCCACGTGCGCATTGACTCATTTTCACTTTGAGAACAAATACAGAACGTATTTCACCATCTCAAGCCGAAAACGGAGATCATGACCGCAGCCGTCGTCACTTCGAACACCGCCCTCGCTGAGTTGCGCGGGAAAATCGCCAGCCTGGAAGGGGCGGGCTCACGCCAACGAAGCGTCTTGCCGTTCGGGGTGCAGGAGATCGATGCGCAGCTACCGGGAGGTGGGCTCGCCTATGGTGCGCTGCACGAAGTGGCAGGCGGCGGAAACGGCGCGGTCGACGGCGCGGCTGCGGCACTCTTCATCGGCGGCATTGCCGCGCGCACCACCGGCAAGGTGGTCTGGTGCCTGACGCGCTTTGATGTCTTCTTTCCGGCTCTTGCCCAGGTTGGGCTTCATCCCGACCGCGTCACCTTCGTCGAGTGCGACAAGGAAGAGACCGTGCTCGCAAGCTTCGAGGAGGCGCTGCGATATGGCGGCCTTGGCGCGGTGATCGCCGAACTGGTGCCTGCCGATGACGGCATCCCGCCGTCTGCAGCTTGCGGCAGAGAAGTCTGGGACGTTGGGGCTGCTCATCCGTCGATGGCGGCGCCAGACGGAAGCCTCCGACTTCGGCATGCCGACGGCGGCGGCAAGCCGTTGGCGGATTTCGGTGCTGCCGTCCGAGCCGCTGCCGGTGCCGGGCGTCGGACGGGCGCGCTGGCTGGCGGAACTGATGCGGGTGAGGGCAGGGGAGGGAGGCGAGTTCATCATCGGAGCATGTGATGGTCAGGGTCGTATCTGTCTTTCTTCCGACACTGTCGACCGACCGGATCAGGCGGGCCGAGCCTTCGCTGTCTCCTGACACGCCCGTTGTGATGATCGCCAGGAGCGGCTCGAAGCGATGGGTTGCGGCGGCCGATCGGGCAGCTCTTAAACTTGGTCTTCGCGCCGGCATGCCGGCGGCCAACGCGCAGGCGCTGGTCCAGGGCCTGGTGATGATCGATGCCGATCCGGCGGCCGACCTCGCGACGCTTGAACGGCTGACGCTCTGGGCCTTGTCGCAATATTCTCCCGTTGTCGCCATGGATCCTCCTGATGGCATCGTCATGGACACGGAAGGTGCGGATCATCTTCAGGGTGGCGAGGAACTGATGCTGTCCGGTCTCGTCAATCGTTTCCGCGGCCGGGGTCTGGCCGCGCGAGCGGCGATCGCCGACACCTGGGGTGCGGCGCATGCGCTCGCCCGGTCCACGCATCGCGAAACGATCATCGTCCCGCGCGGCGAGACCGCCAAGGCGGTGAACCGGTTGCCGCTCTCATCCCTGCGGCTGCCGGTCGAGATCGTCGGAAGCCTCCACACTCTCGGCTTTGCTACGGTCGGCGATCTTGCGGCAACGCCGCGCGCGCCGCTGACGTTGCGCTTCGGCCCGGAGGTCGGGCGATGTCTCGACCAGATGTTCGGCCGGCTCGGCGAGCCGATCGATCCGATCCGGCCGGCTGATCTGGTCGAGGAATGCAAGTCTTTCGCAGAACCGATCGGCGCGCCGGAAACGATCGAGAAATATGTGACCCGCCTCGTGCGGCAGCTCTGTCTGGAGCTCGAGAAGCGGGGGCTTGGCGTGCGGCGTGCCGATCTTATCGTCCAGCGCGTCGACAACACCATCCAGGCTGTGAGGGCAGGGACGGCGAAGCCGGTCCGAGACGTGGCCTGGCTGACAAAACTGTTCAGGGACCGCATAGAGAAGATCGAGCCTGGCTTCGGCATCGAAAAACTCAGTCTGGCGGCCACTCTGGCCGAGCCACTCGTCGAAACGCAATCGGCCTCATCCCTGATCGAAGAGCAGGTTACCGATGTGACGCCGCTCATCGATGTGCTCGGCAATCGCGGCGGCCAGCGGATTTTCCGCGTAGCGCCGGTTGCAAGCGACGTCCCGGAGCGCAGTGTCCAGCGGATCGCGCCGACGGCCGATGAGGACGGCGCCACCTGGCCGATGCACTGGCCGAGGCCGCCACGGCTTCTAACGCGTCCAGAACTGATCGAGGTGATTGCACTCTTGCCCGATCATCCGCCGGTCTCGTTTACCTGGCGCGGCAAGCGCCGCCGGGTGAAGCGCGCCGACGGACCGGAACGGATTTTCGGGGAGTGGTGGAAACGCAGCGCCGAGTGGATCGCCGTCCGCGACTACTTCGTCGTCGAGGATGACAGCGGCGAGCGCTTCTGGATCTTCCGGTCCGGCGACGGCGTCGATGCGGAAACCGGATCGAACAAATGGTTCCTGCACGGGGTGTTTGCGTGATGCGCTATGCCGAACTCCAGGTCACCACCCATTTCTCGTTCTTGAGGGGCGCAAGCTCGGCTGAGGAACTGTTTGCGACGGCAAAGCTGATGGGGATCGAAGCGCTCGGCGTCGTCGACCGCAATAGTCTTGCCGGCATCGTGCGGGCGCTGGAAGCTTCGCGCGCCACCGGCTTGCGGCTCGTCGTCGGCTGCCGGCTCGATCTGCAGGACGGCATGTCGATCCTCGCCTATCCCACCGATCGCGCCGCCTATTCGCGCCTGACGCGGCTACTGACGCTCGGCAAGGGCCGGGGCGGGAAGGCCAGCTGTATCCTGCACCTCGATGACGTCAGGCTCTATTCTGAGGGGCTGATCGGCGTCCTGCTGCCGGACTTGGCCGATGAGACCTGTGCCGTACAGCTCAGGAAGATGGCCGATGTATTTGGCGACCGCGCCTATGTCTCGCTCTGCCTGCGCCGTCGTCCGAACGATCAACTTCGCCTGCATGAGCTGTCGAACCTGGCCATAAAGCACCGGGTGAAGACCGTCGTCACCAATGACGTGCTGTTTCATGAGCCCGGCCGGCGGCAGCTGCAGGATGTCGTCACCTGCATCCGCACCGGCACCACAATCGACGATGTCGGTTTCGAGCGCGAGCGGCACGCCGACGGCTATCTGAAGCCGCCGGAGGAGATGGCCCGTCTTTTCGCTCGCTACCCGGAAGCCCTCGCACGCACGACGGAGATCGTCGAGCGGTGCAGGTTCTCTCTCGAGGAGCTCGTTTATCAATATCCCGAGGAAGCGCTGATCCCGGGCCTGACCGCGCAACAGTCGCTGGAGCACTACACCTGGGAAGGCGTCAAGATGCGTTACCCCGAGGGGCTGCCGGCGCATGTCGAAAAGACCATTCGCCACGAACTGGCGTTGATCGAGACGATGAAATACGCGCCCTACTTCCTGACGGTGTTCTCCATCGTCCGTTATGCCCGGTCACAAGGCATTCTCTGTCAGGGCAGGGGATCAGCGGCCAATTCCGCCGTGTGCTATGTGCTCGGCATCACTTCGATCGATCCCGACACCAACGATCTGCTGTTCGAGCGCTTTGTCTCCCAGGAGCGCGACGAACCGCCCGATATCGATGTCGATTTCGAACATGAGCGGCGCGAAGAGGTGATCCAGTGGATCTACAAGACCTATGGCCATGACAAGGCGGCCCTCTGCTCGACGGTCACCCGCTATTGGGCCAAGGGCGCCATTCGCGACGTCGGCAAGGCGCTGGGGTTGCCGGAGGATCTGATCAAGGCGCTCTCCTCCGGCATCTGGTCCTGGTCGGAGACCGTCGGCGAGCGGCAGGTGCGTGAACTCGGCCTCAATCCGGACGACCGGCGTCTCGCTTTGACCCTAACGCTTGCCCAGCAGCTGATGGGTGCGCCGCGGCATCTCGGTCAGCATCCCGGCGGCTTCGTTCTCACCCATGACAGGCTCGATGATCTTGTGCCGATCGAGCCGGCGACGATGGCCGACCGGCAGGTGATCGAATGGGACAAGGACGACGTCGAGGCGCTGAAATTCATGAAGGTCGATGTGCTGGCGCTCGGCATGCTGACCTGCATGGCCAAGGCCTTCGCGCTGATCCGGGAGCACAAGCATGAGAATCTAGACCTTGCGACGATCCCGCAGGAGGATCCGGCGACCTATGCGATGATCCGCAAGGCCGACACGCTCGGCACCTTCCAGATCGAATCCCGCGCGCAGATGTCGATGCTGCCGAGGATGAAACCGAGGACTTTTTATGACTTGGTCATTCAGGTGGCGATCGTCCGCCCCGGGCCGATCCAGGGCGACATGGTGCATCCCTACCTGCGCCGACGCGAAGGCAAGGAGAAGGTCGAATACCCGACACCCGAACTGGAGGCGGTCCTCCACAAGACACTCGGCGTGCCGCTGTTTCAGGAGTCGGCGATGAAGGTGGCGATGGTCTGCGCGGGATTCACCGGCGGCGAAGCCGACCAGCTGCGGAAATCCATGGCGACCTTCAAGTTCACAGGTGGCGTCTCGAAGTTTAAGGACAAGCTCGTCTCCGGCATGATCAGGAACGGCTACTCGCCGGAGTTCGCCGAGAAGACATTCTCGCAGCTCGAAGGCTTCGGTTCCTATGGGTTCCCGGAAAGCCATGCGGCCTCCTTTGCGCTGATCGCCTATGCCTCCAACTACGTGAAGTGCCATTTTCCGGACGTCTTCTGCGCGGCACTTCTGAACTCGCAGCCGATGGGCTTTTGGTTCATCTGGTCGCCCAGCAGCTCTTCGATCTCTCGGCCGATCTGTCGAGCCTTGCCGAGCGCGATGGCGAATTCCGGCCGGCGACCGGCCGTGGCGACGAATTCGCCCATGGCTCTCCCGGAAGCCTCGATTCCCGCGAGCGAGCGGTCCCGGGAGTTCGGGCGAGGGATATGTTCACGCCGGATCTTCATATCGATACGCTGAAGATCAAGAGCCGGAATTTTCAGTAATGCTCAAGGCTGATGACTGGGTCTTCGGTTCGAATCCTTTCACATCAGGATTTTTGTCAATGGTTCATTCAGGCATTCAGGTGGCATCGAGTTCTCCTTCGTAGCCGGATCCACGGTCTGAGCCCATAGCAATTACCGGCCCGTCCTCGGGCCTATACAACCTCACATCCGGTCGCCGCTTTCAGCGGCTGCACCATTATCCCGCTTTCGACGGGCACGGGCTCAGGAGAACGGGGCCAAACTCAAGATCGGCGGTTAAGGCCAAAAGGATTCCCGGTCCGTTCACCTGGATCCGTCAGGACTGATCAGGCCCTGAGGATGAGTACTCTGCGTTCGATGGCTGCTTCTGTGCTTCAGGTGGTTTTCATGGCCGCACCCTCGATGACGACGCCAGAGGTCACGTACTTCCAGAGTGCAACCAGCAACTTGCGAGCCAAAGCGACAATCATCGGTTGTTTGAGACGACCGCTGTTGCGTGCGATGCGCTCCTTGAACCAGAACGTCAGCGCCGAGTTCGGTTGATGGCGCAGCCATAACCAGGCGAGCTCGACCATCGTCGCTCGCAAGCGCGGATTTCCCGCCTTCGAGACACCCTGCTCACGATTGACGTTGCCGCTTTGCCAGGGCGAAGGAGCGAGTCCTGCGTAGGCAGCGACTTGCCGCCGGTTGTCGAAGTGTCTGAACAAGCCTTCCGTGTGAAGGATCGTCGCGAACTCGGGACCAATTCCCCTGATCCTTAGAAGCGCGGCGGCTCTTGTCGGTGCGCTGGTGGACTCGCGGGACATCAACGCATCTCGGTCTGCTTCCACGGCTTTGATCTGTGTCAGCAGCAATTCGAGGCGATCGAGTTCTCGGCAGATCACGGCTCTCAGGTGCTTCGCTAGCATCCGGCCATCTCCGGTTCGAAGCTCATCCAGACGCTGACGGCGATCGCGCCGCAAAGGCTCGTAATCTCGTATTCCTTGGGAGAAGAGCAGCCCCTTTATGCGATTGACGTGAAAAACACGTTCCGCAATCAGGGTTTTCCGCTCTCGCCCTAGCCGGCGGTTGTCTTCCTCTTCGGGCGTGAGGAGTTTGACCATCGAGCAAGCACGCGGTTCACCGCGTTTCCAGGCCATCAAAGCGCGTATTAATGTTTCGCCGTCGATGCGATCCGTCTTTGCGCGGCGATGACGGCGCGGCATGGCAATGGACGCGGCCTCCACAATATGGCTTCCTTGCTAAGCACTCGCCCCAACCAGAAGCCATCCAGCCCGGCCTCCTGGATCACCACCAGTGGATAAAGCTTATCCACACGCCGCTGCGCTTTCTGGCGAAGGGTGGCAAAACACGAGAGCAAGCCGGCGATGTCACCACCAGGTACAGTATGGCGAGACATCTTTTCGCTTCCCGGCGAGAGCGCGGTCACGAGCCATGTCGATTTGCTCAGACCGTATGTTCTCGGAGTGAAGGTGGCTCACCCCCGCGATAAGCTGAAATCGGGGGTTGCTTCGGAGTCGCCGAAGCCGAGCCCCATAGCTTTGGCGAGGGTGAACCATGAACCAGCATAACAGGCTTTTTGTCGGTTTGGACGTTTCGAAATTGAAGATTTCTGTGGCCGTCGCTGACGGTGAGCGGGGCGGGGAAGTTAGGTTTTATGGGGACGTAGCCTCGGATCCGACCTCGGTGGCGAACATCGTGGAAAAATTGGCGAAGCGAGGAGCTGTCCTCCACTTCTGCTATGAGGCCGGACCGACAGGGTACGAGCTTTACCGTCAGCTTACCAGCATGGGTCACGACTGCGTGATAGTCGCGCCGTCCCTGATACCAAAGCGCCCTGGGGATCGGGTGAAGACGAACCGGCGCGACGCGGTCAGTCTGGCACGCCTACATCGTGCTGGTGAACTGACAGCAATCTGGGTGCCTGACCGCGGGCATGAGGCTATGCGCGATCTCGTGCGGGCTCGAGAAGCAGCACAAGAGGCTCAGAAGCGGGCACGTCAGCAGCTTCAGTCGTTCCTGCTTCGACATGGCCGCATCTATTCGGGCCGCTCGTCCTGGTCGCTGGCGCATATGCGGTGGATATCGACCCTGAAGTTCGAGCATCCAGCCCACTTCGTTGTGCTGAAGGAATACTGTCAGGCGATCGAGGATGCCGAAGTGCGCTTGAAGCGTCTGACCGATCTGATCTCGGAGACTGTCAAATCCTGGACGATGGCTCCTGTTGTCGAAGCCTATCAGGCGTTGCGAGGCGTGTCGTTGATTGCCGCCGTCGTCTTCGTTGCCGAAATTGGCGACATCCGCCGCTTCGAAAACCCCCGCCAGCTGATGGCCTTTCTCGGCCTCGTTCCGTCAGAGAGTTCGACAGGTGAACATGTCAAACGTGGTGGGATCACCAAAGCCGGGAACTCTCGGGCCCGTCGCATGCTGGTCGAAGGCGCATGGGCTTACCGCTTCCCCGCGCGTGTTAGTCGAACCAAGCAAGCGCAGTTGGAAGGCCTACCGAGAACCGTTCGCGAAATAGCGTGGAAAGGTCAGCTCCGCCTCTGCTCTCGCTATCGAAAAATGATCCTCGCGGGGAAGCACAAGGCCATAGCGATTACCGCGATCGCTAGAGAAATGGGAGCCTTCTTATGGGCTATCGGCCAGGAAGTGCAGCCAGTTCATCCAGCTTAACCTAGCGTCCGCATCTCGCGAGTAGTTGGAAGGAGGAGACAAGATCGATCATCTGCTGATGCCCAATGTTGGAGACAGGGCCCCGGTCGGGGAGTCTTCGATGGAATTGAGTGGCCGACTACGTCGACGCCCGTGCTTAGATAGAAGTAGCCCCAGGCGTACACACGGAAATGCGGTATCCAATCCGCGTATAAGAGTTTGCAAACCGTCGTCTTGAGGCCCTGTCTCCAACATTGCGCATTAGCTACACCATGCAGGACCAGCCATTATTGGCTGGATGAACAATCGTGGCCACGCCACTTGCAAATGAACATAAGAGTTCCAACGATACGAAAATTGCGCCAAGATCGACGGGGGTAGCGGCATGTGCCTGCGGTTGATCGGCTTTCATCGGCATGATCGGCCTCCAGAGAGATTTCTAGCGACCTCACGCTGCCACCGTGCAGGCCGCTATCCACCCCTGATGGGATCTCAAGGCGAGACATTCAGAGCCGGCATTTCGAAGAGCGGTCGGTCCAACCGTCCGCCTTGATCCTGGAATGGGTGGGGAACAGCCATTCGGTGTGTTTCCGCCGGACAAGTTGCCCCCAAGCGCGCGAATGGGCAATGGTCGCGAGCATGGAGCGTCTTTAAAGGTCTCACACGAGTCGCTCGCTGATCTGCCTTTGATCGTGAACGAAGACACAGCGCAAACCGGTTGGACCTCAGCCTAGAAACCAGGTCGATTACTTATTCGTCGCCAATGCTGCGGTTGCCCCAAGGCCGATGAACGAGGTACCGGAGAACCAGCGCAGAAATTGCTGAAAGCGCCGGCTGCGGCGAAGGAAATCGCCGACGGTACCAGCTACTAGCGCGAATACTGCATCGCTCATGATGCCTAGCCCCATAAAGGTGAGGCCGAGGATGAGGATCTGCCAATGCAGCGCGCCCCGTGTGGGATCGACGAATTGCGGCAGGAACGCCAGGAAGAAGATTGCCGTTTTCGGATTAAAGAGGTTGACCACAAAGCCATCGCGGAAGGCTCGGCGCAGCGGCTCTGCGGCGACCACCGGTAGTTCGGGGTCGAGTTCCTTGGCCATGAAGGTGCGGATGCCCATCCACACCAGGTAGGCAGCGCCGAGATACTTCACGATGGCGAAGGCCAGCGCCGACGAGACAATGAGGGCCGAGAGACCGATTGCCGCCGCAACAATGTGCACGATGGTTCCGAGATGGATGCCCATCACCGAGACTAACCCCGCAGTTCGACCCTGTTGGATCGATCGTGCCACGATGAAGAGCACGGCCGGGCCGGGCGTCAACAGCAGCACCAGCGACGCCACGACAAACAGTCCCCACAAGGTCAGATCCGGCATGATGCCCCCCTTTGCTTCGCTTCTCTGATAGAAGCCACATAGTGGTGGCGAAAACAAGGGATCACACCTTCCCTCATTCTTGTCGCCGAGCATTGACACTCCGGCGCTAAGGCGGGGAAAAACTCGGCCGAAGGTTGTTTGGCGCGCAGTCGGCCGTAGGTCGTTACAGGAGAGCAGGGGCGTTTCTAAGGTCAGCGAGAAACTGCCAAGCAAATCGCGCATCGTCCCCGATGTGAGCGAAACACGCCCCGGGTTCTGCATCTGCCCTGAGTGTGAGCCTGAACCGTGTGAAATCCAGAAGTGAAGTGCAGTGGAGACCGCGGGAAGGTCGCGAGTGGGTGGACAGCGGAAGTTGGAGAGCAAATCGCTGAGTGACAGCAATGGGGCACAGGAAGCTGACAGATAAACCGGTTAACAGAGGCCGCACCACCGAAGCTTAGCGAGATAGCGGCCTTGGCCTTGTTGCGGCAGGCTTGCGATGCGGTGCTTTTGGTTCGGGTGACGCTTTTCTGCGTCAGTCCGGTCTTCAATTTTCCGCGTGCACATCATATCCGGCCGGGGCTGACCGCGTGTAAGGGGAAAAGTGAACGAAGCGACTACCCCCGGTTAACCAAGCGGTTTGTCTCGCATCTGCCGCAAGGGCGAGTTTCCTTTTCGCGCGCTTAACTGACTTAGTCTCGGTAAGTAGACATTCCACCGGCTCTGGGCAAGAAGGAAAGAGGGCCGACTGCGGAAACAGCGCGCAGCCGAGGTCTGCCTCAACAAGGCCTAAATCGCTGCTGGCAAATTCTCCGGCCTGTGTCGGATAGGCAGCATTGCCGGGAGAGCCTTATCGAACACCTGTCGCTGCCGCTTCACCTCCGTCGAAGAATTTCACGGTCAGATCGCCATTTCTTGTCCCATTGCGCAACACACCACTACCGGCATTCTTCAGTGTTATCTCCACGACAAGATACCGGCGGCTGAACTCGGTGACCGTTCCTGCAGCCACGTTGAGCAAAGAGTTTCAAGGTCGCCGATGACGTGACTACCTGATCGGATAGCAAAAGTACCCGTGACCGCGGGAGAGCGGAACTCTCACTACCCTCGAGCCGGCATCTACTCCTTATCGTTGACTTGGTGGGCGGGCACATCGGCTTTGGCTAGAATGGCGCCACGCAAGGTTTCGGCGTGTCGTCGGATCTCTTCCGCCCGCCGCTTGTTTGCCCTGGCGGCCGCGTCCAGGCCGCTGCGCCAGGCGTCGTCCGCCATTTTTTCGCAGAGCGTGACCCTTTCCTCAATGATCCTGAGCGCCACTCGCATTGCCTCGTCCGCCGCGCCCTCCGTCTCCGTGGCAAGAGTGTCGGATGTGTAGGCGTGGCCAACCTGGCAACGGAATCGGAGTGGCGGCCGGTTCCTGATCTCGGAAAGAACACCGCCGCAGGCCGGACATGAGAGGGGTACGGTGTCTGCGATCGCGTCGATCGCCGCCGGCGTGACTGGGCGGCCCAGCGCCATGTCGACCTCCAGCCTGATGTCAGGCGGTATCGGAACAGCCGGACCTGGCTCTTCGCCGGTGAGCTTGAGGAGCAGCGCGGCGAGATCCGCGAGCGGAGCCCGATAGTCGACGTCGCTGGCTTTGAGCGCCCCCATGGGCATGCCCGGTTCAACCGCATCCAACGGATTTTGCACAACTGTCACGCCGCCGCATCGCTTGAGATCGGCGAGGCCAGCCGCTCCGTCATTTAACATGCCGGTCAGCACGACACCCACCGCCCTTGGCCCGTAGCTCAGGCCGACGGAACGAAAGAGCGGATCGACGGCTGGTCGAGAGAGGTTCTCGCGTGGCCCGCGGCCGAGCTGAATCCTGTTGTCGAGGACGAGGAGATGATGGTCGGCCGGCGCAACGTAAACGCATCCGCGCTCGACATGCTCGCCATCGACCGCCGTCTTGGCGGCAATCTCCGTATGCGCGTTGAAAATATCCGCGAGCAGATCTTTCCCGTGCGCGCCCACATGAATGACGACGAATAGGGTGGCGGCGAGGTCGGAGGGAAGCTCGCGAAGCAGATGTTTCAAAGCGCCGATTGCTCCCAGCGAGCCGCCTATGGCGATCACGTCGCGGCGGACCATGGCATGCTCCATTTCAACTACAACGCTTCACGCGCGCATAGGTTCGATGCCGCTGTACGGAAGATTTTCCCAATGCTTTCTATTGGTGGCCGCCTGTTCGCGGTTATAAGAAGATCACGTCGGAACGCGCCGTTCGGTGTAGAATGGTCGCTTATCCGGCTCTGAAGGTTACCGAAAGTGCCGCAAAGGAGGCCACGCCCGAGCACGCATCGCGGCCTATTGAGCGGATTGCCGGGGGAGGTGAAGCATGGGAAAGGAATCGGATCCGCCGATCGTGGGCATCGGGGCTTCGGCAGGAGGTGTCCAGGCACTTCAGACCTTCTTCGATCATATGCCGACCGATACCGACGCGGCCTTCGTGGTCATTGTTCATCTCGATCCTGATGCCAGGAGCGAGCTCGCCAGCATCCTGGCGTCACGCACTCGGATGCCGGTGACGCAGGTGGAGGACCAGGCCCGGCTCGAACGCAACCACGTGTATGTCATCCCGCCGAACCGGAGGCTGAAGATCGGTGACGGCACGATCTCGGCACTCCCGTTTGAGGAGGCCCGGGCGCACCGCGCACCGATCGATCTGTTCTTTCGATCGCTTGCCGAGGAGCATGGCCCCGGTTTCGCGGTCATTCTCACCGGCGCGGGGGCGGATGGTGCCATCGGCGTCAAGGCCATAAAGGAGGCGGGCGGCATCGTGCTCGTCCAGGACCCGAACGAGGCGGAATATGCCTCGATGCCCCGCAATGCGATTGCCACGGAGGCGGCGGACTTCGTGCTGCCGGTCCAGGAGCTTCCGGAACGGCTGGCCGAGTTTCTGGCCAACCGGACATCGCTCCCCACTGCTGAGGGGCGGCCGAGCGACGAAGACGTGCTCGCGCGGATCCTCGCACATGTGCGCGTCAGAACCGGGCACGATTTTTCGCAGTACAAGCGGGCGACCATTCTGCGCCGGATCGGTCGGCGGGCGCAGGTGACCAGGAAGGAGTCTCTCGCGGACTATTATGCCTATCTGCGCGCGAACGTGGAGGAGGCGCAGGCTCTTTTCAGCGACTTCCTGATTTCCGTCACCACGTTCTTTCGCGATCCGGCCGCCTTCAAGTCGCTCGCCGACAATATCGTTCCGCAACTGTTCGACGGAAAGGAAACCGGTGACAGCATCAGGGTCTGGGTTCCCGGCTGCGCCACCGGGGAAGAGACCTACACGATCGGCATCCTTCTCCTCGAGGAAGCCGCGCGTCGCGATCTCACGCCGGAAATACAGGTCTTCGGCTCCGACCTCGACGGCGGAGCGCTCGCGATTGGGCGCGAGGGACGGTTTCCGGCGACGATCGAAGGGGATCTCTCGGAGGAGAGATTGCGCCGGTTCTTCCAGCGCGAGGGCGATCATTATCGCGTGCGCCGGGAACTGCGCGATATCGTTCTCTTCGCCAGCCACAGCCTGCTTCGAGATCCGCCCTTCTCCCACCTGGACATGATTTCGTGCCGCAACCTGCTGATCTATCTCGACCGGCAGCTGCAGCAACAGGTGTGCAGCACATTTCATTACGCGCTCAATCCGGGCGGGTTCCTTTTCCTCGGATCGTCGGAAAGCGCGGACTATCCGGCCGGGCTCTTTCGCACGGTCGACCGCGAGGCGCGGATTTACCGGTCGGTGGCGGGCACCGGAGAGCGGCGCCCGACGCTGCCGGCGCTGCTCGGCCCGTACCAGACGGCGGAAAGAGCTCCAGTCGTCGCCCGCCCGCCGTCGCCCTCCGCCAGCTTAAGCGATGCTGTCTTGCACCGCCAGATGCTCGAGAAGATCGCTCCACCGAGCATGCTGGTGGACGAGAGCCATCGCGCGGTCCATCTTTCCGAAAACGCCGGCCGCTTCCTGCAGCCGTCGGGCGGGCCAGTCAGCACGGATGCTACCGATCTGGTGCGCGACGAGTTTCGCTTCGACCTCAGGGCGGCGCTGCATCGCGCCTTCGAGCGAAACGAAGCTACCTTGAGCATGCCGATCCTGGCCCAGGTTAACGGACAGGCGCATCGCATCTACCTTCAGGTGAAGCCGGTTATTCAGGGAAGCGACCGGACGCGGCATGCCCTGGTGCTTTTCATAGAAGGCGAGGCGATCGACAAGAGCGACGGCGCCGTTTCCGAGACAATTGACGGGCACCCGGCTACCAGCCAGACGATCCGGCAGTTGCAGGAGGAACTCCAGCTTGCGCAGAACCGGCTGCGGGTGGTGCGGGAGGAATCCGAAGCGGCCAACGAAGAGCTGCGCGCCGCAAACGAAGAACTCCAGTCGATGAACGAGGAATACCGTTCGACCGGGGAGGAACTCGAGACGAGCAAGGAGGAACTCCAGTCGATCAACGAAGAACTGCAGACGGTCAACAACGAGCTGAAACTGAAACTGGAAAGTGTCTCGCGCGCCCATAGCGACTTGCAGAATCTTATGGCGGCGACCGACGTCGCGACGCTCTTTCTCAATCCATCGCTGCGCATCAACCGTTTCACCCCACGTCTGATGGAGATCTTCAACGTCACCGCCAGTGATGAAGGGCGACCGATCACCGACTTCACCCATCAGCTCGAATATGACGCCCTGGCCGATGACGCGCGCGCGGTGTTGGAGCACCTCGCGCCCACAGAACACGAGGTCAAGGGCCGCAACGGTCGCTGGTATCTGGTGCGGATGCGCCCCTACCGCACGATAGACGACAAGATCGACGGCGTCGTGGCGACCTTCGTCGACATCACTCATCGGCGTCAGGCCGAAGAGACCGCCCGCGCGAGCAAGCAGCGTCTCGAGCAGGAAGCGCGACTCGTGGAGCTGTCGCGGTCACCGATATTCGTCTGGGACTTCGACGACGGCATCAAGCAGTGGAACCGAGGCAGCGAGGAGCTCTACGGCTACTCGCGGGAAGAGGCCATCGGAAAGCCAAAGCAAAAGCTGCTCAAGACCGAGGTGCCCGGCTCCTCCTTCGAGAAACTGCGGCAGGCCCTTCTGGAAAACGGCCGCTGGAGCGGCGAACTGCGCCACACGACAAAGGACGGGCAGGTCTTGACGGTGGAGAGCCACATCGAGCTCCTGTCGATGGGAGAGCGGCGCCTCGTTCTCGAAAGCACCCGCGACGTGACCGACCACAGGCGATGGGAACGGCGCCGGCAGCTCCTTGTGAACGAGCTGAGCCATCGCGTCAAGAACACGCTGGCCGTCGTCCAATCGCTGGCGCGCCAGACGATGCGCACCTCGGATTCGCAGGAGGACTTCGTCGAGCGTTTCGAAGGGCGCCTCACAGCACTCTCAAGCGCGCACAAGCTGCTCGTCGAATCGGAATGGAGCGGCGCGGAGCTTGGCGCACTGGCGCGCAGCCAGCTTGAGGCCTATGCGAGCGGTGATCGGCACAGACTGCAGCTTGAGGGCGAGCCTGTGACCCTTCCGGCGGATACTGCGACGCCCTTCGGCCTCGTTCTCCACGAGCTTGCCACCAATGCCGCGAAATACGGAGCTTTCGCCACGGCAAACGGACGGGTCCAGCTCAGTTGGAAGCGCGGGAACAATGACCGCCAACTGATCGTTACCTGGAAGGAACGCGGTGGCCCGCCGGTCGAGCCGCCAGGAGAGCAAGGTTTCGGCGGCGTGTTGATCGAAAAGAGTTTGCCCGGAGCTACGGTTCATCGTGATTTCCACCCGGACGGGGTGGTCTGCACGATCGACATCGAGCTTCCGGAGATCGCGCAAAATGGTGCGGACGGCTGACGAGAACCAACCGCTTTGCGGCGCAAGAATTCTGATCGCTGAGGACGAGATCCTGATCGCACTCGACATGGAGGCGGCATTTCGAGATGCCGGCGCCGATGTCGTCGGCCCGTGTGCGACACTCGCGTCAGCGTTAGACGCGGTCAGGGAAGAAGCACTCTCGCTCGCCGTGCTCGATATTCGCCTTGGTGAGGCCACGACCGAGGAGGTCAGCGACCTCCTCGCCGAACGAGGCATCCCTTTTTTCTTCTACAGCGGACAAAGGTTGCCCGTGGAGATGCAACGGAAGTGTAACGACGCAGTCCTTGTCGAAAAACCGGCCACCCAGCAGCATCTGGTAGGTGCTGCCGCCAAAGTGCTGGCCGCTTAAGAACGTCAAGTTTCCCCCCACCGCCAGACCAAGCGCCAGCGCGGCGTAGGTCTTTCCGACCGATCTCGGTCAGTTTCTTGGAGCGGTCGGCCCGCCAGCCATGCTTCGAATGGTAGAGCCCAGAAGATCGCCGACAGATGATGAGTGCAGTAGCCGAGCAACGTGTGCTTCATCTCCGCACCCTGACGTGCCCAGGATTCTGGCCATGAAGCATATGGCTCACGGCATTGGTTGCTGGAAAATGCTCCGTCCCCCAGCCAGCAGCACTACTGCCACTGTCGTCGTCACTAGGCTTGCGATCGTCCCGGTGGCGAGAGCCGACGGTATCGAGGCTGCTCCGGCTTTGCAGCGACTGACGTTCAACCCCTGCCGCACCGATCGCGGGTCCGAGGACAAGGTGCTATCCGAAACAGGATCGCGTGCACTGGCCGACATTCGGTATCTCCCGATTTATACACACCAATCAGTGCAACGTTGCGATTTTCCGCGCGAGGTTCAGTCTGCTTCGGGCGTTCTGGAACGTGAAGTGCGAGCGCTTGTGCTATATTGGGGGATGGATCACCTTGCCCTCATTGAGGAACACCTGGCAGCGGCGGAAAGGCACGTCGAAGACGGCGAGCGCCATGTAACGCTTCAGCGCGAGATCGTCGCCAAATTGGAGGGGAATGGCAGTGACACTGCGACGGCGCGTCAGTTGCTCTCAACGTTTGAGGAAGCGCTGGCGTGGCATATCGTCGACCGCGATCGGCTCATTGGAGAAAAAATCAATGCAGCCGCCAAGGCTAATAAGCGAATTCGGCAAATGCGCTGGTCGCGCCAATAGCCGCTTCCGACTCGGGATCCGGCCGTTCTGATTAAATGCTGGCGAAGTCCGCCACGGGTCGAATTTGGCCTTCCGCGCGGCGAGCTAGCGGCGCTTCTGTTCGAAGCGCCGCTATTGAGTACTACAGCTCAACCTGCTCAGAGATGGCCAGGGCGTCGTCGACCTCGATCCCGAGGTACCGCACGGTGCTCTCCAGCTTTTTGTGGCCGAGCAAGAGCTGGACGGCGCGCAGGTTGCCGGTCTTCTTGTAAATGTGCGCCGCCTTCGTCCGCCTCATCGAATGCGTGCCGTAGCGCTTGGGATCAAGCCCGATGCTCGACACCCATCTTTCGACGATCCTGCTGTATTGCCGCGTCGACAGATGCGGCTTTGCGTGCACGCGGCTCGGAAACAGGTAATCCCTTTCCACGCGCCTGCGACTTTCGATCCACGCAGCGACAGCCTCGCGCGTTTGATCGGTGAGTTCGAATTGCACGGGTCGGCCGGTCTTCTTCTGGATGATGATTGCCCGGTCGCGAACCCGTCCGCAAATCGCGACATCAGCAACTGAGATCGCGACCAGATCACAAGCGCGCAATTTGCTGTCGATCGCGAGATTGAACAGCGCCAGGTCGCGCACTGCACCCAACATCTGGAGGCGGGTTCGGATGGCCCAGACCTCCTTCGGCTTCAATGGGGGCTTCTGACCGATGATACGGCCCGAGTTCCAGCTAGACATAGCCTTCCTCCCAAAAGCCACCCCCCACACCGCAGCGCTCAACCTTCAAGCGGGCGGATCGTACTTCGAGAAGGATTTTTCGGGTGGTGACCAGTCGTCTGCTGTGGTTAGCCCGAATGGCCGAGATGCGGACTAAGTGGTCATCGCCAAGCCGATTGCCGAATGACGTGTTTGGGGGCGGAAGCGGACCTTCCGCTGCTAAGGCGGTCATTGCGAAGAGCAGACATCCGACGCGTCGGTGCAAAGGTTTGAGATCGGCCCGAAGCGGTCCTCGAAACCGGACGCCGTGAATGGCTCAATTGAGCCCAATCCGGTCCTTCCAGGTGTCGCCGTCAGTGGCACAGGTGGGTCGGAATGCGTCATTCCCCACGCCTGGGCTAATGACGCGAGTGCCTCACCTCCCGGACGTTACTGCCCAATCCATCAAGTTGTCGGTATCCAAGTGCTTTGTGAACCTTTGCGCTTCTTGGGTGGCAAAACCATCGGCCCTTTTGCCAGGCTAGAACCGCACCACGAGTCCCAGGATCGGCCCCTGCTGCACGACGTCGAAGACAAAACCGTCGTCGCTGTAGTCCACCCCGAGGGCGCGGTAGCCGGCAATAGCCGAGACCGCATCGCTGAACCGATAGCCGATCGCCGCGGCGACATCCCAGTCGAGGTCGGCACCACCGGCACCGACAAGGCCCCAGCCCGTCAGGTAGATTTCCGGCGTGATCAAGTAGGTTCCCTTAAAGCCGGTCAAGCCGTCGACCCAGGTCGCGTCATCGGTTCTGGAAACTCCATCGAGAATGCCGCCGCTGAAGGAGAGTTCGCTTTCGACGGACCAGACGCGCAGTCCGCCGACGATATCGAGCCGCGCGGAACTGTCCTCGAAGACCGCATAACCGACGCCGAGCAGGCCGGCGAAGGTCTCGGAGGTGAGTTCGACATCGGTTGCAAGAATGCCCCTCGGCGTGCCGGCCTGACCGGAAATCTTGGTATACATCACATCGCCGAAGATGCTGTAGGGACCATAGCGGGCTTCGCCGGTCGCCATTGCCCCGAAATCGAGATGGTCGAAGATGTCGCCGAAGCTGGCGTTGACATGGGCTTCCGGCAGCCCGAACTGCGCAACGTCCCCGGACAATCCCGCCGCCCAGAAATAAGGCGCGAACGAAAACGTCCAGCCGCTCTCGGTCGTCGCCTCTTGAACCTCCGGCGTCAGCGGTGAACGGATATCCGCGGCCATCGCACCGCCGGCGGCAAGAAGGCTTCCGACGAATGTCAGGGCTCGAATAAGGCGAGACGTCATCTTTTCCCCCGATAGATCTGCTGCAATGTCAGTGAATCACCTTGAATTCATCATGACCGAGAGCCGTCGTTTGACCAGACACTTTTTGACACGCACCGTTAGAAGCAATTACCGACTGCAACCTGCGGCCTTGGCCTCATTTCTGCCGTTGCAGGCGGCGTCGGTTGTGATCCCCGTTGCCTGACCCGCAGGCCCGACCAGTGCTCGACATTGTAGGCATTGTTTGCCTTTTGCCCCATTCCCGCAACTACGGCACAAGCGATAAAGCTTCCAACGGAGGTGGCAGGCCAAGCTCTGGATGGCGTCGTCGGATCTCTCCTACAGTTTCACGCGCGCCGACGGCATCGCCCGAGGCAAGCTCCCACAATGCTTGCAGCACCAGCACTTCAGCCCGCTCGGGTGTGGCCGCACGGAGGACACCCAATTCCGCTGCGGTCGCTGTCAGGTCGCCGGACTGAAGCAGTGCCAAAGTCAGCAGTATCCGCATGTCCTGGTTGCCGGTATCGGCCTTCACGACATCTCGAAGCACGGGAACGGCTTCGGCCTGCCGCCCTTGCTGCACCAACAACGGGGCGAGCCGGGAGGCGATCTCCAGGTCGTCGGGATTCTTGCCGCGACCAGCCGAGAGGATCGCGGCCGCTTCGACCGGATCACCGAGCGCCTCGGCGATCCGGGCGCGCGCAATCCAGGCCTGGACCAATTGCGGATCCATGAAGACCGCCTCGGCGAACGCCGCCTGTGCGGCCTCCCAGTTCCGCACCGCCATCGCCAGTCCGCCGATCGCCATCTGCCCCTCCGGGAAATCGGCTTTCGCGGCCAGAGATAGCTTCAGTTCGTCAAGCGCCGCCTGAAGCGCGGCGCGGCGATCCGTGGCAACGTGCTCGGGTGGAATGCTGGCAAGCTCGAGCGCTGCGGCGATGCGCACCGACCGCACCGGATCGGAAAGAAGCGGCGAAAGCTGTGCAATGCGGTCTGCCGCCGATGCCGATCGCCAGAGCCTGATCGCCGTCGCACGGATCATGTCGCTCTTGTCGGCAAGGAGACCGGCAAGCGATTGCACGGTCGCCGGATCGGCCTGGTCTCCGATCTCACGCAAGGCGCTGGCGCGGACCACAGCGGGTTGGGAGGCGTCTCGGGCCAGTTTGGCGAGGTCCGCCAGTCTTGGCTGATCAAGCCCCTCCCTTCGGGTCGCCGAAAAGAGCTCCGCGTAGGCGGGGCCGGCTACCGGGCGCTGCGATCCCCATTTATCGATGGCGGCGGCCGCCCACGACGCCGCCTCCCCCGTATGGCACGAAAGGCAGGCATCGGGCGAACCGGCCTTTTCCGAGAGCAGCGGATCGGGCACACGGAAGAAATGATCGCGCCGCCCATCGACGATCATATAGTCGCGCTCCGGCATGTGACAGTTGACGCATTGCGCGCCGGCGCTGCCTTCGGCGTGATGGTGGTGATCCGGCGAGTCGAAATCCTTCAGCACCAGTGAAGGAAAATCGCTGCGCCCAGTCGCATTGTGACACTGGGTGCAGACAGCATTGCCCTCGGCGACAAGCTTGCCCGAATGCGCGTCGTGGCAGTTGCTGCATCTCACGCCCTTCTCGTGCATTTTCGACTGCAGGAAGGAGCCGAGAATATAGACCTCCGCGTCCTGCTGGCCGTCGGCGAAGTAGAGCCCGTGGTCGAGCGTGGAGAGCGCATAGTGTTCGGCAAACTGGGTAGTGGGCAAGGTGCTGTCAGGGTCAAGCGCCTCGCGCCTCGCATGACAGGGGCCACACATGTTCTTCTCGGCCGTCTGCCGATCGCCCTTGGGGCTAAGCAGCCCGTGCGGTGCGAGCCCGTCGCCGCGGCCGGCATCATAGCCGGCAGGCTTGCTGGCCCAGGCGACATGCGCCTCGCCGGGACCGTGGCAAGCCTCGCATCCGACCGCCAGTTCGCTCCAACTGCTTTGATAGCTATGCGTCCTCGCATCGTAATTCTTGCGGAAATCCGTCTGGTGACAGACGGCGCAGCGCGCCTGCCAGTTCTTGTAGAAACCCGTCCAATGCAGGCCGTTCCCTGCGGAGGCATCCTGGTCCGGATAGAGATGATACCAACGCTTGGCAGCGGTATCCCAGGCAATGTCAAGAGCTTGCAGCCGGCCGCCCTCGAGCTCGACGAGATATTGCTGCAGAGGCTCGACCCCGACGACATAGCGGATCTCAAGGGTCGTCGGCTTGCCGGCCGCGCCGTCCGTTTCCACGAAGTAACGGTCGTTCTTCCTGAAGAAGCGTGAGGTGATGCCCTTGTGCTCGAAGGCGGCATTGTCGAAATCACCGAGCACGCTTCCAGCCGTCGGCTCCCGCAGCGCCCAAGAGTGATGCGAGCCGGCCCAAGCCTCGGTTTGCGCTGCGTGGCATGTCGCGCAGGCTTGCGATCCGACGAACTTCGGTGCGTCGGCGGCAATGCCGGGCGGAGCCAGCAGCGCGAAAAGCCCAAGCAGGAAGAAGCCGATCAGCCTGATGCTTCGATGATCGACTTTGCGCACAACCTTCACCGCGACTCCTATTTCTTCGGGAACAGCAAGGTAACCGCGACCCGGATGCCCACGCCGTCAGGCCCGGTCTCGGGTCTTTCGGCCCGGTTGTTTCTCGATCCCTACTTCTCCGGGAAAATCTGCTTCCAGTCGGCCTTCATGTCGACCACGGTCCACTGATTGACGGCCGCCGCCTCCAGCGCCTTGTCCAGGCGGCCGAATGGCGTGTCCTTGTCGTAGGCGTATTCCCGCTCTGCGTCCGTGTGGCGGACGATCATGCCGAAGCGGATACCCGGAGCCATGGTCGTCCATTGCAGCATTTCCAGGTCGCCGTCGGAATTGCCGAAGGCCGCAATCGGACGGCGGCCGATATGTTCATTGATGCCGACCGGCTTGCCGACCTTGTCGTCGATGAAATTGACCTCAGGTGTGCGGAACAAGGTCGGCACGCCGTCGCGCATCTGGAACTCGGTCTTGATCGACGAGCCGACGACCTGTTCGGGCGGGATGCCGTAGATCTTCTCGCTCCAGGGCCGCACGAACTCGATGCCGCCGCCCGAAACGATGAAGGTCTTGAACCCGTTGGCGCGGAGAAAGGAGAGCAGCTCCAGCATCGGCTGATAGACGAGTTCCGTGTAAGACCGCTTGAAGCGTGGGTCCCGCGCAGCGGCGAGCCAATCGGAGACGATCTTCTGGAACTCCTCATTGGTCATGCCGGCGTGCGTCGTCATGATCAGTTCAAGGAGCCCCTGTTCGCCGGCAGCGGCAAGGGCCTTCATGTCGCCGTCGAGCGCGGCCTTGAATGGCTGCGTGTCCGTCCACTCGGGATGAGATGGCGCCATCGTCTTCACGCGGTCGAGCGCGAAGGCGAGCTGGGTGTACATCGGATGCTCGACCCACAATGTGCCGTCATTGTCGAAGACCGCGATGCGTTCCGATTCCGCCACGAAGTCGGCCGAGCCTTCCTTCGTCACCTTCTCGACGAAGGCGACGATGGCCGCTTTCGGGGCGGTATCGTTCCACGACGGGAGCGGATCGGGCGTTTGGCCCGACGCCGCGGTAGCGGCCAGCAGGACGGCCACCACGCCAAACGCCGCGCCACAGGCCAATCTGCGAAGATCATGGATGGTAAACACATTGACCCCCTGTCGATAGACTTGGCCGATCCGCGGGTGGCGCCTGCGCACCACCCGCCGATCGAGAGTCGGGTTACTGCCCCGCGCGCCGCTTGACGGCCTCTTCAATCTGCGCCTTGACTGCTTCGAGGTTGAAGCTTGCGCCCTTCTGCATCGGCGGGTACTCGATCGCAGTACTAGCGAGTTTTGCCACTTCCTGCTGGACGAACACGAAACGCCAGAACTCGTACTGGAACCAGTCGAAGTATTCCTGCGCCCCATCAAGCGTCCCGTTTTCCGGCCAGGTCATGCGCTCGAAGGGGTCGAGGCGCAGGTTGATCAGGGTCGGCGCATCGACATGCGCCTTACCGCCGATCCAGCCGTCGAGCTGCTCGATGAAGCGATACTTGAAGTCGTCAAGGCGCACCGCGCCAAGAGTGCTTTCACCGAAATAGAATATCTCGCGGCGCGCCGAAGGTCCTTTGCCGGTTATCAGATCCATCTGGTTGTAGCCGTCGAGATAGTTCTTGTAGGTGCGGTCGTTGACTTGCTTTCCCTTCAGCAGTTCGGCCTTGATGTTCGGATTGCCCGCGGCGGCGATGAAGGTCGGGAGCCAGTCGAGCCCGGAGACGATGCCGTTCTCCACCTTGCCGGCGGGAACTTTGCCGGGCCAGCGAATCATGGCGGGCGCGCGGAAGCCGCCTTCATAGATCGTTCCCTTCTGCCCCTTGAACGGCGTCGTGCCGCCATCCGGCCAGGTGAACGTCTCCGTGCCGTTGTCCGTGGTGAAGAGGACAATGGTGTTGTCGTCCACGCCCATGTCCTTGAGCTTCTGCATGGTGGCGCCGACGACGTCGTCGAGCTGCGCCATCCCGGCTTCCTGGAGTGACCAGCCGTTCTTTGAGTTGCGCAGCGCCTCGTACTTCGGGGAAAGGTGCGTGACGATGTGCATGCGTGTCGGGTTGAGCCAGACGAAGAACGGCTTGTCGTCGGCTTTGGCCTTGTCCATGAACTTGAAGGCCAGGTCCCGGATCTCGTCGTCCACGGTTTCCATCCGCTCGGGATAGAGCGTGCCGGCATCTTCGATCTTCTGCTTGCCGACCTTGCCCCAGCGCGGGTCAACGGTCGGATCGTCCGTATCGCTCGCCCAGCTATGAACCATGTTGCGTGGGCCGACGACATTCAGCAGTTCCTGAGGGTACCCAGGGTGTGCAGGATCTTCCATCGCATCGAGGTGGTAGAGGTAGCCGAAGAACTCGTCGAAGCCGTGGACGGTGGGAAGGAATTCGTTGAGGTCGCCCAGGTGGTTCTTTCCGAACTGGCCAGTGGCGTAGCCCATCGACTTGAGCGCCGTCGCGATTGTGATGGCGTCAGCCGGCATGCCGATCTTTGCACCCGCCTGGCCGACCGTGGTCATGCCCGTGCGGATCGGAAGCTCGCCTGTGACGAAGGCCGCGCGTCCAGCGGTACAGCTCGCCTCGGCGTAGTAATCGGTAAACAGCATGCCCTCGGCCGCGAGCTTGTCGAGGTTGGGCGTGCGGCCCGCCATCATGCCGCGGTGGTAGGCACCGATATTCCAGATGCCGATGTCGTCGCCCATGATGGCGACGATGTTAGGTGGTCGCTCCTGCGCCGCCGCTGGCGGAATTGCCGCCGTGGCGCCGAAAGCGCAAGCTATTAGACCGAACAAAGTGTTTCCAATTCTGTTCATGATCTGGTTCCTCTTGACTGCTTCAAACGGTCTGGGCATGCCAATCAGGTGAGATTGCCGCGCGACATATCACTTTCCGCGCGGCCTCTCGGCTCTTAGCCAGGGAGATGTCCTTGGCGATCCAGAAACAGCGCGACTTCTGCTTCGAGTTCTTTCAGGAAACTTCGATACTCGGCGACCTTCGTTTCTCCACCAGGGGTCTCCTCCCAGCGTCTGAGCGCACTCAGGGCTTCGCTGTAGTCTTCGCAAATCGCCATGAAGTCGGCGTTTCGCGCATGCAGCCGGTGGATCAACAGTTCGTGTTGCGGGAACCGGCTGACGAGAAAAGCGACTCCTGGCATGGGCTTGTCCTGCGATGAACTTCGACCAAACCGCAGCATTTGGTTACGCGCAATCAACGCCGGATCAAGGTACGAACATGTTCGCTCTCCCTTCCGGACGGCCGGATTTTCAGCGGAAGAGCGCTTTGCACTGAGGGGCGAAATCTTTCCGTTGAGTGCTCATTCGCGGAGACTTTGCTGCCGATCATGAGGTTCTGTTCGTCACATCGGTGACGGTGCTTTTCATTCTCCGCGCGACTTCCCGCGATTGACGATTTCCGCTAAAGTTGCAAGGCACACGTTGTTCGACGAGGGGGCGAGCGATGGCGCCGACACGAGAACCATCCGATGATCAGGTGGGCAGCGCATTCGTTCATCCAACTGCGGCCGAGGGCCACGAGCAGATGGAACGCATCCTGGCGGATCCGACGTTTCAGGCGAGCCCACGCCGGCGGGCGCTGCTTCGTTATCTCGTCGAAGAGACATTTGCCGGCCGCGCCGATCGCCTGAAGGGCTATGCGATCGCGCTCGCCGTTTTTGGGCGTGACGACAAATTCGATCCACAGTTCGATCCGGTGGTTCGGCTCGAGGCGCGACGCCTGCGGCGCGATCTCGACGGCTACTATGCCGGTGCCGGCAGCCACGACCGCCTGCGGATTTCCATCCCCAAAGGCGGCTATGTCACGCATTTCGCATGGCAGGGCGAAGCCCGATCGCTGGCCTCACCGTTGGAAGGCCAGCCCGAGCGTGGCGGTTTGGCCAACGCCGAGGCCGTTCCGGAAGTCGCTCACGCAGCAGCCGCCGAGTTGTCAACAGAGCGGACGGTCGATAACGGAGCAGGCGATCATCCCCACCGCCCCGCCATCCAGCATAGCGCGTTCGTGGCTGCAGCGCTCGTCGCCATCCTCGTGGTCGGGATCGCCGGCGCCGCCTGGTTCTGGCTCCTGCGCGACAAGTACACGGACGCCCTCGCGCGCGGGCCGGCGGTCATCGTTCTGCCGTTCGAAGCGCTCAGTTCCGGCGAGGACGATCGCTTCCTCGCTGCCGGATTGACGCAGGAACTCATCACCGATCTGATGCGCTTCGGCGGCTTCAGGCTTTTTTCACTGCCAGCCAGCTTCCGGCAGGACGCAAATGCCGATCCGGTGGCCCTGGGGCAGAGGCTTGCGGCCTCCTATGTGGTCAAAGGCAACCTGCGTTCGGACGCCAGGATCGTACGGGTCGGCGTTCAGCTCATCGAGACGCGGAGCGGTCAATTGCTCTGGAGCGAAACCTATGACCTCTCGATGACGCCGAACGCGCTGCTCAGCGTGCAGCACGATCTGTCGACCCGCATTGCGGCAATGCTCGGTCAGCCCTATGGTATCGTCAACAATGACGCGGCCAGCCATCTGCTCGAAGGCGACGCCCCGAGCATGCCCAGCTACGACTGCATCCTGCGCGCTTATGCATATCGGCGGACATTCAGTGCCGAACTCTACGCACCGGCCCTGAAGTGTCTCGAAGAGTCGGTACGCCGCGACCCGCAATATGCCGCCGCCTGGGCGATGCTGGGGTGGCTTCACCTCGATGCCGCGCGGTTCGACTGGGCGCCTGAAGGGCGATGGGAAGCGGAATTCGAGCAGGCGTTCCGGGCCGCCGAACATGCCGTGGCGCTCGATCCGACAAGCGCGCTTGCGCTCCAGGCCCTGTCTTCGATCAACTACTACGCCGGGCGCCATGACGAAGCCGAACGCATCCAGCGGAAGGCGCTGAAGCTCAATCCGAACGACCCGGACACGCTTGCGCAACTCGGCTGGCGGCTCGCGGCCCGCGGCAAATGGGACGAAGGCATCCCCTTGCTTCAGCGCGCCATCGATCGGACCGTCAGTCCGCCAGGCTGGTATTTTCACCTCATCGTCGTCCACCATTACCTGCAGGGCCATTATCGGGAGGCCCTCGCCGCCGCCGAACGCGCGCGGATCGATGGTTCCGGCTTGAGCTGGTCCTTCCTGGCGATAGCCCATGGCGCGCTCGGCAACCAGTACGCGGCGCGACAGGCGCTCGCCGAGATGGCGGCGCGGTCCCCGCTCCTTGCGCGCGACCCCGCCGCCGCCTATCGCCGCCACCAGGCCATCGACACGATCGTCGACCGCCTCGTCGCTGGCCTCCGCAAGGCCGGCTGGACGGAGCCGAGGTCATCAGTACCATCCCAACCATAGCGGCGGGTCGCCGTCACCTCCACGTCTCAAGGTCGGCAATTCCTGCATGGCCGTCGTTTTCGTCAGTCGGCGGGATGTCCGCAACGGGCCGAACTCGGCCCTACCAGCCGCCAGTTCGAACGTCTTGAAAGTCCGCACAGGCGACGTGATGCTGCTTGCAAGACGATGTCTGCTTTCAGGCAGGCGCGTGCCGGCCTCTATGACCGAAGTGGGGGCGCGAAGCGGAAATCATTTCCGGACTGGGGCCGGTGGCGGTCCGTCCGCTCTTGGTTACCGCTTCTCGAAAGCAGACATCGGCGTGCGGTGCGTCGACGGCTCATTTGTGGCGGCAAGCGGTGACCAAATAGTCAGAGCCAGCGGCGAACCTCGGCCTTGTAGCGGCGGTAGTCGTCGCCGAACTTCGCTTCGAGATAGCGCTCCTCGCGGGCAATCACCTGCGTCTGGATCGCGATCAGCACCAACGGGAGCAAGGCGAAGGCGATCGGCCCGTCGAAGCCGATCGCAAGCCCGGCATAGAGGCATAGATAAGCGCCATGCCGAGATACATGGGATTGCGGGTCCACCGATAAGGACCGGTCGTTGCAATGAGGGTCATTGGCTGCGACGGCGGAATGTTGGTGCCCAGCCGTCGGAACAGCCCCGCCGCCAAAAGCATCATCGCCGCGCCGGCAACGAACAGCAGCGCGCCCGTCGCGACCAGCAACCGCCAGTCGATGCCGAAAGAGCGCAGGGTGACGAACCGCTCCGCCGCCAACCCCAACAGCAGCGCTCCCAGATAGACGAAGGGCGGAGGGAAGCGCACACCCGCGCTGTCCGGTTCGACGGCCATGCTCATCTCCAATTTGTGCTCTCAAACCAGCATCGACTGCTGGGCGAAGATACCCGCCATCGCGCCTTGCCATGATGCCGTGGTGACCGAAGCCATGAGGGGGTTGGCGAGGTCGCCGGCGGCGTAGATGCCGGGCATGCTGGTTTCGCGGCGCTCGTCGACCTTGAGGACGATGCCGAGGGGCGTATCGACCGTGGCGAGACCCAGTGATTCATGCAGGCTTGCGGACGGCTTGTTGCGCGGATGCGCGAACAGGATGTCGACGGCGACATCGGGGCCGACATTGAGCTTGAGGGTGGGGTTATGGCCCCCATGACGGGTGATTTCAGTAATCCGGCCGTCGACGATGGGTGTGTTGCGACGCTCCAGATCGGCCCGGGTATCGGGCGGAATGTCGTGACCATCGGCGAAGACCGTCAACCTGTCGGTCCAATCGTGGAACAGCCTGACCTGGTTGTGTGACTGCGGGCCGGACCAGACGAGGCCCCAATGTTGGCCTGCGACTTCAAAGCCATCGCAATAGGGACAGGGCACGATGGACGTGCCCCAGCTTTCGGCAAAGCCCGGCACATCGGGCATCTGGTCGGTGATGCCATAGCTCAGGATCAGGCGGCGCGCCGCAAGGCGTTCGCCACCGCCAGTGACGACAGAGAAATCGTCGAGAGCGCCGGAAACGCTGTCGGCCCGGGCATTGACCAAATTGATCGCAGGATAACGCGCCAATTGCCGCCGCGCCTCGGCCAGGATATCCGGCGGTGGCTTGTGATCGTGGCCGAGCAGGCCATGCGAGTGGCCGGCGAAGCGGTTGCGCGGCAGGCCTGTATCGAGAACGGTGACCTTCCGACGGGCACGGCCGAGCTGCAGGGCGGCGGCGAGACCGGCAAAGCTGCCGCCGACGATGATGACGTCATCCATGGTGATGGGCTCCGTATTGCGGATGGAGGGACTTAGGCTGTGCCTGGCGCGCAATATCGTCCAGCGATGCGCATTGGATATCGCCTTGCGGCCAAGGCAAACCTGATCTGGAGGACACGATAAAATCACCCCTTGGAATTTCCGAGACTGCGTAGTATCGTAATTCACGAATTACGATACTGTCAAGGACTGTAATTATCGTGAGCGAAAATAGTCGAGGCAGGAGAGGCCGGCCCGCCAATGAGGCGCTCGGCCAAACCATAGTCGACGCCGCGGGCGAACTCTTTGCGGAGTTGGGCTTTCAAGCGACGACATTGGACAAGGTCGCCCAGCGAGCGAAGATATCCAAGCTTAGCATCTACAGGCACTTCGAGAACAAAGAGGCGCTGTTTGGAGCGGCCTTTGCGGCCCGCTGCCAACAGTTAATACCACAGGCCCTTTTTGAAGGCGTCGACGGCTCGGCCGAAGATCAGCTCATGGCGGTGGGATCATCGCTGCTTCGCACGCTGTTGCGCCCGGACGTCCGCAACGTCGAAGCCATGGTCATGGCCGACACGCCGAACCAAAAGTCGTTGAGCAAGGTCTATTACGAAGCCGGCCCCGCCCAGATCACCGCCCAAATCGAGGCCCTGTTGCGTCAGTTGGACGCGAAGGCGGCTTTGAACGTGCCCGATCCTCTCCGGTCCGCCCGCTTGTTTGCCGCACTTTTCAAAGGCTCCGATCTCCTGATTGTCGCACGCTTCGATGAGGCGAGAGCAGAGGACGATAACGAGATCGAATCCTATTGCCGGTCGGCCGTCGCCATGTTCATCGCCGCGCACGGTGGCAGCGACCACGCGGGCGGATAGCCTAGACGAGGCCGCGAAGGAGTACTTGATATTTTGGATGCCCGCATTGACATCAACGCCTTGGGCGGTGTTCCAGGACCTGTGACAGGCGGCGTAACCGCTACCACCCCATTCGAGGCCTTAGTGCCGGCTTAGCAGACCGTCAGCTTTCGGGAAGCTGCAACGGTGGTCTGAATGGCGGAAATGTGGGCGCATTGCGGACGAAGGTTAGATGACCGCTGCTGGCTCCCAAAGCGGACATCAGGATATAGGGCGCGAGGTGGAATCACTCTCCCCGTCCCGCAAGGATGGGGAGAAAAGCCCAGCGCGAGTCGCGCTAATCTCGCATCAAGGCTCTATCGCGTCGCGCCAATCAGCGGACGGTCCGCAGGACCATGCGGTCGAACACACGATCGCCCAGCCACTTGCGGGTGTTGATCATCATTTTGGCAAACTTGCCGGCGGCATAGCGGGTCTTGGGCTTGCGGGCCTTCACGGCCTCGGAAACCACGTCTGCGATGACCTGCGGGGACGAGCCGCCGCCGTCCTTGTAGCTGCCGGCGGTGGCCTTGGCGACGTTTCTCGCCATGGGGCCATAGGCGGTATTGCCCGAGAACTTCATCATCGGGCCTTCGAGCACGTTGGCGAACGCGGTCTGAATGATGCCGGGCTCAACGACCACGACGTCGATGCCGAACTGTTGCAGTTCCAGGCGAAGGCAGTCCGACAGGCCTTCCAGCGCATGTTTCGAAGCGTGATACCAGGCACCCAGCGGGGTGTAGATTTTGCCACCCATCGAGGTGATGTTGATGATCTTGCCAGCGCGCTTCTTGCGCATATAGGGCACCAGATCCTTAATCAGCGCGGCGGCACCGAACAGGTTCACGTCGAACTGATAGCGAGCCTCGTCCAGAGGCACGTCTTCGACCGACCCGTAAAGCCCGAAGCCTGCATTGTTGACCAGCACGTCGACACCGCCGAATTTCTCAGTGATTGTGGCCACCGCGGATTTTCGGCTGGCCTCGTCAGCGACATCCAGCACGACGGGATGCGCACCGAGCGCCTTCAGATCGTCCATCTGTTCCACCCGGCGAGCGGCGACGATGACCGTCAGTCCGTCCTTGATTAACTGCTTTGCGATGACCTTGCCCATGCCCGAAGATGCGCCGGTGACGAGAGCGGTTTTCTGTGCGCTTGCCATGATCTTCTCCAATCATTGCGGGCGTCGTGCCCGTTGTTCCTTGGAGATCAATCTGGCGCATGGCACGCGTTTTTACAAAATCGCTTCGTGCCAACAAACTATCAGAACGTGCCAAACCGCTATCTCCCGGCACAAACGCGGAACCGGCAGCCCGATGGTCACCCGTTTCCCCGGTCTTGGCTGACCTTCTCAGTGCGCCACCATTCCCCGCGCCTCGGCCGGCGTCATGCCGGTCCAGCCCTGGAAGGCGCGATAGAAAGAGTTCGGCTCGCGGTAGGCCAGGAGATAGGAGATTTCCTCGACGTTCAGCCCGTCTTCGCCCAGATAATGCATCGCCAGTTCCGCGCGGGTCGATGCCAGCACTGTCTGGAAGGTTTCACCTTCCTCCTTCAACTGCCGTTGCAGGGTGCGTTTCGACATGGCCAGCCGCCTGCACATCGCCTCGATATTGGCCTCGCCCGACGGCAGCATGTCATGCAGAACCCGCTTCGCGCGCAGCACGATGGGGGTCTCGGTTTCATGTGCCTCCATGTCGCGGCGCAACTTCTTCTCGAACTCGGGCCAGGATTCCTCGTTTTCAGTGATCAGCGGCAGATCGGCATCTTCCTTGCGCAAGGAGAGGCGCGCTCCGCCGCCAAGGTCCGGTTCACAGCCCAGGAACTCCAACACGTCCTCGCCCAGATTGGTCAACTCGGGCAGTTGGACCTGCACTGGCCGGATAAACTCCGCGGTGTAACAGCGGGCAGATTCCAGCAGGTAGAGCGCCTCGAACCAGACCAGTTGCGGCGGCGCCGGAACGGCCGGGTCCACCGAACCGATCGCGATATGCAGGCATCTATCATCCTCGGATACGTCCAGCTTCATCGGTCCCATCAGCGGTTTGAACACCGACAGGCGCTGAAAGCCGATGCGTACGTCCGGCGAACAGGAGAAAGAGAACATGGCCGGCGTGAACGGGGCGTGGGCAAAGAGCTTGCTCAGATAGAGCGGCAGGTCGGGCCGATCGGCCTCGACCTCGATGGCGCTCCACAGGGCGAACACCTGGGCGGGCGTCAGGCCCTTGCCCTCGTTGCGAAGAATATCACGCGGCAGCCCGGCCCGGCGCACCGCCTGCTCGGTGGAGATTTTCAGCAGCTTGGCGACCTGAGTGATGGATTTGGCCACGGGATAAAGACGGCTTGACATGGTCGTCTCCTGTCTTGGGTTCATCGTTCCCTTTTACCTGCACATAGGGATAGAGACGCGCCAGAGCCTGATGGCGGATTGGCACATTCTGATAGTGCTTTGGCGCGAGGTGAGAGTGCAAGGGGGAAATGTCAGTGCGATGTTCTCTCCAACCGCACACCGAAACATCCCATAGCCAAGACCATCCTCATTACGGGCGCATCCTCGGGCTTTGGCAACGGGGCCGACCCTTTTTTCTCAGCCCGGCCTCGCTGTAGTGATCCCGGCGCACATTGAAAGGACAGAAATATGCCTTTTGAAACGGCAATTCAGACCTATTTTACCGGCATGCGCAACGAGGGCCTGTATGGCTTACTGCCCATTGGGCTGGTGCTGCTGAGCTTCGCCACTCTGCTGCTCCTGCGCGGCCCTCGCGACACCTTCACTCTCTGGAGCGGATCCGGGCTGGGCATTGTTGGGCTGATCGGCGTCGTGGCCGGAGTCGGCTTTGCAATCCACGCAGGCAACCACCTGCCGGAAACCCTCTCTTCCTATGCAGCCCATCCATCCCTGATGCTGCAATCGGAGGCCGAGCGGATCAACAGCATCCTGCGGGGCTCCTACGGCTACTACGCCTTCTACGGCACGCTGATGGTCGCGGCTTTCATCCTGCTCTTCACTGCCCGCCGCGACTGGTCCATCGGACTTGCCCTGCCGCTGATGGCCTTTGCCGCCATGGCGTTCTGCATGGACATCTTCATCGACAACCGCACCATCGCCTATCAGGAGGCGATTGCGGCGGCTCAGCCCGCGTTGCCAGACAGATAATCCAGGAGGCGCTCCGGGCCCGGACGCAGCATCGGGTTGATTGCGCCATGGGGCAAGCTGCAACAACTGCCCGCCTCCAGCTCCGCGGACTGGATGTGCGGATTTCCAAGCGCGAACGCAAGGTGGTGCCTGACGGAGCAGGTCGGATAGAGGCTCGTCTTCCTCTTGTTACCTGCCGCAACCTGCTTCCGCTCTCCTATGTGCTAGATTACGAGGACCGAGGACCCAACCTCGTGATCGCCTCATTGAAGGCCAAGTGTGTTGTGGTCAGGGTATCCGCAACGGGGCCAGCACCAAAGGGCCCTATCGGTGAATGCCAGCTTTGGGTCGAACAACCCGTGCGCGCTTGCTCATGACAGCTTCAGGCGCCTTCGGGACGCGATCACTCCCGAGCAGACCGTCGGCTTTCAGGAGCTCGATCCGATCCTGGGGAATGACCGAAACGGGGGCGCACAGCGGTCGTTCCGAAGCGTGGCCGGAAATGACTGGATAGGGCTCAGAGCTGTCATCCGCCTTCAAGTATCTTGAGGTGAAGCGGACATTGAACTTCGGTGTTCCTTAGTGATTCAAGCTTCAAAAAAGAGCCCAGAACACGCGACACAGCCTCAACGAATCCGAATGGCGAATCATTGATGCCGGTTCTCAATTAGTTGCGTCGCGCCTGACGACTTGTGGCCTAACTTCCATCAAGACGAACGGGTGCGGCGCTTAGCGCGGCGGCGCTGACCTGATGTTGGATAAGTGCGGCCTGTGGCGCGTGCCTTAGCGAGCGCCAACTTAGCAGCGCGGGGTGTCATTCTTGCCAGCGCCCGTTGCGAAGCACGCACACGGAGGGTGCGTTTAGCCATAGCATTAATCCTTTCTACAGCTCGATCGCCACTATCAAGCGGGGCATTGGGAAGAAATAGCAAGCGGGCAGGCGATCAATAAGCATGATCGCCGCTTACGCCTTGGCACAACAGCCGTACTCAGCGGTGAAGAGGCTAGCAATCATAGCCCTGTCGCGTTCGTCTCGGGCGAAGAGGATTTCTGGCTCACCAGTCAATCTGCGCTCACAATGAAATTGGCGCCACGCTTGCCTGGCGTAGTGGTATAGTGAGTATTGGTCATTCCTTCGTTGAAAGAAGAAAAGTGAAGTCGATGAGGATTGCGACCACCATCGTCTTGACGGTTCTGGCTGCGGCTACGAGCGCGTCTCAGGCCCAGACCCAGACGTGCATCGGTGATTGCGGCACCTACCGGCACGATCTTTTTGTCGAGCGGCAATATCAGCAGTTCTTGCTGAACCGCTACTTGAACTCTGGTCCCCGTTTCGCACCTGGACCCGACGTCAACATAGATGCAGGTGTAACTCTTGGGCCGTCGCTCGGTACAATCAACGAACTGCGCTCACGTCGGCGGCAAACGGTGTTATCCGGCGGAAATGCGCATGCACGGTGGTGCCACGACCGCTATAGATCGTATCGCTCCAGCGACAACACCTTCCAGCCTTTCGACGGTCCGCGCCGTGCGTGCAACTCGCCTTACAATTAAACAGGGCGTGACCACGGCGGAAAGCGGCTTCACACTTTTCAGATCTCCATAAACGCACAGCGCGCTCATTCGTACTAATCACAAAATTGAACTCGGCGCTGGCTTGTTTCGACCCGTTGTTCGTTCGCCCGCCCGAACGGGATTGTTGCGGCAGCCATTACCTCTTCCAGGTTCAACTGCGCATCGCAGCGAGATCACCTCGTCACAACTGATCAGATGGAGTATTCTAGCCGTTCCGGCCATCGGATTGGACGTGGGGCCCACCCGGTGGTGGACGGTAGCACTCGACGCAAGCTGATCGCAGGGGGGATTCTGCCGTGGAGGGGCACGAGGCGGATGAATCAAGCGCCAGTCTCAGACAACAGGTCGAACTGCTGAAGCGAGAGCTTGACGAGACCCTCGAGCAGCAGACGGCGACGAGCGAAATACTGCGGGTCATTCCGATCTCGACCAGCTCCGCGCAGCCCGTCTTCGATGCGATCGCGAAAAGCGCAGCGAGGCTGTGCGCGGCAGAATTTTGCTTTGTGTTTCGGTTCGACGGTGAGCTCCTGCATTCCGTCGCCTATCACGGCATATCGCGCGAAGGCATTGAAGCGGCCCACGCCAGTTTCCCGCGGAAACCCTACAGGGGCTACGTAACGGGGCGAGCCGTTCTCAGCGGTGCCATAGAGCAGATTCCTGACGTATTTGCCGATCCTGAATACCAGTTGCTGCCGCTGGCGAAACTCGTGTCCTATCGCAGCTCGATCGGCGTGCCGTTGATGTTGACCGGGCGGGCGATCGGAGCGATCGGCGTCAGTCGACGTGAGGTCGGATACTTTCCAGAACGGCAGATTGAGCTCCTGCGAACCTTCGCCGATCAGGCCGTGATCGCCATCGAGAACGTGCGCCTTTTCGAGGAGGCGCAAGCCCGCAACCGAGAGATTGGCGAGGCGCTCGAAAGGCAGGCGGCCACGAGCGAAATCCTGCGTGTAATCTCTACCTCACCGGACGACGTGCAGCCGGTGTTCGACGCGATAGCGGAGAGCGCAGCAAGGCTCTGCGCGGCAGAATTCTGTTTCGTATTTCGGTTCGACGGAGAGCTGCTACATCCGGTTGCTTATCATGGCATTTCGCGCGAGGGCATAGAAGCCGTACGCGCCAAGTTTCCGCAGCAGCCAAATAGAGGCAATGTCACGGGCCGAGCCTTTATCAGTGGTACCATCGAGCAGATCCCCGACGTGTTTACCGACCCTGATTATAAGATGCGCCCGCTCGCGAAGATCGTGTGCTACCGCAGCGCCATTGGCGTACCGCTCTTGTGGAACGGATGTCCGATCGGATCGATCGCCGTCACTCGACGCGAGGTCGGCTTCTTTCCAGAGCGGCAGGTCGAACTCCTACGAATATTCGCCGATCAGGCGGTGATAGCCATCGAGAATGTCCGGCTGTTCGACGAGGCGAAAGCGCACAACCGAGACCTCACCGAGGCGCTCGAACAGCAGACGGCGACCAGCGAAATACTTCGCGTCATCTCGACCTCACCGACCGATGCGCAGCCCGTGTTCGACATTATCGCGCAGCGTGCCGCCCGGCTTTGCGGCGCGCAATTCTGCCACGTGTTTCGCTATGATGGCGAACTGTTGCATTTCGTGGCGCATCACCGGCTGGAACCCGAGAGCGCGGTGCTTCCAGCCCCACCGGGTCGAGGCACTGCGGCCGGGCGTTCGATCCTCAGCCGATCGGTGGAACAGATACCGGACCGGCTCGCCGATCCGGAATACGTGATGCACCCCGCCATCAGGGCTCAAGCCTCGAGCCACCGAAGCCTGCTGGCCGCACCTATCATGCGCGGCGGTGTTCCGATCGGAACCATTGTCGTGGCGCGAACCGAACCAGGATTGTTTCCCGATCGCCAGGTCGAACTCCTCAAGACCTTCGCCGACCAGGCCGGGATAGCAATCGAGAATGTTCGGCTGTTCACCGATCTGGAGGAACGGAATCACGACCTGAAAGAGGCGCTGCAGCAGCAGACCGCGACAGCGGATGTCCTCAAGGTCATCAGTCGGTCAGCATTCGACCTCCAGGCGGTGCTCGATACGCTTGTCGAATCTGCCGTGCGGCTTTGCGAGGCCTATGACGCGGCCATTTTCCTAAAGAATGGAGACATGCTCTACCTGAGGGCGCATCACGGACCAATACCGATCGATTTCGTCGGCTGGCCAGTGTCACGGGACTGGGTTACCGGACGGGCCGTCGTGGACAGAAGACCGATCCATGTGCCTGACCTGACGGCCGCTGCCGACGAATACCCGGCCGGCCAGAGCATGGCCGTGCGGTTGGGGCATCGCACGATCTTGGCAGCTCCTTTGCTGCGGCAGCAGGAAGCTATCGGTGGCCTCGTCATACGCCGGACTGAAGTCAAGCCATTTGCCGAAAAGCAGATCGACCTTCTGCAGACCTTTGCCGATCAGGCGGTCATAGCGATCGAGAACGTGCGGCTGTTCGACGAGGTGAAGTCGCGGACCGCCGAACTGGCGGAGGCGCTGGAGCAGCAAACCGCGACGGCTGACGTGCTCAAGGTTATCAGCCGTTCCGCATTCGACCTGCAATCGGTCCTGGATACCCTCGTAGCGTCCGCTGCCCGTCTTTGCGAGGCGGACATGGCTACGATGACCCGGCCGATGGGAGACGCGCACTATCCAGTCGCCAGTTACGGACTGTCGCAGGAATTCGGCCAGTATCTTCGGGCTCTCCCGCTGGAGCCGGGGCGCGGCACTATTGTGGGGCGAACGCTGCTTGAAGTGCGGCCGGTTCAGGTCGCCGACGTCCTCGATGATGCCGAGTACGCCATGCCGGAAGCGCAAAGACTTGGGGGGTTTCGTACCGTGCTTGGCGTGCCACTCCTGCGTGAAGGAAGCCCGATCGGGGTGCTCGCATTGACCCGCTCCACCGTGCGACCCTTCACTGACAAGCAGATCGAGTTGGCATCGACCTTCGCTGATCAGGCCGTGATTGCCATCGAAAATGTGCGTCTTTTCCAGGAAGTGCAGGCGAGAACCGATGAACTGTCCCGCTCCCTCGAAGCACTCAAGGCCACACAGGACCGATTGATCCAGACGGAAAAGCTCGCCTCGCTCGGACAACTGACCGCCGGAATTGCGCACGAGATCAAGAACCCGTTGAATTTCGTGAACAATTTCTCGGCGCTGTCGGTCGAGTTGCTCGAAGAGCTTCAGCAGGCGCTCGACGGCGCCGTAGCCGACGGTGCACCACGCTCCGAGATCGACATGCTCGCCCAGACGATAAAGGGCAATCTCGAAAAGATCGTCCAGCATGGCAAACGCGCCGATTCAATCGTCAAGAACATGCTCATGCATTCGCGTCAGGGAGCGGGCGAGCGCAGGCCGACCCATATCAACGCCATCGTCGAGGAGAGCCTCAATCTCGCCTATCACGGGGCTCGAGCAGAGAAGCAAGGATTCACGATCACGCTGGAGAAATCACTCGATCCGGTGGCCGGGGAAGTCGACCTATATCCGCAGGAGATCACACGCGTGCTTCTCAACCTCATCTCGAACGGCTTCTATGCGACGAGCAAGCGCAAGGCATCCGAGCCCGGTGACAGTTACGAGCCGACGCTCGCGGCGGTGACCAGAGACCTGGGAGACAGCGTCGAGATCATCATCCGTGATAATGGTGTCGGAATCCCGCCAGAGGTGAGAGAGAAGATGTTCAATCCATTCTTCACAACCAAGCCTGCTGGCGAGGGGACGGGCCTTGGCCTGTCGCTCAGCCACGACATCATCGTCAAGCAGCATGCCGGTTCCATCGAGGTGGACACAGAACCTGGTCATTACACCGAGTTTCGCATTCGACTGCCGCGGATGACCCCGGTGAGGACGACGCCGGAGGGCAGAGCATGAGCCTCCTCATCCTGGTCGTCGATGACGAGCCCGACGTCGAGTTGCTTTTCAAACAACAGTTCCGCCATGACCTGCGCGCCGGCCGCTTTGTCATGGAGTTCGCGCGATCGGCGGCATCCGCACTCGAGCGGATCGCCGATGCAGGCGACGTCACGCTCATTCTCATCCTGTCCGACGTCAACATGCCAGGGATGAGCGGGCTCGAACTGTTGCCGAAAGCGAGGAGCATACGGCCTGACGTGCCGGTGATCATGATCACTGCCTATGGCGATTCGGACACGAAGCGAAGAGCCATGGAAAGTGGCGCGGAAGCGCTGCTGACCAAGCCGATCGACTTCACCGCCTTGCGAGAAGAAATCGACAGTCGAGTTGGGCGCGCCGCATGAGCACAAGCATACTCGTTGTGGACGACGAGCCGGACCTGGAGATGCTTCTTCTCCAGAAATTCCGGAAGCAGATCCGCGAGGGAGCACTGCGTTTCCTGTTCGCCCACGACGGAGTTGACGCCTTGGCCGTGCTTGCTGCCAACCACGACGTGGATATCGTGCTGAGCGACATCAACATGCCGCGTATGGATGGCCTGTCGCTGCTGGCGAGGCTTCAGCAGAGGGACGAGGATCTGTCCACGATAATCGTCTCCGCCTACAGCGACATGGCCAACATCCGGATCGCGATGAACCGGGGCGCCTATGATTTTGTAACGAAACCGATCGATTTTCCCGACCTGGAGGCGACGATCGTCAAGACGATCCATCACGTGGAGACGTTGCGTGAGGCGCAGCGCAAGCAGTCGGCGGCCGAGCAGGCGCGCGCATCGCTTTCCCGTTACTTTTCGCCAAATCTCGCCGAACGCCTGGCCAGCAGCGCCGACGCCCTCGATCTTGGCGGAAAACGCCGGGATGTTGCGTCGCTCTTTACCGATCTGACGGGGTTCACCACGCTGGTCGAAACGATCGAGCCCAACGTGCTCGGCCAACTCCTCAATGATTACATCGTCGGCATGACGGACATCGTATTCGCCCATGGCGGCACGGTCGCCAAGATCATTGGCGACGCACTCCACGTGCTTTTCGGCGCACCGGTCGATCAGCCGGACCATGCCAGCCGCGCGGTCGCCTGTTCATTCGCACTTGACGCCTTCGCACGGTCTTTCCGTGAACACTGGTGCAGAAAGGGAATAGCCCTTGGCCACACCCGGATTGGTGCGCATGCCGGCACGGCCGTGGTCGGCAACTTCGGCGGAGGAAAGTTCTTCGACTACAGCGCCTACGGCGACACCATCAACGTTGCCGCGCGCCTGGAAGCGGCTAACAAGTCGCTTGGCACGCGTATTTGCGTGAGTGGCAGCCTCGCAGCGAACATGCCGGGGTTCTGCGGTCGCCCTGTTGGCGACCTCCTGCTCAGAGGCAGGGCGGAGCCGATCCGCGCTTTCGAGCCGCTTGAGGCCGAAAGCTATGCCAGCGGCACAATGCAGGCATACATGGCTGCCTTCGAAGAGCTGGAGACCGGCGATCCTCGTGCCGTAGCGTCATTTGCTGCACTGGTTGGTCGCAATCCGGAGGATGCCCTCGCTGGCTTTCACCTAAAGCGACTGCTGAACGGCGAATTCAGCACAACCATCAACCTCAACAATTTCCACTGACCGCCCACGGCATGCATCCTAAACCCTGTCGGATTTACCGGCCCCGGAACTGGGAGGCACATATTGCCGATGTCCGCAAGTGGCACGCGAAGCTCCGCTCCTCATCTGCGCCACGTTGAAGATCACCTACGACCTCCTGTTGCTGCTGCAATTTCGGCACCTTAAGCCACCTGAGGAATGCTGAATCATTCCACCTGAACTCATACATGCATGACATACAGGCCGGGAGATTTCATTGAAAGTGTGGCGGCGTCTCCGAAGATGTCTCCACCATGCGAATGGCCGAGTTGGCCGCATTCGGATGATATCGCCAGTCATACTCCATGTACGTTGCTGTCTCAGTTGTCTGTTCAAGCCCATGCAGTTCGGCGACGAGGTAGAGTGCAGCGTCGATCCCAGCGGAAATGCCAGCCGAGAGGACAAACTTTCCATTGTCTACAACCCTCACATCCGGAAGAACATTCGCGGTCGGAGCATCCACCTGGAGTTCCGCAAGGGCTCCACGATGCGTGGTCGCACGCAATCCGTCCAACAAGTTGGCCTTGGCAAGCAGCAGCGCACCAGAACATACCGACAAAACCCGCTCAGCCTGGCCAGCATGCTGGCGAACGAAATCCAGAACTGAGGGATTGTGCTTCTCCCGGCGCGTTCCGAAGCCTCCTGGAACCACAAGGATGTCCGTAGTGGGGCAGTCGCGGAAGCTATAGTCCGGATTGATGCTGAGGTTGTTCCGGGCCAGGACAGGCTTGCTTTCCCGGGCGACGGTGTTGACGTCGAAGAGGCGCTTGCCTTCCCGTTGCCCCGTTACTCCGAACACTTCGAAAGGCCCTGCGAAGTCCATCACTTCTACGTTGTCGAACAACAGAACGGCGACTCGTCGTGTCATTTCGCTCCCCCTGCCTCGGCCGTGCGCTTCGGGAGGGGAAATATAGCACGCACATGGCTTGCTCAGATAGATCGAGTCAGAGCGGTTCGGTACATGACCAACGCGTCTACATAGCCCTTTGCGGGATGCAGGAATGCACCGGGAAGGCGTCCCACTTCCTCAAATCCGAGGCCAGCGATATGGTGTAGCTCTGTCGCGTAACGAGTTCCACCATACTTGGCGATGCCCCTTCAAAGCCAGCATTCGACGACCGCCGGGTCGTCATTGGGGAAGCGCGGCAATCGGTACAGGCCCTGTTTCTGCATTTCGGCCCGGATCGGCTCGAGGCGATCCGCGACCAGCACCTCTGACGAGGATTCGGTGCCGCCGTCGCCGCCGTGCAGCACGGTCTGGCAGCGCAGGTGTATTTGCCCGGAAAATCAGAGGGATTGTGGCAGATGACGTAGATGTCGAGGCCGGTGGTTGTTCCCGCCCTCATTTGCGTTCCTCCCGTTCCTTGCAGGTCAGGTGGCGTCCTTCTCCCGTCGCCGTCGGTCCAGCTCGTTTTTGATGGCGGTGCGGATGAAGGCGACCCGCACCTCGCCGTCCAGGCAGGCGGCGTCGATGGCATCGCGCATTCCCTTCGGTAGCGGCAGGATGATGCGTTCGGCGATGCTTCGGTACTCAGCTCTTTTCATGCTTAATCGTATATACAATCGTTGTAACTCACTCTGGGATTGTATATATCAACCTTACCCGGCAGGCACAAGCCGCCGTATAAGGAAGACAACCAGAAATGAGCACAACCACTTACTTGCTTTACCGCGAGATCGACGGCCCGCACCCGCAGGAATACGTCCCGCAATACCTGCCGGAAGAGATGGACGAACTCTTCACCCGCATGAGGGCATGTGGCCGGCCGATGGCAAGATCATTGAGCGCGAAATCGCGGCGGCGGCACCGGCAGCTACATCGACATGGGCGTACTCGCCCGCAAGCTGCACGAGGGAACCTACAGGTGACACGCAGCCTTCTAGTCGAGAAAAAATAGATGGCAACCTTCGTCAAAGTGGTCACCGCCGAAAAGTGAACGGCTTTACCGCGTTTCTTGGCTCGGCGCTGCTCGGTCCCTTCTACTTTCTGCTGAAAGGCGCATGGCCGACCTTCTTGGCGCTGTGGCTTTTTGGAGTGATCTTCGCAACCCTGCTCGCCTTGACGAACGGCTTTGCGCCTCTGGCGCTGCTCATGCTGGCAGTGGTGAACGTCGTCATCGTGTCGCCGTTTCGCAGCCTTCCTTCTTCGCCGCCATTACCGCTCGCGCGGCTTCGAAATCCTCACGGAGAACGCATAACAATGAACTGGAACGATCCCGCCGCGCGCCTCGCGCTTATCGAAGCCGTCGGCGTCGAAGAATACAATGCCCGCCTCGCCGACCGTTTCGACGAGATGACCGTCAAGGTGGTCAACGGCCACTCTATCCGCATCGTCGATAGCAGCCGCTTCGGCCAGCTTTTTCTGGTCGGCGACACCGGCAGCGCCTTCGCCAAAGTTGAACAAGCCGAAAAACACGCAAACTCCATCGCGGCTGGCAAGCCATGAAGAACTGGCTCGTCACCGTGCCGCTCTGGCGGCGGCGAAAGCCGTTGCCGATTGCCGAGCGCATCGAGCAGCTCGAACGGTTCCGATCGATGACCGGCAATACCGTCCTCCAGCGCTTCGCAATCGACGAGGAAGCCAACTCCGCCGCCTATCACTGGTCGCGGGCGCTCGGCTTTTCTGGCGAGGCGAAATACCAGCCCCCCAATCCCAACCGAGGAATAATGATGAAATTTACCTTCACGTCGACGGAAATGACCATCAGGGCGGTGCCGCCATGCGCAAGGTGAAGCAGACCAGCGCGTTCGATTGCGGCGACGGCGAGCACCAAGTGGTATCGCTCTCCTCCAGCGCCGAGGAGAAGCTGCTGCACCGCCACGAGCCGTGCGAAGAGTGTCCATGGCGCGAGGATCGCCGGACCGGCGTCTTCCCCGCCGAGGCGTTCCGGCACTCGGCATCCACCGCTTACGACATGGCACCGAACTCTTTCGCCTGCCAAATGTCTGGAAAGGAAAAACCGGCCACCTGTGCCGGTTTTCTTTTGCGCGGTGCTGAGCACAATCTCGGCGTCCGGCTGGCCATCATCGCGGGGCGCTACGATCCGCGCACCGTCCGCTCGGACGTGCCGCTCTACAAGAGTTATCGCGAGATGGCCGAGGCAAATGGCGTGTCGCCGGACGATCCCGCGCTGGAACCATGCCGTGGCGTCGACGAGCGCTGGCCGCGCCGATAAAAAAACGGCCCGCCGAACAAACGGGCCAACCAGAGGAGGATTAACGCCGACGGGATAGTGGAGAGAGGGCCGCCGGTGCCTCAAAAAAGTATCACGCAGGCCGGGGCGGCGATAGAGCCGCCCTTTCTATGTCAGCGGCGGCGGCTGGAGAGGCGTTGCCAGCCCGAACAGCTGCAGCACCACCATGATGATGAGGATCACCGCCACCACGACCGCCACCACCTTGATGACGCGGTTGATCGGTTCCGGCGCCGCAGAGTAACGCCGCCGAAGCTCCGAAAGGCATCGACGGCGTTACTGTCACCGCGATTTTTTGACGAAACCCGAGATGACGATCATGTTTTTAAATCTTTCTGGTCGTCCGGCCAATAAACAAAGACATACGTGCCCATGGTGTCGACGGCCCAATAGCTCAGCGCGGCGACCGCCACCACGATCAGCAGATAGACGAGCGCGGAAAGCATCGTTCCTCCGTTGTCGCTCCGCGCCCGAGAATCTAGCACGGTTTTCGCTTGACACGATTTTGCTGCTACAATCGGGGCTTATGAACCCTCAAGAGTTTGCCGCCATCATTGAGGGGCTGGAAAGCCAAGGCATGACACCTTCCGAGATCGCCCGCGAAGCGGGCCTCTCGCGCATGACGGTGTGGCGGATCGCCAATGGCGAAACCTCCCGCCCCTCCTATGAAACCGTCACCCGCCTCAAATCGCTCGCAGCTCGGCGCAACGCCGCTGTAACGGACATGTTACGCCGTTAGGGCGTAAATGGGCTGGCCAAGTCTAAAACGGGACTTGCCAGCCGATGGCCAGCGATCTCATCTACCGCGCCGCCAAACAATCCGAAGCCGCCCCCTCCGAATGGGTGCTCTCGGACGAGACCGTCGACCGCTACGGCTAGGTGATCGTTGCCGACGGCTGGGATCTCTCCAATTTCGCCGCCGACCGCAATCCGGTGGCGCTGTTCAACCACAACGCCAACGCCGTCATCGCACATGGGAAAACGTCCGCGTCGACAGGAAGACCAAGCGCCTGCTCGGGCGGCTGAAGCTTGCCGCGCCCGGCACCTCCCGAATGGTCGACGAAGTGCGGCGGCTGGTCGAGCAGAAGATCCTCAAGGCCGTTTCGGTCGGCTTCCGGGCGTTGAAATCCGAGCCGCTCGACGACAAGGCGGCTCCCGACTGGGGGCCGTTCCGCTATTTGCAGCAGGAACTCGCCGAGTGCTCGCTCGTCGCCATCCCCGCCAATCCCAACGCACTCCAGATCGCGCGTTCCTATGGCGCGCTCCCTGCCGAAGCGCAGGCGCAGCTGTTCGGCAAGCTCGCCCGACAAGACCAGCCGCATCCGCGTCCAGGCAATCCCCGGCAAGCTCGCCAGACGCAATCCCCACCGATGGGGGATCCCATGTCGAAGCTCTCCACACGAATCGAGGAAACACAGAAGCGCATCAATGCGATGCGCGATCAGCTCGGCTTGCCGATCAGGTGGCGTTGACGCTTGCCGAGCTGCGCGCTGAGCACAAGACGATCATCCTCGACGTTTCCGAGCGCGTCGCGGCTCTGATGCCCGCACAACCCTTGCCGGGAGCCACGGCCTCGACGCTGGCCGTCGCGCTCGTTCACAAATATGTCGATGGCACGCCGCTCTACCGTCTGGCGCAGACATTCGAGCGCGCCGGGGTTCCTGTCAGCCGTGGCGCTCTGGGTCACTGGGTGATCGGCTCGAGCGAAAAACATCTCTCCCGCATCTATGACGCCTTAAAACTGCGGCTCAGATCGCAACCTCTCATCCATGGCGACGAGACGACGGTTCAGGTCCTGAAGGAAAAGAATAGAGAGGCCACCGATACATCGTATATGTGGGCCTATCGGAGTGGCGAGGACAGTGACGAGCCGATCGTGCTGCTCGATTATCAACCGGGCCGCGGCCAGATACACCCGCAGACCTTCCTCGGCGATTACCGCGGCATCTTGATGAGCGACGGCTATTCCGCCTGGCGGCACGCTGGAGGGCGCGAACCACCTTGGATGTATGGCCCATTCAAGACGACGTTTTGTCAATGCTCTCAAGACGAGAAACAAACCCGGCGGACCGCCAGAGCAGGCTCTCCGGTTCTTCGAACAGCTCTATCGGGTTGAAAGGCAGGCGCGGGACAAAAAACCGGAGGACGGCGAGACGCGGGCCGACAGCATTCGCCGCTTTCGCCAGCAACACAGCGTTCCCATCCTGACCGCTCTCAAGACATGGCTCGACGAAATCGCCCCAAAGGTCTTGCCGGACAGCAAGCTCGGCGATGCTGTATCCTACACCCTGAACCAGTGGGATTATCTGACGCGCTACACCGAAGACGGCAGGATGCCGATCGACAACAACATCCTGGAGCGCGACATCAGAGTTTTTGCGACCGGCAGAAAGAGTTGGCTGTTCAGCGATACCGCCGATGGAGCCAAGGCCAGCGCCGTCATCTACAGCCTTATGCTGACCTGCCGTGCCTGCGGCGTCGAGCCGTTAACGTGGTTGCGCTACGTCCTTACCGAACTGCCTCAACGCGCGGGCGATGCTGATATCGACGATTTGTTGCCCTTCAACTTCACACGGACTGCTACTGCCTGACCAGATGCCGTTCCCGACACCAAGACGGTCCGTCGAAATCGCCGGCGTCAACGTGCGGGGAAAATTGCGCTTACGATCAAGGAGCAGCTCGGCAACACTAAGAACGACTATCTGGCGCATAACACGTCGCTCTGGATCGCCCACTACACATGGGGTAATCGCGGTGCGACTGCCCCCGGCAACTTATTTGCAAGATGATGCTGTCTGGGTTGGTTGCCCCCGATAGGATGGAAATACGGGCTCACGATTGGAACCGGGCCCAAACATCGAATGGAGGCAACCATGGACCAATATATAGGGCTCGACGTTTCATTGAAAGATACTGCGATCTCGATCCGGGAGGACGGGAAGCGGATCTGGCGGGGGAAGCGCGCTTCGGATCCAAAGGTGTTGGCGCAGGTGATCCGCAAGCATGCCCCGAACGCAAAACGCGTCATATTCGAGACGGGGCCGCTGTCGACGTGGTTCTATCACGCACTGACGGCGGAGGGGATCCCCGCTATCTGCATCGAAGCGCGGCACGCGCAAAAGATATTGAACGAGACGCTCAACAAGACAGATGCCAATGATGCAGATGGCTTGGCCCAGCTGGCCGAAGCCGGCTTCTACAAGGCGGTCCGGGTAAAGTCATTTGACAGTATGTTGACGCGCACGCTGGTCGGCGCCCGCAATCAGCTCCTGAGCATCTCAACCCAACTTAGCAACCAGATCCGCGGCCTGATGAAGACGTTCGGCCTTATCATCCCTAAAGGAACGGGTCGGGTGTTTGATGGCAATGTGAGAGAGCTTTTGGCTGGGAATGATGACCTTGCACGGATCATATTGCCCCTGCTTGAGGCGTGGCGCGACATTCGCAAGCGCGCGGCCGATCTTGATCGCCAGTTGCTCGCAGTGGCACGGCAGAGCCAGGCTTCGAAGCTTCTGACGACGATCCCAGGAATTGGCGCCGTTACGGCGGTGTCCTACATCGCAGCGATTGAAGATCCAGACAACTTCAAAACGTCGCGCTCGGTTGGTGCCTGGCTCGGGCTAACAACGCGGCGCTACCAGTCAGGTGAGGTCGACTATAACGGCCATATCTCGCGTAGAGGTGACAACCATCTGCGGGGGCTGTTGTATGAAGCGGCGACAGTGCTTCTCACGAGCGCCAGTGCCAGGACCGAGAGCAGCCTCAAGAGCTGGGGGCTTCAGCTGCGTGAGCGGTTGGGCTTCAAGCGCGCTGCGGTGGCAGTCGCCCGGAAGCTTGCGGTCATCATGCACAGCATGCTCAGGACAGGAGAAGTCTTCAACGCATCGGCTGGCGCCATCGCATAAGCAACCGCCAGCTTCTGCCCTCAGCGCGTCAAACCTGATTTGAGGCACTGAGCGTCCCTGCTGCGGACGTCGGTTGGATCATTCCGCTACGAGTGGCTGCAGCTCGTTGAGACTGCGCGCTACACATGGGAAGGTCCTGCCTGCGAAGCCCATTGTGCGGCGACATTTGTCGACCGCGAAGACAACCCTGCTCCCCAGCACCGGATAGCTCCGAAGGACATGCCGCTGAGCGCCGATCCACCGATCAATTTAATCTGCGTTGCCTACCCGCAACCCGGCGAGGTCGCCGAATGCCTAAAGCACCTTGACGACCGGGATGCGATTAGACAACCACCGCTTCCTCGCCGTCGTGGCCGAAGGCGACATGGCCCGCATGGTCGCTGTGGCAATACACCGACGAGTTCGCGGTCGCAGGCATCTCCGCCCTGGTCGACGGCAACCGATGGAACGGCACGAAGGAGAACCTGAAGCGGTGGATGGTCACGGAAAACATCGGAGCCGGGCACGGCAGACAATCAAGCTGAAGGCATCAGTTACCAGAGGGGGTTCACCTTCCAAGCCGTCGCCTCGATCTTGCGAAAGGGCGCTCGACCAACTCATGGCATTGCCAGCGACGCATATCCAATGGCCAGATAGTCAAGAAGCGCTCTGACGGACGGCAGCAGCCCCCTTCTTGAAGGGAAGACGGCATGAATGATCCCGGCCCTTGGCGCCCACTGCGGTAGAACCTCGACGAGTGTTCCATCGATTAGGTCCTGCCGGATGACCATGGCAGGGAACTGGGCAACGCCTACGCCTTTCAGCGCGGCAAGCCGCAGTGCGATCATGTCCTCCGTTATGAGTCGCGGCCGGTGACGAACGATCGCTGTTGCGCCATCCGGGCCGTCAAGCAACCATCCGTGCTCCGGCTTCGCCGGCTCCCAAGCAAGGCTCGGCAGGTTGGCGAGATCGGCGGGGATCTGCGGCCGCCCCATCTCGTCGAGCAGGGCGGGACTGGCGACCAGACGCTGCCTGCTTTCGGCGAGTCGCTTAACGACGAGGTCGCTGTCATCGAGCGGAGGGAAGCGCACACGGATGGCGATGTCGATCCCCTCGCGCAATACATCGACGCGCCGGTTGGTGGCCTCGAGAACCACCTCGACCTGAGGATGCTGCGCCATGAAGCCGGCGACCATCTCGGCCACCTGGAAATACAGCACCGAGGAGGGGCAACTCACATGCACGGCGCCGCGCGGTTCAGCACGCATCCGGTCGATCACCTCCTGTGCCGCTTCCGCCTCCACGAGCATGGCGACGCAATGGCGGTGATATTCGCGGCCGATTTCGGTGACCGTGAAATGCCGTGTCGAGCGCTGCACCAGGCGAACGCCCAGGCGCTCCTCGAGCAGGCCAATGCGCCGGCTCACGCGGGAGCGCGGTAGGTTGAGCTTGCGGGCGGCCGCGGCGAAGCCGCTCTGATCTACCACTTCGACGAACAGTCTTAGATCGTTGAGGTCCTGCATTTGTGTATTGTCCTGTTTTTAGGACACCATAGCGCAATAATGCCGTCTACTGGCGATTTTGGTGCGGAAGTATGTTTCTGGAACACAACCCTTCCGGCCCGCATCCGGAAATAATTTGAAAAGGAGACACGCATGGCCACGCCCAATACGATCGCCAATTTCGACGGCGCCCGCCCGAACATCGACCCGAACGACGCCGTAATGCTGCTGATCGATCATCAGAGCGGCCTCTTCCAGACGGTTAATGACATGCCGATGCCGAAAGTTCGCGCGCATGCGGCAGCCCTTGCCAAGATGGCGACCCTCACGAAGATGCCCGTGATCACGACGGCATCGGTGCCCCAGGGCCCGAACGGTCCGCTGATCCCTGAGATCCAAGAGAACGCGCCGCATGCGAAATACGTGGCGCGCCGCGGCGAAATCAATGCGTGGGACAATCCGGACTTCGTCGCCGCCGTCAGGGAAACGGGTCGCAAGACCTTGATCATTGCCGGAACGATCACCAGCGTCTGCATGGCTTTCCCGGCGATCAGCGCGGTGCAGGAGGGATACAAGGTCTTCGCCGTTGTCGACGCATCCGGCACTTACTCGAAGATGGCACAGGAGATCACGCTTGCCCGTATCGTGCAGGCCGGTGTCGTGCCGATGGACACGGCGGCGGTCGCCTCCGAACTTCAGAAGACCTGGCATCGCGAAGATGCCCAGCAGTGGGCAGAGATCTATACGAAGATCTTCCCGGAGTATCAGCTCTTGATCGAAAGCTATCTCAAGGCTCAGCAGGTCGAGAAGGATCACGAACGGCTCGACAGCGCTCGTGGTTAGCGATGAGCTGACACTTTGAAATGACGCAATTCCGGACGGAAAGCCGCTACACATGTTCCTGGAATTGCGAAGACAGCCGTTGCCGCGTTCGGTGCAAAATCCCGGCCCTCCGAAAGGACCGGGAGTTTGCGTGATGACACCCCCTTACCGATCGGAAGGCGCAACGAACCAGAGATAGTAGGGATTGTCCGGTTCAACACGCAGCAGCAGCTCCATGTCGCGGGCCCATTCGGCGCCATCGCCTGTATAGGCATTGAGCGAAGCCTGAGAAAAGAAGCAGCCGACTGTGGGCGTCGTCGACCGACTTCGCGAAGGCCGGATCGGCGGCCGATGATCGGCATCGGGCTTGCGAGCTCGATCAGAGCCGGCAGCGTGCGCTGTAGCTCGTCCGGCGGTAAAGCACGTCATTCGCGAGATCGGCATCGAGGCCCATGCCTATGGCTCGGCCTCGCCCGACAGCCTAGTCGACATGGTCAACGCCGCAAAGAACCCGGCGTCAAAACACGCGCATGCTGCGGCCGGTCACGGAAAACATCGGAGCCGGGCACGGCAGACAATCAAGCTGAGGGCATCGGTCATCAGAGGGGTTCACCCTCCAAAACACGGTCCGAATCCTCTCTGCCTCGCTCGGCGGTGGTGCTGGGCCTTCTCTGTCACAATTGGGTGGAAGTTCGACTGCCTCTCGGCTCAGGTCTGGTTTGTCGCCAACAAGCGGTCGTCGCAAACTTCGTCAATCGGTGCGTCACTCCTATCTTGCGACATCGCAAATGTCGGATTCGCAGACACCGTGTTCAGGTGCTCAATTTATTACCTCCGCAGCTCTCAAGGACAGCTTGAGCATGATGATGATCGAGCGTCCCTTGGCCGTTCGAGAAACAGTTGAGGAGCGGCGCGAGCAGCTCGCAAGCCTCTGCTCTACGACCTTGTGCTCGCCAATGCCGGGCCAAACTCACCGCCGAGCGCAGTTCCCACATCTTGGCATCTTGCATGCGAGCGACGTGAAGGGCACGGCGGAAGCACGCCTCGATTGCGGCTGGATCGCGCTCCGAGTGCGATGATATGAGCTCGCCCTTCAGCCGATGTAACTCCGCCTCACACCAGCGATTGTGGGTGCGCGAGACAATGGTAAGCGCCTCGTCAATCAAGGTGTGGCCATCAACAACACGATCGGCCTTGCCATACGCTTCGGCGAGCAAGCCCATCGCCCAAGGCTCGGTCATTCCTGACCCGATCGCCCGCATGCCAGCCAGCCCTTCTCGCAACCGCTCGATGCCTGCCGTGACCTGATCCCGTTCGACCAGCCCCCACCCCTGCAGGAAAACCCCTTGGGTGTGCCAGAATGGAAATTCGTGTTCGGCCGCGAACGCTGACGCCAACTCCGCCGCCCCTTGCGCCTTCGCGACGTCCCGTCGATGTACGTGGAGAATTGCCGCCCATGTCAATACGTAGGCGCGGCTGAACGAATGTCCGAGCTTCGCAGTCATGGCGAGCGCCTCGTCCATCAGTTCCAGCGCCCGGCCTTCGTAGCCGAGATACCACAGCGCCATGCCGCCGCGGCACAGGCAGATCGGCCCGCCATCCTGTCCATAAAGCGCCAAATGTGCCCGGTGCTGGGCGATGTCGTACTGCTTGATCCCGTGTTCGAAGTGCTGCCATGCCGAGGCGAATTCGCCAAGCCAGGAGCAGGTAATGCCCAACGCGTAGGATGCTTCCACCACGAGCACGGGATCGGAGATTTGCTGCGCCAACTTCAGGAGCCGTTCGCCCAGGCCCCGAGCCGCGGAAAGCTCAGACCGCACTGCATGGTGGATGGTGAGGCCAAGAAGCACCGGGAACAGCCTGGGCGTTTCCTGGACCCCCTCAGCCAGGCGGAGGGCACGATTGTAGGCGAGCTCGACCTCCGGGTGGCCGTAGCCCTTCGCGGCGGTAAGCACTTGTCCCAGGGTAGTCAGCAAGGTCAGCTCAAGCTCGGTGCGCTCCGGATTCTCGGGCATCTGAGCGAGCAAATCGAGGCCCTTGGCCAAATGGCCGGCAGCCTCGGCATTCGCCGCCCGCTCATTGGCGTGCCCGCCGGCACGGTGCCAGAACGCGACCGCTTGCGGCAACTGTCCGGCCTCCGTCAGATGATGCGCCAAGAGCTCCGGCTGTGCGATCGCCACATGTGGGGCCCGCTCTTTCAAGACCTGGGCAATACGGCGATGGAGCTCCCGGCGACAGCTCTTGAGGAGGGACTGATAGGCCGTATCGCGGACGAGGGCGTGCTTGAAGGTGTAGATCGCTTTAGGGGGCCTTCCGCGCCGAAAAACGAGCTCAGTACCAACCAGTTGATCGAGCCCCCGCTGCAGCTCTCGTTCGTCGAGCACTGCTAACGCCGCAATCAACTCATAGGAGAACTCGCGCCCAATGCAGGCACCGATCTGGGCCACAGTCTTAGCCCTGCCGAGGCGGTCGAGACGGGCCATAAGGGAGTCATGCAGCGTTACCGGGATCGCCAGCGGCGGTATATGTGCAGCCAGTCCAAACTGATCGCCCGCCACGTCCAGGAGACCAGATTCGAGCATGGTTTTGGTCAACTCCTCAAGGTACAACGGTACGCCATCGGTATTGGCCAGGACGTAATCGAGCACTCCGGCAGGCAGTGGCTTTCCACCGGTCAGCTGGTCGACCAGCGATTGAGCTTGCACCCGATCGAGACGATTCAGGACCACTTTTGTCACGTGCGGGAAACTGCGCCAAGGCGGCACGAACTCGGGCCTGTAGCTAATGACCAGCAGCACCGAGAGCTGTCGGATGCGGTCCACGAATAAGCCGAACAGCTCAAGGCTGCTTGCGTCTAGCCAGTGCGCGTCCTCAAGTACCATGAGCACCGGCTGCTTCGCAGCCAATCTGGCAAGCTGGGCGATGAGCACTTCAAAGGTGAGATTCTTACGCTGCTGGGGCGCAAGATTGAGTATTGGACAGCGGTCGCGGCTTGGGACTCCGAGAAGCTCTGCCAGCAATGGGACCGCTTCACTCACCTCATCCACCTGTTTTGCGAGCAGTGCCTGGAGCTTGGCGAGCTTGACGGTCGATGAATCATCGCGTTCAAATCCCGCTTCCTGCTCGAGCTCGGTAATTACCGGACGAAGCGCGCTGTTGACGTGGTAGGGTGAGGCGAAGTAGCGGCGTAGCAGATGTTGTTCTCGAAAGAGGCGCTCGCGAAGTGCTAGCGCAAGGCGCGACTTGCCGATTCCGGCCTCGCCCTCGAGCAGAACAACCTGACCTTTGTTGGCCTTTGCCAGACTCCAGCGATCGACCAGCAGTGCGAGTTCCCGATCGCGGTCAACCAACGGCAGCACCGTCGCGTGACCGGCCTCGAAGCGGTCCTCGCTCTGCACTTCACCGAGTACCCGAAAGGCCTCTGTCGCCTCAGCAAACCCCTTGATCGGTCGCATCCCAAGGCTCTCGAGCTTGAACTGGCCCCGCAGCAGAACGCGCGTCGCTTCGGCAATGACGATTGTGCCGGGCTCGGCGAGCGCCTGCAGGCGGGCCGCTAGGTTCGGCGTCTCACCTACTACACTGCGTTCCTCGGCCTCACCGGCCCCAATGATGTCGCCCACCACCACCAGGCCAGTGGCGATTCCGATCCGAACAGCCAGCGTTCGCCTGCCGCATCCAGCCGGTTGACCGCCTCGATTACCGCGAGGCCGGCCCTCACGGCCCGCTCGGCATCCTCCTCGTGAGCCTGCGGATAGCCGAAGTATACGACGACTCCGTCGCCCATATACTTGGCAACGAAGCCGTCGTACCGGCCGACGATCTCGGTAGCGCAAGTACGGTACGCGACAATTGACTGCCGCAGGTCTTCTGGATCGAGGCGGGTGGAGAGTGCTGTCGATCCAACGAGATCGCAGAACATCACCGTAAGCTGTCTCCGTTCCGCCTCGCTATGGATTGGGGATAGCGGGGGCGGTGTCGCCGCCGCAGGGGGCGACTGCTGAGCTAGGGCCGCGGCCGCCCTGAGAAACCGCTTGCGGTCACCAAGGGACAGTCCGAGCTCCTTCAGGTCGGCATCGGCGAGATCGCCGATAACATCGACATCGATGCCATTGTTCAAGAAGGTTTCGCGATGCCGCTCAAGCCTAATGCTGGCGAGCCAGTCTCCTATGTCGGGCATGACCTAGCATCCCATTTGCCATAGTCGAATACGGCTTATTCTGATGCGCTCTCCCACGGGTCCGGGCTATACAGCTTACTCCTGTTACCTGCTCAGTCCTCGTCACAATGCAATCGCACGAGAAGCACGCGGTCGACCACCACCGCGGTTCAGGCGCGTCCGCCTTCACGATTTGCCCCCGTGAAACAAAATCCTTCGGAGCCGGATTGAAAGCATCTGAAATTCCCGCCGACTGATGCCCCAGTCGCCTAATCTGGATGTATTAGCACTTTATTGTAAAAACGCGCCCGTTGCAGTTACCTTCGGCACTTTTACGAGAATTTTGTTCCATTGGTCGCTCAACTCCCCCTCGTTGCCCCTACACAGGCGACACTAAGTGCACGCCCCGCAGCTTAAGGCTGTTTGTCAGGTAGATGTCCGCCATAGATCGACTTGCAATGTTGCGGGCTTTGGCCCAAACGACAGGAATGGGCCGGCACCGGAAATCCCCAGCGTTATCTGCGAATGGCAGCAATGGGTCGAACCAAGCCCTCAGAGGTCACAGGAGGATGTAGCGCCGAAGTTTGGCCACGTCCTCAGTTAAGCTCTGCTCCCCGCCAGTGACCGGACCTTTGCACTGAGTGGCTTTGGACATGGCCATCGGCAACGGTGGCCATTTATAGCTTTCCCTTCCAGGGAACGAGAACAGCTTCGATGAACCGGATGGCGGCCGAGAAGGCAAAGGCGCAGACCGCGATGATGCCGATCCCGACGAAGACAACGTCGGTAGCAAGAAACTGTGCAGCCGACATGATCATGAAACCTATCCCGCGTGTCGACGCGATCAACTCGGCGGCCATGAGTGTGCCCCAGCCGATGCCAAGCGCGATCCTGACGCCGGTAAGTATTTCGGGCAGGGCCGACGGCAACACGATGTCGGTGAAGAGCTGAAGCGGGCGGGCGCCAAGCGATCGGGCCGCATTGATGCGCTCGATGGGTAACGAACGGACACCCGCCTGGGCAGACAGGCAGACCGGTGCGAACATCGCCAGCACCAGCAGCGTTATTTTCGATGTTTCACCAATGCCGAGCCAAATGATCATCAGCGGTAGATAGGAGAGAGGCGGGAGCGGCCAGTAGAATTCAATCGGCGTGTCCAGGATGCCCTTTGCCCAGCGGTTCAGGCCCATGAGCAGGCCCAGGGGAATTCCCGCCGCTATGGCAATCGACGCCGCCACGACGATGCGGAAGAGGCTTGCGATAATGTGCTCGGACAAGGATGCGCCGGCATAACCATCAGAATAGAGTATTCCGACTTGGGTCAGAACCTCCCCAGGACGCGGTAAAAAGAGGTGTGGCACCAAATCGAGCTCGGCGACGAGCCACCATAGAGCCGCAACGGCCAGAGCAGTCGCAACGCTTATGGCGGCCGTGGGTTTCTCGCCTGCGCCGAAGCTCACCATTTTGACAAGCTTTGGCTCCGACCGCTCGCTGGCGGATGAGACGGTGGTCGTCTGGACAATGTCGCTCACGCCGCGCTCCTGAAGTCTTCGGCGCTGTGAAGAATGGCCCGTATTTCTTCGCGCAGGCTAGCAAATTCGGGCGACGACTTGATCGATCGTGCATCTCCGGTCGCGCCAAAGCGGCGGACGAAGTCCAGATCGAAGCGGGCTACGACGCGGCCCGGCCGTGGAGACATCACCAGGACCTGGGTTCCAAGGAAAAGGGCCTCTTCGATCGAGTGGGTGATGAAGAAGATCCGCTTTGCCGTTTTGTGCCAGATGGAGATCAGTAGTTCCTGCATCTGCTCGCGCGTCAGACTGTCGAGGGCGCCGAAAGGTTCATCCATCAGAAGGATGTCGGGTTCGGTAGCAAGGGCGCGCGCAATGCCGACCCGCTGGCGCATGCCGCCCGACAGTTCATAGGGCAGAGCCTTGGCGAATTCATCGAGACCGACCAGCCGAAGCAGTTCATGGGCGCGTGCCCTTCGCTCGCTTTTGCTCGCGCCCGCGAATTTCAGACCAAGTGCGACATTGTCGATCACCGTCTTCCACGGAAGAAGGGAGTCCTTCTGGAACACCACGCCGCGGTCGGCACCAGGACCGCGAACAGGTCGCCCATCCAGGATGATGGCGCCATCCGAGAGAGGCAGGAATCCGGCAATGGCGTTGAGCAATGTCGACTTGCCGCATCCCGAGGCGCCGAGGGCAACGACAAAGCCGCTCTCGGGAATCTCAAAAGATACGCGGTCAAGCGCATGGACGGTCCTGCCGTCGCGCGCCGCGAAGAAGACACTGGCGTGATCGACTTTAAGCATGTGCTCTCTCGTAGGTTCGATACCGGCGCGGCTGGCGCGCCGGTATCGGGGAGGATCAGTTGCTCGCGCTTGTCAGCGCGTCGGCAGTGACGAATGCACCGTAGTTCGGCAGGATCTCGGAGACCTTCCCCTGATCCTTCAGGAAAGCTGCCGTTTCCTTCAGGATCCTGGCAGCACCGGACTTGTCTCCGCCGCCGAGCCAGGCGTCCGAAGCCTGAACCTCAGGCGTCAGCAACGAGAGGTTTTTCAATGCGGCCGCATGCTGCGCGGGGGTACCGCCGAGCAACTTGGCGAGCGCCTTGGCGTTTTCGCTGTCGGCGCTCCATGCGCCTTCGTCGGACGCAAACGAGGCGTAGTACTTGTTGATGACGGAGGCGAAGCTCTTCAAGAAATCCGGATTGTCGGCGGCAAACTGAGACGTCGCCACCCAGGCCGAGAACGTCGCCGCGCCCTTGTCGGCCACGTCCCTCGAGGTGACGAGCACCTTGCCGTTCTTTTTCAATTCGGTCAGCGCCGGATCCCAGACGAAGCCGCCATCGATGTCGCCGCGGTTAAAACCGGCGACGATCTCAGGCTGCGGAATTGCAAAGACCTGAACGTCCTTTTCCGTGAGGCCGAGTGACTTGATCAGTGCCAGAAGCTGATAGTGGTCCGTTGAGACGGGTGCCGCCGCAAGCTTCTTGCCCTTGAGATCCGTCAGGCTTTCTATGCCCGACCCGTTGCGCACGACCAGAGCTTCGTCGGTACCGGAGATGGAGGAAAGATAAAACGCCTTGACCTCGAGTCCTCGCGACGCCGCAGCCGCGAAGGGGCTGGACCCGACATAGCCGACCTGCACATCGCCGGCTGCGATAGCGGCGAAGATTTCGGCGCCGGAATTGAACTTGCGAAAGTCGATGTCGTAACCCGTGGCCTTGGCGAAGTCGCCATTGGCTATGGCCACCGAGGACGGCAGCGCATCCGTCTGGTAGGCGATGACGACCTTCTTATCGGTGGCATCAGCTGCGGCAGCCATAGAGAGGCTGCCGATACCGACCGCGATTGCAGTGATAACACTCTTCAGATTCATGTTTTGCCCCTGTTCGACGAAAAATGTCTTCGGTGATCTCGTGAATTCAACAGGTGAGAGCGTAAGCAAGGGCAGCCGTTTTCACAGGAATAATACACTAAATTTATGAGGTATGTAGGGAATTTTTCTCCTGAGCGGGGCACACCCACGAGGCCCACGAGTTCATCAACGCTCGGCAGCAAGCCTAATGCGGCTAGCGTGGCCGATGCACAATCCGCTGAGCCACGCAGGCTTGAGTCAAACCGGCTTTGTCATGACCCGCGGTAAGCCCTTTCCTATTTCACGCCGCCATGTGCGAGTCCGCTCACCAGGTAGCGCTGCATGAAGAGCGCGATCAGGTAGACCGGTGCGATGCCGGCGAGTGAGGCCGCGGCCATTTGGCCGAAATTCACCAGCCGGTCACCCTGGAAGAGCGAGATGCCGACCGGCAGCGTTCGGGTGGCGTCGGAAAAGGTGAACGCAGAGGCGAAGAGGAATTCGTTGTAGGCAAGAACGGTGACGATGATCAGGGTCGCCGCGACGCCGGGCGCGATAATCGGTGCAACAATTTGCAAAAGCGTGCGAAACGGTCCTGCGCCGTCCATTGCAGCGGCCTGCTCGATCTCGATCGGCATGCGCCGCAGGAAGGGCGTCAGCAGCCAGAAGGCGACGGGCACGTTGGCGAAGCCGTAAACGATGATAAGGCCAGCGCGGGTGTTGAGAAGGCCGGTTGCTTTCAGCAGGAAGAACAGGGGGATCAGCGCGACGATGGGCGGCGCCATGTAGCTGGAAAGCGTCACGTCCGCCAGCCACCTGCCGCCAATCTTGAGCCGCAACACCGCGTAGCACGAGGGCAACGTCAGCGCGATGGTGAGGATGCCGGCAAACACGGAGACCACGACGGAGTTGAATATGAAACCCGCAATGTCGGCCGCTTCGAAGGCGTCTGGCCAGTTCGCGAACGTCGGCACCGTCGGCCAGAAATGGCCGCTGAGCACGTCGTCCTTGGTCTTGAAGGAAACGGCGACGAGGTAAAGGATGGGCAGGGCGAAGAAACCGACGATCGGCGCCGCCGCCAAGGCTAGCCAGAGATGTCGAGCGCCGAGCCTCATGATTCCCGCCTTTCGAAATGCTGATGCGTGCGGATGACCGGGAGCGTCGCCAAGCCTATGACGAGGCCGTAGACGACCGTCTCGGCCGCCGCACGGCCGACGTCGAACTGCTCGATTGCCCGCCGGTAGATGGAAAATCCGGCCGATGTCGTTGCAAAACCCGGTCCGCCGAAAGTCAGGATGTAGACGAGGTCGAAGAGCTTGAACGAGAGGATGAGTTTCAGAAGGTAGATCGATGAGAGCGGAGCGGCGTCGAGCGGGAGCGTGATGTGCCGGAAGGGTTGCCAGGCATTGGCGCCGTCGACGAGCGCCGCCTCGTGCACGCCTTCCGGTATCGTCGAAAGTGCCGCGAAGCAGAGAATGACGATGAAGGGCGTCCATTGCCAGAGATCGGCGATGGCGATCGCCAGCCAGGCGAGCAAGGGGTGGCCGAGGAAGGAGATCGGTTCGGCGATCACCGCGTATTTGATCAGAGTACCGTTCAGCAGTCCTCCGGCGGCGCGAGAATGAGCTTCCAGGCGACGCCGATCATCACCGGCGGCGTCATCAGCGGCAGCAGCACAAGGCTCATCAGGAAGCGTCCCGCCTTCAGGAGAGAGGCGAACAGAAGCGCGATCAGGAAGCCGAGAGCGAGCTGTATGAGCGACGTCGAAAGCGCATAGCCGACGCTTCTCCCGATCGCCGAGAGAAACAGTGGATCGTGCAAGGTCGTCGCGAAATTCTTGATGCCAATAAAGCCGCGGAACGGCTTTCCAAGCGTGCTTTTGCTGAAGGCGAGCGCGACCAGAAATATGGTCGGGTAAATCGTCGTCACGCTGAGCGCAAGGATGAGCGGCGCGATCCACAACGCACGGCCGAGCCGCGCGGGAAGGATGCTCCGGCGTGCCGGGTGGCGGGTTTCGCCAAGCCGCAGGTCGTCGGCGGCGAATGCGGTCATGCTGCCTCCGCGAGGCCGGGACGTGTCGGCCCGCTGCCGGCCTGAGTCGCGAGAAGCATGTCTTCGATGTCGTCGAGGTCGCGAGGCGAGAGGGCGATCGTGGCGGCATCGATCCAACCTTCGATGTGCCCCGGCTTGCGTGCCCCGATGATGGCTCCGGTAATGCCCGGCCAGGCGAGAACCCAGGCCGCCGCGACGGCCGCAACGGTCGTGCCGTGCCGCGCGGCAACGGGTTTCAGTCCCTCTGCGAAGGCAAGATTGCGGTACAGGGCCTCCCCTCCAAACTCCTCGTCGCGCGATCGCCAGTCGTTCTCCGGCAGCGCCCGAGCGCGCGCCGGCGTGAAGGCGCCCGTGAGCAGACCTGACTGCAGCGGACTGTAGGCAATGACACCGCCGCCATGCGCCCGCACCCAGGCGAGGTCTTCCTCCGCGAATCCGCGCTTGATAGCCGAGAAGGGTGGCTGGACCACGTCTACGGGGGCAACTGTCGCTGCTCGCTGCAACAGGTCCCGGTCATGGTTCGAAAGCCCGATGGCTCTGACCTTGCCCCCCGCCTTGAGGTCGGCAAACGTGGCCCAGTATTCCTCGATCGGGGTGCCGTCATTGGCCGGCCAGTGCATCTGGTAGAGGTCGATCACCTCGACATCAAGGCGCCGCGGCGAATCTTCCACCTCGCGACGCAAGGACTTTGCATCACCGATACGGGCGGGAAGGGCGTTGCGGTTTTCTTCGTCCCAGACAAGACCGGCCTTGGTGAACACCAGTGGACGTTCGGATCTGGGGATCGTCGAGAGTGCCTCCCGCACGATCTCCTCGGAATGGCCGAGACCGTAGACCGGGGCCGTGTCGATCCAGTTGATGCCGCGCGCAACCGCATGCCGGATGGCCGCGATCGACTGGGCATCGTCCTGCTTCCCCCAGCCCCAACCCCAATCGGAGCCGCCGATAGCCCAGGCTCCAAGGCCAACGGGTGTGCGGCCGAGCCTGCGCTTCGGCAAGGAATGTCCGCTCATGGTTTCTCGCCTCGTTGAAGAAAATGGCGGGGGCGCCGCCGGGAGGAATAATTGCGCCCCGCGCGCGATCAGCCGTTGACTTCGATGATCTCGGTCCAGGCCCGATGTGTATCGGCGATCGCCTGCTCGGCGCTCTTGGTACCGGCGAGCGCCAGCGCCAATTCGTCGGTCAGCGCGTTTTCGAGCTTCGGCGCATAGACGGCCGTCGGCCAGGCAAGGCTGTTCTCCAAGGCGCCGTCGTCGAGCAGCGGCTGCACCAGCGGTTGGAAGGTTTTGAACTTCTCGGATCATCCGGGATCGGTAGCGTTCGCGCGGGCATCAGGCGTCCGTGAGTGCTCACAGACTGGCTGTCGAGAGCGGGCAGCAACTGACCGAAGCCCGCAAAATTCAGTCTGCTAGGACTGCTGCTGGGCTATGTCGTGGCGTTCATTCTGCTTGCCGTCGATGGCGGCAATGGGTCGAGACGCGTCGATCGGAGCTTCAGAGGGTAAGGTCTGGAAGTGGTGCAAACCTGCAGCTCGGCGGCATGTATGCATGTCCGCTTCTGGGATACCACCGTGCTCTGCTCAGTGTCCGACTTGGAGGCGCATTTTTGCCGTCTCTGTCATAGCGGTATTATTCGAAACGGCAATACGCGCATGGCCAAGGTGCGAGGCAAACAGCGCTAACGAAGAACGGAATCCGCCCAAATAATTGGAAACGGAGGAAGCAGGCACGACTTATCGTTTCGAGACAGGTAGCCGTTCTCCGGCTCTCACCGCGCCTTTCAGTCGATTGCCCGATGGCGCTAATGGACAGACATAGCGGGAAGAATAGGCGCACGAAGGAAAATAGGAGAAGTTGAAATCGAGCACCAGTGCGCCGTCTGGACGGACAACTCCGAGATCCGCTCCCTTGATGGTGTCGAGGAGATATCGGCCACCACCATACGTCTCGGTCCCTGAGGTCGCGTCGACAAACGGCAGGAACACGCCACCGCCGTAGCCCTCAATCCAGTAAAGGGTTAATTCGCCACCCAATCTGGCCTCCAGCCCCGTTGTACGGGAGAACGCATGCATCGACAGGTCACCATCCACTCCTGTTGCGACGGTTATCCGTTCCGGCGTTACCGGGACAAGCTGTACCGTCAAGCGCAACGAGGGATCATAAGAAAATGTCGTCGGCCCTTCGAACGTCTTGCGGTCCGCCGATTCAATTGGCGACTGAGGATGGTCGCGAAACAGGGTCGAACGGGTGTCGCACCAAAGCCCCCAGGCAGCAACCACGTCCGGGCTAGAACGTACCTCGTAGTAGAGATTTGCGATCTTCTCGCGCCATTCCCACAGTTGTTGAGTCTCGTTCAAATCATTTCCTCTCATGTCGGAAATTACGCCGGTCTCACTCATCAAAACGCTCGCCCGATCATCGCGGCGCAACTTTAATCAATCACGCACTGATCCGAAAGGTGCGGTCTAAACACCGCTTACGAACGGCTTATCTGACCGATGAATGAACCACGCGCCTCCGCATCGGCTCACGCCTTATGGGTCTAGCGGCCGGGCAATGCGTAGATACCAGCCAGACAGGTAGCAAAGCAGGGGGCGGCTTCCCAATATGCTCGATGCGGCGATCACTCTGTCCCGGAGTGAGGGTGGTGGACGGCTCAAGACTAAACAGGCTTTGTAGACGCTGACGTGAATAAATTCATGCCCGCTATTCCTGAGTGCCCCGGCTCATCCGGTAATGTTCAGCCATGAGAAACGTGACGTAACTGCGGATTAAGTTGCAGTAGAGGCGTCCTTCAGCGGAAAATGAACGGCAGTCGCCCGAGTGTCAAAAACGGAGGCCGACGCGCATAGGCATTTAGCCCAGTGCGGTGTGTCGGGCGAAATGAAAAACTGACCCCCCCTATTGCCTCACCCAAGCATGTTACTGAAGTTGAGAGTACCGAGAGGGCCCGTATCTCCACCCGCCGCGGCGGGTGGAGATACGGGCGCGCACTCCATCCAGTCGCCATTGAGTATGACCTGCTCGGCTATTTCCATGCGCCAAGCCTTGACTGCCATCTGCACCGTCCGCAGGCTTTTCTCCGTGAAGCGTGACGGATCGGCGCTCATCAGACGCTGCAGGACCGAGGCTGCCGAGAGCGCCGGATGCGCCTCAAGCCACGCCCGAATCTGGGGCTCGAATGGCTCCAGCATGCTCGGCCTTTTCGGGTAAGGCTTGGTCCGTCGATATGGCCGCCGATGTGTCGGTCGTTTCTCTCCGGCCTGCCAGGCCGTCTTCAGGCTCGCGGTGAATCGCTGGAGATCGATGGCGACCGGTTCTTCGGGCCGCGCATTCGAGCCACGGCGATCGACCCGCTTTCCGAGCTCCTCCTGGGCGGCACGGATCCCGGCAAACAACGTCACCGGATCTTCCCTTTCCAGCATCGCCTGCAGCCGCTCCTTGTCGGCCTCGGCCACACCGGAATGGGCCAGTACCCGCGCGATGGGCGGCACGGGCGGATGGTAGCGTTTGACGACGCGGGCGCCGATCCTTGTCTTCTCTCGCAGCTTGAACGAAGGCTGGAACAGATTGCCGTACAGACGCACCACCTCGTAGAGTCGCGCAAGGGCAACCGTCGCCTCCGCGCCGACAAGCCTTCCGTAACCGACCAGCCGTCGCACGATTGCGCCGTTCTTCTGCTCGACCCAAGCCTGATCGTTCTTTCGATACGCGCGCGAACGGGTCACCTCCAATCCCTGACTTAGGCACCAGCAGACCACAAGTTCGTTCATGAAGGCGCTATCGTTGTCGAAGTCCACGCCCAGCAGCGGGAATGGGAACAGCGAGCGAGCCTGTTTGAGAGCAGCGATAACGAGACTGCTTTCGCGAGTGCGCACTGGCACGCACTCGGTCCAGCCCGTAGCGATATCGGTCAGCACCATCGTCTGCACGAAACTACCGGACGAAGAGGTACCCGAATGAGCCACGAAGTCGACCTCGACATAACCGGGCAGCGGATCGTTCCAGTCCCCGAAGGTGCGCACCGGGACCGATCGGCGAACCGCAGAACTCATTCCAGCGCGCCGACGCCGGCCACCGCGAGCCACCACACGTACCTCTGACAGCAGCCGGTCCATCGTCGCCGGACTGACCGTCAGTAGTTTATCGCGAAGCGCGGCGCTAAGGTCGAGCCGGCCGTGGCGCTCAAGGGCTGGCAGTAAAATGGGGATCAGCGGCTTCAGACGTTTCGAGCAGAGACGATCGGACGCTTCCCATAGAGCTACCAGCGCTTCCCGAACCTCGGAACCATACTGGACAGCATATTGTCGCGCGCAAGGCGGGCCGGTCTCCCTAGGGCGGAGCACTCGGATCGCATGTTTGCGGTGATATCCGGTAACCGCGACGAACTCATCGAGGATTCTTTGCTTGTCCGCCCGACAGCTCGATCGATATCGCTCGATGATCGCCTCAACCAGTTCCGTCCGTGTCGCCATGCTGATCCGCCGTGCCATCCATCCCCCGAGCCGGGACAGCGAACCATGACCGTCCCATCGGGAGCATCAACACTATCGGTAACATTTTGCTTGAGGCAATGCGGTCAATTCCTCGATTCGCTTGACACGGTGTGCGGTGCGCCGCGCGCGGACACAGTTCAGAAGCGCGGCATCTGGTCGAAACCTGCAGCTCGGCGGCATGTATGCATGTCCGCTTCTGGGATACCACCGTGCTCTGCTCAGTGTCCGACTTGGGGGCGCGAAGCTGCCAAGATCTCCCATCGGCCCTAATCGGGCAGCGAGATTGTATTTGACTGCTCCCCAAGGTTTCATGCGGCAAGCATCCGTTTTCTGCCTGCAGCAAAATTCCGATGTCCCCTGCCTGCAACAGCCATCGTATGGGAGGCTAGCCAGTATGAAAGATGTCGTCGCGTTGGTTACGGGCGCAAGCCGCGGTGTCGGCCGCGGGATTGCGCTGTCGCTGCTCGCCGAGGGAGCCACGGTCCACGTTACCGGCAGGTCCCGTTCCGATGCGGAAGCAAGCCTGGGAGGTAAGCGCGCGGGATCGCTGGAGGGGCTTGCGCTTGAGGCTGCGGCATTACCCGGACGACTGGTCGTTCATCATTGCGACCACAGCAACGACGCCGAAACCGAGCGCGTGGCTGAAGAGATCAGGGCCGCCAACAGGCTGGACATTCTGGTGAACAATGCATGGCCCGGCTATGAAAACATGGTCGAGGATGGCGATTTTACTTGGCCGCGCCCTTTCTGGGAGCAGCCCGTCTGGCGGTGGGACGCAATGATCGGCACCGCGCTGAGGGCGGCTTTCATGATGTCGCGCGCAGTGGCGCCGACGATGATCTCGACGCAGCGCGGTCTGATCGTCAATATTTCGTTCTGGGCAGCTCAATTCTACGACGGCAACGCGATCTACGGCATGGCCAAAGCCGCCGCCGACAAGATGGCCGCGGACTTCGCACATGAACTGCGTCCACATAAAGTCGCCGCCGTCGCACTCTATCCCGGGCTGGTACGCACCGAAGCCGTCATGCAGAACGCCGAATATTTCGACTTGTCCAACTCCGAATCCCCGAGGTTCATCGGCCATGTCATCGCCGGACTTTGGCGGGACCCTGCGCTGATGTCGAAATCCGGGCGTGTCCTGGTCGCGGCAGAGCTGGCTCGGGAGTATGACATTGCCGACGTCGACGGCTACAGACCTGTTCCCCTCAGCGCGGCGGACTTTGTGAAAAGCTGAATTCGTGTCGGTCTTTTCAACGACCCGGTTAGTCGGCTGATCTTTCAAACAGTTCGTGGAAAACCTTGGCGCTCCGCCGAGGCGATCTTGCACGTCAATTTTCTCCTGGCTCCGTCTGCCGTGGCATGGAGCCACGCTCTTTGGAGACGTGATGCCGCTTGCAAGACGATGTCTGCTTTCAGGCAGGCGCGTGCCGGCCTCTATGACCGAAGTGGGGGCGTTTCCGGACGAAGTCCGACGACGGATGAAGCAGACGGCGAATGCCTTCAGCCCCGGTCCTTGCGGGCGATGCATTCGCATCGACATCTGAAATAACGGCGTCCGGAGTGCCTACTCAGCGTGCCAAAGGGGGCGGCCAAATCGAAGGGCCGGCGGCTCCTCGTGTTGCCCCGTTCAAGTCAGCACCACCTACTCTGCGCAGATGTCAGGGCGGCGTAATCGTTTGATGACGTTCGTCGAGATATCGCTCAAGCCATGTATAGCCGGCATACGTGCCCGATGGGACGATATTGTTTCGATCGGCTGCATTGGTCGTGCTGAGACCGTTTGCCTGCTCAAAGCTGTTCGGCATTCCGTCGTTGTCGCTATCGGTCGGCGGTGACCCCCCGGTGATCACGGGGAAAGAGGCCGATGTCGTATAAATCGGGTTGCTGGCAGGGGCCGTCGACACATTGCTGACAAAGCCGATCCACCTCGCGTCCAGGCTATCGCGGGGAAAGGCCCCGACTTGTTGCGTCAGGTGACTCTTGAGCGTCGCCGTGCTGTTGGCCGGGGCACTCAGCGCTCCGATGGGAGCAGCCCTGCTTGTTTCGGTGCACGGCGCCACCGGGCTGATCTGCGTCAGTCGGCACTGGGGGATGGCCGGCGAACCCAGGAGCACGTTGTCGTTGCCGGTACCCGTCCCAACCGGCGCATACCACCTGTTCGTGGCAGCCGTCTCGTTGCTTTGGTTGACGAGCGCGATCGGGCCCGTCGATTTCGGACCGCGCTCCATGATGTTGGCTGCGACATTCGCGCAGGTGCCGACGTTGTTCGCGTCAGGGTGATCGTCGACAACCATGATGCCGAACTCGCCCGGGTTCGAGATCAAGTTATTGATGACGTCATGCACCCGTTCGTTCGCGGTGCCGCATCCCACCGATTTCAACGCCGGATTGCGCCACCGATGCGCGCTGATGATATTGCGCCAGAGAGTGGTCTTGCCGCAGTCTCCCCGGTGCTGATCTGAGCAGATGAGGGGACCATAATCATGATGTGAGGGGGAAAGCGGGTAGGCGAACAGGCTGTATGCGATCGTGATGTTCTTACCGCTCTGAAACGAGTACATTGCTTGGTCGGAACCGTACCCGACCGACATGTGGTCGAGGTAGATGTTCTGCGGATCCACTGTGCCTGCCTTCTCGATGCCGATTCCGCTCCGACTGCCCCGTGTGCTCGCCCATGCGGCCTCGTTCCCCGGGCGCACGCGCAGGTGCCTCAGAAACACGTTGCTGGCCAGGATGCGAATGGGGGTCTTCGCGGCAGTCGCAGCGATGCCGGACTTCAGGCGGATCTGGATGCCGCCCGGGCTTGTCTGACCCGCCACCGTCAGGGCGCCACTGCTTACAACGATCGGAGACGCAAGCTGGATCGTTCCGCTCACCCTGAACACGCAGGTGCGGGCCCCGGTCGCCTGCATGCAGGCCCGAAGACTGCCCGTCCCGCTGTCTGCCGTGTTCGTAACAATGAAGACGGCGCCGCCGCGCCCGCCGCTCGTGGCCCTGCCGGCGCCCGAAGCGCCCGGAAACGTGTCGAGCGCTTGTGCGGACTGCACAGTCGCAAGGAAAAACGCGATCAACGACGCAGCACCGCGAAACGACCTCATCGTTGCACCCTCGATCGTCTAACTGCCGTTTACGCCTTAGGTGTTACAACCGAGAGGCCGTAGGGTGCTCATTGCACAGGTTGCAGTCAAGGATTAGGAGCGTCGCCCAAACGAGTTACCGCGCGTGAACCGGCCAGCGCATGCCGTGGTGTTGATACGCGGGTTAGGACGTAGAGATCAAACAGAATGGATGGTTTCGGGTCGCGGGCGCTGCAAGCACGAAGAGCGATACCGCAGCAATGCGCCAATCGGCGCCGGAATGGGCGACCGCAACGATGGCAGCAGACATCACTTGGAGAAAGACGCCAATCAACAATAGCCGCGGTCGAAATTGGATCCGCGACAGTGCGTAAGCAGCGAGCGCGCCGGCTGTGACAGCCAGTGCCGTAGAAATGGCGGCGACGATGAGAGAGTTGCCCTACTGTCTTGCCGCTGCCCAACGCGAACAGGAACTGGTCGGCGCCGCCGGTGAAGGTGGCATCGCCGTACAACTGATCGCTTCCCGTGCCACCAACAAGAAGCTATCGGCTGACCGCAGAACGCCCTTAGTAGAGTGTCCTTCGATAGTCTTCCTCCAGTCCTTCGTCCATCTTTCGCATTTCATCCCTGTCCGTGGGGGCCCCTGTAGTCTCATCCAGAATCATCTTTATGAGCGAGGGCATCTCGGTGCGGTCCTGGAAATGATCTGCGCTCCACAAACGGGAGCGCCGGAATGCCTTGGCGCAGTGCATGAACACTTCGCTCACGCTTACGATGATAGCAAGTTTTGGGATGCGACCAGCGACCCCCATGCTCTTCAGGAGTTCAGGGTCACGAGTCAGAGTGGCTCGCCCGTTTACGCGCAATGTGTCCTCGAAACCGGGAATTACGAACAGCAGTCCGACGTTCGGGTTGGCGATTATGTTGCTTAGGGTATCAAGACGATTATTGCCGGGCCGATCGGGGATCGCGAGGGTAAGCTCATCAAGAATCTTCACGAAGCCAGGAGGATCGCCACGAGGACTGACATCGGCGTTTCCATCCAGATGCTGGGAACCTATGCACAAGAACGGCGAGCGCCTGATAAACTCTCGCGCATGCTCACCAAGCGAATTCTGACACTTCAGTATAGCCAGGGAGTGTGTCGGTTCGAACAGCCCCCGAAGTGACCGTTCATCCTCGATCGCGAAATCGGGATTGAGCTGAAATGCCGCCATGATCCACCTCCCAGGCTGCTCCCATTTGTATCTTAGTCATTATCCGCGCACCTCAGACCTTCACTGTCCGCTTCCTCTATGCGAATATGAGGTACGTACATCAAGCTTGGTACCTTAGTTTGATTGCAGGATCAATGTAGTTTGTAGGCCTTCTTGGCGATAAGGTGCGGTGGTTTATAACGACGACCTCGGATGGCGAAGCTTCCGCGTTTGCATATCGCTTCTCGGGTGACTGCGATAACGACGCGTGAAGAAGCTACTAAGGTCCGCTTCTGGCGCATGTGTGCCGCTGAACTCGACACCTAGAAAGACCGCATAGGGCTCAACCGAGCCATTCCCGGTCCTCGTCCCCTACGGCCGCAAGGGGTCGAAACGCGTCGATCGCAGCTTCCGAGGTAGGTCTGGAAGTGGCGCAAACCTGCAGCTCGGCGGCATCTATGCATGTCCGCTTCTGGGATACCAACGTGCTCTGCACAGTGTGTGACTTGAGGGCGCAATGCTGCCGTTCACAGACTTAAGCGTGGACGTCGCCTTAGGGGGTGGACGGAATTGTGCTCCCACAAGCCCGGCACGGCGGGTTGCTGCGATGTTCACCTTTTGGGCCGATAAGATGGTGTAACGGGCCGACCCGGGCCGGCAGGTTTGAAGGGCCGGTGGTCGTCCCTCACAATGATGGTGTCGCGGAGTCAGGAGTGGCCTGCTCCATAGCAGCACGGAGAGACGACCATGAAAGAGTATGCCGGCATAGACGTATCCCTGGAATACTCAAGTGTGTGCGTGGTGGATGCGGATGGCCGCATTGTGCGGGAAGCAAAGATCCTCAGCGAGCCCGCTGCGCTGATCGCCTGGTTCGGCGCGCACGGCGTTGCGATGGAGCGAATTGGTCTGGAGGCCGGGCCCTTGTCGCAGTGGCTCCATGCCGGGATGGTGAAAGCCGGTCTCTCGGTCGAGCTGATCGAGACGCGCCACGTGCGTGCAGCCTTCAAGACAATGCCGGTAAAGACCGACAAGAAGGACGCTCGGGGCATTGCGCAGTTGATGCGGCTTGGCTGGTTCAGGCCGGTCCACTGCAAATCTCTTGCGGCCCAGGAGGTGCGTGCGCTGCTGACCGCCCGCAAGCTCATTCAAGGCAAGCTTCACGACATCGAGATGAGCATCCGGGGCATCCTGCGCGGCTTCGGCCTCAAGGTCGGGCCGACGACGCGGCGCACTTACGCGGGGCGCATCCGCGAGCTGATTGCAGGCCATTCGACCTTGGAAGCGATCGCCGCTTCGCTGCTGAAGGTGCGCGACGCGCTTGTGCATGAGTTTGCAGGGCTTGAGCGCCAGCTGCGCGCCATCGCCCGCCAGGATAACAACGCACAGCGGTTGATGACGACGCCAGGCGTTGGTGTCCTGGTGGCGCTGACGTTTGTGGCGGCCGTCGATGCGCCGGAGCGCTTCCGCTCATCACGCGCGGTGGGGCCGCACTTCGGATTGACGCCGAAGAAATATCAATCGGGCGAGACCGATCATAGCGGTCGCATCTCGAAGATCGGCGATGGGAGCGTGCGCACCGCGCTCTACGAGGCGGCCAACGTCATCCTGACGCGACCGGTCAAAGGTTCCGATCTGAAGCGCTGGGCGTTGGCGGTCGCCAAACGGGCCGGTCCCAGAAAGGCGCGCGTGGCGCTGGCCCGCAAGCTCGCGGTGGTGTTGCATTGCCTGCTCAGGGACAGAACCAACTTCATTGCTCATAAGGGAGCGCCAGCCGTGGCGGCTTGATCGGAGGAGACGACAAGACAGGCTTTCGGACGGGCACAGCCATCAGCCCGCCGCAGCAAGGTCCCTTCGCCGGGACGATGGATGGGTTAGGCCGCTATGCGATCAGCAGCACCCGGTGACTGCGCTTCTAAGATTGGCCAACCGGTCCTCAGCAGACCCCATAGAGCAGCGGCAAAGCTCCGACTGCGGACAGAAGCAAGCACTCGGCGAGGGATCAAGCGCACAAGGGATTGACGCAACGCCCGTTGCAGAAGATCGCATAATGTATCAACAGGAACGCCCGGTCGAAACGGGCGAGGGGCAGGAAGCAGTCCTTCGGAGCCGTTTCATTTACCCTGCGTGGCTGTCGGAATCTGCTGGGTGCAGATGTTCTGTATCACGATGATCGTCTATCGCGGATCGCCCGGAGCTCCGCGAGGAATGCCGTTGCAATTTCGGTTGCCTCAGACGCATCCGCGGATTCGACATCCAAACCGTGCGCAGCGCGGTTCATGGTCTGTAGAGCATTCCGGAACCGATCTGCGCTTTGGTGGGCCAAACCGAGTCGCTGCAGTTCCGTTAGCATCGGTCCGAGAGCCAGCGGACGCTCGGATTCGGTCTGATCGGCCATCAGTAGTCGGATTTCACGCTCAACCTCTATGCGTAGCTTCACGAGCGCCATCAACGGGAATTCCCGCGCAAACTCCGCCTCTGTCGGTAGCTCTGTCTGCAATGGCTCGGGGAGGGCGGCAGAGAGCCTATATTCCGCAACGCCCATCGGCTTTGTGGAGTCTCGAAGCGCGTATTCGACGATCACTTCATTCTTTCCTTTGCACAGAATGATGCCGATGCTCGGGGCGTCTGACTCGTGTCGAAGTTGGGCATCGACCGCGGAAAGATAGAAGTTCATCTTCCCAGCGAACTCCGGCTTAAAGTCCTCGATCTTCAGCTCTACGACGACGAAACAGCGCAGCCGCAAATGATAGAATAGAAGATCCAGATAATAGTCCTGCCCACCAACCTCGAGATGATGCTGGCTGCCGACGAATGCGAAGCCTTTACCGAGCTCAAGAATGAGAGAGCGTAGGCGCTCAAGTAGTCCTTGCTCAAGTTCGCGCTCGGACATTGCCGGACCGAGGGCAAGAAAATCGAAGCTGTAAGGATCTTTGATTAACTCCTGCGCCAGATCGGATTGCGGTGCAGGTAGTGTCCGGGCGAAATTGGTGAGTGCCTTGCCCTGCCGCTGGTAGAGGCCGCTTTCGATCTGATGTACGAGAACATTGCGGCTCCACCCATGTTCTACCGCTTGCCGAGCATACCAGAGCCGCTCTTCGGAGCTTTTCAACGCCTCGATGAGCTTGACGTTATGGCCCCAGGGCAATTGTGCAACAAGTTGTTGCACGATTTGTTCATCCGGAAACGCCTCAGCAAAGGCGCGCATATATTTGAGGTTCCGCGGCGAAAGCCCCGTCATCTCGGGAAAATCGCGCCGAAGATCCGTGGCGAGCCGATCGATGACGCGCGTGCCCCATCCTTCATGCCGTCCGTGGAGATGGGACAGGGGATCTACACTTCGGTAGCTATGCTCTTGGCCGAAGAATTGGAAGTCACCCTGGATCAGGTGGAGCTGGAGCATGCGCCTGCTGACCCACACGGTATGCAAACCCTTTGCTCGGCGACCAGATCACCGGGGGCTCCATCGCAATCCGCGCTGTTTACGAGCCCATGCGCAAGGCGGGCGCTGCCGCCCGCATCATGCTGGTGAACGCTGCAGCGCGAGGCTGGGGCGTCGCGCCCGAGACGTGCAGTGCCGAGGCCGGGCATGTCGTTCACGCCGCAAGCGGCCGCCGCGCTGCCTATGGCAGTTTGATACGGGCTGCGGCATCCGAAGCCGTTCCACAGGAAATGCCACTGAAGCCTGCGTCCAGCTTCAAGCTGATCGGCCAGTCCGTCCGGCGCCTTGACAGTCCGGAAAAGGTCAACGGTACCGCGAAATTCGGCATCGACGCACGTCCGCAAGGCGTGTCTTACGCGGCGATCGCAATCTGTCCCCACTTCGGCGGCAAGCTGCGCGCGGTCGAAGACGGACCGGCAATGGCGGTGAAAGGCGTCAAACAAGTTGTCCGGATCGAGGATACTGTTGCCGTCGTGGCCGACAACACGGGTGCCGCACGAAAGGCGCTCGCTGCTCTCTCCATCGAATGGGAGCCAGGCCCGAATGGCACTCTTTCGCTGGTGGACTTGGAGAAGCGCGCGGAAGAGGCGATTGACGGCAACGCCCTGCCGCACATCAACGAGGGCGATATTGCAAAAGCCGAAGCCGAGCACGGACCTGCGCTGGAGTTCGTCTACCGCCTCCCGATCCTCACCCATTCGGCAATGGAGCCGATGAACTGCACGCTGCACGTTCGCAGCGATGGCTGTGACGTGTGGGTTGGTACGCAGGTCATGGGGCGAGCACGGCAAGCCGTCGCCGATGTGACCGGGCTTCCCTTAGAGAAGGTCGTTGTGCACAACCACCTGCTGGGTGGCGGTTTCGGGCGGCGGCTTGATGTCGACGGGATCATTTTGGCGGCGAAAATCGCAAAGCAGGTCGAGGGCCCCGTCAAGGTTACCTGGAGCCGCGAGGAGGACATCCGCCGCGACTGCTATCGTTACCTGAACTACAGCAAGGTCACGGCGACTCTGGGCGCCGACGGCATGCCCGCTTCCTGGCGTCACCGCGTCATCGGCCCTGCCGTCATGGCGCGCTGGCTGCCGGCCTTCACCCGCGATGGCATCGACCTCGACATCATGGCGGGGGCCGAAACCCCCTATGCGATCCCGAACAAATACACCGACTTCGTGCGCCATGAGGCACCGGAGGGCATGTTGACGGGCAACTGGCGCGGCGTCGGTGCCACACGCAACCTTCCTGCCATAGAAGGCGGCATCGACGAGTTGGCCCATGCCGCCGGCGTCGATCCGCTGGAATACCGCAGACGCCTGCTTCAGCATAAGCCGCGTCTCCTCGCCGCGCTCGATCTCGCGGCGGAGAAGGCCGGTTGGGCAACTGCTCTGCCCCCTGGGAAGGGAAGGGGCATCGCGCTTTCGGAGGATTTCGGCAGTTTCGCCGCGATGATCTCGGAAATGAGCGTCGGGGAGGACGGAAGCCTAAAGACCGAGCGCATCATCTGCGCCGTCGACTGCGGCCAGGTCATCAATCCGGACACGGTCGAAGCCCAGATACAGAGCGGCATCATTTACGGTCTGAGCGCCGCTCTCTATGGACGCATCACTGTCCAGAACGGCGCCGTCGTGGAGGGCAACTTCGACGATTCTCCCGTTCTAAGAATAAACGAGACGCCGAAGATAGAGGTTCACATCGTGCCAAGTTCCGAGGCGCCAGGCGGCATAGGAGAGGTCGGCACACCGGGCGTCGCCCCCTCGCTCCTCAATGCGATCTTTGTGGCAACCGGTAAGCGACTGCGGTCGCTCCCGATCGACCATAACGAATTGCGGAGGGCGTGATCATGATCAAGCGGATTTTCGCCATCCCGCTCGTCGCCGTTCTCGCTGCGACCGGTATCGTTGCCGGTATGGGATCCCTGCAGACTTATGCTGAACCGTCGGATGGTGGAGCCCTCAAGTCCGTCTCCGACTTTGAGGCGATTGCGGACACCGGCGCGCGCTCGAAGGCCATCTTCGAGGAGGCAAGCCGTGTCATCACGCATCCGCGCTGCATCAACTGCCATCCGGCGACGCGCAGCCCGACGCAGGGTGAAGACATGCACCCGCATGTGCCGTTGATGAATGCCACCGAAAGCTCGCTGGGTCCGGCGGGACTTGTCTGCAGCACTTGCCACGGAGCCGAGAATCGTCCGGTGGTCGGCAGCCGCATGAAATCAATTCCGGGGAACGCGCACTGGTCATTGGCGCCGGCCAGCATGGCGTGGCAAGGATTGACGGTGGGTGATATCTGCCGGCAGGTGAAGGACACGAACCGGAACGGCAATCGGTCCCTTGCCGATCTCATCCGCCACATGGGTGAAGACCATCTGGTCGGCTGGGCCTGGCACCCTGGCGAAGGTCGCAGTGCTCCTCCCGGTTCGCAGGAGACGTTTGCCGCATTGATCGATGCCTGGGTCAGCACCGGTGCCGAATGTCCCGATTGAGGGGCTGAGGGGGCACAGGGAGACCAATCACCGTTTTGCGAAAAACCCGCCAGTTTCATCATTCACAACGGTGAGGCAGGGATATCTTAGTGCTTGCCGAACCGAGATGCCGCGCACGGGATTCGACGGCTCCATCGCGGGCTGTTCCTGCGGCCACAAGGTGCGGCAGCCCTGAGCGTGGCTCGACGGGAAAACAGCGCTCTTCAGGAGGGGTAGCGTTCGCATGTAGAGTTAAGTGAAATGTTGCACCGTTGAAAAAGCGTTTGCATTGCGGAAGCTTGCGAGATCAACTTTGGGACCTGGTCGACTCGATCGGCGCGGGGCGAGACAGGTAATCCGCCAAAATTGAAATCTCGGCAGCGCAGGCTAGGAGCTGACTACCTTGACGATGGCTCAAACCCACGGAATTGCCACAGGACGGTGGTCGTCGAGCGAGCTTTCAGCAGCCTATTGATGTGCGACTTGGGAAGCCGCCGACATCAGTTCCTTGGGATTCGGTGCCTTGAATGTATAGTCCTCCTCCAGAACTTCAGTGAAGCTCCAGCGTACGATCCCCGCCCGGTCCAGTAGGAACTGGCCGACAAGCTGCGCCTGGCCGGAAGCCATCATCCGCTGATCGGCTTCCGTAATCTCATATCCTTCCTTCCTGTTGAGAAACTCGTTCATTGCCATAACGTCCATAGGTTCGGGCAACTCGCGCGGGAGATGGACCCGTATCGCCATGGCCGTCTCCATCCCGACCTCTTGCAAGCCGAAAGCACGATGCGAGGCCCGCTCCGGGTCGGACGCCGCGAGAAGATCTGACATCGGGTGGTACCGGAAATAGAGCCGCGCGCGTTCGACCGGCGTGTTGACCACCGCCAGGCATTCGACGCCTTTCTCATGCAGGGCCGGTTTGAGCTGCGCCATCGCCGCGACATGGCGCCGGCAGAACGGACAGTGCAGGCCTCGAAACAAACCGATCAGTAACGGGCTACGGCCTCGAAAATCATTGAGCGCGACCTTGCCTTCGCGCGAGATGGCATCGAGTACAACATCTGGTGCCCGGACGCCCGGCTGCAGCGGGCGGTCGACACTACTCGTGGACATGGACAACCTCCTCGCAAGAAAAGGCAAAGCGCTTCGGGTTTGAGCCCGTGCTGGGCGCAAACCTCCCGCGCCAGAGAAAGTTAGCGTTTGGCTTCAGCCACATTGCCGAGGTCGAGATTAAGCGTTGCAAGCCCATCTTAACACGGAAAAAGCATCTGCGGTTCGCCCGTCTCCCGAGCCGTCATGAGCGCTCGCTATAATAACGGACAGCGAGTTCCGGCTTCCGTGGATTGGTGGATTTGCGCCAGCGCCAGGACGATCAACGGCACCGCCAGATGCTTCGTTGGTCGAGCGCACAGTGGATCTCGATTGCCTTCTCGGCGGCCGGTACACCTCCCAGTGTTCAACGTCTTGAAACTCGGGCGGCCTCGATGTGACCGGATGCCAAATGTGGCGAATGACCTCACACGAGAGCACTCCCGAATGCTATTGCGCTGAAGGTCCGGTTCCCGACCTCGTTTTGGACGCACAAGTCTGAGACGACCAAGGTCATCAACGGGTCGAGGGCGGCCGTTGATCCGACAGACGCTCATGCACAAATTTTACTTCGTCGACGAGCGATGTTCCGTTCTGTGCTTCGAAGATCGCATAATGTATCAACAGGAACGCCGCTGTCGCCGGCCCGAGTCCATGTGAATTCGGCATGAGACAGTCGCGGCGGCTCTAGAATGTGTCATGCATGTGCATTACATTGGCGATGAAGGAGATTGCACATGGCTTCAAATGCACTTGTTCAGACCCGGATCGATGCCGAGGTCAAAGAGCGCGCCACGGCGGTTTTAGAGAACATGGGTCTGACGGTCTCGGACGCTGTTCGAATCCTGTTAACTCGGACGGCGAATGAGGGCGCCCTACCGCTGGAACTCTTCAGTCACAGCGAGGCGCACGACGCTTGGTTCCGCGCCAAAGTGTTGCGGGCACTCGAGGATACCCGACCCGACGTCGACGATGCCGACGCCGATGCGCACTTTCGAGAGCGCCGGGCGGCAGCTTTGGGCAAGGCTGCGGCGGGTGATCGATGAGGCTTGTCTGGGCGCGATATGCGCTTGACGATCGCGACACCATCTTCAGTTACATCGAAAGGGAGAATCCGACGGCGGCGGTCCACGTCGACGAGGAGATCGTCAGCGCGGTACGTCGTCTGCTTGATTTTCCGGAAAGCGGCCGCCCTGGCCGGGTTGCCGGAACTCGAGAGCTTGTTATCCCTCGGCCCCCTACATTGCCGCCTACATGGTAATGGCGGATAGAATTCGAATTCTGCGTGTCCTGCATGGCGCCCAGAAGTGGCCCAGCGAGCTCGACGACGAGTAGAAGCAGCCTCACTTGTCGCGTCGTGGCCCCTAGAAGCCCTTGTAACGGAAAAGGAACGATCGACGTCGTCCGGGCGCTGCGCTGCGGCAGCCGGCAAAGTTGATCCGATCCAGGCCGCGAAAGTTGTCGAAGAACTCTTCGGTAACGGCTGGGCATTCGATGCGACAGGCCGTTGGAGCTATTTGCCACTGTTCGCGCAAACCACGCTCGGCAAGACACCGGACGAGCTCAACGCTTCAGTTGCAGAAGGAGACATAAGTTGGAAGCAACTGCTCCATCCCGATGAGTACGAGGCGGTGGCGGAAAAGTGGAGGCATTGCCTGCGCACCGGCGAGATGTTCAATGCCGAGTTTCGCATCCGGCGAAAGAGCGGATTTGCATGGGCGAGGAGCGCCGCCCGCGCTGTTTTCGATGAGCGGGGCCAGATCACCGGCTGGTATGGCACATCAATCGACATCGACGTCCATCGGAGGACTGCAGCGGCGCTGCAGGAGCGAGAAAATTCCCTTTCACACCTCGTTGACTTGGTTCCTTGCCATCTCTGGCGATTGAACGCGGATGGCGAACCGACGTTTATGAACAAACGGATGGTCGACTACGTTGGATGGGACATCACCGCTGCGGATGAACCTGACAAGCCGCGACTTGACGCGATATTCGATACAATCCATCCCGACGATGCAGACGGCGTTCGGCCGCACTTGGCGAAAGTCTGGCCACGGGACAGAGCCTTGGGAGACGTTATCGCGTGCGGCGCGCAGACGTGGTCTTTCGCTGGAAGTCAGTTCACGCCGAGCCGGTGAAAGACCAGGATGGCCGTATCGTGCATTGGTGCGGCATGTGCCTCGATATCGACGATCAGATCCGTGCCGAGGAGGCGAGGCAACTTGGCGAGCGCCACCTTCAACGGCTGGTGGACGCATTGCCAATACACATTAACAGTTGGACCCCAACCGGAGAAATAACTTACACCAATACAAGGTTCGTGGAGGCGCTCGGACTCCCGCACATGACGTTCGAAGGTTTTTTTGCCGCGGTCCTGGCGCTAGTTCATCCCGAAGATGTAGAAAGATTCCGAAAAACGATCACACAGGGCTTACGGGCTGGGGATGCCTTTGGGGTGCGATATCGGCGTTCTGTGGATGGCGCTTTTCGATGGCGGGAGACCAGGTTTGAGCCTCGGCGGGACCTGGATGGGGTGACAGTTGAATGGTTTGGGCTTGCGATTGACGTTGACGACGACGTCCGAATGCAGGAAGCCCTGAGCCTTGCCCAGGCCAACCTCGCGCGCGCCAGCCAAGGCCGCAAGCCTTGCCGAGTTCTCCGCATCAATTGCTCATGAAATAGCACAACCATTGACTGCCGTATCGACGAGTTCGGACGCGTGCCGGCGTTGGCTCTTAATGGATCCTCCGAACATTGAGCGCGCGCTGATGGCTTTGAAAGGCGTCCAGGGCGGCGCGAACCGCGCTGGTGATGTGGTGGCGCGGATCCGCGCATTGTTCAAGCATTCGGTCGACGGAAGGACGACAGCGGCCCTCAGCGCCGTCATCGACGAGACATGTGGTCTTCTGGCCGACGAAGCCGTATATCGCCGCGTTCGAATTGACGTGGAGATGCACGACGAACTGCCGCTTTTTGCCTTTGATCGCGTGCAGGTTCAACAGGTTCTGATCAATTTGATCCGTAACGGGATGCAGGCGATGGAGGCTGTTGCCGACAACAGAATTCTTGCAATTCGCGCCTTTCGGGCCGGCGACATGGTGCAGGTTGAGATCAGCGACACGGGTCCCGGCGTCGAGTCGCCTGAGATGATATTCCAACCGTTTTTCACGACCAAGAGCGAAGGCTTGGGTATGGGGCTGGCAATCTGCCGATCGATCGTCGAATCCCATTGCGGCCGGCTCTGGGTTGAACAAGGCAACCCGAACGGCGCAAACTTTGTCTTTACGCTGCCCGTCATAGCCCCCGGTCCGTCTGTTCACGCGTGGCCGGGATCGAACGAGTTTCGTACGGATCTGTCGCAAACCGGAGGGTAACGGGGATTGGGACATGAAAGCTCTTTCGTTGGATGGGGGAGCGACTCCAAAACGAGCGATCATCGTCCGCTAATCCACTGACCGAAATGTAAATTCTATTGGGAGTGCGTGTCTTGTCGCATATCGCCACGCTGTTACCACGCGATTCTTCAGTCCTCCGTTAGACGCGAGCCGGCGGACAATGGCTTTGGTCCGCGAGGCTTCTGTGGCCATATCGACTGCGAGGTCAGCAAGGATCTGTCGAACGTCCGGCGGCCAGTCTATACGCCCAAGACAAATGGGAGGGCCGAACGCCTGGTTCAGGCCGCTCTGTGCGAATGGGCCTATGCCAAGGCCTACGAAAACTCGCAGCAGCGGGCCGCCAACCTACCGGTGTGGCTCCACCGCTACAATTGGCACCGTCCGCATGGCAGCCTACAATCCAAACCGCCTATCAGTAGACTCGGCCACCTGTTGAGGCTCCACAGCTAGAGTAGAATCCGCTCGATTCCTTCATTGATCACTTTCGCCGTCGTTCCCGCGCGCCAGCGCAGAATGGATACAGTTCAATAGCTCCTGCTCACCAAACGGCTTTGCCAAATACCCGACAATGTCCGGGCCCAACCCACGTGCACGCAGATTCTCGTTCGGATAGGCAGTGATCAGAGCGGTCGGAATGCTCTCGCCCAAAGCGACGAGGCGGCGGGAGATCAAGCCCGCTCATTCCGGGCATATGGATGTCCGTTACCAGGCAGGTCGTCCGGCGAAGCTGGGGGAACTTTAAGAAATCGTCGGCAGATGAAAAGGCCTCGGCATCAAATCCCAGCGACCTCATCAGCCCCTGGTTAGCCTCGCGCATCGAAGTGGCCGGCGCGCCAAAGTCGGAAACTTCCTGTCACATCAGACGTTCTCTAGGGTGGAAAAGCAGCCGCCTTTCACACTGGCATCCGTGCTATAACGAAGCGGCTGCGACGAAGGGGGACCCATGGCCGCGACTCTCGAGCATGTGCCTGCACAGCCAAGCAATCTCCGTCAGTTCCTGGCGCTGACCCTTGGATCGGTGGGGGTGGTCTATGGTGATATCGGAACAAGCCCGCTCTATGCCTTCCGTGAAGCACTTCGCCCCTTTGCGGCAGGTGGGGTAGAGCGCGAAGAGGTCGTCGGTCTCATTTCACTGGTGATCTGGACCCTGACCATGATCGTCACCTGCAAATACGTCCTGTTCCTGCTTCGTGCCGACAATGACGGCGAGGGTGGCACGCTATCCCTGCTTGCCCTGCTCTTAAAAAAGGCACCGCAGTATACGACGGGCATGTTCGTAGCAGGTATCCTGGGCGCGGCTTTTTTCATCGGCGACGCGATGATCACGCCGGCGCTTTCAGTGTTCTCGGCCGTTGAGGGGCTGAAGCTCGTCACGCCAGCCCTCCACGATTACGTTCTGCCGATCTCGGCCGCCATCATGGTGCTGTTGTTTGCCGTGCAGTCCCGTGGCACTGGGGCAGTCTCGATCTTTTTCGGCCCGATCACTTTCGTCTGGTTTCTCGTAATGGGAGCCGCCGGTGTTGCCCATATCGGAGACGATCTCGCAATCCTCGCGGCATTCAATCCTGTTTACGCCATTACCTTTTTGTGGAATGCCGGCCTCGTCGGCTTCATCGTGCTCGGCGCCGTCTTCCTCACGGTGACAGGAGCCGAGGCGCTTTATGCCGATCTCGGCCACTTCGGTCGGCAACCGATCCAGGCGGCCTGGTTTGCGATCGTATTTTCAGCACTGACTTTGAACTATCTCGGACAAGGCGCGATGGTGCTGTCGCATCCCGATGCTATTTCCGATCCATTTTTCTTGATGTTCCCGACCTGTGCCCTATTGCCGGTGGTGATCCTTGCCACTGCCGCAACAATCATTGCCAGCCAGTCAGTGATCACCGGAGCTTTTTCGCTCGTGCGGCAAGCGATCCACCTCGGGTTCCTGCCAAGATTCGAGATCTGCTACACCTCGGAAACGAAAACCGGGCAGATTTATCTGCCCCTTGGTCAACACTGCACTCCTCACCGGCGTGCTTGTTCTCATGTTCGTGTTCGGCAGTTCCGAGTCTCTAGCCCCGGCCTATGGCGTGTCAATCACCGGCGCCATGGTGATCGACACAGTTCTCGCCTTCGCGTTTGTCCGCTATCTGTGGAACTGGCCTACGATGGCCGCGACTGCGTTCCTGCTTCCTCTGTTCCTTCTCGAACTGGTCTTTCTCGGGGCCAACCTATTCAAGATCCACCACGGTGGTTACGTGCCCATTCTTTTCGCCGCCACTTTGATGACGCTAATGTGGACCTGGCGAGTGGGCACCAGGCTCGTGCGCGAAAAAACAAGCCGCCAGGATGTCCCTCTCGACCGGTTCATAGCGGCGGTCGAACGAAAGTCCGAACACGCTCCGGTCGTAGTGCCGGGAACCGCGATCTTCCTGACCGCATCACCGGACACCACCCCAGCGGTTCTCTTGCACAACCTCAAGCACAACCACGTGCTGCATGAGCATAATGTCATCCTCACCATCAAGACCGCCAAAGTGCCTTATATCCCGGAAACGGATCGGCACACGCTAACAAAGCTAACCGATCGGTTCAGCAAACTGGAGCTCAGATTCGGCTTCATGGATGATCCGAATGTGTCGAGGGCACTGGCGCACTGCCGGAAGGAAGGGTTCAAATTCGAGATCATGACGACGTCCTTCTATCTCGGACGGCGCAAGCTGGTCTCAGACCCCCAGTCGGGCATGCCGAAGTGGCAGGACAAGCTCTTCATTGCAATGGCGGAAGCGGCGATCGATCCGACCGACTACTTCCATCTGCCTGCGAACCGCGTTGTCGAAATAGGCGAGCAGGTGATCGTCTAGCGTAGCCACGCATGACGCTGGGGCACCGACCAGGTTTGTGGCGGCCTCGGCGCTGACGACTTCCTGTTCAAGAATCCTCGCTGACGTCGTTCGACTCGATCTCCGACTTGGTACTTGCCGAAGGCGATCGGATGGAGATTTCCGCGACAAGTACCGGCACGAAGGTTGCCGGAGACCCGGCATTCACCTTCATCGGGCGGCCGCATTCAGGGGCATGGTGGGCGATTTGCGCTAGGTAAGAGGCGACTTTCCGGCTCCTGATGCGACGGTCTTCGAACTAAAGGGTTTCAGTCTTTGATTGAATCTGTTGATCTCCACTGAGCACTGACCCGGCATTGCGGGATATTTCCATCGAGAATTGACCATGTTTGAACCACCCCTGGTTGTTTTGAGTGGGGCTATGGGGTGATCGACATGGCGTTATTGAACGTAATCCGACGCTGGCATTTTCGAGAACATCTATCGATCCGGCAGATTTGCCGCGGGACTGGCGTGTCCCGGAATACTATCCACAAATATCTGCGATCCGAGGGCGTGGAGCCGAAAAGTTCCGGAACGGCCCAGCAAGCTTGGAAGGCCAGATCATTTGCGAGCATTGCCGCATCATCGAACGTTGCCATGACCGGCCGGGACAGACGGTCTACGAAGAACCGTAGCTTGTTCTCGTTCTATGCTGAAACGATCGCACAAGGAGATTGCTGTCTTTGGTTGATAAAGGCCATGTATCGACCGGAACTTTGCGCCCTGTTGGCTCCACCGCTCAAGCAGCCAGAGCAACGGCCATGGCCATTCAGTGCTTAGTTCCCCGCATGAGCAGGGGTGTGCAGCGACGCCCCCGCCTTTTCTGCCGCTGCCCGCAAACGCTTGGCTCTGGTCCACAAAACCACTCGCTGATCGAGGAGAACCGAAGCCAGCAAATGGGCATCCGTGTAGCCAATGCCCATGCTAAAAATAGCGTGGCGATCTATCATCATCACGACTTCGTCGTGCGTTGCGACGAGCGCTTCGCGCTGAGCCGTCAGGAATGCTATCACGCTGGTGCGATCCCTAAGGCTGCCAAGTGCGAGCTCTCCGATCACGGCCGGATGGCAGAGGAGACGATCTTCCTCAATAATCTTACGCAGTTCGGGATCGGTATGCCGGAAATGATCAATCCAGATTGAAGTGTCGGCAAGGATCACTTGGCAGCTGGGCTCCGGCGGCGTGGAGCGGCCTCCGCATCCGGCATCGTTCCTCCGAGCGCGATGAGGCGTTTTCCTGACTCCACACGAACAAGCGTCTCTAATGCCTGGCGGACCAGAGCGGCGGTTTCCTTCGTGCCGGTTAGGGACTTAGCCCTTTCCACGAGAGTGTCGTCGAGGTTGATAGTCGATCGCATCGTTTGGTTCCCACTTTGGTGTTGCAGATAGCACCATTTGGTGAAGAAATCTACGCCTCGATTGACCGTCGTGGTATTACAATCCGGAACGCAGACATACCGCGGGCGGGTGCCCCCCATTAAAGCGATCGCTGCTTGGCCACCGACATGCAACCAAAACGGCCGCGATCCTGAGACTGGCTAGGGCCGAGGGTTCTATTCCGCTCAAGGCGAGGGATACAGGTCGATTTTCCCGAACGTCGGAGCGATTCTGAAGTGTAGCCGCATTCTTTACTAGTGACGTGCTTTTGTTACTAGTAATTTGTTTCAAATTTCGATCATATTTAAAGGAAGCTTCGGACTAATTCTTGCAATTTAACTTAAGAAGAAGCGTCCTATACTCAGGTAATCAACTATGAGGCGTCGGCGCCGGCATCCTGATCGAGTGCGTCACTCTCGCGGAGATTTCGGCCGAGAACCTGTCCTTCACCGAGATCTACTATTGAGGCGTATGGCGGTGCCCGGCTCCCGCGAGCGAACCGGGCATGTCAATCGGCGTTGAATGGAATGTGGCACTCAACGTGAGTTACCACTCAAGGGAGTTGATCCTTCCTCCACGAGCCCGATGCAGGGCTTGTTCCCAGGATGTTCAGGTTCTGGGCTAAGAGGATCGCATAATGTATCGTCTGGAAACGGCGGCGTCGGATTTTCGGTCAGCCGTAGTTCCATGACGTGAAGGAGTTCAGTCGACCGCGACGGACAATCGAGGTTGCCGATCGCGCGGCGTTGCGCCCAGGTCATCGATCGACCGCACGATACATCGGCCCTTTCAATGACAGACAAAGAGGGCTATATAGCTAGACAGTCTAGCTAACTCGGGGTGTGAAGCATGGAATGGCAACTACAGGACGCCAAGAACCAGTTCTCGAAGGTGGTACAGAAGGCGCGCCATGAGGGGCCGCAGATTGTCACGCTGCGCGGTGAGCGCACCGCCGTCGTGCTGTCCGCTCGTGACTACGACGCCCTACGCGCTGGCCGGCCGACTTTAGTCGATGATCTGCTTGGAGGTCCCGCTTGGGACGATCAACTCGCTGATGCGGTTAATGTACGTATCAAGACGCCGAGTCGCGACGTGGCCTTCTGATGTATCTGGTTGACACAAACATTGTCTCAGAGGCGCGACGTGGGACGTCGCAAGCCGTGTCTTGGCTGCGCTCTGTCGATCCGCTCAGCATTCACTTGAGTGCGCTCACCCTCGGCGAAATCATGCGCGGCATTGCCCTCAAACAGGAGTCGGATCCGAAGACTGCCGCGCACCTCACCGAATGGCTGCGCAAACTGCGCCACGACCATGGCGACCGCATTTTGCCCATAACTGACCAAATCGCGGTCGAATGGGGCCGCATCGCGGCAATCCGGCCCCGTGGCGATATCGACGGGTTGATCGCCGCGACTGCCATCGTTCACGATCTCATCCTTGTCACACGCAACGTCAAGGATTTCGAAGACACCGATGCTTCCGTGATCAATCCTTGGGAAACGTCGGCGTGAGCCGCTCGGCGCCGCAGCGCTTACCAACATTCGGACCGCGGAAGATCGTGGCCTTTCGCGATGAGGGATTGATAAGGGCCATTATCAACGGGAACATGCGATGACTTCTACGTTCGCCGTTCTAAGCTTGCAGCGAATACATGCCACTGCCCACCGCATCGTCACGGCGATCCTTCGCGCCGATGCCGAAGGTGCGGGCAAGGCCGCCTATTGGCACATCTCGAACGTCAGCGACGCAAGCACGGTTTTCGTGAGCCATAATAAGGGCTGACCGCAGCCGTCCCTTTCTGCGACATTTATCATCGGCTGAGTTTCAGGGAAAAATAGCGGCCGCCGCCGGCACATTTGACGTTTTCTCGCTGCCGATGCTGCATCGCAGCGACGAATTGCACTTGATGTGTTTAGTAAAATGTATATCACTAAACAAATTGCTCAACATGAGGGAGTATGGCTTGGGCATGTGAGCAAGGGAGAATTTTCCGAAGCCGGCGTCGGTCGGTTCTGTATCTGGGAGGAATACATGCGGAAGGTGACGAAGGCCCTGATGGGCATGTCGTCGGCACTCGTGCTGTCGACGGCGATACCGGGAATGGCGAAGGCTGATGAATTGACGCTATGCTGGGCAGCCTGGGATCCGGCGAATGCGCTGGTAGAACTCTCCAAGGATTTTACCGCAGCGACCGGCACCGCGATGAAGTTTGAGTTCGTGCCGTGGCCGAATTTCGCCGACCGCATTCTCAACGAGCTCAATTCGGGCGGCAAGCTCTGCGATCTCCTGATCGGCGACAGCCAGTGGCTCGGCGGCTCCGCCGAAAACGGGTACTACGTGAAGCTCAACGATTTCTTCGACAAGGAAGGGATCAAGATGAGCGACTTCGCCGAAGCCGCGGTCAATGCCTACTCCACCTGGCCGAAGGGTACGCCGAACTATTGGGCGTTGCCGGCCATGGGCGACGCCAATGGCTGGTTTTATCGCAAGGATTGGTTCGCCAAGCCCGACTTGCAGGCCGAGTTCAAAGGGAAGTACGGTCGTGACCTCGGCCCGCCGCAGACCTGGGACGAACTGAAGCAGGTCGCCGAATTCTTCACCGGTCGCGAAATCGATGGCCAGAAGGTCTATGGCGCGGCGATCTTCACCGAACGCGCCTCCGAGGGCATTACCATGGGCGCGACCTCGGCGCTCTATCCCTATGGCTTCAAATACGAGACGACACCGGGCAAATACGATATGGACGGCGCGGTCAATTCGCCCGACTCCGTTGCCGGCCTCGAGGCCTATAAGGCGCTTTACAAGTGCTGCCAGCCGCCCGGCTATACCGACAGCTACATGGGCGAGGGGCTCGATGCCTTCAAGTCCGGCCAGGTGGCGATGGCGATGAACTGGTTCGCCTTCTTCCCGGGCCTCTACAAGGACGAGAAGGTTGGCGGCGACAAGATCGGCTTCTTCGTCAATCCCAAGCAGAAGGTCGCCGCCTCGACGCTCGGCGGGCAGGGGATATCCGTCGTGGCCAACACCGACAACATGGACGGCGCACTCGCCTACATCAAATGGTTCGCCCAGCCCGATGTCCAGAAGAAGTGGTGGGCGCTCGGCGGCTACGCCGTGCACAACGCGGTCCTGAACGATCCGTCTTTCAAGACTAGCCAGCCCTTTGCGGCCGATTTCCTCGTCGCAATGAACCAGGTGCAGGACTTCTGGCAGGAGCCGTCCTACGCGATCCTGCTGCAGGCCATGCAGAAGCGCCTGCACGACTATGTCGTCGCCGACCAGGGCACGGCGCAAGAGGCACTCGACTCTCTCGTCAACGACTGGAAGGAAATCTTCGAGGACGAAGGCAAGCTCTAGGCTCCCCTCGGCAACGGCCCGGCTGCGAAAACCGGGCCGTCGGCCTCGAACCCGATCCTTCCTAGAATTCAGGTGACGTCAGTGACCGATGCCCCTTCGACCATTGCGGAGCGATCCGCCGACGTGCTTGCCCGCGCGACGCCGACGACGATCGCAGTTCGGGTGCGCGGCCTTTCGGACCGCGCCATCGCCTGGCTCTTCATAACGCCGACGATCGCCTTGCTGCTTGCGATCAATATCTTCCCGCTGATCTGGGCGGTCTATCTGTCCTTCACGAATTTCCGCGCGAACCGCCCCAACGCCGAGGTCGAGGGCGTCGGCTTACGCAACTACCGGCGAGTGCTGAACGATCCGGACATCTGGATCGCCATGCAGACGACCGCGCATTTCGTCTTCTGGACGATCCTGCTGCAGACCGTCATCGGCTTCGCGCTCGCCTATCTGATCGACCGCAAGTTCCGCGGCCATGCCTTCTGGACGACGGTCATCCTCATCCCGATGATGCTGTCGCCGGCGGTGGTCGGTAATTTCTGGCGGTTCCTGTACCAGCCGCAGATCGGCCTCTTCAATTATATCGTCTCGTTCTTCACGGGCATTCCGCCGTCATCCTTCGAGATGCTCGGTTCGGTGACCTTGGCCCCCTGGGCGATCATCATCGTCGATACCTGGATGTGGACGCCTTACGTCATGCTGATCTGCCTCGCCGGCCTCAGATCCATTCCGGACTACATCTACGAGGCGGCCGAGGTCGATCGCGCCTCCACTTGGCGGCAATTCTGGTCGATCACCGTGCCAATGGCCTTGCCCTTCATCATGCTCGCCGTGCTCTTCCGCGGCATCGAGAATTTCAAGATGTTCGACATGGTGATGCTGCTGACGGGCGGAGGGCCTGGTTCGACCACCGAGGTTGCGTCGATCACGCTGAAGCGCGAAGCCTTCGAAAGCTGGCTCACCGGACGGTCTTCTGCCTTCGCGATCATTCTTTTCGTCGCCGTGTTCGGCCTCGCCAACATCTACGTCAAAGCGCTCAACAAGGTGAAACAGCGATGAGTTCGGTCAATACCGCCCACTCCGTGGTCGAGCCGACGCCGACCGCCAAGCGCATCGCCGGCACGATCGTCATCCTCTACGCGCTGGTGACGATGATCCCGCTCGCCTGGATCTTTCTGACGAGCATCAAGTCGCCGCCGGATTCGATCAGCTATCCGCCGAAGGTCGTCTTCACGCCGACGCTCGAGGGCTTCTGCAACCTCTTCACGACGCGGACAAGGCAGACACCGGACTATATCCAAGCGCTGCCGCCGCCGACGGGAACATGCGACGAGATCACGCGCAGCCGCAACATGGTCATCGCCGGCCCCTCGAACTATTGGCCGCGCTTCGGCAATTCGCTCCTTATCGCCTTCGGCTCGACCTTCCTCGCCGTTTCTCTGGGAACGCTTGCGGCCTATGGCTTCTCGCGCTTCCGCGTGCCGCTCGCCGACGATTTGTTATTCTTCATCCTTTCGACCCGGATGATGCCGCCGATCGCGGTCGCGATTCCGATCTACCTCATGTATCGCCAGTTCGGACTTTCCGACACGGCACTTGGCATGATCTTGCTCTATACCGCCGTCAACGTCTCGCTTGCCGTCTGGTTGCTCAAGGGCTTCATCGATGAAATCCCGCGCGAATATGAGGAGGCGGCGATGATCGACGGCTACACCCGACTGCAGGCCTTCTGGAAGGTCGTGCTGCCGCAGGCGACGACCGGCATCGCCGCGACCGCGATCTTCTGCCTGATTTTCGCCTGGAACGAATACGCCTTTGCGGTGCTGCTCACCTCGGGTTCGGCACAGACCGCGCCGCCGTTCATACCGACGATCATCGGTGAGGGCGGGCAGGATTGGCCGGCGGTTGCCGCCGGTACGACCATCTTCCTGGTGCCGATCCTCGTCTTCACCATCATCCTGCGCAAGCAGTTGCTGCGCGGCATCACCTTCGGAGCGGTCCGCAAATGACGAACACGCGAGAACCGACCCGTGCAGCCAAGCAGAGGCGGCCGTTGTTCCTCAGGCGCGGACCGATGGAAAACATCGCCACGGCGCTGATCGCCGCTGGCTTCCTGATGCTGTTCCAGCCGTTCCTGCTGGCCCTCTACACCTACTCGCTGGCCATGCTCCTGACCGGAACCGTCATGTTCATCATCGTCTCGAAATTTCCGGAGTAAGCGATGTCCGAGATCAAGATCGTAAACCTCCGCAAGCAGTTCGGTGATTTTGTCGCCGTCGAGGATTCGAGCTTCACGGTCCAGGACGGCGAGTTTCTGGCGCTGCTCGGGCCTTCGGGCTGCGGCAAGACGACGACGCTGCGGATGATCGCCGGGCTTGAGCTGCCGACCAGCGGCAAGATCTATCTCGGTAACGAGGACGTCACCTTCAACCGGGCGAGCGCCCGCGACATCGCCTTCGTCTTCCAGCTCTTCGCGCTTTATCCGCACATGAATGTGCGCCGGAACATCGGTTTCCCGCTCCTGTCGCAGGGCGTGCCGAAGGCGGAAATCCGCGCCCGCGTCGAGGAGACCGCGAAGCTCTTGAGGATCGATCATATCCTCGACCGCTCGGTTTCCGGCCTTGCCGGCGGCGACCGCCAGCGAGTCGCGCTCGGCCGGGCGATCGTCCGGCGTCCGAAATGCTTCCTGATGGACGAGCCGCTCGGCACACTCGACGCGGAATTCCGCGAGGTGATGGTCCATGAACTACGCGAACTGCACAATCGCATCCATGCCACGACCGTCTACGTGACCCACGACCAGCACGAGGCGATGGCGATGGCCGACAAGATCGCGGTGATGAACCATGGCGTCATCGAGCAGTTCGGCACACCGCAGGAAATCTACAATCGTCCCGCTTCGATGTATGTCGCCGACTTCATCGGCTCGCCGCCGATGAATTTCATGCGCTTCAGTTCGGGGCTCAGGCGGGGGACGCGGTCGATCGTCCTTGACGGTCACGAAGTCGCCGTGCCGGAGGTGGGGGAGGACGTGGCGCCGGGCGAAATGGCGCTCGGCGTCCGTCCGGAACATATCCGCTTCAGCGATCGATCGCCCATCCGCGGCGCTGTCTATGGCAGCGAATATCTCGGCACCAACCAGATCGTCGCCGTGGAGACCGCCGCCGGCATCGTCAAAGCACGCGTTTCGGCGGACCGCAGTTTCAGTCTCGGCGAGACCGTCGGGCTCGAATTCAATCCGGCAAAGCTCGCCATCTTCGACTGCGCCTCGGGCCGGGCGATCGCCTCCTCCCTCTATGCGGGGGCGCGCCATGTCTGAGGTCGTTCTTCACCGTATAGGCAAGACCTTCGGCGACACGGTCGCGGTCGAAGATCTGTCGCTGACCATCAGGGACGGCGAATTCGTCGTCCTCCTCGGGCCGACGGGCGCCGGCAAGACGACGACCCTGCGTTTGATCGCCGGGCTCGAAAGACCGGATTGCGGGCGGGTGACGATCGCCGGTCGCGATGTCGACCGGCAATCGCCGGCCGAGCGGGACGTGGCCTTCGTCTTCCAGCAATATTCGCTTTATCCGCATTTGACCGTCTACGACAATCTCGCCTTCCCCCTGCGCTCCCCGGCTCGACGGTTGAATAGTGACGAGATCGATCGGAGGGTGCGCGAAGTCGCGCGCATGGTTCGGATCGAACACAAGCTCCAAAGCCGCTCGACGCGGCTTTCGGGCGGTGAGATGCAGCGCGTCGCGATCGGCCGCGCGCTCGTTCGCCGGCCCGCAATCTATCTGATGGACGAGCCGCTGTCGTCGCTCGACGCCAAGTTGCGCGCCGAACTCCGGCTGGAACTGAAGCGCATCCAGAAGGAGCTGGGCTCCACGCTGCTCTATGTCACCCACGACCAGGTGGAGGCGATGACGATGGCCGATCGCATCGGCATCCTGTCCGAAGGGCGGCTCGTGCAGATCGGCACGCCGCGGGAGATCTACGCGGACCCGGCCAATCTGCACGTCGCCGCGCGTCTCGGCCAGCCGCACATAAACCTGCTGCCGACCGATCTCCTTCCGGGCGCGGCGCCCCCCTCGGGCGCCAGCACGATCGGTGCACGAACCGAACATCTGCAGATTGCGACGAACACCGCCGGCAATGCCGAGGTGGACTGGATCGAGCACCTTGGCGACCAGAACCACCTGCACATCCGGGTGAAAGGCCATAAGCTCGTGACGCTTGCCGATCCTTATCTCGCCATCAAACCGGGCGACCGGATCAACCTCACGCTGAGACAGCCCCTATATTTTGGGTCGGACGGCGAGCGGCTGCGCTGACGCCACCGCGATCAGTCGACATAAGATTGGATGACAACGATGAAGCACTTTTTCAACCGCAGGGAAAACATCGTCACCGAAGCGCTGGACGGCTTGCTGCAGACCGCGCCGGCCGGCAACCTCGCGCGTCTCGACACCTATCCAGATATCAAGGTCGTCCTGCGCGGGGATTGGGACAAAGGAAAGGTTGCCGTGATCTCGGGCGGGGGTGCCGGCCATGAGCCGTCGCATGCGGGTTTTGTCGGCCGCGGCATGCTGACGGCTGCCGTCTCCGGCGAGATCTTTGCCTCCCCGAGCGTCGATGCGGTGCTGACAGCGATCCGCGCGGTGACCGGGCCAAAGGGCTGCCTGCTGATCGTCAAGAACTACACCGGCGACCGCCTCAACTTCGGACTCGCAGCGGAAAAAGCGCGCGTCGAAGGCTTTCGCGTCGAGATGGTGATCGTTGCCGACGACATCGCGCTGCCGGATATCGCCCAGCCGCGCGGCGTCGCCGGAACGCTCTTCGTGCACAAGATCGCCGGACACTTCGCCGAGCAGGATGCGGATCTCGAGACCGTTGCCGCTGCCGCCCACGCGGCCGCGCGCGACATCGTTTCGCTCGGCGTGTCGCTGTCCTCCTGCTCCATTCCCGGCCAGGCGCATGTGGAGCGGCTCGAGGCGGCCGAGGGGGAGCTGGGGCTCGGCATCCATGGCGAACCCGGCGCCGAAAGGATCGCCTTGCAGGAGGTGCGCAGCATTGTTGCTATCATGTCCGAGCGGCTTTCTCGAGCTTTGCGAGGAGATCGCCACTATGCGCTTCTCATCAACAATCTTGGTGCTGTGCCGCCGATCGAGATGGGATTGATCGCCCACACGGTTCTTTCATCGTCGCTCGCTGAGCGCGTGAAGCTGACGATAGGCCCGGCGCCGATGATGACGGCGCTCAACATGAACGGCTTTTCGCTTTCCCTGATCCGACTCGACGACGAGCGTGAGGCAGCATTGACTTCGCTCGTCGGGCCGCATGCCTGGATACCCGCCGTCGAGCGGCATGATGTCTCCGTTCTGCCGGTGACTACCGTGCCCGCCACTCCGTCCGTAGCGGCCAGTCACGATCCGGTGGCCGATCGGCTGATCGCGGCGATCTGCGATCATCTGCTCTCGTTAGAGGCGGAGCTCAACCACCTCGACGCCCGGGCCGGTGATGGCGATACCGGCTCAACCGTGGCGACAGGTTCGCGCAGCGTTTTGGCGCAAATCGAAAGGCTGCCGCTGAAGGACATCGCCGCGACGCTCTCGTCGATCGGCAGCATTCTCAGCACAAGCATGGGCGGCTCGAGCGGCGTGCTTCTGTCGATCTTCTTCACCGCCGCCGCAAAGGCCTATTCGGACACGAAAGACATGGCGGGCGCGCTTCTGGCGGGACTCGAACGGATGACCTTCTACGGCGGGGCGGCCGTCGGCGACCGCACGATGGTGGATGCTCTGGATCCGGCGCTGCGCGCGCTTAGGGCGGACGGTCTTGCCGCTGCGGCGTCCGCGGCGCGTGCCGGCGCCGATGCAACCCGGGCGATGAAGAAGGCGAAGGCCGGCCGCGCTTCTTACATCGGCGAACGGGATCTCGACGGCGTACCGGACCCGGGCGCCATGGCGGTGGCCGCGGTCTTCGAAGTCGCAGCCGGTCTTCGTTAAGCACATGCTCTAACGATGGCGACCGATCGCGAGTATGATCGGGGAGGGGTTGAAAGAAGGTGTCCGAGGTGCCGGCAAACGCAGCGCTCATAGGCGGGTTGATCGAGGCCTGTCGCGAGGTGATTGCCGCCAATGCCGATCATCTGTCGGAACTCGACAGGGCGATCGGCGACGGAGACCATGGCACCAACATGCGTCGCGGCCTGGAGGCGGTCTATGCCGAGCGAAGCCGTCTCGCAGAGCTTCCACTGCCAAAAGCACTGGAGGAAACCGGCCTCACGCTCGTCATGAGCGTCGGCGGGGCGGCCGGTCCGCTCTATGGGACGCTGCTGATCGAGATCGGCCGTCACTTGGCGGGTGCGAACGGGCAGATCGACTTTGCACGCGCATTCGAGCATGCCATCGATGCCGTCGCCCGTCGTGGGCGGGCAAGCGCCGGCGACAAGACGCTGCTCGACGTGCTTTACCCCGTGCATGCCGAAGTGGTAAGGCGCGCGGGATTGGCGGGTATCGCCGAAGAGGCGGAACGGGCGGCAAGCCTCACTTTCGGCATGAAGGCGATACGCGGGCGCGCCGCCTTTCTCGGCGACCGGTCGGTCGGACATGTCGATCCCGGCGCGAAGAGTTGTGCGCTGCTGACGGCGGCGATCTGTCGTTTCTTGGAGGAGCAATGTCCGGCATGAGTCCGAAATCCGCAAATGTGGGCATCGTCATCGTCTCGCATTCTCCGCTTGTTGCCGAGGGGGCGGCCGACATGGTGCGCCAGATGGTCGGCGATTGCGTACCGCTCGCCTGGTCCGGCGGGAACGCCGAAGGTGGCCTCGGTACGCATGCAGCCGGAATAATGGCAGCGATCGAACGCGCCTGGTCGGATGCGGGGGTCGCCGTCTTCGTCGATCTCGGCGGGGCGGAGACCAATAGCGAAATGGCGATCGAAATGCTCGGGGAACCGCGTTCCGCACGAGTGATTATTTGCGATGCGCCTCTGGTCGAGGGGGCGGTGATGGCCGCGGCCGAGGCATCGGGCGGAGCGGCACTCGCCCGCGTCGTGGCAACCGCGGAGGAGCTGTCGCCGTGATGGACAACAGGTCGCGACGGGAAACGCCGGAGGCAGTCGATACGCACGGTTACTGCCAGGCGGAGATCGAGGTGACGCACGGCTTCGGCCTGCATGCTCGTCCGTCGGTCATCTTCACGCGGCTTGCCAAGTCGTTTCCCTGCACCGTCGAGATCGAGGTCAACGACAGCAACGTCTGGCTGAACGGCAAGAGCATCGTCAAGATCATGGGGGCGAGGATTCGCACGGGCTCGATGCTGAAGATCCGCGCCCGAGGTTTGCGCGCCGCAGAAGCAATCCATGCCCTCAAGGCGCTTGTCGAGAGCGACTTCGATGAAGAAAAAAAGCATGGCCGAAGCGGTTGAAATCGCCGGAATCGCCGCCTCTCCCGGCGTGGGGCTCGGGCCTGTTCATCGCGCCGCCGATGTCACGGCAGAGGTGCTTGCGCTACGCGACACCGTGGCCGCGGAGCGCGACAAGCTGCGGCAGGCCATCGCCACTGCCGTTGCGGAGCTCCGGGCTCTCGCGGACCGGTCGGACGAGGAGAGCGCCGGCATTCTCGATTTCCAGATCGAGATGCTGCTCGATCCGGCTCTCGTCGAAATGGCCGAGGACCGGATCGTCGCCGGAGATGGCGCCGCTCTCGCTTGGGTCGGGGCACTCGACGACTATATCGCCGGTATCGAGGAAGCGCCCGATGAGCAGCTGCGCGCCCGCGCGGTCGACGTCGTCGATATCCGCAATCGCGTCGTGAGCGCGCTCACGGGCCTTCCTTTGGAGGATTTCGCGTCGGGTTCGGTCTTCGTCGGGAAGGACCTTGAGCCAAGCCGCTTCCTCGCGCATGACTGGACCGCCGGCGGCGGCATCGTCCTCTTTGAAGGCAGCGTTTCAAGCCACGTGGCGATGCTTGCACGCGGTCGCTCGGTGCCCATGGTCGTGGCGACGGGGCGGTTCGAAGTGGCGGACGGCGCGCGCGTGCTCGTCGATGCGAATAACGGCCGAGTCGTTATTGCGCCCGACGATGGGCATGTTCGCGAGGCGAAACCAAAAAAAGCTGAAGCACGGCCGATCGCCGCGCGCCGCGCCGGCGGAGTGGTCGAAACCGCCGACGGCGTTGCGATCCGGCTGTCCGCCATCATCAACGATCCACTCGAGCTCAAGGCCATTAATCCCGCGTCCTTCGCGGGCATCGGTCTGATGCGGACCGAATTTCTGGTGGCTTCATCCGCGGATGCCGTCAACGAGCAAAGGCATTACGACATCTATCGGCATACATTGGAATGGGCCGGCGACGCGCCGGCGATCGTGCGCATGCTCGATCTAGGCGGCGACAAGACATTGCCGGGTCTAGGGGCCAGGAAGAGTGAATCCTTCATGGGCCTCAGAGGCACCCGGTTGCTCCTGGCACGGCCGGAGCTTGCCCGCGCCCAGGTGCGCGCGCTGTTGCGCGCCGCCGTGCACGGCAATCTTGGCGTCCTCCTGCCGATGGTAACTGTTCCAGACGAGCTCGACGCGATGCGGACCTACTTCGAAGAGGAGCGCGCCGTTCTCTTGGGGCGCGGGGTGGAGGCGCGCATGCCGGAGATCGGTATGATGGTGGAGGTTCCGGCGGCGGCGCTGATGCTCGAGCAATTTTCGCACTCGGCTTTTTTCTCCTTCGGCACGAATGATCTGGCGCAATATCTGATGGCTGCCGCAAGAGACGACCAAAGCGTGGCCGCGCTTTACGACGCCGCCACGCCGGCCGTCCTTAGGGTGATCGCCCAGTGCGTGGGCCTTGCCAAGGCGATGAAAAGACCGATCGGGATCTGCGGCGAGATCGCCTCCGACCCCCGACATATACCGGCGCTCATGGCCGCGGGCCTTCGCCACTTCTCTGTGGCGCCCGATCGCGTGACTGACATACGATCGACAATCAGCGGCTTGTGCACGGACGGCCAGGCGGCGGCGGAGATGAAATGAATGTCGCGCGAGACGGTTGAAGACCCCATCATCGCCTACAAGACGATCTTGGCGCAGATTATCGACAATCGGCCGTCAGGAACCCGTCAGCGCCTCGCCGAGGCACTCGGCAAGCATCGCAGCTTCGTCACTCAGGTGACGAGTCCGGCCTATTCGACCCCGCTGCCGGCGCGCCACCTGGCGACGATTTTCCGCGTCTGCCATTTCAGCCCGGGCGAGCAGGAGCGCTTTCTTCAGGCCTATCAGTCCGCGCACCCCGGCAAGCTGCCGGATTTCGCAAGTGCGGAGAAGCTGCGCCAGCTCTCGCTGATCGTTCCCGATCTCGGCGATGAAAAGAAAAACCGCCTGTTCGACGAAGCGATCGAGGAACTCGTCCGCAATATGGCGAAACTGGTCGGAACGATGGATTAGAGGGTCGCGATGTGTTTCAGTATGTCGCTGCCTCCGGCAGAACCCTCTATGTTCCTGTCCGATCGAGCGGCGATTTGCGCAAGGCAGGAAAGCACGGCGTCGTGGGAGGGGCAGGATGAAGAAATTCATGAACCGAGCCGAGACGCTGGTTACTGAGAGCCTGGCGGGCCTGGTGGCGGCCCACGAACGGCTGGTGACCTTCGGCGCCGACGGGAAGTTCGTTCGCCGGCGCAGCCTTCGGCCGGGCAAGGTCTCGCTCATTTCGGGCGGCGGCGCCGGGCACGAGCCGATGCACGTCGGATTTGTCGGGAGAGGTATGTTGGATGCCGCGTGCACCGGGCATGTCTTCACTTCTCCGACGCCGGACCAGATCATTGCCGCGATCCGGGAAACGGACGGGGGCGAGGGGTGTCTGCTCATCGTCAAGAATTATGACGGCGACGTCATGAATTTCGAGATGGCCTCCGAGTTCGTCGCGGCGGAGCACCGGATCGCCACCGTCGTGGTGCGCGACGACGTCGATCCCGGCGGGTCGAAGCGCAGCCAAGGCAGGAGAGGCGTTGCGGGGACCCTCGTGGTAGAGAAGCTGCTCGGGGCGGCGGCGGAGGCCGGCTGGCGGCTCGATGAACTGAGCGCGCTCGGCGAGAGCCTGAACGGTCGCATCCGCACGATGGGAGTTTCGCTGCGTGGTGTTACCGTGCCCGACACGGAGCGGGAGACGTTCGTTCTGGCTGAAGATGAAATGGAGATCGGGGTAGGCATTCACGGAGAGCCGGGGCGCGCACGGGTCAAGTTCGCCACGGCCGACGAAATTGTGGAAACTATGCTCGAGGCAATCTTGGGCGAGCTGGTATCGGAACGTGACGAAAAACTCCTCATGTTCATCAATGGCTACGGTGGTACACCGGCGTCGGAGCTTTACCTCGTATACAATACTGCGAAAGCGCAGTGCGAGCGCCTCGGCCTTACGATCGCCCGGTCGCTGGTCGGAACCTACGTGACCTCGTTGGACATGGCGGGCCTGTCAATCACCGTCGCGCGTCTTGCGGACCGAGAGCTTTCGCTGTGGGACGCGCCGGTCGACACGGCGGCGCTGCGCTGGGGAGATTAATTTATCTTTCCTCTCTGCGCGCCGCAGCCCGACATGGGCACGCTTCGTGGCAGCATGATGTCATTGCTCAGAACAGGTCCCAGGGCGACGCCATCTGGGTGAAGTTCGTGACAAATTTCTGCCCACGCGACGAGCCGCAACAGGCGCGCCCGGTGGCGCGCGCTCAATCCTGGCGAATGTGGCGTGCAATCGCTTCCTTGAGGGTTGCTCCATCGCCGGCGGCAACGGCGTCGATCATTTGATGGTGCTCGCGCGAGGATTGTTCGATGCGCGCCCGTGTCTTCCACTGCGAGACCGGGGCCGACGATGTGCGCTGGCGGATCTCGGTCACGAGATTGACGAGTTCCTTGTTGCCGCAGAGCGAAAGCAGCCGATGGTGAAAGGCAAGATTGGCCTCGTAGAGCTCGATCGGCGTTCCTTCGAGAATGAGCGTGTCGAAGCGCGACGCGAGGTCACGCAGGGCCTCGACGTCCAGCTCTGACGCGTTGGCGGCGATTTTGCCCGCAACCCCCGCTTCGAGCAGGATGCGAATTTCGCTGACTTCGGAAGCCTGCCGGCCATCGGGCTCGTACACGTGATAGCCGCGGTTCGGCACATGTTCGACAAGGCGGCGTTGCGCAAGCCGGTCGAGTGCGCGCCGCACTTCCGGCCTCGTGCACTGGTAGCGCTGCTCCAGGTCGATCTGCTTCAGCCATGATCCGGGTGCAAGCACGCCGGTCTGGATGTCATGGAGAATCAGGTCCGTGACATCGACTGCAGTCGGATTGTTTGCTTCCCGCGGTTTCACCTTGTTCATACAGCCTCCCTACTGCAGGTTTTCCTCTTTCGAACAAAACAGGCAGCAATTCAAAGTTCTGCCGCGTCCCTTTCGCGTCTGGTTAAGATGCGCGGCGCTGCAGGACCTGCCTCTCATTCTGCCATTGCGCCCGACTGCTCTCCAAGATGCAGTCACCCGCAAAGCCGTGGAAAAATCTCTTCGCGCCCTCTGTTTTACACCCATAACGCGCTTGCGTGCTTCAAAATGTTGTCATAAATTGGCGCCAATTTTGGATACCATTGTTGTGGAAGCCAGTAAACGATGAAAAATTCCGATGCCGTCTGGGACCTCGTCGAAAAGAAGCGCGAAGCGTTCTGCTCCTTGAGCGACCGTGTGTGGGACACGCCGGAAACCAACTACGAGGAATACAGCTCGTCCGCTGCGCACGCGGCCATGCTGGAGAATGAAGGTTTCCGCGTCGCGCGCGGCATTGCCGGCATGCCGACGGCAGTGATGGGCGAGGCGGGCGAGGGCGGCCCGGTTATCGCCATCCTTGGAGAGTTCGACGCGCTACCGGGTTTGAGCCAGGAGGCGGGGATTGCCGAGGAGAGGCCGCTCGTTGTCGGCGGCAACGGCCATGGCTGCGGACATAACCTGCTCGGCGCCGGCTCGATGATGGCGGCAACTGCCGTCAAGGACTATCTGGAGGCCAACCGCATCAGGGCGCGGATTCGCTATTACGGCTGCCCTGCCGAGGAGGGCGGCTCGTCCAAGGGCTTCATGGTGCGGGCGGGCGTTTTCGACGACGTCGATATCGCCATTTCCTGGCATCCGGCACCCTTCGCCGGCGTCAACAACCCGATCTCGCTCGCCTGCAACGAGATCAATTTCCACTTCAGCGGCCGCGCCTCGCATGCCGCCGCTTCGCCCCATCTCGGCCGCAGCGCGCTCGACGCCGTCGAGCTCATGAATGTGGGTGTCAACTATCTGCGCGAGCACATGCCGTCGACCGCCCGCATCCACTATGCCGTCACCGATACCGGCGGGCACGCACCGAACGTCGTCCAGGCGCGCGCGACGGTGCGCTATCTCGTCCGCGCCCGCAGTCTGCCGGAACTGCTCGATCTGTCCGCCCGCGTAAGGAATGTCGCCGACGGCGCGGCACTGATGACCGGCACGACGGTGCGGAGCGAAATCGTCAGCGGCGACGCCAATCTCGTCGGCAACACCCCGCTCGAATCCCTGATGCATTCGCACCTCGAACGCCTCGGTCCGCCGGTCTTTGATGAAGAGGACCGCGACCTTGCGGCCAAATTCCAGGAGACCTTCTCGAAGGAGGATATTGCCTCTTCCTTCGAGCGCTTCGGGCTGAAGGTGCGTCGCGGCGTTGCCCTGTGTGACACGATCTTTCCGCCGGAAAGCGGCAACGGCACGCTCGTCGGTTCGACCGACGTCGGCACGGTGAGTTGGATTGTGCCGACCGTCCAGATGCGCGGCGCGACCTACGCCATCGGAACGCCCGGTCATTCCTGGCAACTCGTCGCTCAAGGCAAGCTGCCAGCCGCGCACAAGGGCATGGAACATGCGGCAAAGGTGATGGCGAGCACGGCGCTCGACCTGATCCTGAAGCCCGATCTCATAGCCGCCGCCAAGGCCGATCATGCGGCGAGACTGGACGGCACGCCTTTCGTGAACCCGATCCCGGACGATGTCGATCCGCCGCTGCCGGAGAAGCGCGATGCTTGACCTAGCTCAACCCGATCGAGAGCGGCTGGCTGCCCATATCGAGGAGTTCGGCCGCCGCATCAAGCTCTCGGGAACGCCTGAGGAACTTGAGAGCTTCCGTTATCTCGAACGGGAGATGGCGTCCTACGGCTATCGCACGGAGCTTCTGTTCCACGACGCCTATATCAGCCTGCCCGGACAGGCTCGCGTCGAGGCAAACGGCGAAAACCTGCGCTGCATCACGCATTCGATGTCGGTTGCGACGACAAGCGACGGCATCCGCGCGCCGATCGTCTATGTCGGTGAGGGCGACGAGGCGGCCTTCGCCTCCGTCGATGTCAGAGGCAAGACCGTTCTTGTCGATGGCATTGCCACCGAGGAAGTGACCGCGCTCGCAAGCGCGCATGGCGCTCTGGGCCAGCTTCATATCAGCCCGAACGAACACCTTTACGAAATGTGCGTTTCACCGGTATGGGGCAGTCCCTCGCAGGTTACGCGGCCGAAGCTTCCAACGACGGTCGTTTGTACGATCGCGCGCGACGACGGCGCGAGGCTACGGGCGCAATGCCAAGCGGGCGAGATCGTGCTGGTGTCGCTTTGGGCGGACGTCGATACCAGCTGGCGCAAAACGCCCATTCTCGTTGCGGAGCTGCCTGCTGAAAAGAAAGTGGACGACGGCGCCCCTTTCGTGCTGTTTTCCGGCCATCACGACACCTGGCACTACGGTGTCATGGACAACGGATGCGCCAACGCCACCATGCTGGAGGCGGCAAGGTTGCTCGCCGCGCGGCGCGGCCCGTGGCGGCGGGGCTTGCGTCTCTGCTTCTGGTCCGGCCATTCGCATGGGCGCTATTCGGGATCCGCCTGGTATGCGGACGAATATTGGGACGAGCTCGATCGGCGCTGCGTCGCCCATGTGAATGTCGATTCGACCGGCGGCGAGGGGGCAAGCGTGCTTACCAACTCGGCTGTCATCGACGAGTTGAAATCCGTTGCGGCTGAAGCGGTCGAGGCGGTAAGCGGACAGCGCCACGCCGGTCGCCGCCACGGCCGCGCCGCGGACCAGTCGTTCTGGGGTGTTGGCATACCGTCGATGTTCGGCAGCCTCAGCCATCAGCCGCCCGGTCCCGTCAAGATGCTGACGGCGCTTGGCTGGTGGTGGCATACGCCGCACGACATGGTAGAGCACATCGATCTCGACAACCTTGAACGCGACACGGCAATCGTGCTGCGCGTTCTGTGGCGCCTGTTGACTGCGCCAGTGCTACCGCTCGACTACACCGCCGTTGCCGCTTCGATGAGGAAGGAACTGCTGACCCTTCAGGACCGCCTCGGCGACCGCATGGACATCGACATTTTGATTTCGCGCCTTGGCGCGTTCGAGGAAGCGGTACAGGCTGTGAACAGGATGGCCGAGAGCGCCGGCGAGGACGCGCTGGAAGCGATCAACCGCTCCCTCATGCAGGTGTCTCGTCTGCTCGTGCCCCTCAATTACACGACCGGACACCGCTTCAGCCACGACAGCGCCCTGCCGCACCCGGCCTGGCCATCGCTTGCCGGCCTGCGCGAGCTTGCCGACCTGCCGCAGAGCTCGCCCGAACTGCCGTTTTATGCCGTGCACGCCCGACAATGCCGAAACCTCGCTGCACATGCCTTGCGGGAGGCGCGGGCAACACTGGCAGCCGCCCTCAAACACGACACGCGCTGAAAGGCGCGGATCGATCAATCGCAAAGCCGGCCACCAAAAAGGCCCGGCAAAAAGAAGGGAACTGAAACATGAAACGAAGCAGATTTGTCGCCGCCATTTTCATGGCCGGCCTTTCCTTGACCGCCACGTCGGCGCTGGCCAAGGACTGGACGCATGTCCGGGTCGGGATCGAAGGCGCCTTCCCGCCATGGAATGCGCTCGATTCCCAGGGCCAGCTCACCGGATTCGACGTCGATTTGATCAAGGATGTTTGTGCCCGCGCCAAGGTGGAATGCGAGTTGATGACGGGCGAATGGACCAGCCTCATCCCCAGTCTCAACGCCGGCAAGTTCGATCTCATCATGACGCTCGGCATCAATGAGAAGCGCAAGCAGGTCGTCGACTTCACCATCCCCTATGCGAGTGGTGTCGCGACTTTCCTGATTGCCAAGAACGGACCGGTCACCGAGTTGCCGATGACCGGCGAGCGCCTTAATCTCAACGACAAGGCGAAGGCCGATCCGGTCATGAAGACGATCGGCGAAGCGCTCGACGGCAAGACCGTCGGCGTTGTGCAGTCGACCAGCCAGGAACAGCTCATCAACGCCTATTTCGGCGACACCGTCACGGTGCGCGCCTACAAGAACTCCGGCGAACGCGATCTCGACCTCAAGGCTGGGCGCATCGATGCCGGGTTCGACAGCGGCGTCTATGGAACGTCGATGCTCGCCAAGCCCGGCAACGAGGGCCTCGCCATGACAGGACCTTTGGTCAAGGGCGCGATGCTGGCAACGGAAGTGGCGATGGGCATGCGCAAGGGGGAGGCTGAGTTGAAGGCGAGGTTCGACGACGCGATCAAGGCCGCAGCGGCTGACGGCGTTATTCGTGCGCTCTCCGAAAAATGGAGCAAGCTCGATCTTACGCCCTCGTTCTAACAACGGACTGGCAGGGCGGGCCGCAAGGCCCGTCCGGCACCACTCGACGGACATCCAGCCATGAACAGCGAGTCAGTCTTCTGAGCGCTTGGCCAAGGACCATCGTCTCCATGAGTAATCCCGGTTTCCTCGACATCATCAGTTTCGGGCCTGACAGGTGGGGTCACGCGCTTGCCGCGGGCGCGTGGATGACGATCCTGATCGCGCTTGCCGGCTTTGCGATCGGCAGCGTCATCGGTACCCTCGGCGCGTGGGCGAAGATATCCGGCGGCCGGTTCCTCCGGATGTTCGCCGATGCCTATACGACGATCTTGCGCGGCATTCCGGATCTGCTCGTCATCTACCTTTTCTATTTCGGCGGCAGCGCCGTCGTGACGGCGGTCGGGCAGTTCTTCGGCGCCGAGGGCTTCGTCAGCTTTCCGGGCTTTCTCGCTGGTGCGCTTGCGGTCGGCTTGACCTCCGGTGCCCAGCAGACGGAGGTTTTCCGTGGCGCTTTCCGTGCCGTCCATCCGGGCGAACTGGAGGCGGCGACCGCCTGCGGTATGGGCCGCGTGCTCAAGTTCCGCCGCATCACCGCGCCGCTGACGCTGCGCCACGCGCTGCCCGGACTCGGCAATGTCTGGCAGGTGGTGCTGAAAGAGTCGGCGCTCGTTTCGGTCACCGGCGTCGTCGAGCTTCTGCGCCAAGCCCAAATCGGCGCCGGATCGACCAGTCTGCCTTTCGATTTCTATTTCATCGCCGCGATGATCTATCTCGCGATTTCCACCGTTTCCGGCCTCTTCCTCAATGCCTCGGAACGCTGGTTCTCGCGCGGCGTCAGGAGGGGTTGATGGATATCGCCTTTGCCGCGGAAACGCTGATAAGCCTGCTCTCGGCCCTGCCGCTCACGCTTGAGCTCGCAATAACGGCAATCGCTCTCGGTGCGGTTCTCGCTCTTGCTCTGGCGCTCGCGCGCCTCTCCGGCATCCTCGTGCTCGACTGGTTCGCGCGCCTCTACGTGTTCATTTTTCGCGGAACTCCGCTGCTCGTCCAGATCTTCCTGATCTACTACGGTCTTAGCCAGTTTGGCGCGGTCAGGCACAGCATCTTTTGGCCGGTGCTGCGCGAGCCCTATTGGTGTGCCGTGCTTGCCCTGATGCTGAACACCGCGGCCTATGCGAGCGAGATCATTCGCGGCGGCTTGCTTTCAGTGCCGCACGGGCAGGTCGAGGCCGCGCGCGCCTGCGGCATGCCGCGTTTCATGATCTTCCGCCGCATCGTCATGCCGCTTGCCATCCGCCAGGCACTGCCCGGCTACGGCAACGAGATGATCTCTATGGTGAAGGCGACCTCGCTCGCCTCGATCATCACGCTCATGGAAATCACCGGGGTTGCCGCCAAGATCATTTCCGAAACCTTCCGGGTGATCGAGGTCTTCGTCGTCGCCGGCGCCATCTATCTCACCATCAATTTCCTGCTCACCCGGCTCATCGCCTTCGTCGAGTACCAGTTGAGCCCGCATCAGCGCCAGCCGCTGCCCATGACCGGCAGGCTGAAGGGAGAATCCCATTGAACATGTCCGCAAAAGCCGCTCCGTTCGTCGCCATCAGTGTCCGGGATCTGCACAAGAGCTTCGGCCCGGTCGAGGTACTGAAAGGGATATCGATCGACGCGCATGAGGGCGAGGTGATCTCGATCCTCGGCTCGTCGGGTTCGGGAAAATCGACGCTCTTGCGCTGCATCAACATGCTGGAGGTGCCGGATTCCGGCTCCATCGCGGTGGCCGGCGAGACGATCCGCCTCAAGGCGGCGGGCGGCGGCAAAAGCCGGCCTGCCGACCGGAAGCAGGTCGACCGCATCCGCTCCGAGCTCGGCATGGTCTTCCAGAGCTTCAATCTCTGGTCCCACAAGACGGTGCTGGAGAACGTTATCGAGGCGCCCGTCCATGTGCTGAAGCGGCCGCGCAGGGAAGCGATCGACGAGGCGGAGGCGCTGCTTGCCAAGGTTGGCATCGCCGACAAGCGCAACCACTACCCCGCTCATCTTTCCGGCGGCCAGCAGCAGCGTGCAGCGATTGCCCGTGCGCTCGCCATGCGGCCGAAGGCGATGCTTTTCGACGAGCCGACCTCCGCACTCGATCCGGAACTCGTCGGCGAGGTGCTGCGCGTCATGCGCGGGCTCGCCGAAGAAGGCAGAACGATGCTGGTCGTGACCCACGAGATGGGCTTCGCCCGCGATGTATCGAGCCGCGTCGTCTTCCTGCACAAGGGCGCGATTGAGGAGGAGGGCGCGCCTCATAACGTCTTCACCAGCTCGAAATCCGAACGTTTCCGGCAGTTCATCAGCAATTAGGCGAATGACCTCCTGAAAGAACCAAATAACCACCAGAGCAAAAAGGGGAATATCGAAATGCAGAAAACAACCGCGATCATGGCGGCCCTCGCCGTTGCCACGGGGCTTCTCGCCACGACGGCACAGGCGGAAGAAAAGAAGTGGACGAAGATCACCATTGCCACCGAAGGCGCCTTCCCGCCCTATAATCTCACCAAGGCGGACGGCACGTTGGACGGCTACGAGATCGAGCTCAGCAAATATCTCTGCGATCACATGAAGGTGGAATGCACCATCATTCCGCAGGCCTTCGACGGGATGATCCCAGCTCTCAATGCCGGTAAGTTCGACGCCATCATGGCAGGCATGTCGGCGACGGAAAAGCGCAAGGAAGTTATCAACTTTTCCATCTCCTACGGCAGCACCGGCCAAGCTTTCGCGACGCTCAAGGGCAGCGAGCTTGAAACCTTGCCGATGAAAGGCGAACTCTTCTCGCTGGCGTCCAACGAGGCGGGTGCCCGCAAGGCCGTCGAAGAGCTGAAGCCGCTTGTCGAAGGCAAGACGATCGGCGTCCAGAGCGCTTCGATCGCGGCGCGCTTCATCGACGAGTATCTTAAAGAAATCGTCGAAGTGCGCGAATACAAGACGACTGAACAGCACGATCTCGATCTGGTCGCCGGCCGGGTCGATCTTGTCATGGCCTCGATGGGTTACCTGAAAACCGCGGTCGAAAAGCCTGCGAATGCCGACATGACTATCGTCGGACCGCGCTTCCAGGGCGGCTTCCTCGGTGCCGGCAGCTCCGTCGGGCTGCGCAAGAGCGACACCGACCTGCAGGCGATGTTCGACGACGCCATCACCGCGGCGAAGGCGGACGGCACGATTAAAAGCCTTTCGGAAAAGTGGTTCGGCTTCGACCTGACGCCGCAATAAGGCATTTCTGCGGTGGGGCGCAAGAGCCGCGTATTCGTCGGAATGCGCGGTGTCTGCGCGGCGCGTTAACGCACGTCGCGTTGATTAGCGAAGCGGCTTTGCGTTAATCAACAGGATCGCCAATAACGCCGTGGGTGATTGGTGCTTTGGTTCAATCCCGTTCAACGTGAGGAGGCAACCACCCATCTGCCAAGCGATAGCCGCAATCACTACCGTGGTTCCATATACAAGATGGCCCTATTCCTCAAACATCTTGCCCGTGCGTGCCTCCAGTCGATAGCGGTGACCGGGGTAGATGAGGCGGGCGGTGGAGACGACGTGTCGTCCCGACCATGTCCGGCGGCGTATTGCGAGACACGGCTCGCTCTTGAGAATTGACAGCAGCTTGCATTCCCAGGACTGCGGCATTGCCGCCTCGACGATGTGCTCAGAACCGCTAAGCGGGGCTGCAGCCGTGAGATAGGCGTTCGGCGTGATTGAGGAGAACTCCTGCGCGAGATAGTCGGGAGCTGCCGCCGGATTAACGAAGCGATCTTCTATCTGCACCGGCACGCCGTTTTCGCTGTGAACAATCAGCGAGTGGAACACCGCTGCGCCGATCGCTAAATCGAGCGCGTCCGCGGTTTCGGGAGAAGCAGCTTCCTGGGCGAGAATTACAACGGAGGCCTCGTGCGTATGGCCACGCTCGGCAATTTCGTCGGCGATGTTGCGCACTTCAAACAGGGCCGAGTAACCCTTACGCTCGGCAACAAAGGAGCCGACGCCCTGAATGCGGACCAGTTCACCCTCGTTTGCAAGTTCACGCAGCGCGCGGTTAGCGGTCATCTTGCTGACGCCGAGTTCAGTCACCAATTCGTTCTCGGAAGGCACGCGATGCCTGGGAGGCCACTCGCCACTGTGGATGCGGTCAAGGATCATCTGCTTCACACCGGCGTAAAGCGGTGCGGTATCGTTGTCCCGCTTCATCTCGCTTGGACGCTTCAATGCCTTTTCCTTTTGCGACGGCGGAATCCGCTCGATTAAATCGACTTTCCTCTTGCATAACACAAAATGTGACATATGCTACCCTATACAACCTCGACACACGGCCAACAGAGCTGGTGTCGGGCAAGCCGGCGGAGACTGGCGTCGGGCCGCAAGGCCAATCGTAACCTCAGAGGAGAACTCACCGATGAACTTCAGCAAGCTTGTTCTTGCCAGCGCTTTTGCGCTTTCGACTTTCGCCGCTCCTGTTGCTGCTAAAGACTGGAAGGCTGCCACGATTACGCTTGAGGGCGCCTATGCGCCCTGGAACATGACCAATGCCGACGGCACGCTGGGCGGCTTCGAGCCGGAACTTGCCAAGGTGCTGTGCGAGCGGGCCAAGATCGAGTGCACGCTCGTCGCCTCCGACTGGGATGGCATGATCCCGGCTCTTAATGCCGGCAAGTTCGATGTCATCATGGACGCCCTGTCGATCACCGAGGACCGCAAGAAGGTCATCGACTTCACTATTCCCTACGCTGCGACGCCGGCGGCCTTCGCAACCGCTAAAGACAGCCCGCTGGCAAACGCGGCCGGCACCGGCGCGACAATCAAGATGACGCCCGGCCAGACCGGCGTTAAAGAGGTCGAAGCGTTGAAAGAAGCCTTCAAGGGCAAGACCATCGGCATTCAGGCAGCCACCGTTTACGCCAAGTTCATTTATGACAATTTCGGCGACATCGCAGAGGTGCGCGAGTACAAGACCGGTGCAGACCGCGACCTCGATCTCCAGACCGGCCGCATCGATCTCGGTTTCGATGACGCCGTCTATTTCGCCAATGCCTTCCAGTCCGCAAACGATAGCCTGGCCTTTACTGGCCCGGAAATCGTAGGCCCGATTTGGGGTGAGGGTGAGGGCCTCGGCATCCGTCAGGCCGATACAGACCTGCGCGACAAGTTCAACGAAGCGATCAAGTCCGCGCTCGCCGACGGTACCGTGAAGAACCTGTCGATGAAGTGGTTTAAGGTCGACGTCAGCCCGCAGAATTGACGCCCGCGCGGGCCGAAAGGGCGGTCTCACGGCTCGATGCCGGGGACCGCTTGCTGTTCTGATATCGCCGAGAAGGCGGTGGGGCGGGGAACTTGATATGGCAACACTGGAACTAATTGGTTTCGGCACGACCGGATGGGGCGCACTCCTTCTGCTCGGCGCGCTGATGACCCTCTGCGTGACTGCAAGTGCGCTCGCAATAGGAGCCGTGCTCGGTTCTGTCATCGCCGCCGCAAAGCTCTCCGGCAACGCGTTTCTTGTTGCGCTTGGCAGCCTTTACACGACGGTGTTTCGCGGCGTGCCGGAGTTGCTCATTATCTATCTCATCTATTTCGGGGGCTCTACGGCTGTCACGGCGATCAGTCAGTCGATGGGCTATGAAGGCTTCCTCGGACTGCCTTCTTTCCTGGCCGGCGCGCTGGCCGTCGGCATCATCTCCGGTGCCTATCAGGCGGAAGTCTTCCGCGGTGCCTACCTCGCCATTTCCAAGGGCGAACTGGAGGCGGCATCGGCCATCGGCATGCGCCGGGGTCTCCGGTTTCGCCGGATCATCATCCCGCAGGTACTGCGTTTCGCCATTCCGGGTCTCGGCAACGTCTGGCAGCTCAGCCTCAAGGACTCGGCGCTGATCTCGGTGACGGGCCTTGCTGAGTTGATGCGCACCAGCCAGGTTGCCGCCGGTTCGACGCGACAATACTTCCTGTTCTTCATCGTGGGCGGCGGTCTCTATCTCATTCTGACGAGCCTCTCGGACCGCGTCTTCAACGGCGCCGAACGGCGCGCCAATCGGAGCATGCCGGCGGCGGCCATGGGCAAGGCGTGAGATAGTACCATGGATTTTGCCTTTCTCACCCAAACGATGACCACGCTGCTCAAGGCCGTTCCGATGACCTTGGCACTGTTTTCCCTTTCGATCTTCTCCGGCGGCATTCTGGCGCTTCTGATCGTCTGGATGCGTGTCGGCGGCAACCCTGTGCTCGCATCCGTCGCCAAGGGATACATTTTCGTCTTTCGCGGCTCGCCGCTGTTGATCCAGATGTTTCTTGTCTTCTACGGACTCGGCCAGTTCGGCTTCATCCGCTATTCGTTCCTGTGGCCGTTCCTGCGCGAACCCTTTGTCTGCGCGGTCCTCTCGCTGGCGCTCTGCACCGCGGGCTATACGGCTGAAATTTTCCGCGGCGGCATTCGCGCCGTCTCCCCGCGCGACATTGAGGCAGCGCGATCGATCGGCATGTCCGGCGCGCTCCTCGTGCGTCGCATCCTCGCGCCGATCGCCTTTCGGCACGCGCTGCCGGCCTATTCCACCGAGATCGTCCTGATGATGAAATCGACGGCACTCACAAGCCTGGTGACCGTATGGGAAGTAACGGGCGTGGCGCAGCGGCTGATCTCGCAGACCTATCGCACGATGGAAGTGTTTCTCTGTGCGGCTATCATCTATCTCGTTCTCAACTTCATCATTCTGCAGGCGATGTCACTGCTTGAATATTCGCTCTCGCGACACCGCCGCGCGATCCCGCCGGCGCTGAAAGCCTGAGCGCTGAACGACACGATTGGAGCTTCCATGCCAGGCGTCACCCGACTTTCCGTACGCAACATCCGCAAAAGCTTCGGCACCCACGAGGTCTTGCGCGGCATTTCCCTCGATGCCCAGGATGGCGACGTCATCTCGCTGCTCGGGGCATCCGGCTCCGGAAAATCCACCTTCCTGCGCTGCATCAACCTGTTGGAGACGGCAACCGACGGAGAGATCTGGGTTGATGGCGAGCAGGTTCGAATGGTTCACAAGGGCGGCACGAGCCGGCCCGCGAGCCAGAAGCAGGTCGATCATATCCGCTCGGAGCTCGGCATGGTCTTCCAGTCCTTCAATCTCTGGTCGCACATGACGATCTTGCAGAACGTGATCGAGGGACCGGTCCATGTCCTCAAACGCCCGCGCACCGAATGTATCGCCGAGGCCGAGGTGTTGCTCGAGAAGGTCGGCATTGCCGACAAGCGCCATGCCTATCCTGCGCACCTGTCCGGCGGGCAGCAGCAGCGCGCCGCGATCGCCCGGGCGCTGGCGATGAAACCGAAGGTCATGCTTTTCGACGAGCCGACCTCGGCGCTCGACCCGGAACTCGTCGGTGAGGTGTTGCGCGTCATGCGTGCGCTCGCCGAGGAGGGGATGACCATGCTGGTCGTAACCCATGAGATGAGCTTTGCCCGCAATGTCTCCAACCGGGTCGTCTTCATGAAGGAAGGCCTGGTCGACAGCAGCGGCACGCCGGACGAGATGTTCGGCGGCGGAGCCTCGCCCGCCTTTCGCCAGTTCATCGGCCATTTCGGAAGCGCGCAATGACGGTCACCATCGACACGCGGATCGGCTGGCGCGAGGTGGCCCGCGTCGCGGCCGGGGAGACGGTTGCGCTTTCTCGCGCGGCGTGGGCACGCGTGGACAATGCCAGTCGCATCGTTGCGCGCATTGTCGAGACGGGGGTGCGCGCCTACGGCATCAATACCGGCGTCGGCGCGCTTTCGGACACGGTCGTTGGTCGCGACCATCAAAGCCGGCTGTCGCGCAACATTGTTCTCAGTCACGCCTGCGGCGTCGGCGATGTCTTGGCCGCACGCGAGGTCCGAGCAATCATCGCTGCGCAAATCGCCAACTTTGCCCACGGCCATTCCGGTGTGAGCGCGGACATTATCCGCTATCTTGCGGGATTCCTGGAAAAGGACTGTGTGCCGGATGTCCCATCGAAAGGCTCGGCCGGTTACCTTACGCACAACGCCCACACCGCGCTCGTCCTCATCGGCGAGGGAAGCGCGCAGGTGGCCGGCCAGCGCATGAGTGGCCGCGAGGCGCTCAGCGCTATCGGCCTTTCGCCGCTTGTGCTCGGCGCGAAGGAGGGATTGAGCCTCGTCAATGGTACGGCCTGCGCAACGGGTCTTGCAAGCGTTGCACTCGCGCGCACCGAGCGGCTGCTCGACTGGGCGGATGCGATCGCAGCCCTCACTTTGGAGGCAGCCGGCTGCCAGATGGCGGCCTTCGACGAAGCGGTTCTGGCGCTTCGCCCGTCGCGCGGCCTCGGGCACGTCGGTGCTACCCTGCGAGAGCGCCTGGAAGGCAGCGGGCTCGTCGCGGCTGCGCTCGGCCGGCGCACGCAGGATGCGCTCAGTCTCCGCGCGATCCCGCACGCCCACGGGGCCGCCCGCGACGTCTTTGACCATGCATCTGATGTCGTAGACCGCGAGCTTGCTTCCGTCACTGACAATCCGACGGTGTCAGGAACGCCCGACAGTCCGATCGTCTCGTCGCAAGCCCATGCCGTCGCGCCCGCCCTCGCACAGGCGTGCGACAACCTGGCGATCGCCCTTGGGCAGATATCCGCCATGAGCGAGCGCCGCACGGATCGGCTTGTCAATCCGTTGGTGAGCGGCCTGCCGCCGTTCCTGGCAAGCGACGCCGGCAGCAACTCCGGCTTCATGATTGCGCAATATACCGCGGCAGCGCTCAGCAATGAGAACCGCAGGCTGGCGGCTCCGGCCTCGACAGATGGCGGCCTGACTTCTGCTCTCCAGGAGGACTTTCTCGCGCATCCGACGGCGGCCGCAAACAAGCTACTGAACGTGGTCGACAATGCCGAATACATCCTGGCGATCGAGCTGATGGCGGCTGCCCAGGCTCATGACTTCCTGTCCGCGACCGCAGCGCGCGCGCAAGGGACTGATGCCATCTATCGCCTCGTGCGCGGGGTCGTTGCGCATTACGACGACGATCGTCCGCTTGCCGGCGACATGGAAGCGCTTCGCATCCTGGTCCGGGAAGACATGCCACCGGTCGTGAACGGAGGGAGCAGGGATGACGGTCGAGTTTGACGTTGCCGTTATCGGCCTCGGCGCCATGGGAAGTGCTGCACTGTCCTTTCTTTCGGCGCGCGGCGCCAAGACGATCGGCATCGATGCCTATTTCCCGGCCCATGCGCTCAGTTCCTCGCATGGAGACAGCCGCCTGATCCGGCTCGGGTACTTCGAGGATCCATCCTATGTGCCGCTGCTGCAACGTGCCTATTACAACTGGCGCGCGTTGGAAATCCGGCTTCGCACGGAGATCTTGACGACAACCGGCGTCCTCCAGGTTGGTGCTGCGGACAGCAAGATCGTCGCGGGAACGCGCGCGTCCTGTGAGATGCACGGTTTGGCGCATGAGGTGCTCGATAAGGCTGAGATGGGACGCCGGTTCCCCGCCTTTCAACTGGACGACGACGAGATCGCGGTCCTCGATCCGCAGGGCGGCTATCTCAGGCCGGAAGCAGCCATTGCGGGCTATCTGAAACTTGCCGCACAGGATGGCGCCGTTCTCCACTTCGGTGAACGGATAACCGCAATCGAGCCGGGCGACGGCGGTGTCACGCTCCGCTCAGCCGATGGACTTTATCGCGCGAAGAAGGCGGTGGTTGCGACCGGACCCTGGATCGCCGAACTCGTTCCGCAGTTGAAGGCGCATGCGGTGCCGATCCGGCAGGTCGTTGCCTGGTACCAGCCACGCGACGGCTTCGCGACCGAACCGCGGCGCATGCCCTGCTTTCTTAGGGACGAGGGAGCAGGGGGCTCTTACTTCGGCTTTCCAGCGATCGGCATTGATGGCGTCAAAGTCGGCAGGCATGCACATTTTCGCGAACGGATCAATCCGGATGAGCCAAACCCGCCGGTCAACGATGCGGACACGGCGCTGCTCGATGGCTTTATCTCCAAGCGCGTGCCGGCGGCCGCCGGACAGCGTGTCAATGCCGTGACGTGCCGCTATACGATGTTGCCGAGCGAGGATTTCTTGCTCGACCTCGCGCCCGGCAATCCGAACGTCGTCGTCGCTTCGCCCTGTTCGGGACATGGCTTCAAGTTTACCAGCGTCGTCGGTGAAATCTTGGCGGACCTCGCACTCGAGGCCGCAACCAGCTTGCCGGTGGCCGCCTTCTCTTTCGATGCCATGAACCGTTTCGAGTGCGGGGCGCGCGTTACAGACATTCCACTTGGATGATCGAGCGGCCGATTGCACCAGGAAACCGCCAACGACCGAAATATCATCCGTCAGCCGGTGACGCGTAAATTTGATCCCGCTGACGCGCGGTGTTCTCGTTATGTGCTCTCAAGATGGTGTAACGGGCCGACCCGGCCCGGCAGGTTTGAAGGGCCGGTGGTCGTCCCTCACAATGATGGTGTCGCGGAGTCAGGAGTGGCCTGCTCCATAGCAGCACGGAGAGACGACCATGAAAGAGTATGCCGGCATAGACGTATCCCTGGAATACTCAAGTGTGTGCGTGGTGGATGCGGATGGCCGCATTGTGCGGGAAGCAAAGATCCTCAGCGAGCCCGCTGCGCTGATCGCCTGGTTCGGCGCGCACGGCGTTGCGATGGAGCGAATTGGTCTGGAGGCCGGGCCCTTGTCGCAGTGGCTCCATGCCGGGATGGTGAAAGCCGGTCTCTCGGTCGAGCTGATCGAGACGCGCCACGTGCGTGCAGCCTTCAAGACAATGCCGGTAAAGACCGACAAGAAGGACGCTCGGGGCATTGCGCAGTTGATGCGGCTTGGCTGGTTCAGGCCGGTCCACTGCAAATCTCTTGCGGCCCAGGAGGTGCGTGCGCTGCTGACCGCCCGCAAGCTCATTCAAGGCAAGCTTCACGACATCGAGATGAGCATCCGGGGCATCCTGCGCGGCTTCGGCCTCAAGGTCGGGCCGACGACGCGGCGCACTTACGCGGGGCGCATCCGCGCGCTGATTGCAGGCCATTCGACCTTGGAAGCGATCGCCGCTTCGCTGCTGAAGGTGCGCGACGCGCTTGTGCATGAGTTTGCAGGGCTTGAGCGCCAGCTGCGCGCCATCGCCCGCCAGGATAACAACGCACAGCGGTTGATGACGACGCCAGGCGTTGGTGTCCTGGTGGCGCTGACGTTTGTGGCGGCCGTCGATGCGCCGGAGCGCTTCCGCTCCTCCCGCGCGGTGGGGCCGCACTTCGGATTGACGCCGAAGAAATATCAATCGGGCGAGACCGATCATAGCGGTCGCATCTCGAAGATCGGCGATGGGAGCGTGCGCACCGCGCTCTACGAGGCGGCCAACGTCATCCTGACGCGACCGGTCAAAGGTTCCGATCTGAAGCGCTGGGCGTTGGCGGTCGCCAAACGGGCCGGTCCCAGAAAGGCGCGCGTGGCGCTGGCCCGCAAGCTCGCGGTGGTGTTGCATTGCCTGCTCAGGGACAGAACCAACTTCATTGCTCATAAGGGAGCGCCAGCCGTGGCGGCTTGATCGGAGGAGACGACAAGACAGGCTTTCGGACGGGCACAGCCATCAGCCCGCCGCAGCAAGGTCCCTTCGCCGGGACGATGGATGGGTTAGGCCGCTATGCGATCAGCAGCACCCGGTGACTGCGCTTCTAAGATTGGCCAACCGGTCCTCAGCAGACCCCATGGAGCAGCGGCAAAGCTCCGACTGCGGACAGAAGCAAGCACTCGGCGAGGGATCAAGCGCACAAGGGATTGACGCAACGCCCGTTACAGAAGATCGCATAATATATCGACTGGAACGCTGCAGTGCCGGACACCTCCATTGAACCCTGATGTACCCGCTGGGCCCGCTCGACTGTTCGGCTTGTTATTTCTTCTTTTCATGCTATATGTAGGTAACTACCTACATGGAGGTGTTAGCTGTGGGGATTACGACCCTTTCCAGCCGAGAGCTGAACCACGACGTGAGTAGCGCCAAGAAGGCGGCAAAAAGCGGCCCGGTCATCATCACGGATCGCGGCAGGCCTTCCCATGTGCTCATGACCTACAATGAATTTGAGCGCTTGACCGGCAAGCACCGCAGTCTTGTCGAGGGTCTCGCCATGCCTGGCCTCTCGGGGATCGATTTCGAGCCGCACCGCGCTGAAATTAGTCCGCGCGAAGTGGACTTGTCTTGAGATACCTGCTCGATACCAACGTCGTTTCCGAATTGCGCAAGATCGGTGACGGCAAAGCCGATGCCAATGTGGTCGCATGGATCGGAGCGGAAGATGCGTCCCGCTTCTTCCTTTCGGCCATCACAATTCTCGAACTGGAGCGGGGTGTACTCGGGGTGCAGCGCCGAGACGCCGCACAAGGCGCTCGGTTGCGTTCTTGGCTCGACAGTCATGTGCGTCCGGAATTCGCCGGCCGTATTCTTCCGGTTGACGATGTGGTTGCGACACGGTGCGCGCACCTGCACATCCCCGACCGGCGCAATGAGGCCGACGCGCTGATTGCGGCGACGGCGATGGTTCACGACATGATCGTTGTCACCCGAAACACCAGAGACTTCGAAGGCACCGGCGTCGTTATCGTCGATCCCTGGCAAGGCTGATCGTTTCACTCCTATCCGAATACAGGCCGTTCCTGACCGGGCGAGTTCGATTGCTGGGTGGCCGGATCGAATCCGTTCAAGGCGATGGATAGGAGTTTAGATTCCGGACTGGCAGCCATGTTCCCGGGTTCCGATCGTCTCAGTAGGGCGGGGAGGGTCGCGCCGCTGCGGCCAGCGCGAATGGCCGCGATGCGGACTAAGCGGTCGTCGCCAAGCCGATTGCCGGATGACCTGTTTGGGGCCGAATCCGAAATGTCGGCTTCTAGCGTTCAATTATGGGAATGCGGCCATTTCGACCTCGTGGGCTTGCCAGTGGGTCAGAATGAGGGATGTCGCTTTGCATTTAAACGTGAGAATGCACCTGTTTTAGCCAAGGTTGGCATTTAATACTGAGAATCTGAGCGGCCGGAATCTCAAATTAACTGCAACTGCGAACACGCCATTGATCGGCATGTATGGGTCATGATCTCGTCGATAGCGCCGCTGAAACGCGCCTTGTTCGCACCCATCATTTGGCCGCGTAGCATGTCGAGCATCTCAGGTCCGGCCCGCTCGACGATGGCCACTCCGGCCAGCAGAGCTGGTCGCAGATGCAGCGGCAGGATCGGACTTGCCGGTGTCGTCAGGCTCCCCCGTTCGACGACATCATCGAGATCTGGAATGATTGCGCCGATCACCCTGTATCGCCACGGTTCGTATCCTCGGGAGATGGGTCTCGTCACCCGTCGCATCAGCAGAAGCCGCGCGATCTCGGCCGGCGATGTCCAGGTTCGGACATTGCGTTCGGCTTCATCGTCGAGGAGCCGTTCTCCTATGAGAGAAGTCCCATGGTAGCGGCCGAAAGCAGTTGGCGGTCATGCCTGCCTGAGTGCCGGAGCAGGCAGCCGCAAAGCGTGCAGGTGATACGCCAGCCGAAAAGCTGGCTCCGAAGAACGGGCCTGGGGTCGTGCTTTGCCGGATGACAGCGAGAGCACGATTGGACAGGTTCCTTGGCAATCAGGCGCCGCGACGATTGCGCGATATTCGCGAAGGTCATGCGGTGAACCATGGTCTGATCAGCGGAGAACATGCGGGCAAGGCGGAAGACCTGATCCTCGTTGAGGTCGAGATCTGCGGCGCGCAGGGATGACGCCTCTGGAAGGCAATGCCGAAGCATAGCCAGGGGAGGGACAGCATAGAACTCGGCATGCCGGCCGATCCACGACGACAGAAGCTCATCCGTGCGAGGCGCCAGCGTTACCGGCAACCGCCGCGAGGTCTCTCCCATATCAGGCGAAGGCGGCTTCCGCATCAAACTCCGGCTCCCATTTCTCGATGGCTGCGTCCGTAATCCTTTCTTGGCCGCTTTTGATGGCCTCGATAGCGAGTGAGTTGATAATGTGAAAGATGTTCGCGGTGACGCCTTCGGTGATCTGTAGCATCCGCCGCAGCGATTTTGCTGTTAGCACCGATGGTAGACGCAGCGGCGTGTTGCGCAGGATCAAGGCGATCAAGATTTCGAACTGCTCGTTGGCGGCCCAGCGGTTCAACGTAAACTGCTCGAAGCGGCGGGCCAATTGCACATCGCCGCCGATGGCTTCGCGGGCGTCATTAACCCCGAAGCAGACGAGAGAGATCTGGAGGCGGTTGCTAAGAAAACGCAATGTGTTGAGGACAATACGCTGCTCGCGATAGCTTCCGGCAAGAATATTATGCACTTCGTCGATCACTAGCACCTGCACACCGATCGCTTCCATGATCCGCAAAGCGGCCTGCTCCATCTGCGCGATATCGGCGCGTGGCCGCTGCGGTGCACCGAGCAGGGTCAGCAGTCCGGCGTAGAACCGCCGTTCGCCGGGGCGGCTGGTCATCTCCATGGCCAGGACCGGTGTCTTCAGCTTACCGGTAATCGAATTGAAGCTTGGCGGGTCCACGGAAGCGCTTCATGATCATCGTCTTGCCCATGCCGCTGTCGCCATAAATGGCGATGGATGGCATTCGCGTTCCACGCGGATGATCGAGCAAGAGGTTCAGTCGATCGAGCACCTGCTTTGCCCGCGGATAAACAAGCCAGCGGCGCGATCTGATCGCGCGGATGCGCTGTTCGTCGGCTTCAGCAATCAGCGCTGCGGCGCTCGCGGTCAGGTGGAGAGTTCGGTGTTCATGCCAGCTCACTCCGTGTCCTCGTCAAAGGCCACAGGTTTGCTGGAGTCGACCCCGCGAAGCGAGCCCCATCCGCCGTCATCCACCCTCGTTTTTGCGCTGCCTGGACGGCCGCGTCGCGCAGCCGCCGTCTTCTTGACCGCTGCGTCCACCAGTTTGCGCTGCTCGATCGCAGATGATCCGCGACGTGGCGTTCTCGTGCTTTATGGTGCGGTAGCACACGTCGTCGGGTCTTTGCCGCTGCGACGCTGCGGGAATGACGCACAAGCTCACCCCGGCCGCCACGATACCCAATGCAGTTTGAATTTCGCGGACCTCTTCCACGCTTCCTTGAGAAATGCCTAGCTCGGTCAACATCTTGAGGATCTCGTCCGCAAAGCTCGGCCGTGGAGCCGACGGATAGACGACCAGCGGTTGCCCTCGAGTTCGGCACGGGCGATCGGTTCGGTGGAAAGCGATTTCGGGTGTCCGTTGGGGAAGGCGACGACCAGCCGTTCCTCTCGCGACGTCAGCCTCTCAATCTCGCTATCATTGAATCGGACCCTGCCGAAGCCGACATCGATCCGCCTTTCCTTGAGAGCGGTGACCTGTTCGGTCGACACCATTTCCCGGATCTCGATGTACAGATCGGGCCAACGTCCGCGCATTCGACGGACGAGGTCCGGGATGCCGCCATAAAGCGTCGAGCCCACTGCCGGGACCACCGTTGGCCGATCCGACCGCCGGCTCAGAGCGAGTGCGCTGAGAAAATCCGCCGCGACACACCGCCTGTCCCGGCGAAGCGCCGTGCCCGCGGATAAGCCGGCGCGTCGGGCAGCGTGGCTGGGCTAAGAAATCGCATAAAGTATCAACAGGAACCGCAAAGAATGACAGGACTACGGCCGACGCGACTAGGCCTCGATCGCCCGGCGGTGCCGTTCCACCGGTGCCCGAAAACCTAGCCTTATCGCTGATGCACATAAGTGCCGGGCGCATCGTCGATCGGGGGATATCTCTTGGGAACGCCGAGGACCGGCGGTGCCACCCGTTCCGGCGCTGAATGGCCGGCGAGCCACTCGACCCAGTCCGGCCACCATGAGCCGTCCTTCGATGTGGCTGCCGCGGCCCATTCGTCCGCGCTGACGCTGGGATCGCCCTCACGTGACAATGCGATGCGAAAACCTCGCCCGGGATGGTCTGGCTCCGAGACGATGCCGGCATTGTGGCCCCCGCTTGTCAGCACAAAAGTGACGTCGGTGTCGGTGAGATAATGTATCTTGTACACGGAACGCCACGGTGCGACGTGGTCTCGCTCCGTCCCAACGACGAACATCGGAAGGCGGATGTTCTGGAGGTGAGCCGGTCGTCCGTCAACGATGAAACGGCCGGCGGCAAGTTCGTTGTCGAGATAGAGACGCTGCAGATATTCCGCATGCATCCTGTAGGGCATGTGGGTCGGGTCCGCGTTCCACGCCATAAGATCGGTCATCGGGGTGCGTTTACCGATCAGATAGTCGTGGACAAGGCGCGACCACACGAGATCGTTGGTGCGCAGCAGTTGAAATGCCCCCGCCATCTGATCGGCAGAAAGACAGCCACTATGCCACATCATGCTGTCGAGAAAATGCAGCTGGCTGTGATCGATGAACAACGCCAATTCGCCAGGTTCGGAGAAGTCCGTCTGAGCGGCAAACAGCGTGACCGACGCCAAACGCTGGTCCTCGGTGCGCGCCAGCGCGGCCGCCGTGATCGCTAGAAGCGTCCCTCCCAGGCAGTAGCCCGTTGCGTGGATCTTGCGTTCAGGAACGATGGCGCTGACGGCATCAAGCGCGGCCAGGATTCCCAGTCTCCGGTAATCGTCGAGAGTAAGGTCGCGGTCCCTCGCGGTGGGATTGCGCCAGGAAATGCAGAAGACGGTGTGGCCCCGCGCCACGAGATAGCCGATCAGGGAATTATGCGGTGAAAGGTCGAGGATGTAGTATTTCATGATCCAGGCCGGCACGATCAGGATCGGCTCGGCCAGGACGTCCTTCGTCGCGGGCGCATACTGGATCAGCTCGATCAGGTGGTTTCGGTAGACGACCTTTCCAGACGTGGCCGCGACATCGTGTCCTACGCGGAACGCTTCCGTCCCGACCGGAGGTTGCCTCATGGCCATCCGGCCGACGTCTTCGAGCCAGTTGCGGAATCCCTGCGCGAAGTTCGCCCCGCCCGTCTCCATTGCCTTGTGGATCACTTCCGGGTTGGCAAAGGGAATGTTGGACGGCGAGAACATGTCCAGCAACTGGCGCGCGGTGAAGGAGACGACATCCTCGTGGTGCGGTGTCATGCCCGGGACGTTGCGCGTAACATTGTGCCACCACTGCTGGCACAGCAAGAAAGCCTGCGCCCAGATTGTGTAGGGTTGCTTTTGCCAACCCTCCGCACGAAACCGGTTGTCTCCCGGCAGCGCCTCGATGCAGGGTGTCGCGTCCGGACGCGTCGCGGCTGCAGCCATGTAAGTCAGCAGAAGGCCCCAATTCTGCCCTGCCTTATCGGCGAGTTCCATGCGCTTCCCCGGAGCCGATGCGAGATGGATCGACCAGTCGAAATAGGCGAGCATCAATGCGGCAGGTGAAAGACCTCCGGTCGCCATTGCACTCAGAGCCTCACGCATCCGATCGATCGCCCGGAATGCTTCGCCGCCCGCGTCCTCGTCTTCGTATGGCAGCGCCGACTGAGCCGTTATCGAGCTGGCGGACCCTGCTTTCCTCGCGCGGGCTGCGGCCAAAACTGGTCTTTCAGGCGTCTTCATTGCGAAACTCCATTCAGCCTTGCTGCGCAGTCGTTCACGCCGATTTAATGCCCGATCGCCGACGGGGATCAACGAAGTGTCGTCGATCGGAGCAGCAGACGGAAGCTACCATTTATGATGGTGCGCTGCTTGTCAGTTCTGGGCAAGTAAGGCCTTTCGGCATTCCGAAGCGCAGGTCCGCCTTGCGCTGGAGGAGGTACATCAACTTCCCCAGAAGAGCTCTCATCCCGAAAACACGTCGGTGTTCGGGAGGCGCGCCGCGCTGTCTGGCTATCGTGCGAATGGTTCAGAAGCGAAATCGAACGAGGCGCCCCATACGATAGGGGGTTAGGATCATGCTGAAGAGCTGCAGCGCGATCTGGACGGGCGGTGACATCCGCGCCATCTGTCCGATGTCCCAATCCGAACGATCCTCGATGAGCTTTAGCCCCGAAACCCGCCGTTCTATCTCTGCCGGGTCGTCGAGCGCCCAATGGAGACAGGCACCGGTGGCGCGGATTGCCGGATTGAAGCGCAGCAGTCGGATCGCGAAGCTGCTATAGGCATCGAAGGCTATCTCGCCCGAGGGAAAGTGGCCGGCGATCCGCCGCAAAACCTGTGAAACTTGCCGTTCCTTCAGATAAGGCAGAACGCCCTCGGCGACGATCATGGCCGGCCTGTCGGAAGGAAGGTTCGCAATCCACCCGCGCTGAACGATCGAGCCGGCAACCATCGTGCAGCCCGCACGGTCCGGGTAGATCTGCTGACGCAAGGAGATGACGTCCGGGAAATCCACTTCGAACCAGCGAACCCCCGGCCCAGGATTTATCCGGAAGATGCGACTATCGAGACCACAGCCGAGATGGACAACAGTCGTCTCCGGGCAGTGCTGAAGGAATGCCTCTGTCCAGCGATCAAGCATATAGGCGCGCAACGCGATGCCGATGGCCATGTCCTGACCAACTTTAAGGTGCCGACCGTCCTGATCGATACGGTGCAATGCGTCTGCGGCAAAGCGGTCGCGCAGCAGCGAATCCGGCATGGCGTTTTCGGCTGCCTTGGCTTGGAGCGTGATCAGCAGGGTTTCCCTTGCGCCGGTGAGGCGGATTTGCTCCGATTGCATGGCTTTCTCCAAGGTGCCCGGCATCAGGAGCGTACTCTCTCTGTCGCATCCGCAGCAACGGTTTCTTATCCGCAACATCAATCAAGCTATCGTGCGGGGCAGCAGCCAAATCTGCCGCGTAGCACCGATGAGCGCCTGGTGGCGACAGTGAGGAGGCGGACAGGCGGTCCCTCCCCGATACTCTGGAGCGACTGCCAGATTTCGAAAGGCACCGCAGCGCCTCTTGGGATCCGTTAGCGCAGCGCTCGGAGCGCGTGAGTCTGCACGGAACGAACCGCGACCATCGCGGTTCGGAGGAAGGTTGCAGTTTTGCAAGTCTCCCGACCGGATGGCGCCTTGCCTGCTCACTTGCGAGCGGAGAAATTACGATGGCGCGCAGTACCAACCAAAAGCTGATGAAGGCGAGCGACATTCCAGCCTTCGTGGATGACGTCATCGAGGCCGGATGCGATATCTGCGCCGTTGGCCGCGACAAATACGTGATTGGACATACCGACCTGCCACCGGGCGCCTATGAGAAGAAGAGGCGCATGTTAGACAGGATCGAAGAAGCGTATGGCGATCGTGATTTCCTCAAGGTCGAGATTGTCGCTTACCTGCGATCAATTGGCCGATTTGTCGACGTCGGGACAGACGGATCTGAATAGAAGGTCTCGCCGGGATGCCCATGTCGGGCGAGAACATCTGCCGCCGCTGCTCCGGAACAGGCAAGCTCGACGGCGAAGCATGCCCAGACTGAGGCGGGACGGTAAAGGTGATCACTCCGATTGGTGGCGCGCCGGGTAAGGTGTCTTGAGGTGGAATGGCGCCTTGAAGTGTGCGATGCCATTTCCGGGATGCCCTCCCGCGGCGGATAAGCGAGCGCGCCCAGCGTTCCGTGCGCTTGGGCAGTGCCCCCGGTTCGCTGAGTCGATTTCGGGTGCGTGAGGCTTGGCGACGCCGACTGGATACCTGCGCGCTGAAGCCCATTGCCGCTGCGCGCGATGCCGAGTATCGGCGCAATGGGTACCCGCTGCATTTCTGCTAGCCGGTGTTGAGGACTCTCTCAGAGGACCGCGAGAGGCGCTCGCGATCTTCTGATGAGCCCAACCAGCTGAGGTGACTATCACGGATATTTCATTGTGCAGCGCAGCAACAATCCGGGGCTAGCCACGTTGTTACTCGGGCGCGCAGCCCTACCGCTGATGCAAGGAGATATCCATTCATGAGAACCCTATCCGTTATCCTTCCAAGAATTACGCGGCCCAGTACGGGCAAGGCGGCGCACCTGCACTCCGGCAACAGGCTTTCCACACTAACGAATTTCGGGTCGAACCCAGGTAAGTTGAAAGCCAGATATTATCTGCCGCCGAACCTGGCAAAGAGACCGGCGCTCGTCGTCGCTGTGCACGGATGCACACAGATTCCAGCCGATTACGATGTCTGTTCCGGCTGGTCGAAACTGGCCGAGAGGCATGGCTTCGCGCTGCTTTACCCGCAGCAGGTGCGCGACAATAACGGCAATCTCTGCTTCAACTGGTTCTTGCCTGGCGATATCCGGCGCGAAGCGGGCGAGGCTCTTTCCATTCGGCAAATGATCCAGACGATGTGCTCGAGGCACAAGATCGCCGGTGAAAAAATTTATGTGACGGGACTGTCCGCCGGTGGCGCAATGGCGAATGTCTTGCTTTCGACCTATCCCGAGGTTTTCGCTGGCGGAGCGATCATTGCCGGGCTCCCATACGCAACCGCGCTGACCCTCTCGCAGGCATTCGAGCGGATGCGCGGGCACGGCATGCCGTCGACGCGAGAACTGCGCGCCAAAGTTCTGTCGGCATCCAGCCATACGGGACCATGGCCGACAATCTCCGTCTGGCATGGAACGAGGGACAGCACTGTTGCCGAAGTGAACGCGCGCGCAATCGTCGAACAGTGGCGCGGCGTGCATGGCTTGGGCGAGGCGCCGACGGTCACTGAAACGATAGACGGGCAGACGCGCAAGGTCTGGAAGGACAATGACGGACGGCAGGTCGTCACTCTCTATAGCATCGAAGGCATGGGGCACGGGCTGCCGCTTGATCTGGCGAGTGGCTATGGAAAGCGCGGTCCCTACATGCTCGACGTTGGTATATCGTCAACCGCCCATATTGCCTATTCATGGGGATTGACGCGAAAACTGACGAGAGACCGACGTGACGAGGCAAAGCCGACGCATCCACTCTACATGCGGATCGTTCACGCTCGGCTCAGAACAAAATCCTGAAAGTCATCGCCGACGCTCTTCGATCGGCCGGGCTGATGCCGAAACAGACTCCGTCTGATTTTCTGGCCTCTGATACTGCGGTGACCACCCGCGCGCGAGCCCGCGGCTCATGAACTGCTCAGCGACTGCAAGCTGCTCGCGCAGATGCTTGCAGTCGAGCAGCAGTGTGGCGATCGCTGCGCGCGGATCTTCATCGTGCCAGGCGAGGGCGGCTTCGACCTCCCAATCGAGATCGGCGCTCTTCGCCTTTATTTCTGGGGCGGTCATTGTAATTTCAGGCTTAGCTGGATGCTGCGTTGGGGGATCGTCAAGGGTTTGCCGGTCTCAATCCGCCCAACCACCTCCTTGCGCCGCGCTGCCTCGCGCTCTCTTTTTGCGCGCAAAGCCGCCACGATGGAGTGAGCGCGCTCGATCACGTCTTCCGCATTGGTCATGAGAACCTCATTCTTCTCATCTGCCAATGACGTCAAGGGCTAACACTCCCCGGCATTTGAGGCGCCGGAGGAGCTCGTCGCCCATCAGGCCCTCATGCAAGGAACGGAAGCCTGGCAATTCATGGACGGCGAAAAGATCATTACCGGGGGCGCTTCAAGGCCGACAACGCCCGGGCTCTCCCCGCCGCCGCATTGGCTGGGGGTAGCTTGGATCCCCGATGGCGTGACCCGTGAATATGCAGCATCCGGCGCGCTGGTTCCGGTCATGACACGCTATCCACCACCTCTGCCGGCATATATGTCATCCGCCCGTCGGGGCAGCATCCCGCAAAGAAGATACGTGTCTCACAGAAATGCTGATCGAGTGTTTCGAGGAGGCTCCGACCCCTGTGGGCGTCGGTCGCTCCGCGATGTCAGGGCCTAAAATCGCCGTGAAACCAAACTGAGATCAAGAAGGCTCCAAATCTGCAAGGTAATGCTCTCTTTGAATATCCTCTTCCTACAGGAAAACCCATGACGCACGCGTCGAGGGCTCGAAGGATTAAACTAGGGGCCTGGGGAGGCAAACTAGTCGTGACTGAAGCCCCCGCCACCAGTAGAGGGAGAGGACTTCCGGTTTGAAAGTTCGTTAAGAGCCACGCAAGCCCTGCAAAGGCCTACGCCGCTCGTACGTCACGCGCCAGCCTTCGGGTGCATTTGTCGGCGTGATCACCAACTGGTCTTCCGTCACTTCAAAATTCCGCTCGAGCCGTTGTCCGATAAGGTTGCGAACGAGCGATGAACACACCGTGATGGCAAACGTCTTTTTCGCTTGGTCGATTTCGACCGGGCCATAATAGGCCTCATAGCCATTTGCCATGCAAGGCGTCGGCTCCGCCGCAGCGTCCGGGTTCATGGCCTGCACGGATAGTGTGCCGCTTTTCGAGAGGATCACCTGTCCGGAATACGGAATCTGTTCTGTCTGCCGCTCGCGTCGGTGACCTGAAGGGAGGTCATGTTCCACGCACCAACGAACCCTTTTCGTCGTTGGCGAGGGCCGGGGACAACACGGCCATAAGCTCACAAGGGATTGACGCAACGCCCGTTGCAGAAGATCGCATAATGTATCGGCTGGAATGTGCCGTACTTGGGGGACAGGGTCAGGCTATGCTGCGCTATCGATTTCCGGGATCAACTCCAGTTCGCGATGAAGTGCTATTTCCTCTGTCTTGAGGTTGAAGCTGGTCTGCATGTTCATCCAAAACTCCGGCGTTGTGCGGAAGTATTTGGCGAGGCGCAAAGCGGTATCCGTCGTTATCGGTGTTTGCTCCGCCGCTATGCGTTCGATGCGGGTGCGAGGAACATTGAGCTTTTTCGCCAGTGCACCAGCGCTCATGTTAAGGGGACGTAGGTACTCCTCGCGTAGGATTTCGCCCGGATGGACCGGCGGAAGGATATGGGTCATCTCAAGCTCCCTGTGCCACGATTGGCGTTTAATGGTAGTCAACTATTTCGACGTCTTCGATACCGGCATCTGTCCATACGAAGCATATACGCCACTGATCATTGATCCGGATCGAGTGTTGGCCTTCTCTATCGCCCTTCAGCGCTTCAAGTCGATTTCCCGGAGGGGAACGCAGGTCGTCAAGAGCGGCAGCACTTTCAGGATCGTCAATTTACGAACGGCCGACCTCACGATGTCTGAAGGAAAGCCTTTTGGTGCTTTGCCGCGCGCAACGGCTTCGGTTTTGGCGTCCTTAAATGACCTGATCACGTCCGGCTTTTTATGCTTGTATCATATGGTGATACTGGTGAAAGTCAACCAATATGTATCATTGCACGATACAGATTCGCAATCGCGATCCTTTTTACGCCATCCGAAAATGGCCGATCTTCGGTTCGATACCGTTGTTCAAGGCGAGGGATAGGAGCCGACATCTCGGGTGGCGGCGTATCGTCGGCTTCCGGTCGTCTCAGTCGGGTGGAAAACTTGGAGAGCAACCCAACGAGTGACAGCAATCCGCGCGAGAAGCCGACATTTCCCCACCCCCGCCTTGAAGAGTCGAACTGTCGCGCTGGCGACTCGCATGCTGAACAGTGGCCTTGAGGAGGGGCCGGGGCTTCATCGATTTGCATAAAAAACGCCGTTGAGCTCATTCCTCCCGCATCGCCCGGGCGATCTGGTCGGCCAGCGGCTTGACGAGGTAGGAGAGCGCCGTGCGCTCGCCAGTCTGGATGAACGCCTCGACCGGCATGCCGGCGTGCAGGACGAGGCTGCCGAGCTTGTGGAGCTCGGCCGCGGAAATCCGGATGCGCGCGGCGTACCACGCCTCGCCGGTCTGCGGGTTGGTGCTGAGGTTAGCGGCAATCGTCTGCACTTCGCCGATGATCTCCGGCGTCGTGCGCTGGTTGAAGGCAGAGAAGCGCAAGGTGGCCTTCTGCCCGAGATGCAGCTGATCGATATCGGCCGGCTGCATTTTCGCCTCGACGACGAGGCTGTCGTTGACGGGAACAATCTGCATCGCCGTTTCGCCGGGGGCGATGACGCCGCCGAACCGTGTGCACCGCAAGTTCGTGCACGATGCCGTTCTGCGGCGAGAGGATATCGATGCGCTTCAACTGGTCCTCGGCGGTAACCCGCTGCTCGGTGAGTTCCGCCAGCTTGTTGTCGACGTCGCGCAGTTCCGTTAGCACCTCGGAGCGGCGGTCCTGGTCGAGCTGCAGGACCTGCAGTTCGGTCTCCGTCGTCTGCGTCGCCGCGCGGGCGATCTCCGCCGTCAGTTGGCCGCGCTCGCCCGACAATTGCGCCTTCATCGGCTTGAGCTCGGCAAGCCGCGAGAACAGCGCCGGTCCCTGCGCGTGCAGGCTGGTAATGCCCGCGAGTTCCTCATCGATCAGCTTCAATTCGTCGTCCTTGGCGTCGCGGCGGGCCGTCAGTCCGTCGGCTTCCTGCGCCAGTTGATGCACCCGCTGGCTGAGCTGCGCTTTCTGGCCGTCGATCGTGCGTTTGCGGGCGTGGAACAGCGCCTTTTCCGCATTGACGTAGGCGGCGACCTCGGGATCGCCGAGTCTTGCCTGCAGTTCCTTCGACGGCGCCGGTTCCGCCGCCTCGTCGCGCTCGGCGGTCAGCCGCATGGCGCGCGCCTGCAACTGGTCGATCTGCTTGGTGATGACCGCCAGGTTGGCGCGGGTGACGGTGTCGTCGGGCCGGATCAGCAATTCGCCGGCCTTCACCTGCTGGCCGTCGCGCACCCGGATCTCGCCGACGATGCCGCCGTCGCGGTGCTGGATGCGCTTGACGTTGCCCTCGACGACAACGGTGCCTGCGCCGACGAAGGCGCCGGAGAGATTGCTCGTTGCCGCCCAGCCGCCAACGCCGAAGACGAGTACCGCGATCGAGACGCCGGCGATCAGCATGTGCGGGAGATGGCCTTGGCGGCGCGGCTTTCTGCTTTGGTGCTCATGCGGTCTCCGAAACGGCGTGGACGGTGGTCTTGCGCAGCACCTCGTCGCGCGGGCCGAAGGCGACGGCTCGGCCCTCGGCCATGAACAGGACCTGATCGACGGCGGCCAGGGCATTCGGCCGGTGGGCGATAACGACAACGATCGCGCCGGCCTTGCGGGCGGCGAGGATGGCATTGGTCAGCGCCGCCTCGCCCTCCGCGTCGAGGCTGGCATTCGGCTCGTCGAGCACCAGCAGGAACGGCTTGCCGTAGAGCGCCCGGGCGAGGCCGATGCGCTGGCGCTGGCCGGCCGACAGGATGGCGCCGGCAGCACCGATCCGGGTGTCGTAGCCTTCCGGCATCGACAGGATCAACTGAAGCACGCCGGCTTGCTCGGCCGCTTCGATGATCGCGGCCGGGTCCACGTCTCTCGCGAAGCGGCTGATGTTCTCGGCGATCGTGCCGTCGAACAGGTCGACGCCTTGCGGTAGGTAGCCGATCGAAGGCCCAAGCGATTCTGGCTCCCATTGGCCGAGCTCGGCCCCGTCGAGGCGGATCGTGCCGCGCGCGGGCGGCCAGACACCGACCAAGGCACGGGCCAGGGTCGACTTGCCGGAGCCGCTCGGGCCGATAATGCCGACGCCCTGGCCCGCGGCGAGCTTGAACGAGACGTCGCGGACGATGGCGGCATTGTTGCCGGGTGCGGCGACGACGAGCCCGGCCGCGTCCAATGTTTGCCGCGGCGCCGGCAGTGGCACCGGCTGGCGGTTCTCGCAGGCGCGTATCGGTTGATGGTGTCTTGGCTTGGCAATTTCACGAGAATTCTCTTTGTAGCGGGCCAATTGCTGGTTCGATGACGCCACCGCGATCAGTGCTGTAGGCTCCCTAGTGTCACACGTCCGCACTCAATGCAGCAGTTGCTTTCATATCGTGAAACCTGATATGAAGCGTAGGAAAGCGTGGGGATGATATGACTGGTAAAGTACTCGTGATTGATCCGATCGAGCGGCAAGACCTCATCAAAGGTCTCGCAAGCGACGTTCGCGTGATGATGTTGAAGTTGCTTCGATCGAGCGGTCCCAAAAACGTGAACGAGATCGCGGAGGAACTAAGTCTTCCCCAGTCAACGGCGTCGATCAACCTGAAGGTGCTCGAGGATTGCGGACTGATCTATACTGAGGGACAGCGGGCCAAAAAGGGCAGCCAGAAAGTCTGTTATTCGGCCTTCCAGGAAATTCTCATTTCGTTTTCAGAGCCAGTGGTTGATCGATTAGCGGACGCGATAGAAGTTTCGATGCCGCTTGGTCTATATACCCAGTTTGAAGTCACCGGCCCGTGTGGGATGTGCTCCAAGGATGGTGTCATCGGCCTTCTCGACGTACCGGACACCTTCCTCGATCCGGACCGTATGAAAGCGGGGCTTCTGTGGTTCAACACGGGGTTCGTAGAATATCAGTTTCCTAACAACACCCTGCTCAAGAAGGCGAAACCTAAGGCAATCGAATTCTCGATGGAACTGAGTTCTGAAGTGCCGGGGACGTCGGCAAACTGGCCGTCCGACATATTTCTGCAGGTCAACGGAATCGAAATCGGCACGTGGACGTCGCCGGGCGATTATGGGGACAAAAGGGGTACTTTCACGCCGGACTGGTGGAAACTCGCGGGTTCACAGTATGGCAAGCTCAAGAACTGGCGCATCAACGAGCAGGGAAGTTTCGTTGATGGAGTGAAGATATCAAACACCAACCTCGATGACCTCGATCTGGACAAGCATCGTTCAATCCGGTTGCGGGTTGGCGTCAAGGACGCGGCCGAGCATCCCGGTGGAATCAACATTTTCGGCAGCGGCTTCGGCAATTACGACCAGGACATCGTGCTCCGAATTCAAATTTGAGAAGTCATACTTTTGCTTGACGTGACCCTCCAATTCGGTTTCATATACCAACAAATTGGATATAAACCGAAATCTTGGATATTGAATTCGAGGGGAGAGAGTTTTGGAGGCTCGGGTCACCGCGCATTCGCGCTATACAATCGCCGACATAGATCGGCGGCTATACGGATCATTCCTGGAGCACCTGGGTAGGGCTGTCTATACAGGCATTTACGAACCCGACCATCCAACGGCGCTCCCCAACGGGATGCGCAAGGACGTAATCGATCTCGTGCGGGAACTCGATACACCGATTTGCCGCTATCCAGGTGGCAATTTCGTGTCGGCCTACAATTGGGAAGACGGCATTGGGCCGAAAGAGGGCCGTCCGACGCGCCTTGATCTCGCATGGCGCACCTCGGAATCTAACCAGGTCGGTATCCATGAGTTCGCCGAATGGGCCGAGGCTGCTGGCACAGAAATGATGCTGGCGGTCAATCTGGGCTCGCGCGGCCTGGACGCCGCCCGGAACTTCGTCGAGTACGTGAACCATCCGGGCGGCAGTCAGTGGTCGGACCTACGGCGCCAGAACGGGCGCGCGGAGCCTTGGAATGTCAAGCTGTGGTGCCTTGGCAACGAAATGGACGGGCCGTGGCAGGTGGGTCACAAAAGCGCCGCCGAGTACGGCCACCTCGCAAACGAGACCGCGAAGGCCATCCGAGCCTTCGACGACAAGCTTGAACTTGTCGTCTGCGGATCATCCCACTCCGATATGGCGACCTATCCTCGGTGGGAGGCAACGGTCCTCGACGCGACATACGACCAGGTCGACTACATCTCCCTCCACATGTATTTCGAGAACTACGAGAAGAGAACTTCAGAGTTTCTCGCTCTTCCGGAAAAGCTCGATCGCTACATCGGCACCGTCAGTGGTGTTATCGATTTTGTGAAGGGCAGCAAACGATCCAAGCGAGACGTCAAGATTTCCTTCGACGAATGGAACGTCTGGTACCACGAGCGCAAGAACGACGCTAAGCGGATGCGAGAATGGAATTGGCCTCATGCGCCGGTTCTCCTGGAAGACATATATAACTTCGAGGATGTGCTCCAGGTCGGGTGCATCATCAACACCTTCATCCGCCGCTCGGACGTCGTGCGAGTCGCCTGCATAGCGCAGTTGGTCAATGTGATCGCGCCGATCATGACCGAGCCAGGCGGTCGTTCTTGGCGTCAGACGATCTACCATCCCTTCCATCTGGCATCTCGCTACGGTCGAGGCACCGCTCTACAACTCGACGTCGACTGTGCGACTTATGTCTCCAACGTGTCCGAAGCTGTGTCCTATCTCGATATCGCCGGCGTTCATGACGGCGACGCGGGCACTCTCACCTTCTTTGCGGTCAATCGCCACTCGTCCGAATCGGCAAGCATCAAGCTCGCCGTGGAGCGCTTCGGAACCATCAGGGGCGTCGAGCACACCCTGATCAAGCACGACGACCTCGAGGCCCGGAATACCAAGGACAATCCGGACAATGTCTCGCCGCGCAAGACGTCCGATGCGGTCATGGACGGCAACAGTGTGAGTGTTTCCGTTCCGCCATACTCATATTCGATGATCAGAATTCAACTTTAAGATCAATCGGTAGCGGCAACACGCTGCTTGTCTGGGAGGAAAGTGACATGCCGAATTGGTTTAAACTTACGAAGGCAGTGCTTTTGGCGGGAGGTCTCATGACCACCGTCGCCCACGCCGAGGAAACCGTCACATGGTGGGACTTCTTCGGCGGCGGTGACGGCGTTCGCATGAAACAAATGGTCGCCGATTTCAACGAGGCCCACAAGGGCGAGATAAAGATCGATGCGACCACGCTGGAATGGGGAACGCCATTTTACTCCAAGGTCCAAACCTCTACGGCGGTTGGCGAAGGCCCTGATATCATGACGTATCACGCCAGCCGCATCCCGCTGGCGGTGAAGCAGGGCATTCTGCAGGAAATCACCGCCGACGACTGGAAGACGATGGGCCTCGGACAATCTGACTACGCCCCCGCGACTTGGGAGGCTGTGAGCATCGACGGCAAACAGTATGCGGTGCCGCTCGATACGCACCCAATCGTCCTTTATTATAACAAGGACCTGCTCAAGAAAGCCGGAGTTCTCGGCGACGACGGCAAGCCGAAGGGCATGGACTCGCGTGAGAACTTCACCGCGACGCTGAAGGCCTTGAAGGCCGCTGGGGTCAAGTTCCCGCTTGGCTCGGTGACTGCGGACGGCAACTTCATGTTCCGCACCGTCTATTCCTTCATGGGCCAGCAGGATGGTGAGCTCATGACGGACGGTGAGTTTCTTGCTGGCGACAGCGCAAAGAAGCTCGAAAACTCTCTTGCCGTTCTGTCCGAATGGACGAAGGAAGGGCTTCAATCCACCTATACGGACTACCCTGCGACCGTGGCGCTCTTCACATCGGGTGAAGCTGCGATGATGATCAACGGGGTTTGGGAAGTCCCGACGATGACGGACCTCAAGAAGAACGGCAAGCTCTTCGAATGGGGAGCCGTCGAACTGCCTGTAATCTTCAATCATCCCTCCACCTACGCCGACAGTCACACCTTCGCGCTCCCTGCGAACAAGGGCAAGGACATGAGTCCCGAGAAGCGAGCCGCGGTCCTCGAGGTCATGAGCTGGATGTCGAAGAATTCCTTGTTCTGGGCGACCGCGGGGCATATCCCCGCATATGGTCCCGTCACGAACTCGGCCGAGTACAAGGCGATGGAGCCGAACCACACATACTCTTCGCTGACCGCAAACATGATCTTCGATCCGAAGACTCCGCTGGCGGGCATCGCTGGGCCAATTTTTGACGTGATGTCGAATTTCTTCGTGCCGACGCTCAATGGTGAAATGGAGCCCGCGAAAGCGGTCGAGGAGATCAAGACCGGTTTGGCCGACCTTTGACGACCCGAGGCCCAGGCAATCAATCGTTCGCCTGGGCCATCCTCGTCTGAAAGGTAAGTGGAGCGGGAGGATGATGCTCAGAAACCGGCGCAACGAAGCTCTCTTCGCCTTGGCGCTCATCGCGCCGTTCGTCGCCATTTACGGACTTGTGTTCGTCTATCCGACGATAAGGCTTTTCATGATAAGCCTGACAGATGCGCCCCTGATTGGCGATGGAAACTTCGTCGGGTTCGACAACTACGCACGCCTTCCTTCTGACCGACGGTTCGGCACCGCGGTATGGAACACGGCCTACTTCGTACTCATCACCGTCGTCCCTGGAACGCTTGTGGCATTCGCAATAGCGCTCGGCGTCAATCGTCTTGCCGGACGACTTCAGGCAGCCATACTCGCCCTGTTCTTCTTGCCATATATTCTTCCGGTCTCGGTCGTGTATCTCCTCTGGGATTGGACGCTGAACTTCCAGTTCGGCATCGCGATGTACCTTTTCGACATGCTCGGCATCGCGCGCATCCCCGTTTTCAAGTCGACCGCCTGGTTCATGCCCGCCGTCGGCATAATCACGATCTGGTGGACCGCAGGATTTTCCATATTGTTGTTTCTCGCCGGATTGCGAACCATCCCGACGGAAATCTACGAGGCTGCGGCCTTAGACAACGCCGGCAGATGGTCGACCTTCCGCCGCATTACTTGGCCTTTGATGTGGCCAATCACCGCGCTCGTACTGACCATCCAGTTGATTTCGCAGCTCAAGATTTTTGACCAAGTCTACCTCTTCTCAGTCGGCGGACGACCGAACGACAACGTGGTCCTGGTCTATTATGTCTTTCAGCGAGCGTTCCAATCGGATCAGGGAGGCAGGGCGGCAGCCGTCGCGGTGGTCCTATTTGTGATCGTCATTGTCGTGTCTGTTTTGAATTTTCAGCTGACACGCCTTTCGGGAGGGCGGGACCGATGACCGCGACAACAGCGCGCCGACTTAACGCCATCGGCCTCATTATCACTGTCATAACCGTCATCTGCGCCATCGTCTGGGCGTTTCCCCTCTACTGGGCTGTGGTTTCGTCACTGAAACCTGAGCACGAAGTCGTCAGGCCCTATATCGAGCTCTGGCCCGAGACTTTTACCATTTCGCATTATGTATTCGCCTTGACTCAGACAGAGATCGGGCGGTGGTATGTCAATTCCATTCTCACGGCGATAGCCGTCACGGTGCTAACTGTCAGTTCGTCACTGTTCTGCGGCTACGCCATCTCGCAGCTGAGCTTTCCGCTTCGGAATGTCTTGTGGTGGCTAATCTTGGCGAGCTTCATGGTCCCCATGCAGACCCTGATCGTGAATCACTTCGAATTGGTGGCCGGTCTTGGCCTAATCAATACCTGGAGTGGGATCGTGCTCCCGCAGCTCATTCATCCCGTCATCATCATCGTCTACAAGCAATTCTTTGACGGCGTGCCGAAGGATTTTCGCGAGGCGGCGGTTATGGACAATGCGTCTGAATGGCGGATTTTAACCAAGGTCTATATTCCTATGAACTGGGGTGTGACAACGGCGCTCTCGATCGTCTGCTTCATCTGGTCCTGGAACTCGTTCTTGTGGCCATTCCTTGCGGTGACCAGGACCGACATGATGACGATTACTGTGGGGATCACGCAGGTGAACGATGCCTTCGGGGTCTATTATGCAAGGCAGCTTACTGCGGCGGTTCTCGCCGGCCTGCCCGTGGCGATGGCTTACCTAATCTTTCAGCGGCGCGTCACTGAAGCGATCACGCTGTCAGCGGGTATTAAAGGCTAGATTGTTACTCTCCGGCTGGCGCCTGCACGGACCTCCGAATTGGTGATTGGAGGTCCGCTGCTATTTGGACGCGTATCAGATTGCTTGATAGGATTTCCCGTCGGCATCAAAGAGGTGAACGGCCAGAGGGTCGAGTCCCACGCGCACGCGATCTCCCGGACGGACCTCGGAACGCCCCGCATCCTGAGCGATAAGCTGTGAACCGTCCTCGAGCGTGCAATATGCCAGCGTCCGCTCGCCAAGTTGCTCGACGACGCCAACCTGTGCTTCGATCGAGGGACGAGAGGGATCGATTTCGCCAGTCATGATCCGGACCGACTCTGGCCGTATGCCAAGATCGAACCTGCCTGGCGCGGGCACAGGGGCCTCAATCTCGAGCTCGAACCCGTTCCCGAACCTGATGGGTGTCCGCCCTGGACGGATGACATCGACCGAAAGAAAATTCATTCCTGGGCTTCCGATGAAACCTGCGACGAAGCGGGACGCGGGTTTGAGGTAAACCTCCATTGGCGTCCCGATCTGCTCAATCTTGCATTGGTTGAGCACCACGATCCGATCTGCCAGCGTCATCGCCTCCGTCTGGTCGTGCGTGACATAGATCATCGTAGACTTCATCCGCTGGTGAAGTTGCGCCAGCTCGACGCGGGTCCTCACGCGCAGGGCGGCATCGAGGTTCGACAGAGGTTCGTCGAAAAGGAACGCCTTTGGCTCCTTCACGATCGCACGCCCTATGGCTACGCGCTGCCTTTGGCCACCAGATAGCTGCGCGGGTTTGCGAGAAAGCAGGTTTTCCATCTCGAGCATTCGCGCCGCCATCAAGACCCGCGTCTCGATCTCCGCCGCCGGAAGCCCGATGTTCTCAAGCCCGAACGCCATGTTGTCCCGCACCGACATGTGCGGATAAAGCGCGTAGTTCTGGAAAACCATCGCTACGTTGCGATGGCCGGGCGGCAGCGCTTCGCTGCGTATGCCGCCGATCGTCAGAGAGCCGGAGTCGATTGTCTCCAGACCGGCGATCATCCGAAGAAGCGTTGATTTTCCCGACCCCGATGGTCCCAGAAACACCATCAGTTCGCCGGCGTTTACCGTCAGGGATATGTTGCTGATTACCGATACCGAGCCGAAGCTCTTGGAAACGTTCTCCAGACGAATTTCCGCCATGTAATCCTCCCAATGTTTGCATCATTCTTTTCGGTATGTATCGGAAGTCAAGATATCGCCTCCAACAACCGCCGAGCAGCGAGCACAAATGTGGGACCAACATAAGGGAGAACACGCTCGGCCGATGTCTCCTGTTGGGGTTCCCGGCGTGGCCGCTGGCTAAGCGTATCGACGGCTTTTATGAGCTTGAGCAGGTGGTGTGGACGACCGATGACGGCGCAAACCTGCCGTCCCGCGCAACGAATTGACAGTCCGCTTCGGGCTCTAAGCGGTCTTTGCCCCATTGATATCAGACGGCAGCACTGGGTCGAAACGCGTCGATCGCAGCTTCCGAGGGTAAGGTCTGGAAGTGGTGCAAACCTGCACCTCGGCGGCATGTATGCATTCCGCTTCTGGGATACCACCGTGCTCTGCTCAGTGTCCGACTTGAAGGCGCACAGCGGTCGTTCGTGAATCGTGGCTGGAAAGTCGTTTTCGGGGTGGTGACCGGTCGTCTGCTGCGGTTAGCGCGAATGGCCGAGATGCGGACTTTTGGGACGTTCATTCAACCGACGCTTCGACCCTAAGCCGATATCCGTCGATAGCACTCGGAATTTCCGGTTTTGCCGCGCAAAGCAACCGTCACCGTGTGACGCGCGAGCGACCGCTCCCCACCGGACAGTAATTATTCAGCGGAAGGCCGGCGGTTTGCCGGCATCGTGCGCAGAACAGCATCTGCCTCTGTGATCGGCAGAATCATCTTCATACGCAAACCGCTACCGGAGATCCGCGATGCGTCAATCCTGCCCCCATGCCGCTCGAATGCCTGCTTGGTGATCGACAGACCCAGACCGAACCCGGCAGCGTCGGCCGGGGTATCGGCAAACCTCCGGAAGGGATGAAAGATGGATTCGAGCGCGCTGTCTGGAACTCCGGGGCCTTCGTCTTCGACGATAAGCTCGAAACTATACGACGTTCTTCGGCTCGACACGCGGACCACCGATCCGGGCGGGGAGTATTTCACTGCGTTCCGCACGACATTCTCCACCGCTCGATAAATCAGCTCGCCATCTACTGACGTCACGAACGACTCTTCTCCGTCGTATTCGACCGCGACCTGGTTCGACGCTCCCTCGAAGGTGCTGTCGTCCACTATCTCGCGAACGAGGTCGATCAGATCAAGTCTCTGTCGGTTCAAAGGCTGGTCCGCCGCCGCCGCAAGCTTGGCAAGCGTCAGGATCTCGCCGACAAGATCGTCCATACGTTGAATTTCCCGCTCCAGCCGTTCCAGCATGTCGTTGAGCCGGGCTGGGTTCTGGCGAAGCACCCCTAGACCAGCCTGCAGACGCGAGAGAGGCGACCGGAGTTCATGGGAGACGTCGTGAAACAGGCGCTGCTGAACCTCCTGAAACTCCTGCAAACGAGAAGCCGTGGCATCAAAGTCATGAGCAAGGGCAGCCACCTCGTCACGCTTGCGGTCGACCTCTTCACCGATCCGCGCACCGAAGTTGCCGCGAGCGAGTTCCCCCAGTCCTTGCCGAAGCTGTTCGACCGGCCCTGTGAAGTAGTTCGCCAGCCAGAACGCGGCGCCGGCCGCGGCCAAAAGGGCGGAAGCCCACGGCATGAGTTTGGGCCACTGTCGCCAAATGTAGGCATCGTCCGGGACTGCCGTGACTTCATAGCATTTGCCCGAGTTCACGACGCGCCGGACAAGCGTGTCGCTGACGGATACCGCGCATTCAAGCGGTGCGCCGACCGCCTTCACGCTCAGGCGGATCGAAGGATCCGCATTTGCGAACGCCGATATGACGTCTTGCACGGCAAGCATGCCTTGGCGAGCGAGCAGGTCCGAAGCCGTGTCCAGGGCAAAGCTTGTGGTTCGCTCCTGGACCTCTTCGGCAAACGGCGTGAGCGGCAGGAAGCTGAGTATGGCGAAGACCAGCGCGATGGATCCAGCTACGCACAGCCACACCATCACGAACATCTTTCTCCGAAGCCTCTGCATCAGCCGTCCCGCAGCAATTGGTAGCCCTGACCGCGGACCGACTGGATCCAGGAGGAGCCGTCATCCCGCAACCCGAGTTTTTGCCGGACGCTGCTTATGTGGACGTCGATCCGCCGGTCGAATGGCGTCAAGCCGCGCCCGAAAGCCCACCGGGATATCTCTTCCTTTGGAACGAGCTGCCCAGCGCTGCGCGCGAGGACTTCGAGGATCGAGAACTCCGTGCCGGTCACCTCCAGGTGCCGACCTTTCCAGATCGCCGCACGCGTCGCGGGGTTGAGGGTAAGCCCGCCCGCCTGCAGTGTCTCGCTCTCGTCTGTCGTCTTGCCGGTCGTCCGCCGGAGTATCGCCCGGATTCTCGCGACCAGCTCGCCCGGCGAGCAGGGCTTCGAGACATAGTCATCAGCCCCGAGATTGAGCCCGGAGATGCGGTCGACATCGTCGCCCTTCGCTGTCAGCATCAGCACCGGGATGTCGCCCAGACGGCGGATGCGCTGCAGCGCGTCGATGCCGTTCATCCGCGGCATCATTACGTCCAGGACGATGATGTCGACTCCCTGACCGGCAGCGGCGCTTGCGATCCCCTGCCGTGCGTCGTCCGTCGTTTCGACGTCGAAGCCCTCCTCGGTGAGGTATTCGCTCAGCAGCGTCGTCAGTTCCGTGTCATCGTCGATCAGAAGTACTTTCGGCATGGGCAATCCCGGTTCACCATTCCCGTGAGCAATACAACGGCAGCAGCAGATCGGGGCAATTTTTACATAACTTTACGCTTCCTTAACCGCACTTAACACCCCGACCTCTATCAACGGCTCTGACATTGGAGACGGCGGAGCACACGTTGAAGAGCCATATCAAGCGCAAATTGAAACTGGTCAGCCTTGTCTGCCTTGCCGGGAGTTTGAGCGGTTGCGTCGTCGGGCCGGACTACGTGAAACCGTCGATCGCGATGCCGGCCTCCTGGAAAACAAAAGGAAAGCACGTCCACGAAGCTCCTCCCGAGCTGGCGGAGTGGTGGAAGCAGTTCCATGACCCGGTCCTCAACGGACTCGTGACGGAGGCCGTCCACTCGAACCTGGATGTCGCGACGGCGAAGGCAAAGATCCGGCAGGCCCGGGCATCGCTCCAGCAAGAAAGGGGTACACTGTTTCCCTCGCTTTCCGAGGCGTCGTCGGCAACCCGCAACAAGGGGACCACGACAGGTACGGAGCCCACGGTCTATTCGCAGTACCAGGCTGGCTTCGATGCAAGCTGGGAGATCGATCTTTTCGGCGGAGCAAGGCGCGCAGTGGAGGCGGCTGTCTACGCCGAGCAATCTTCGGAAGAAGAATTGCGCGACACGCTCGTGACTCTGATAGGCGACGTCGCCACCTATTACGTCCAGGCTCGCGAGTACCAGCAGCTTGTGGCACTCGCCCAACGTTCGGCAAAATCCCAGCGCGAAACCGCCGTCCTCACGACGCAGCAAGTCGCAGTCGGACTGGCGTCCCGGGTCGATGTCTCCAAGGCGGAGGCGCAGGCGGCGTCGACCCAGGCCGACGTGCCGTCCTATCAGATCAGCTATGCCAAGGCCGTAAACCGCCTTGCTGTCCTGCTTGGCCGATCGGCACTTGATCTCGATGCGCAGTTCCGTAGCGCAGAGCCGATCCCGTCGCCGCCGCGCAAGATGAAGGTGGGAATTCCGGCGGATATCTTGAACACCCGGCCGGATATCCGATCGGCTGAGCGTCAGCTTGCCCAGGCAACCGCGAAAGTCGGACAGGCAGAAGCGAACCGATACCCTTCGGTCAGCCTAACGGGCGCGATCGACACCTCAGCGGCGAGCATCAGCGATCTCGGCAAGAAGTCGACCATCGGCTGGTCTTTCGGGCCCAGCCTGACCGTTCCGATCTTTCAGGGCGGACAGTTGAAGGCCGCGGTAGGTGTCGCCAAGGCGGAACGAGACCAGCACTTCTTCATCTATCAGTCGACCGTTCTGAACGCCCTCGAGGACGTGCAAAATGCGATCGTCTCGCTCAACAAGTCGCGAGCCCGAGCCGCCTCGCTCGCAGAATCCGTATCCGGTTATAGACTGGCGGCGAAGTATTCGCGCGACCTGTTAGCCGCCGGTGAGAGCGACCTCTTCGACGTCCTCGATGCCGACCGCTCCCTCTACTCCGCCCAGGAGCAGTTGATCCAGGCGAATGCGGACATCGCGACAAACTACGTGTCCCTCAACAAGGCCCTTGGCGGCGGCTGGAGCGGCCCCATCGACGTGACCGTGCCCAGGGTCGAAGACGGCTTCGTCGGCCCGCATCTCGCAATGCGGAAGACTGGACGATAAGCCGACCTCCACGCCCAACCTATCGAGGGAACCAAGAATGAAGAACATTGCAATATTCGCAGGCACCCTCGCGACGTGCCTTCTTCTCGCCCGCGGGCCGGCGGCGGCACAGGAGGAAACACAGGCGCCTGCGCTTACCGTGTCCCTGGTGGAGCCGGCAAAGGAGCAGTGGCCCGAAACCATTCCGGTCAGTGGGTGGCTGAAGCCTTGGCACGAGGCCACCATCGCCTCCGAAACCAGTGGATTGCGCATCAAGGAGGTTCTGGTCGATGTGGGATCTGTCGTGAAAAAGGGAGACGTCCTCGTGCGGCTTGATCAGGCTGGCGTCCTTGCTGACCTGAAAAAGCAGGAGGCGGCGGTGGAAACCGGGAAGGCAAATCTTGAGAAGGCAACGTCCGAGGCTAAGCGTGCGCGCGACATCGCCTCCGGAGTGTTGTCCGACCAAAAAAGGGTCGAGTACTTCAACACCGAGAGGACGGCGCAAGCCGCCCTCGCGTCCGAAGAGGCCGCTCTCGAAGGCCAGCGGATCAAGGTCTCGCAGACAACTATCACCGCCGTGGATGACGGGATCATCACGTCACGGTCGGCATCTCTCGGCGCGGTCGTGTCGACTGGTACCGAACTTTTCCGGCTGACGCGCCAGCAGCGCATTGAATGGCAGGCCGAAGTCCCGGCGCTGAGCCTTCTGAGGGTCGAACCGGGGCAAGCGGCCGAGATCGACGCGCCGGACGGGCGCACGTTCAAGGGTATGGTGCGGCTTGTCGCGCCGACGATCAGCGACGAGACGGGGAGAGCGATCGTCTACGTGCAGCTCCCAGAGGAACCGAAGCCTCGCGCCGGCCTCTACGTGTCCGGACGCATTGACATCACGGCGAGCAAAGCCCTTACGGTTCCGGAATCGTCCATCGTTTACCGCGACGGCCTCGCTTACGTGTTCGTGATCGACGAGGAAAGCAGGGCGCACCGCGTGCGGGTGAAGGTCGGCCGACGCAGGTCCGACCGGGTGGAAGTATCCGAGGGCCTGGCAGGTGGGGAGAGGGTTGTGCAGGCGGGCGGCGCCTTTCTGTCTGAGAACGCGCTGGTCAAGATCGAGGAGGCTGCGCGATGAATATCTCTACTTGGTCGATCCGAAATCCCGTTCCAGTCGTCCTTCTGTTTGCTCTCCTGACTGTCTGCGGACTGCTCGCTTTCTTGCGCCTTCAGGTGCAGGACTTTCCCGACATGGATCTGCCGACCATAAAAATCGTCGGCACCCTGGAAGGCGCAGCTCCAACGCAGCTCGAAACAGAGGTGGCGCGCAAGATCGAGGACAAGCTCGCGTCGCTGAGCCTGCTCGACCACATCACGACGACGATCACCGACGGCAACGTCACGATCAGCGTGTCGTTCAAACTCGAGAAGAATAGTGAGGCGGCCCTCAACGAGGTCCGCAACGCAGTTGACAGCGCCAAAAGTGAGCTTCCATCCGCGATGGATACTCCGACCGTCTCCAAGGTGACGGTGCAGTCGTCCGTCCTTCTCGCCTTCGCGGTACGGTCAGACAAACTCGACGAGGCGGAGTTGTCGTGGTTCGTCGATAACGACATGACCAAGGCGCTGTTGTCAGGTGGAGGCGTCGGACAGGTAACGCGCATCGGCGGCGTGGACCGCGAGGCGCATGTCGACCTGAGGCCGGACGTACTGACAAGCCTCGGGATCACGGCCGCCGACATCTCTTCCAAGATCAAGTCGGTTCAATCCGACATATCGGGAGGTCGGGGCGACATCGGTGCCCTGCGGCAAACCGTCCGCGTGATGGGTGCCGTACCTTCGGTCGATGACCTCGCATCCCTCGCTATCCCGCTCTCCAACGGGCAGAACGTGAGGCTGGACGACGTAGCGACCGTCACCGATAGCTATGCGGACCGCTCGTCCATCGCCTACCTCGACGGAAAGCCGGCCATAGCCGTCCAGATCTACCGTTTGAACGGTTTCTCGGACACCGCGGTAGCGGACGAAATCCAGGCGAAGATGCGGGAATTCGCGGCGGCGAATCCGGAGGTCCAGATCGTCGACGCCTACACGACCGTCAAGCCGATCATCGAGAACTACGACGGTTCGATGCACATGCTCTACGAAGGCGCTTTCCTCGCGGTCGTCGTCGTCTGGGCATTTCTACGGGACTGGCGGGCGACTTTTCTCTCTGCTATCGCCCTCCCGCTATCGGTAATCCCGACATTCCTCGTGATGTATCTCGCAGACTTCAGCCTGAACACGGTGACGTTGCTTGCACTGTCGCTGGTCGTCGGCATTCTGGTAGATGATGCGATCGTCGAGATAGAAAACATCGAACGACATCTCGGAATGGGCAAGACCGCCAGAGACGCCGCCATGGAGGCGGCCGACGAAATTGGGCTTGCCGTGATCGCGACAACCTTCACCCTCGTCGCCGTCTTCTTACCGACAGCATTCATGGGCGGCGTTCCCGGCCTCGTTTTCCGACAGTTCGGTGTGACGGCGGCGGCTGCCGTGCTCGCCTCCCTTCTCGTCGCCCGCTTCATCACCCCCATGATGGCGGCATATCTCATGAAGGCGCATCCGAAAGAGGAAAAGGACGGCTGGGTGATGAGAACGTATCTGTCCGTCGTCAAGGCATGCCTCAGGCACCGGCTCATCACTATGCTCGCGACGAGCGCCCTGCTTGTCGCATCGCTGATGGCCATACCCTTTCTCAAGACAGGGTTCCTTCCGGCCTCGGATAATTCTCAGACCCAGGTGAATCTGACGCTTTCGCCGGGCAGCACGCTGGAGATGACCGACACCACGTCCCGACGCGCGGCCGAGATCATATCAAAGTTGCCGGATGTCACCGGCGTGTACGTTTCCGTCGGCTCGTCCTCTTCGGGAAGCGGCCCTGATTCCTCGACGACTAGCGACATCACAAAGGCGACGGTCGTGGTCAACCTGACCGACATGAGCGATCGAGACCGCAAGCAGACAGAGATCGAGCGGGACATACGCAATGCCCTCTCTGTCCTGCCCGGCGCCACGGTCGAAGTCGGAAGCGGCGGCAACGGCACGAAGCTCGAGATCACGATTGCCGGCGATGATGCCGACGCTCTGGATCGCGCTGCGAGTTCGTTGGAGGATCAGTTGAGGACGCTGAACGGTGTCGGTGCGGTGACCTCCAGCGCGTCCCTGCAGGCGCCGGAAGTTCAGATCAAGCCAGACTTCCCCAAAGCGGCCGCCTTGGGCGTAACGTCCGAGGCGATTGCGGAGGCAGTTCGTGTTTCCACCAATGGCGACTACTCGAACTCAATGGCCAAGCTCAATCTACCGCAGCGCCAGATCGACGTCCGTGTTCGTCTTGATCCAAAGTCACGGACCGACATTGACGCCATCTCTCGAATCCAGGTGTCCGGTGCCAAAGGAAAGGTGTCTTTGGGGACCATCGCCGACATATCGATTGGCGGCAGTCCTTCGGAAATCAACCGCATCGATCGCGCCCGCAACGTCACCCTCTCCGTCGAACTCAACGGCCGCATCCTTGGTGACGTGAACCGGGAGGCGCAGGCGCTTTCAGCGCTTCGCCAGTTGCCCCCGGGGGTTTATCAGGTCCAGCAGGGCGAACTGCAGCAGAGTTCCGAACTCTTCGAGAGCTTTGCAATAGCAATGGCAATCGGCGTGTTCTGCGTCTACGCGGTCCTTGTCCTTCTATTCCACGATTTCCTTCAGCCCGTCACTATCCTGATGGCGCTTCCATTGGCACTCGGAGGCGCACTCGTTCCACTGCTGGTCACGGGCATGAGCTTCTCCATGCCGGCGGTGATCGGCCTGATTCTGCTCATGGGTATCGTGACCAAGAATTCGATCTTGCTCGTCGAGTACGCGATCATGTCGAGGCGGCAAGGTGTGCCGCGGTTCGACGCACTCGTTGACGCATGCCACAAGCGCGCAAGGCCGATTATCATGACGACGATTGCGATGGGCGCAGGAATGATCCCTGTGGCGTTGAGCCTGACCGGCGGCGATCCCAGCTTCCGACAGCCAATGGCGATCGTTGTGATCGGCGGGCTACTTACGTCAACCTTCCTCAGCCTATTCGTCATCCCGACAATCTTCACGCTGATTGACGATCTACATATCGCTTTCAAGCGGCACTTCGTATCCATCGCCGCTGATGCACAAACACTGGCAAAACCTTAACTCGGCACAGTCGGGTCGTTGGCGGAATGTTGCCCTACAGCGCTGTTGCCACGACCCCCGCTCACCATCGACCTGTGCCGCTGACGGCGACACCTGGAAGGACCGGATTGGGCTCAATCGAGCCATTGCCGGTCCTCGTCCCCTAAGGCCGCAAAGGGTCGAGAGCAGCCGTACACCAGCATTCGGCGCAGCACTCGTGCGTTCTCGTTCTGTTCTCAAAACATCGCGTAATCTATCAACAGGAACTGGCCGAAGGTCGGCGCCGATCGCTGCCGACTTTCACGAATTCGGCAGGGTCAACCGGCGCTCCCCGAGGGACGAAAGGGGGAATTGACCCTCGCCGTCTCCGCGCCGATGGCCGCCGCAACGACGCTCAGCTCAATGAGGCGGTAGTTCGCTGTCAGCTTAACCGGCTCCTCCTTGGAGCTTCAGCTTCGGATGTGGGATGACGAGGCCGGTCTGCTTTGCAGGAAGTCGAAGTCGCAGCCTTCGTCGGCCTGCAAGACATGATCGCGGTAAAGCATATCGTAACCCCGAAGCGCCGGACGCTTTTCTATCGTCCGCTCAGCACGCCGGGTCTCCAGTTCCTCATCGGAAACGAGAAGGCGGATCGAGTGATCTTTTACACTCAGCGCGATCGAGTCCCCGTTACGGATCAGACCGATCGGACCACCCGAAGCAGCATCCGGCGCGACATGCAGAACGATGGTGCCGTAGGCGGTCCCACTCATACGTGCATCGGAGATACGCACCATGTCCTTGACGCCGGCACGTGCGAGCTTGGCCGGGATCGGGATGTAACCAGCCTCCGGCATGGCAGCGTCGCTGAGCGGACCGGCATTCTGGAGAACAAGGAAGTCGTCCGCCGTAACGTCGAGGTCGGGATCGTCGATGCGAGCCGCAAGATCCTGCAACGAAGTGAAGACGACGGCACGGCCGGTTTTCTCGAAGAGATTGGGGTCTGCGGCCGAGCGCTTGATGATCGCGCCGCGCGGCGCCATGTTCCCGAACAGGGCGAGAAGCCCGCCGCTTTCACGAATGGGAGCATAGAACGACTTCACGACATTGCGATCAACCCAGGGGTCCGCCGCCTGGATGCGGTCGCCAATGGTTTCGCCAGTGATCGTCTCGCAGTCGAGGTGAAGGAGATGCTTCAGCTCCCGCATGACGGCCGGAATGCCTCCGGCCGCATGCAGGTCTTCCATATAAGCGGCGCCGGTCGGCTTGAGGTCGACGAGTACGGGCGTCGTGTCGCTAATCTCATTCATCCGATTCAGGTCGATCTTCACCCCGAGGCGGCCGGCAATGGCGGCGAGGTGGATGATAGCGTTGGTGGAACCGCCGATCGCCATCAGGATGCGCACGCCGTTTTCCAGCGCTTTCTCCGTGATGATCTTCCTGGGTGTCCTGTCCGTGCCGATCAGCTGGACGGCGAGACGGCCGGTTTCCTCGGCCATGCGCAGGCGATCCGCATCGACTGCGGGGATGGCTGCGGAGCCTGCGGGCATCATGCCGATAGCTTCGGCAAGCGAGGCCATGGTGCTGGCCGTTCCCATCACCGCGCAAGTGCCGCTGGTGGACGCGAGGCGCTTTTCGACCTCGCCGATGCCCTGATCGTCGACGTCGCCCGCGCGATAGCGCTGCCAGAAGCGGCGGCAGTCGGTGCAGGCGCCGAGACGTTCACCACGATGACGGCTGGTCGACATGGGGCCGGCGACGAGCTGGATAGACGGAAGGCCGGCGGATGCAGCGCCCATCAGCTGCGCGGGAACGGTCTTGTCGCAGCCGCCGAGGAGAACCACCGAGTCCATCGGCTGCGCGCGGGTCATCTCCTCGACATCCATGGACATGAGATTGCGAAACTTGAGGCTCGTCGGGCTGAGGAAGACCTCGCCGAGCGAGATCGTCGGGAACTCGACAGGCAGCGCGCCTGCGGCCAGCACGCCGCGCTTCACCGCCTCGATCATCTCGGGGAAATGCCGGTGACAGTTGTTGAAGCCGCTCGCCGAGTGGGCGATGCCGACGATTGGCCGGTCGAGCATCTGCCGGCTATAACCCATGGAGCTGGCGAAGGATCGGCGCAGATAGATGCTGAACCCCCGGTCGCCATAGCTGGTCAATCCGCGCGAAAAGCCCGTTTCCTTGCCGGAATTGTTGTGGTCGTCACACATGTTTTCTTCCTCACGCGACCCGCATCTTGATGTATTTGGCTTCGAGATAGTCGAAGATTCCGAGCCGGCCTCCCTCACGGCCCATGCCGCTTTCCTTGATCCCGCCGAAGGGGATCTCGGCTGCGGCAAGCAGCATGTCGTTGACGCCAACCATGCCGACTTCGAGCGCTTCCGCCGCCCTGTTCGCGCGCTCGAGCGAACGCGAGAAGACGTAGCCCGCAAGGCCGAAGGGCACGTCGTTGGCGCGCTTCACGGCATCGTCAAAGTCGGAGAAGCGCGCGATCGGGGCGACGGGGCCGAACGGCTCCTCCGACATGATAAGTGCATCGTCCGGAACGTCGCCGAGAACCGTCGGACGATAGAAGAAGCCGCGATTGCGGTCAGCCGGGATTTCGCCGCCTGCAAGCAGCGTCGCGCTCTTGGCCAGGGCATCGGAGACCATGCTGACGATACGCTCGCGGCCGCGGGCGTTGGCCATCGGGCCCATTTCCACGCCGTCGTCGCTGCCGCGGCCGATTTTGAGGCCGTTGGCGACGTCGGCCATCGTACGCGCGAAGGGCTCGTAAATGGAGTCGTGGACATAGAAGCGGCTTGGCGAGATACAGACCTGACCGGCATTGCGGAACTTGGCGCGGGCACAGGCGGTGGCGGCAGCAACCGGATCGGCATCTTCCAGCACGAGAACCGGCGCATGGCCACCCAGCTCCATCGACACCTTCTTCACGGTGTCGGCGCATTGCCTGAGGATCAGCTTCCCGACCGCGACGGAGCCGGTGAGCGAGACCTTCCTGATCGTCGGCGAGGCGATCAGGTGGGTCGATACATCGGAAGAGTTGCCGCTGACCACATTCAGCACGCCGGCGGGCAGGCCAGCCCTCATGGCGGCTGCCGCGATGTGCAGCGTGCTCGACGGCGCTTCCTCCGAGGGCTTGATGACGATGGGGCAGCCGGCGGCAAGCGAGGCGGCGATCTTGCGGGCTGGAAGCAGCGCCGGGAAGTTCCAGGCGGTGAAGGCGGCCACCGGGCCGACCGGATCGAACCGGACGTCGAGACGCACGTTCGGGTCGCGCCCGCCGAGAACGTGGCCGAAGATGCGCCGCGCCTCGTCGGCATACCAATCAAACTGATCGATGGCGGCGTTCCATTCACCTGTGGCTTCCGTAATGGGCTTGCCCGTTTCGGCGGACATGTCGCGCGCTGCACGGTCCGAGAGGCTACGCATTTCCCCGGCGATGCGACGGAGGATGGCGCTCCGTTCCCAGCCGGGAACCTTGCCCCAGCGCGGGGCCTCGCGGGAGAGGACGCTCAGAACCTCGTCGAGATCCGTGGCGTCGGCCGAGGGAAGATGGCCGATGATCTCTTCATCGACAGGATCGATGACGGGTCGGGTCTGCCCGCTGCGCGAGGCACGCCACTGACCGTCTATCAGCAGTCCGAATTGTTCATACATGGTCGTTCTCTCAGATCAAGGTGCGGGCATATTGCCGCTGGACGTCGTCGACCCAGTTGCCCACGTTCCACTGGCCATAGGCGCCGAGGCCGACGGCGGGGTCCTCGCCGAAATAGACGGGAACGTGGACAAGGCTGAGGCCCGGCCAGGCTCGCGCCTCCTCGAGGGCGGCTGTCAGGCTCTCTTCGTCCTCGCCGCCCGATAGAGCGCGTACGCCGCTCACTGCCTCGGCCAGCTTCACGTAGTCGACGGCGACGCCGTCATTGGTGCGGAAATCGCGGCCGTATTGCGCGTGCTGCAAATGGCTGATGGCGGCCATGCGGCGGTTGTCGAGGAGCAGGATCGTGCCGTGCACGCCATGTTCGACACCGTCGATCAGCACCTGCGGGTTCATCATGAAGGAGCCGTCGCCGGTGAAGGCGATGCCGTAGCGTCCCTTGTCGGCGATGCCGGCGGCAAGCAGCGCGCTGACGGCAAAGCCCATGTAGGACGCGCCGGTCTCGGTGAAGGTTTCGAAGGGTGCCTGGTCCTCGACGATCTGGAAACCGTTCGCCTGGACGTCACCCGCATCGAAGAATTTCAGGGCGCCGTGCCGGCGGCAGAAATCGGCGGCAAGCCGGATGACGCGAGGCTGGGTCAGCACCGGTCTTTGCCAGACAGGATCAAAAACCGGCGGCGAGGATGCCTGGCGGGCAAGAAAATCGTCCCAATCCGCTCGCTTGACGGTGCCGGCTTTCAGCCAAGCCGCTTTGCGCGGATCGGGCTGTCTATCCGCCAGCATTGCGGCCAACCGCCCGGCAACGACGGATGCATCGCCAGTCAGTGCGATCGTGTTGTTGTAGTGCTGCACGTCGACTGGGTCAGCATTGATATTGACGACATGACGCACGTTGGGCCAGCCGATGCCCGAGCAATCCGCCTGGCAGACGGCGCGGCTGCCGATGACAATGAGGAGGTCGGCCTCGTCCATCGCCCAGTTGCCGCTGATCGAGCCCTTGGAACCGCCAACACACATGTTCTGCGGATGATCGGCCGGCATGACGCCGCTGGCCCCGGGGCTGGAGACGACAAGCGCACCAGCCGCCTCGGCCAGCCGCCGGACGCTTTCGGCTGCGGTGCGGCTGCCGCCGCCAAGCTTGATCGCCACCTTCGACGCTGAGCCGATAACGTTCGCTGCTAACCGGAATGGGCCGTCGTCAGCCGGTGCGAGCGCGGGGAAGACCGGCCGGTCGGGCAGGGCGTCGAGGCGCAGCGTTACCGGTGCGGGCTGCGTGTTGAGCGGCAGGTTCATGTAGAAGGGGCCGGGGCGC